>JACQZQ010000047.1 GCA_016213785.1 Acidobacteriota bacterium
ACAAATTTTAGCTTGGCAGGTAACTGCCAAGGGCACATGAGTGCCAAGAGGCAGGTAACTGCCAAGAACCCAATCATGTCAGAATGGTAGAGTCCCGTAGGGACGGCACAAATTTATTGCCAAATAAAGTTTTCGTCATACTCTATATCATTCTTTTTTAATAAAGTAAGAAATTCATCTTTGAATGAGAGTTTTTGATGGTGCATTTCTTGATTTTCAATATATTTGAAAACAATGGGAACAGAAGAACGACTAACACTAAAGGCTCCATAGCCAGTTTGCCAAGCAAAAGATTCTTTGGAGGGATAATTTTCGTGTATCCAGCGAGATGAATTGGCTTTAATGGTTTGTACTGCTTGAGAAATTGAGTTTGTTGGAGAGAGTTGAATTAAAAGATGTACATGATCGGATATACCATTTATTTTTAATGGTTTACCTTTGATATTTCTTATGATACCTGACATATAGGCAAATAATTTTGGTTTCATTTCTGGATCTATTACTTCTATTCGGTCTTTGGTGCTAAATATTACATGGATAATTAAATTTGTGTATGTCTGTCCCATTACTTATATAACTTTCTGTTATAAAAATGTGTCGTCCCTAACGGGACTCTGAACTATACTTATTACCATTCTTGGCAGTTACCTGCCAAGCTAAAAGTTGTTACGCCCCTTTTCGGGGCTTAAGATTTTTGGGTATCAAGGTTTTTTGGGAAATCAAGATTTTTGTTTATTCTGTGCTAAAATTTACAACGCAACTTATTACCATTCTTGGCATACCTGCCAAACTAAAAGTTGTTACGCCCCTTTTCGGGGCTTAAGATTTTTGGGTATCAAGGTTTTTTGGGAAATCAAGATTTTTGTTTATTCTGTGCTAAAATTTATAACGTAGACAAGACAAGGTTGATATGAAAATAACACCTGGACAATCAGAGAGTTACGCAAAACCGAATTGTTACAATGTTTCAAACTGAGTTGAACTATAAATATTTGGGCAATTGGCAGTATCGACGAAAAAATAGCCATATTGAAGAAGAACTTTTATCAACTTATCTACAAGAACGCAAATACAGCCAAACGCTTATTACAAAGGCACTCTACCAGCTAAATAAAGCAGCAGGAGCTCAAAGTAAAAACCTCTACTATATTAATAAAGAAGTTTACAGCTTGTTGCGCTATGGCGTTAAAGTTAAAGAAGATATAGGCGAAAATAATCAAACTGTTTGGCTAATTGACTGGGAAAATCCGCTAAATAACCATTTTGCTATTGCTGAAGAAGTAACCGTCAAAGGACAAAATGAAAAACGCCCTGATATTGTGCTTTATGTTAATGGAATCGCGCTTGGAGTTATAGAGCTTAAACGAAGTGTTGTTTCTGTCTCTGAAGGTATAAGGCAAAACTTAGATAACCAAAAAGAGCTATTCATTAAACATTTTTTCTCAACTATCCAGTTAATTATGGCAGGCAATGATACGGAAGGGCTACGCTATGGAACAATTGATACTACAGAGAAAAACTATTTAACTTGGAAAGAGGATGACGATAGCACAGAAAAGACGATGGATAATCATATTAAACAAGTTTGTGATAAAAAGCGATTTTTAGAAATATTGCATGGCTTTATAGTTTTTGATCGAGGTATTAAGAAGCTTTGCCGCCCACATCAGTATTTTGGTGTAAAAGCTGGTCAAAAGACGCTTAAACAAAGAGAAGGCGGCATTATTTGGCACACTCAAGGAAGTGGTAAAAGCCTGACAATGGTTTGGCTAACAAAGTGGATTCGTGAAAATATCCAAAATTCCCGCGTGTTAATCATTACAGACAGAGAAGAGCTTGATAACCAAATTGAAAAAGTTTTTTTAGGTGTGGAAGAAAATATCTACCGTACAAAAAGCGGTAAAGATTTAATGGAAAAGCTAAACTCAACTACTGAATCCCTGCTCTGTTCACTGATCCATAAATTTGGCAATAAAGGCGATATGGCTTATGAAGATTATATTGAGGAGCTTAAAACCTATTTATCAACAGATTTCAAAGCAAAAGGGGATATTTATGTTTTTGTAGATGAGTGCCACCGAACACAATCAGGAAAGCTCCATGAGGCAATGAAAAAGATTTTGCCAAATGCAATATTTATCGGTTTTACAGGCACTCCTCTGCTTAAACAGGATAAACAAAGTAGCTTGGAAGTGTTTGGGAAATATATTCACACCTATAAATTTAACGAAGCTGTAAAAGATAAAGTGATATTAGATTTACGCTATGAAGCCCGCGATATTGAACAAAACCTAACTTCAAAAGAAAAAATATGGCTCTACCGTAATTCCCGTGGAGGCCACAAGATATAGTGTAGAATAAAAAAACAAAAATTTTGACAAGACTTGACAAGCAGGGGGTAAGAAAAATGGGAAAAATAGAAATTCCACTAGATATAGAAGGGGTAAGAGTAAT
>JACQZQ010000006.1 GCA_016213785.1 Acidobacteriota bacterium
AGTAACATCGACATCAGGAAATGCAATAAGAGGAGCAGGAAACCCAGGTGTCTTAGGACAAGGAAATAATGGTCCTGGCATTCAAGGTGTTGGTACTGTTGCTGGTCAATTTAATGGTGATGTTCAAATTCTTGGTAACTCCCTAGTAATAGGCAGTAAGAACTTTAGGATAGATCATCCATTAGATCCTGCTAATAAGTACTTAAACCATTTTGCTATAGAATCATCTGAAGTTCTTAATATGTATAGTGGTACTATCATTCTTGATCAAAACGGTGAAGCTACCATTCAAATGCCTGATTGGTTTGAATCCGTTAACAAAGACTTCCGTTATAAACTTACTCCTATTGGCTCTGATGCTGACCTTTATATTTCACAAGAGCTAGTAAAAGGTAAGTTCAAGATAGCAGGAGGAAAAGCAAGAATGAAAGTATCATGGGAAATTTCAGGAGTTAGACATAATCCTGGATTTAATCCTCTTCCTGTTGAACAAATAAAAGCTGATGGTGATCGTGGTCTTTATCTTGATCCCGATGCTTATGGTCAACCTATTGAGAAAAGCATCTCTGGTAAAAACCCTGAGGTTCTTGAGATTTTGAAACAGCAACGTCAAAATGCTGGTCGTCTTAAAACTTCAAATAAATAGATACGCTTCTCTTAATTTAAACCTACTGAAAAAAGCCTACCAAAAGTAGGCTTTTTTCTTTTATAAGTTATTTTCTAATAAATTCTTATAACTTCTTTAAACCATTTACGAAATGTCATATATCGATTATCCTTAGCAAAATTTATTACA
This sequence comes from Acidobacteriota bacterium, assembly GCA_016213785.1. Taxonomy (GTDB): domain Bacteria; phylum Acidobacteriota; class Blastocatellia; order Chloracidobacteriales; family JADJPF01; genus JADJPF01. The sequence continues at coordinate 797 of JACQZQ010000006.1, forward strand.
AAACACTTTTGGAGCAGGTGTTGAGAAACAATTTAGTTAATAAAGTTGATGAAGAATCGTCTTTAGAATTCTGGTTAGAAAAATTTAAAATAGCAGTAGTGATTCCATCCTACAATGTTGCCAATCAAATAGAGTCTGTTCTAAATACAATGCCTTCTTTTATTACTTACGTAATCGTAGTTAATGATGCATCAAAAGATATAACAAGCCAAAAAGTAAAAAACTCACAAGAAAAAGACTCTAGGATAATCCTTATTGAGCATGAAAAAAATAAAGGTGTTGGCGGGGCAATGGTAACAGGATTTCAAAAAGCATTAAGTCTTGATCCTGATATAGTGGTAAAAATGGATGGTGACGGACAAATGAATCCTAAATTTTTACCAGAGTTACTTATTCCATTAATTTTAGGAATCGCTGATTATACTAAAGGCAATAGATTTCGTGATTTCCAAGCACTTCGGAAAATGCCTCCTCTAAGAAGAATTGGTAACATAGGACTAAGTTTTATGGTTAAAGCAGCAACAGGTTATTGGAAATGCTTTGACCCTACAAATGGTTTTCTTGCAACACGAGCAGATGTATTACAGCTAATTCCTTTAGATAAAATACACACTTCTTATTTCTTTGAGATCTCCTTTTTAAGTCAAATGTACCTTGTAGGGGCTGTTGTAAAAGACATTCCTATGCCAGCACTTTATGGGGATGAAAAATCAAATCTTTCTATAAAAAAAGTTTTATTAGAATTCCCTGGAAAATTGTTTTTCTGTTTTTGTCGTAGAGTAGTATTAAAAAAATTTATTTATGATTTTTCAATAGAAAGTGTTTACTTAATCATAAGTATTCCTATGATATTAGCTGGCGCTACTTATGGTGGTTATAATTGGTATATAAATTCAATAGCTAAAATTGCTACACCGACTGGTACAGTTGTTCTTCCTTCGTTACTTATTATTTTAGGCTTCCAAATAATATTGGCAGCTGTGGGAATAGACCTACAATCATTTCCTCAAGAACCTATTTGTAATGGGCCATTGACTCTAGAAGAACCGCCTAGATTAATGACTAGAAATAAAAAATAAGACCATTCTCTTATGCCGTTTTTGGCATATAAACCAAAGCCTTTGCCATTTTTGGCAAAGATTTGTTATAAAATCTGCCATTTTTGACACTGCTTACTAGCTAATATACTTAGTCAAGTATTTTTCATAATCCTGTATCTCATACTAAATTAATAGCTTATTTCTTATTAGCTTTCTTTAATGCTAACTAGGTATAAATCTTGCCCATTATCTTAGTGAACAATAAAACTAAACAAATTACTAAGGAGACTACTATGAATAAAAATTCTATTAAACCTATTAAGATATTTTCACTTTTATTAATTTCTACCACATTATTTTTAAGTTTGTTCCAAACTACTGATACTAAAGCTTATATCAGTAAAGTTAAAAAAGCTAAAAACCCCATACCTAATAGCTATATAGTTGTACTAAATGAAGAATTTATTACAAGTAAATCCCAAGATAAAACAACCTATTCAATAGAACAAGGTCAGTTAATTGATACTACTGCTAAAGAAATATCTCAAAGATATGTAGGCAAAATAACTCACAAATATAAAGATACTATTAAAGGTTTCTCTATAGAGTTAAAATCAGAAGAAGCCGAAGCCTTAAGTAATGATCCTCGTATTAAATATATTGAAGAAAATGGTCGTGTTTTTACATCTGACACACAATTTAATCCTCCTTGGGGTTTAGATCGAATTGATCAGCCTAATTTACCGCTTAATAGCCAATATTCTTATAACAATTCTGGAGCAGGGGTAAATATTTATGTTTTAGATACAGGTATTCGTCCAACGCATAATGATTTTGGTAATCGTGTTATAGCAATTTATGATACTACTGGGGGCAATGGTCAAGATTGTGACGGACATGGAACGCATGTGGCAGGTACAATTGCAAGCCAAACTTATGGTGTAGCTAAAAATGCTAATATTTATTCCGTAAGAGTGCTTGGCCCAAATTGTGATGGATCTGGAACTGTTGCTGACATAATCGAAGGTGTAGATTGGGTAACAAGAAATCATGTTAAACCAGCCGTAGTAAATATGAGTTTAGGTGGAGGAGCAAGCCAAGCAGAAGATGATGCAATTAGAAGGTCTATTGCATCAGGTGTAGTTTATGTACTTGCGGCAGGAAATGATGATGAAGATGCGATAAATACATCCCCAGCACGAGTTAGTGAAGCAATCACAGTTGGTGCAACTGATAGAAATGATGTAGCAGCAAGTTTTTCTAATTTTGGTTCTGTAGTTGATATATTTGCTCCTGGTGTTAATGTAACTTCTGCTTGGTATACAAGTGACTTTGCAACTAACACTATTTCAGGAACTTCTATGGCTGCACCTCATGTTGCTGGTGTAGTAGCTCTTTATCTAAATAATAACCCTCGCGCAACACCAAGACAGGTAGAAGAAGCCCTTATAAACAGTGGCTCTAGAAAAGTAATTAACCCTGGCCCAAATACCACTAATTTACTTCTTAACATACCTGCTACAACTAGTAATTCTCCTAGAGAGCTAATTTCTAATGGTGGATTTGAGAAGGATGAAGAGTCTTGGAAGTTTGAGGATAACTCAGGTGGTGTTTATAGTGGAACTCCTCACACAGGTGAATTTTATGCACTATTAGGAATTGAAAATAAAGTCTCTGGCATAATGTATCAAAGTCTTGCTATCCCAAGTAATGTTTCTGAAGCTAATTTAACATTCTGGGTAAATGTATCAACCAAAGAAACTTCATCTTCAAGTAAAGACAAACTTTTTGTAGCAATCTATGATTTTGATAAAGAAGACTATGTAGAAGTATTAGAAGTCTATAGCAATACTAATAGTAGTTCTAGTTATACAAAAGGAAACTTTGACCTTTCAGATTATGCAGGCCGTGACATCGCCTTAGTATTTGTGGTTGAAAATGATTCAAAAAATCCGACTAGATTTCGTGTAGATGATGTCTCTTTGATAGTTGAGTAACTCCTAAATAAAAAGCAATTGTGACTCCTTCTGGAATCCTAAGCTAGCTCAAGTTTAATGAGCTAGCTTTTTTTTTTATTATAAACATAATGTGTATAAGAATTATCATATTATGCTTTCTTAGAAATAATAGAAAATGACTACAGTTTCACGTACAAAGTTATGGTGGACTTTTCTTTGGCTTGGATGCATTGGCTTTGGTGGTGGTATTGCTGTCTTAGCTCAAATCTATACATTGATTGTCCAAAAAAGAGGTTGGCTAAAAGAATCTGAGTATTGGGAAGCTGCGGCTTTTGGTCAAAGTCTACCAGGTTCTTATGCAGTAAATGCTGTTAGTTATATAGGTTTGCGCCTCCAAGGAACTGTTGGAGCAATTATTGCTGTAATAGCCTTTATCCTACCTTCTTTTTTTATAATGCTAGCTTTAACAATAGCTTACAGTCAATTACAAGCTAGGAAAATAGTAGACATTGCCCCATTTTTTATAGCAATGAATGCCGCAGTTGTAGGTATTGTACTAGCAGTAAGTATAAAGCTAGGACGCAATGGCATTAAGAATTATACTCACACGATAATGGCTATAATTGCTTGTGTAGTTTTGCTACTAAAAATGCTTACTGTTGTAGAAGTCATACTAGCAGCAGGAGTTATAGGAATTTTCTTAAATTCTCTTAAACATCCTGAAGATACAACTGAATCATCTTCAAATAGCTCAAACCCTATTTCAAAATCACCAAATGAACTATCTAAAACCGACAAAATAGATAAAAGCCTTACTTCTTCAACACGCCCTGAAAAATACTCGATTTTTATTCCTCTACTTTTATTACTTGCACCTTTACCACTTTTAGGAAAATTAGCTTTTTTATTTCTTCGTATAGGTGCTGTAACGTTTGGAGGAGGGTTTGTAATGATCCCTCTTATAGAACAAGAAGTAGTTAAAAATATGCATTGGCTAACTCACCAACAATTTGTTGATGGAATGGCTTTAGGTCAAATGACACCTGGCCCTGTTTTAATAACGGCCACTTTTATTGGTTATTATGTTGCGAGTTTTCCAGGAGCAATTGTAGCTACAATTGCTGTATTTCTACCATCGCTTTTAATTACTATTATTGTTGGGCATCCACTAGAACGCTTTAGAACTAACCCTCAAGTTAAAGCCTTTTTATCAGCCGTCACCCCTTCAGTTGTAGGAATGATGGGAGCAGCATTTGTAAATATTCACCAAGCTGGAGTTCACTCCTTTCTAGGAATATTAATAGCATCTATATCTTGCTTAATCTTACTTAAGTGGCGAATCAGCCCAGCAGTAGTAATGCTAGGAGCGCTATTACTAGGATTTTTATTAAAATCTTTTTCACCTACATATTTAAATTAGCTATAAACTTAACTTATGCAATGCTTTGATTTTAATTATAACTAGCTATATAATCACAATCTTACCACGAGTTTTTCTTTAATTTAGATGGAGTAAAAAAATGAAGTATTCTGAAGTACAAAATTATATTGGAGGCCAATTTGTTTCTGGAGGCCAAAATTTTCTTGATGTCTTTAACCCTGCCTATGGTAGCGTGATTTCTAAAGTCCCTCTTTCGCCTAGCGAAGAACTAGATAAAGCAGTACAAGCAGCCAAAAAAGCTTTTCCTGCCTGGTCAAACCTACCTATCAAGGAGCGCATACAAGTTTTTTTCCGCTATAAAACTTTATTAGAACAACATATAGAAGAATTAACTAACCTAGTTACAGAAGAAAATGGAAAAATTTATAGTGAAGCAAAAGCTGAAATCTTAAAATCCATTGAGCTAACAGAATTTGCTTGCTCACTTCCTCAAATCATTGCAGGCGAAGTTATGGAAGTTAGCCGAGGTGTAGAATGTAGAATTGAAAAATACCCTGTTGGTGTAGTTGCTTCTATTACACCTTTTAATTTTCCTAATATGGTTCCTAATTGGACAATCCCTAATGCAATTGCTTTAGGCAATTGTATGATATTAAAACCATCTGAGCTTGTTCCATTAAGTGCTGGCCGTATCGCTGAACTTCTTAAAGAAGCAGGGCTTCCTGATGGAGTACTTAATATTGTTCATGGTGGAAGAGAAACAGTAGAAGCTATTTGCGATCACCCAGGAATTGAAGCTATTAGTTTTGTTGGTTCAACAAAAGTAGCAAAAATTGTTTATCGTCGTGGCACAAGTAACTTAAAGCGCGTACTAGCTTTGGGTGGCGCTAAAAATCACTTAATTGTTATGCCTGATGCAGACTTAGAAATGAGTGCTTCTAACATAGTTGCTTCAATGTCTGGTTGTGCTGGTCAACGTTGTATGGCTGCCTCAGTTATGATGGCTGTAGGTAGGGTTGATCACATAATTGATCGTATGGCTACTTATATGAAAAATATGGTTTTAGGCGAAGCCATTGGCCCAGTAATTTCTAAAGAAGCAAAAGCACGTATTGAAGGCTATATTACAGAAGCTGAACAACAAGGAGCAAAAATCCTAGTGGATGGTCGTAATAGAGTAGTTTCTGGGAAAGAAGAAGGCTTTTTTGTTGGCCCAACATTAATTGATTATGTAAAACCATCTATGAAAATTGCTCAGGAAGAAATCTTTGGCCCGGTAATGGTAATTATCCGAACCTCTGATGTAGACGAAGCACTAAAAGTAGAAAATAGCTCACCTTATGGAAATGCTGCTTCGGTTTTTACCGAAAGCGGTGGAACTGCTCGTTATGTAATTGAACGTGCTAGTGCAGGAATGGTAGGCATTAACGTAGGTGTTCCAGTTCCTCGCGAACCATTTTCATTTGGTGGTTGGAATGAATCTAAATTTGGTGCAGGTGATATTACTGGCCGTAGTTCTGTTGAGTTTTGGACTAAGCCTAAGAAAATCACTACTAAATGGAATATCGAAGCTGCCACTAACTGGATGTCATAATAAAGTAAGGGCAGAATTATGTTTTTCTGCCCTTAACTGTTCTATTTTTCCATAATTATAAATTTTGTTGGTGCAATGACTTCTTTTGCTTCTGGGTTGTAATAATCATAAATAAGAGATCTTGTATTTAATGCATTAATAGCAAAACGCCCTGAAAAACTAAAACTAAAATTAATACCACCTGCTTTAGGCCAAAGATAAAAAACTACTCTATCTGGCAATACATCATAATAATTAATTGAATAACCTGAATCCTTCATAGCTTTTTCTAATGAACTTCGATCAACTTCTGCTCCTGGCGGTAAACCTATTTCAGCAAGCATCATTCCATAACCTCTATAACCAATACGCTCTGCCTTAATTTGACAAGCTATTTGCTCTCCTATTTTCGTTTCAGTTTTATCAAAATTAACTGAAAGCTCAAGCTCTTTAGATAAAAGAGATTCAAGCTTGCTTGTAGCTATAGATATAGGTGTAGCTGTAGCTGTAGCTGTAGTGCTTTTTATATAGTGAGCTATAGCAGTAGACATAGTATTAGACATAGTATTAGACATAGTATTAGATGTAGTAGCAAGTGTAGCAGTAGTTGACCAAGGTAAATAGTATTTGTTAATTAGTTGAGCACTACCTTGAATATTGCAAACTTCAATTTTAGATGTTGAACTTGTAATAAATTGGGTTAGTTCAATATTTAATGGACTAATAGGTTTATTAGTTGAAGGGATTTCTAAGGTCTTTGCTAATTTACCATCAACATAAATTTCTGCCTTGCTATCAAAAAAAGCTTTATTCTCACGTTTAGAAATTATTGTAAGTAATGTGTTTAACACATTTACTGTTGCTTGCCCAGAATACCAAACTCCATATCGGTCTTTGTTTTTTAGCAAAAACAATAGCCCTTGATCAATTAACTCTTTTTTAACTATAGTATTTTTACTGATTAAATTTAATGAATCTGCTAAAACTTGAACAACTAACGCTGTTGTTTCTATTTGACCAGCTAAACCCCAGCCATAAAAAGGAGTATTACTCTCTAAAGTCCAATAACTTGTGCCTTCCTGTCTTTGCGCTAGCTTAAGTAATTTATCTATAGCTATTGTTGCTTTGGCTTTGTCTCCAAGATTCATAGCTATTTGAGCATAACAAGCCAGTAGATAAGGCTCATCTACTTTATCTACAATTTTTGCTAAGTAGTCCATAGCTCGTTTTAAGCTTCTAGTTTTATTTTCATCAAGGTTATTATTTACTTTAACTAGCTCTAAAGCAATCATTGCTGTGATTGAACCTCCCCCACTTAAATTTTCTCTGAAGAAAATTTTGAAGTGGGGATTCCTTGATCTTAAGAGGCAAGAGCTTTATGCAACTTGTCTGCCTATCCGCTTCCTACAATCCTCCAGGTCGTTGTAGGCTCTAAGATAGTTAGTGATCTTCTGTGCGAAGCGCTCTGACGCAAGACGAATTGCGTTTTTGGATAGCTAACCCATCTGTTGCACTTTGTTGCTCAGTCGTCCTAGCTTGATAAAGCGCACTTAGCTCAGGCTTTGACTCCTGGCTTAAGGACAAGGTTCTATGTCCTTGGATATTAGAAGATGCTGCCTTATAGTCAGTCTTCCATTTTCCCTCTATCAAGCTTGTATGTAGAGCAAGATAAGCACTTAGCTCATCACGCGGTGCTATAAAACCACACTTTTTACACTTATGCGTTCTTTCACTTAGTGTTTTTTTCTCTCGCTCTCCACATATACAATGCTGTGACAATGCTGTTTGGTACGTATTTATCTTATTAGTACCACCCCCTAGCGTTTCTGCTTTTCGGGTCAATGTGCCTTCAAAGGCTGATGGTGCTTGATAGGATATACTTTTACCATAGAGTTTTTGCCAAGCTTTATAACTTACTTTTTCTGTATTTATTATATTTCCTAGTCTTATTATTTTATTTGCCAATTTTCCTTGTAAACTTTTTCGATGACTGGCTTGTTTACGATTTATGTCTTTTAATTCTATCCTTAACTTGTTGTAGTTATTTGTTGTTTTCCATACTTTTTTCCCTTTTTTGATTCTACCTGTTTCGTCATAGTTTTCAGGGTTATTTTTTCTACGACTACGTTCTAATTTTCTTTGTAATTGTCTTATTTCTTTTTGTTTTTTCTTTAACTCTGGACAGAATTCTTGCTGAAAACTTTCTTCCTTTGTAGAAACTGCTATTGTGCGAGGCCCCAAATCTAATCCTACTATTTTCCCAGATTGAGTAATGTGTTTAGGGTTTTTATAAGGCTTACCTTCTAGTACCATTTGTACATACCATCTACTTTTTCCTTTTATTACTCTCTTTATTATCCTAGAGAATTTAACCCTATGCTTTAATGCATTAATGTGATAAGGATTCTCTAAGTCTATTTTATAGAGGAAAAATGAGTTTCCTACTTTAACTGTTCCTGTAGAAATATTTACTAGTACTCCAGTAATATTGTCATTTCCTTCAAATGACATAAATTCATCATATTTACGAAATCTTACTTTCTTACTTTTTCCATACATTAATTTCTCTATTGCACGCCAAGCTCTTTTTGCAACTTGTTGAACTACTCGGGAATTAGTTAATTCCTCTAAGTGTCCTTGACGAAACTGTGCTGCTATTTTTTGTCCTTGGCTTTGAGATAGGAAAAAGTTTTTTCTTATAATGGCAAATGCTTCTTGCCTTTGAGGTGAGCCTTTTTTCAATAATCTTGCCTTTTGCCAATCAGTAGAATTACGTGCTTTTTGCAGATTTCTCTTTAATTCTCCTAAAGTTGCGTTATAGATTTGACGATATGCATTTTTTATTTTTTCTAACTTAGACAAACCTTTACTACTTACTTCTAATTCAAATTCTGCTACAAATGATGGGGTTTTATCTAAAGCTTTCTTCATTGTTTCCTTGGCTTTCTATATATTCTTTAGCACTTCTAGTTCTATTTCTATTACTTTTTCAATTAATTGCTCTGTAGTCACGTTTCTATTTGTGTTATTTTTATTTGTGTTTGATTCTTATTTGATTATTTTATAATATAATTGCTTTTTGATTTTTACAATATCTTATTATTTTTCTTTCACTTATTTTATTAATATCTTATTATTTTCCCTTCTTTTTATCGTTTAGGAATTTAACATGCGATTCAGCCCCCACTTATTTTGCTCATGCAAAATTGAAGTGGGGCTTTCTCGCGGGAGATTGGTAAACAAAGTAATGGGATTAGGAAAATATACTTTAACATTGCGTTATCTCCTTTTAGCAAACTAAACTTGATTGGCGTGTAAAAGAAAAAACGCAATGATTATGCCATAAGAATATATTTTAATAAAAAAACTATAAGTAATTAGATTAGTTGAGTTTAGTGGTAAAAGAAAATTTTCTATAATAAAGCTATTAAATAACCTACTACAAAAACTTAAATCTTCTTCAAAATTTTGGTCTTAAATAAAGGCAAATCTTATATCTCTAAATAAAACAACCTAGGGTTAAGTAAATTTCACCCTAGGTTATTTTAATAGGTATATATTTAAGATAGTTAAATTTTATTGAGCAGCTTTTACAACTATTTTAACAGTAGCAGTAACTTCTCTATGTAATTTAACAGTAACTTCAAATTCGCCTTCAGTCTTAATAGGATCTTTTAGAGATACACGGCGCTTATCGACTTCATAGCCTTTTTTGCCCATTTCTTCAGCAATATCTAACGCTGTAACAGAGCCATAAAGAATACCATGTTCGCCGACTTTACGATCAAAGACAAGTTCTAAAGAGTTTAAGGCTTCGGCCTTTGTTGTTGCAGCAGTACGTTCAGCAGCTTCGCGTTTTAGCAAGGCTTTACGTTGTTGCTCGATCATTTTTTGATTGCCAGGGGTAGCTTCAAGGGCAAATTTACGGGGTAATAAATAATTACGTCCATAACCAGCTTTTACACGTACAATTGCGCCGCGTGCGCCCAAGTTTTCCATATCCTCTAGCAATAATACTTCCATTGTTGCCATAAGTTTTTTTCTCCACTTAAAATTGAGCGCCTACAGTGTAGTGTAGGGCAGAATTGCGATATTACGAGCGCGTTTAACGGCTTCCATCAATTTACGTTGGTGGATAGCACAAACGCCTGAGATACGACGAGGCAAGATTTTGCCGCGTTCAGGAATATATGAGCGTAAAAGCTTTTCATCTTTATAGTCTATATAGTCAATTCGGTCTGAGCAAAAGTGACAGACTTTACGCTTTCTAGAATACTTTTTACCGCCACCTTTGCCTTTATCTACTCGTTGATTTCCACCAGATTTATTCATCATCTCCGTCTCCACCTTCCTCACTTGGGATTTCAGCCATCATTTGATTGCCTCGGCCTCCGTCATTGGATTTGCGTGGACGTTTTAGGCTACGAGCTTGGCGCTTAGAACGAACTTTTTCTGCACGTTTTAAGTCTTCATCTATTCTAACTACAATAAAGCGTAAAACTAAATCTGAGCTAACTCTTAAGCGGCGCTGAAGTTCTGCTATTTCATTTCCAGTTCCTTCAACTACAAGTAACACATAGATGCCTTCATTAAATTTACGTCTCATTGGATAGGCAAGACGGCGGCGACCCATTCTATCGACTTTTACTACTTTACCGCCTTTGTCTTTAACAACTTGTTCAAATTGAGTAATTAATTGCTCAACGTCTTCTTCGGTTGCTGTTGGAGTAACAATAAATGGTACTTCGTAAGTTCTCAAAGTTTATTCTCCTTATGGATATAAAGCCCCAAATCTTATTTGTTTGGAGCAAGGATTAAAATTACTACTACCTAAGATTTCTTAGGTTGCTATTAAAACCAAGAATTTTCTTTAGAATCAATATAATCAATGATTTGTAAAGTAAATTCTATGCTTAAAAATAAAAAATATTATTTCTTATTTTTTTCTTTTAAGAGATCTGTGTTAGCAAAAGCCATTGCTTTATCAATACCTTGTGCTAACCAAATTTCTACGGTTTCTCTACCTACTGAAAGCATCTTTTCAACAGTATCTACCTCATTTTTTTCAAAAGGCGAGAGAACAAAATCTGCTAATTCTAAAATGGGTTCTATTGGTTTTATTCCTAAGCGTAAGCGAGGAAAAACATTTTTATTAAGTTCAGCAATGATTGATTTAATACCGTTATGACCACCAGCAGAACCATTAGGACGAACACGCAACCGACCAATGGGCAGCGCAACATCATCAAAAATTACTAAGAGACTAGTATTTGTATCTATGTAGTGTTTAGAAGCTAAACAAGAAACAGCCTTACCACTAAGATTCATAAAGGTCTGAGGTTTAGCAAGCAGACAATGTTGATCAGCTAAAGTAACTTTTGTAACAATTGCCTCGCATTCTGTACGAGAGCTAACTATAGTAGATTGTTCTATTAACTGATCAATTAAAAGAAACCCCAGGTTATGGCGTGTGCGTTCATATTTACGTCCAGGGTTTCCAAGTCCAACTATTAGCTTCACAAATAATCATCTAACAAAAAGCTAAGCTTGTTTGTCTTCCTTACCCTTCTTAATTACTTCAGGTTCAGCTACAGGTTCAGTACTTGCGGTTTCTTCTGTTGGTGAAGATACTGCAACTATTACTTGTTCTGCGCTATTCATTAAACGAACGGCTTCGGAAATTTTTAGATCTTTAACCATTATATGAGCGCCTAAATTAAGTTGGCTAACATCAATAGTAATACGCTCTGGAATATCAGCAGGTAAGCACTCTACTTCTAGTTCACGTAAGTGTGTTTCTAGAATGCCACCACCAGTTTTTACACCAGGAGCTTCACCAACTACATGAATAGGAACGCTAAGACGTTGCTTTTCAGTAAGTGAGATACGGTAAAAATCAGCATGGGTAAGTTTACCAGTTACAGGATGAATTTCCCATTCTTTAATCCTAACGGTAGAAGGGTCTTGACCAGGTGTTTGCAGTTTAAAAATGGTATTATGGCCTGATTCTGAGCGTAAAATCATGGTAACTTGTTTAGTGTTAACTGATACGGCTACTGGGTCTTTTTTATCGCCATAAACAATGGCAGGAATTAGACCTTCACTACGTAAACGGCGAGATTCTGCTGAGCCAGTTCTTTTTCTTAGAGTGGCCTCAAGGGTAATATCTGAAATCATAAATGCTACTCCAATTTTACTTAAATCTTATATAAATAATTTGCTGACAGATGTTTCATCATGAATAGATTTAATTCCCTCTGCTAAGAGTTTAGCAATAGTTAAACAAACAATTTTTGAAGACTCTAAAGCATTGCTATTAAGAGGGATAGAGTTAGTTACAACTAACTCTTTTATTGGTGATGCTTCTAGTCGTTTTAGTGCTGGGCCAGAGAGTACTGCATGTGAACAACATGCATAAATGTCTTCGGCTCCAGCTTGTTTTAGCGCTACTGCAACTTGAGTAATTGACCCAGCAGTATCAACCATATCATCAATAATTAATGTATTACGACCTCTTACATCTCCAACGATATTCATTATTTCTACTACATTAGCACGATCTTTTTCACGACGCTTATCAGCTAAAGCTAAATCTGTATTAAGTCTTTTTGCATAAGCGCGGGCACGTTCTGCGCCACCTGTATCAGGAGAAACAACTATTAGATTAGGAATTTGTTTTTTTAGAAAATAATCAACAAATACAGGAGAAGCAAAAAGGTGATCAACAGGAATATCAAAAAAGCCCTGAATTTGACCAGCATGAAGATCCATAGTTAAGATCCTATTAGCACCAGCAGCAACAATTAAATTAGCGATTAACTTTGCAGTAATTGGAACACGGGGTTTTTCCTTACGGTCTTTACGTCCATAGCCATAATAAGGAATTACCGCAGTGATTCTATCAGCAGAAGAGCGACGAAGTGCATCTAGCATAATAAGCAATTCCATTACATGCGAATCTACTGATGGGCAAGTAGGTTGGACAATAAAAACATCAGCACCGCGAACATTTTGCAAAATTTGAAAATTAAATTCACCGTCGCTAAAACGAGAAGTATTAGCTTCTCCTAAATGGATCTTAAGATGACGACAGATCTCTTCTGCTAGCGGTCTATTTGCATTACCAGAAAATACTAGCAGGCCATTCACCTCTAAAACCTCACTAACAAATCCTAAGATTTTTATCTTAGGTTACTAATAATAATCAAAAGATTATTATGAATAGATACAAAAAATAAATTAAAGCTTGTAAAAAGAAGATGGCTGGGAGGCAGGGATTCGAACCCCGATAAGCGGCTCCAAAGACCGCTGTCCTACCATTGGACGACCTCCCAGCAAGGCCTAAATTTTATTCTAGGCAATAAAGAACTATATATAAATCTTAAAAAATTAACTCTAAGAAACTATTTGCAGTAAATTTTGTTGGTATTCTTTGTGCGAGATTGCACGGGATTTTACAACCAACCAATCACTTTTAGCCAAAGTTTGGTAAGCATTTTCTTGACTAGAAGAAGAAGGAAAATGCGCCCACACAGTAGCACCGCTTCCAGACATTAAAACAGCTTCAGCCCCTAAGTTAGTCAATTTACTTTCAACAACTTCTACTAAAGGGCAAATAGCTTTTGCTATTGGAGAAAGCGAGTTTTTAATATTAGCAAATAACATTTCTTTAGATGTAAAAAAGTAAGTTGTGAGTGTACTCATCTGACCATAATTTGTCAAGCGATCAAATTCCAGATATACCGAAGAAGTGGAAATTTCTACCCGAGGATTAACTAAAAGCAAGTAGGGCGCGTCAATATCAGGGGCAGGAGTTATTTCTGTACCACGACCTTTTCCCCAAGCTGTACCACCAAAAAGAAAAAAAACCACATCTGAACCTAAATTTGAAGCAAGTTCTACTAGCTCGGACTGGCTTAAATGAGCTTGCCAAAGTTCATTTAATGCAAGCAAAGTTATAGCAGCATCAGCACTACCCCCACCAAGACCTCCACCTAAAGGAATTGTTTTTTTAAGTTCAATTTTTGCTCCTAAAGGGCGATTTAGATGAGAAGCAAGTAGATTAGCAGCTTTTATTATTAGATTTTGGTTATTTGTAGGCAGATTTGTAGAAAAGCTTTCATTAATTATTTTTAATGAAATATTACTATCTAAGGTAAAAGTAAGTTCATCATAAAGATCTATGGTTTGAAAGAGAGTAGAGAGTTCATGATATTTATCTACTCGTAATTTACCTACTTCTAGTAACCAATTGATTTTTGCGTAAGCATGGGTTTTAATTATCACAAAATTCCTTTAATATTTCCTTTATTTTGCCACTTAGACTTTTCTTCAAGATAAAAAGCATTTACTCTAAAAAAACAACAAGCTTTTTATAATATTTAGCAAATAGGCTTTCTGCAATAAACTTTGGAAAGCTTAAGCCCCCAAAATTTTTTCTTAAAAAATTAAAAGTAAGACAATGAAAGAATGTAAAGCATGCCATATTTGCTATGATGATGAGCTACTTAATTGCCCCAAAGATGGTCAAGAGTTATCAACTTCACTTCCTTGGCCGCTTTTAATCGATAATAAATATAAAATCAATACTTTAATAAATCGTGGGGGAATGGGTGCTGTTTATCAAGCAACACAATTAGAACTAGATAGAGCAGTAGCAATAAAAATATTACTTCCAAAACTACTAACCGATCAAAATGCTCCAAGACGACTACACCGAGAAGCTTTGGCTTCTGCTCGCTTAAATCACCCTAATATAGTTACTGTGCACGATTACGGCACATTACCTAATGGAGGAGGTTATTTAGTTATGAAATTGCTTAAAGGTTATCCTTTAAGCAAAAGGCTGAGGATAGAAAAACATCTTCCCTTTGAGTTAATTTTTAATATTATGTTTCAGGTCTGTCATGCGATAGATACAGCACATAAAGCTGGGGTAGTTCACTGTGACTTAAAGCCAGAAAATATCTTTCTAGAAGAAGGATTAGAAGAGGAATTTGTACAAATTCTAGATTTTGGAATTGCTAAACTAAGCGAACAATTAGTAGGAATAACTTTATCTGGAACAATTCTAGGTACACCACTTTATATGTCTCCAGAACAGCTTGAAAGTAGAGAGGTAGATTTTCGTACAGATATATATTCCTTAGGAATAATTTTATATGAAATGCTTACAGGCGAAGTTCCTTTCTCAGGTAAAACCCCTTCAGTTATTGCAAGACAACACCTATTAGCCCAAGCCGTTGCACCAAGTCAGTTAAGACCAAATATTACGCCAAAACTTGAAGCCTGTGTAATTACTGCACTGTCAAAAAATATTGAAAAACGCCACCAATCAGCTATCCAATTAATTGAGGAGTTAAAAGAGGCAGCCCAGGAACTTGCTTTGGTTGGTAGAGTAGACCTAGATGATATTCCTCAAATGGTTAGACGCTCAGGAAGATTTAAGCTTCGTACTCTTTCTAGTGAAAATACTTTGGATTCAATCGCTGTTTTAGAACATATTAAATCTTCTTCTACTCTAACAGATTCTTTTTCTCAATCCACTACTGAAAGTGGAATTGCAATAAAAACAGAGCAGTGGAGCAATAAACTTATAGATACTAATGAAGTTAGTAAAAATGACAAGCAGCTAGTTTTAATTGTTGATGATGAAGTAGGAATATTACTTTTACTACAAGAAGTAATAGAAAATTTAGGTTGTAGAACTATGACAGCTAAAGATGGAAGAGGGGCATTAAATCTTATAAAACAAGTATCCCCAGACTTAATTATATCTGACATTATGATGCCAGACATAGATGGTTATAAGCTCTGGGATATTTTGCAAGCAGATAAAGATTGGAGCAAAATTCCTTTAATTTTTCTTACTGCTAGAACACAACGCCAAGACAAACTTCAAGCTTTAGAAAGTGGAGTTGAAGATTATTGGACAAAACCTTTTGATGTAACAGAAGTAGAATTAAGATTAAAACATATATTAAAAAGACTTAACCAAATGAAGCTATTAGAAAATAAAGGCTAACACTATGGAGTTAAAAGGTAAAACGATTTTAGTAACAGGAGCTACAGGTTTTATAGGCCATAGACTTGTAGAAAGACTTGCTAAAGAAGAAGGGGTTTCTGTACGCGCTTTAGCCCGTACAGAAGAAAAAAGCAGAAAATTAACTAAAGACCTAAATGGTATTTCTATAGAAATAGCCATAGGCGATCTAAGTAATTTGGAATCATTAAAAAAAGCTGCTAATGGGTGTGAAATAATTTTTCATTGTGCTGCTTGGGCAAGTGATCGTGGGAGCAGAGAAGATTTTTTTACAGCTAATGTAACTGGAACAAAAAACATTGTAGAAGCAGCTATTAACGCTAAATGTCAAAAGTTTATCCATGTTAGTAGTATTAGCGTGTATGGATTTCAGCCTAAAGATGGGACAGATGAAACTTTTCCTTATGATCCATCTAGTGGGCTTTATTCTGAAACTAAGGTTGAATCAGAAAAAGTAGTAAAGCTAGCAAAGGAAAAGCTTCCTGCTGTAATTATCAGACCTGGCGCAGTTTATGGGCCACGCTCAGGTGCTTGGACAGTTCGCCCTGTAAAAGCTATTAAAGATGGAAAAATGTTTTTAATTGCTGGAGGAACAGGGCTTTGTAACTATGTTTATATAGATAATTTAATTGATGCAATGTTAATAGCAACAAAAGATGATAAAGTACTTGGAGAGGATTTTATTATCACTGATGGTAGAAGCACTCCATGGCATGAATTCTTTGGTTATTATGGAAGGATGTTTGGAATAAATAAATTAAAATCCTTGCCTCTACCTATAGCCTATCTAGCAGCATTAACAATGGAAATATCAGAAAAATTTACTGGTAAAAAAGCTCCTATTACACGAGTAGCAATTAACTTTCTTACACGCCAAGCTACTTATAACACCCATAAAGCTAAAAGCGTATTAGGCTATGAGCCTAAAATTAACTTAATTGATGGTATGAAACTAACCGAAGAATGGTTAAGAAAAGAAAACCTTATCTAGCTTATCTAGCCATTTTTCTAAATCGTTTTGGTTTCTTTTTAGTCATACATTTAAGGCTTTTCCAACGAGAATAATTATATTTAATAGCTTGCTCATTTAAGTATTCAGCAAGTAAAGCTTTTAATTCATTTAACTTAGCTGTTTCTATATCAACTAAATTAACTTGTTCTTTAGCATCTTTGTCTAAATCATAAAGTTGCCAACATCCTCCAACTTTATCATAAATAAGCCGCCAATTATCTTTAGTTAAAGCCCAAGCAAAAAATGTAGGCTCAGGAATATTACGAGGAGTCTCGCTAATTACATAAGGATGTGCTGGTAGTTTGCCTAGAGCAATTGATATAGGGCTTCTTCCTTCATAATTAGATGGCTGGCTAATATTAGCAAACTCTAGCATAGTTGGCCCTAAATCAATATGTGATAAAGGCATTGGTAGATTAATATTAAAGATTTCTGGAGTATTCATAATTTAACTTCTTTAGAAAACTCCATTATTTTAATGCCTCACAAAATCAATATCTTTTTATTTGTACTAAGTATTATTCTTTTTAACAATACACTATATTTATAAGTTAAAATTCTCTAAGCTATAGATAATGTTATACTAAGCAAATAAAAAGGTTAAAAGTTTTAGTTGTTCAATAATAGGGTTTATATTTTTATGTGTTAGACAAAATTAGGCATTGGTTAGACAAAAATTAAATAAAAAAAGTTCTAATTTTTTAGAAAGTGTTCCTAGCTAGAAGAAAAGTTTATAGAAAGTTTATAGGAAGAGAAAAATTCTTCCTATAAACTTTTAAGAACAAGCACCTTATTTTTTTACTGGTGAAGGAAGTTCGCGGGCTTCAACTGTTGATTGAAAGCCACAACGTCCGTGTGCACCATCACAAAAAGGTTTATTAGCACTTTGTCCACAGCGACATAGACCTATAACCGTACGACCAGCCAAGCCAAATTCTTTGCCTGAGGCATCTTTTATTACAAAATTTCCTGAAATACGAATAGAACCATTATTATTAATAGTTATTTCTACTGGGGAATCGCTCATAATTTATTCTCCTAGCTAAAGTTATGGTTTTAAGAATTAATTTATTAATTCTTAGCCCACATTATTTATCATATTTTTTAATCTATTGCTTTAAGTTCTGGTAGTTTTATGCCTAAAGATGAGAAAATGTTTGGCAGTAGGTGCAAAAAGCTGAATAGAGGAAAATAACCTCCACAAAACCAATAAGTTAAAAAGCTGCGTCAACCTTTTTATGCCACTATTAGCAGTTAAAGTAATAGAAAATTACTTAAAAAGTCCCTTAATTAAATACTCTTTTTCCAAATTAACATCATCCCGTCTCTTACTGTAAGAAATACATTTTCAACATTACTATCTTCTGTCACTTGCTTATTAAATAGATCTATGGCTTGAGTATCTGAGTCACTTGGCTCAAGTACTCTTCCACTCCAAAGCACATTATCTACAACAATTAGTCCACCTGGTCTAAGAATTTTTAAACATTCTTTATAATAATTAGGATAATTGACTTTATCAGCATCAATAAAAACCATATCAAAAGCTTCAGTAATTTTAGAAATAGTTTCTAGTGCTGGCCCCATAGCAATAGTAATTTTATGGCCGTGAGGGCTTTTAGCAAAATAGCGTTTTGCCATTTCTTCAGCTTTTGGATCTATATCGCAAGTAATAAGAGTCCCATCTTCTGGCAAGGCTTCGGCCATCATTAAAGCACTATAGCCAGTAAACATCCCTATTTCTAAAATTCTTCTAGCACCAACTAGACGCGCTAATATTTTTAGAAATTGTCCCTCTATCCGGCCTACTTGCATTTGTGGAGCAGCCATTTTTTCATGAGTTTCTACTTGTAACTCTCTAAATATTTCTCCTTCAGCTTTTGTATGACTATATGCATATTTCTCAAGTTTTTCATCAATAAGAGGAATCATTTCTTTTTCTCCTAAATTGTTTCACAAAAACATTAAATATAAAATTTTGCCATTATTAATGGCTAGATTTTTTCCTTAAAACCTTTGTTTAGCCTTAAGAAAATCATCGTAAGCCACTTTAGATAAAATCGACTCTGGCAAAGCATTCATTTGGTTAAAATGTTCTCTAATTTCCTCTAAACAATCTAGTACAGTTAGAGAATTTTTAGCAGATTTTTCTGCTTTTCTACAAATTCCAATAATTATATGTGATAAAGGATAACTATCTAATTCTGTAAGATTAGATAAATCATTAATTTCTACTCCTAACTCTCTACATATTCCTTTAATTTCATTAACTCTTTTGTTTAGAGTTATAGAAGCTTGGTTTTCTATTTCTATTATATCTACAGATGTAGTAGGAGATGTAGGTGTAGATGTAGGAACAAGTATAGTGTTTATTGTAGTACTATCTATAGGTAACGCTATAGTACTATTTATAGCTTGATCACTAGAATTAGGCCAAATTTTTTTACCTGACTGAAATAAAAACTTTGTATCTTCATCAATAATAAAAGCTTTTTCTTCTCGTCTAGAGAGAACTTCATCTAAAGCTATCAATTTATATACAGGAGGAATTTTTCCTTGATTAGCCTCTACTATTTCCACTGAACATTTTATTACAAGTTCATCTATTGCTTTGCGAACTGTAACATGAGA
Source organism: Acidobacteriota bacterium (assembly GCA_016213785.1). Lineage (GTDB taxonomy): Bacteria > Acidobacteriota > Blastocatellia > Chloracidobacteriales > JADJPF01 > JADJPF01. Next base: position 20,434 of record JACQZQ010000006.1, read on the forward strand.
CTTAATTTTAGTTTTTTCTAGTAACTCTTTAGTCCCTATTCTAATAGTTTGTCTTGCCCGTTCATTAGATAGCTTATTAAGCAATTTATAGATAATTTGTGCAGAACTAGAGTGTGTTTGCTGTATATAATTAAATAAATCTGTATGTGCATCTATTTTAATTATAGGTATAGCTATATGGCTAGCTATATGGCTAGTTATACCTTTATTTATACTGCTATCTATCTTACTAGATATAGCTGTAGATGTATCTATATCTGTAGTTTTTACAAACTCTTCAGCTTTTTCACGGGTGAATGAATTAGTAGAAAAGGAAGTTGTTAGGCTTTGGTCTATTTTTTTAGAAATAAGCTGTTTATCTATATGATTATCTATATGATTATCTATATGACTATCTATCGCTACAGTTTTTGTATTATCAGTAGTGCTAGATATCGATCTATCTATAGCTACAGTTGTACTAGCAGAAACTAAATTAGAAAGTTCTTTAATATCAGCATCTATAGCTTTTTCAGATAAACGTTCTAAATCATCTAAAGTCTCAACACCTTGAGCGCGTAAGCGTTCTAGTCTTTCAGCAGTTGGGTGTTTTTCTAGCTTAAAAGAGACATTTCTCTTAGGCAGTTGTTTTTTGGACACGAATTATTACCTCCTGAGCAAGTTCGCGGTAAGCCCGAGTTGCATTAGCATGAGGGGCATATTCTACTAGAGTTTGTCTATAACCTGGTGCTTCTTGAACTCTTACAGTAGCAGGAATACAAGTTGTAAGTACTAAATCTGTAAAAGTTTCTTTAAGAGATTGATCAACAGATTCGGTAATTTTTAGACGACCATCATAAAAAGTACGTAAAACTCCTAGAATAGCTAAATCTTGGTTAAATTCTTGAATTGACACCACAGTGTCTTGTAGATCTTCTATTCCATCTAAACTTAAGTAGTCACACCTTACAGGAATCAATAAATGAGTTGCAGCCATTAAACAGGCTTCTACAATATTTCCAAGTGCAGGAGGGCAATCTATTACTACTTGGTTATAAGGATTAGTCCGTTTTAAGGCGCGTCGTAAGGCGGCTAAAGATTTTGATGAGTTTATTCTCTCAATCTTAGCTGAAGAAATATGTCCTGGTAGTAGGTCTAAATTTTCCCGTACTTTTTCATGAATAATTAAACTTGGGTTAATAGCGCTATCAATAGATTCATCAAAAAGATGATAAAAAGAGCCTGAAACCTCTTTTTTATCAATTAAAGAACTAGTTGTATTAGCCTGAGGATCAGCATCAATAAGAAGTACTTTTTGACCTTTTGCAGCTAAAGAAGCGCTTAAATTTACAGCAGTGGTAGTTTTTCCAACACCACCTTTTTGATTAGCTACAGCAATAACTTTCATAAATTTTTCTAAACTTCTTAACAAAATTTAAGTGGATTTTGCTAGCTATTATATGAAGTGTAGTTAGGATAGCAAGATAATATAGTATTAGGCTTAAAATATAGACAATCATTAATTATTAACCTATTGATTTACTTCACGTTATCTTTATATTCTTAAAATTTATAATATTGAATTAAATTCTAGCGCTACCTTTATATTTTATATGCGAATTAAGAGTTGAAAAAATCCCAGCTTTCCTTGAAAGATAATCGGATGAAAAAGATTCGAGAAATCGACAAGGAGAGAAAAAATGAACTGGGAATGGGAATTGATTAACGTGTATTTGTATATTTGTCAACAAT
>JACQZQ010000051.1 GCA_016213785.1 Acidobacteriota bacterium
TGAGGTTAAGAAGGTCAACATTTAGGTTTTGATCATGATGTCTACAGATTTTCTCTCCATCTACGATGTTTATTTCTATTCCTTCCTGTTTATAAATAAATCATGTGAACTATGGAATGGTCAACAAGCTATTTTTTATTATCATGTCTAGTAATTAGTAATCAACTAAAACATAGTGAATAGTCGAACTTTAGCATATTCATCATATTTGTTTTAGTGTTTGAATAAGTTCTAAATAAATAGAAACACTGTTTTATGGATTGAGGAGGTAAAATGTTTTTCGACAAACAAAAGTTGATAGATGCAGTTAAGCAAAAGTTTATTCAAGAAAAAGAAAAACCGCTTACTGTTTCTGTAATGGGACAAACAGGTGTTGGAAAATCATCTTTGTTAAATGCTCTTTTTGGAACTAACTTGAAAACAGACGATGTACGGCCTTGTACTAAAGAGATAGAACGGGTCATTTTTAAAGGAAAAGATAAAACTGAGCTATGGTTTTATGACATGCCAGGCATTGGTGAGTCCAGTCAAACAGATCCAAAATATGTAGAAGAATATAGAAAGCACTTAAATGATTCAGATGTAGTATTATGGGCTTTACATGCTGATAGCCGCTCGGTTGCTTTTGACCTAGAATCTCTAAGAAAAATTTTAGGAGAAAACAAAGAAGATCAAGCAAAACTAATTAGTAAAATCACTTTTATACTTACCAAAGCAGATTTATTAACACCATCGCCTTGGGTATTAGCAAAAAATGATGATTATGGAATATTTGCTACATATAACAAAACTACAGAACTTCTTGTTAAAAAAGCAACATACTTTCAAGAAATGTTTGTTTTACCATATGCAGACAAAATAATATCTCAAACCTATAATGATACTGGTGTAGAGCTAGATGAGTTTCCTTTGTTTAGTGACAAACATACTATTTTTTATAAAGGATTGTTAGATGACCAAAATTTGAGGGTATTGAAAAATAGATTTCCTGCACTTGCTGCTGCATTTGATAGATTACATGATAATTATCAAGTAATCCCTTGTTCATCACTTTTTAGATTTAACCTATCCCAACTGCTTTTAGTTATTATTAATCGCCTTGGTCAAAACGCTATAAGCCGATTTAGTAGTTTTGTTTCTGATGAATTAGCCAATAGGGTTTTAATGTCTGAGGCAAAAAAGTATTGCAATATTGTTGTGTTTGATACTGTTCAACAAAAATTACTTTTTGATATGAACAAACAAAATTTTTAAACTTTTAGGAGGGAATTTTTTATGACAGATAATGAGTTAATAACTGCTGTTCAGAACAGAATGAATAGAGATGCAAATTTTCGTCAAAGTGTAGTATCTGCAATCAACCAAAAACATGAAAGCTGGTTACTACAATTAATAAAAGAAACCGCAGCAAATATATTTAAAAATGTAGTCCCACGAATCGTTAGCGAAGTCGTTGATTATTTCTTGCGAGGTTGGTTAAGGTAGATAAACTTCTTGTCAGTCTACTAAAACAGAGGGTGTAAATCATTTTCTGTATCTGTGAAGAAAATCCAGTTTATTAGGGTTTTTACTGCTTAGATAACTTATTGATATTGAATTACTTAGTAAGGGGAGCGCGATTTCTGGCTTTCGCCATCATCGCGTTTACAGAAAATGATTTACACGCCCCTAAAACAATCTATCATTTTCTATAGTTATTGGTTTTTCTATCTATTCTTTTGTTAAAGTGAGTGGGCAAAATAATTGTACCGCATTTTTGTTTACTCACTTTATTATCATAAAATTATCATAAAGCTTCTGTTAAGGAGATTGCAGCAATGATAAGTTTCTCAAAAAGAAGTTCTAGTGCCCGCTCTCAAGCGCTATTAATGAGCATAATACTATCATTAACAATTATTTCCTGTATTTCTTGTGTAAATAGCTCTAAGCCAGTCAAATCATTGTCTAATACTAATTCTGCTTCATCTGCCCCATTAAATGTTGCTGAAACTCCAGATCCAAACCAACTTCAAGTAAATAAGGTTATTGAGCGAGAGCTAGCAGGTGGTGATTTACATTCTTACACAATAAAACTAGAAGCTAATCAATATCTAAATGCAGTAGTAGAGCAAAAAGGCATAGACATAGTTGCTACTCTTTACAGTCCTAATGGTGAAAAAGTCTATGAGGTAGACAGCCCTAATGGGACAGAAGGAGAAGAACCTGTTTACTTTATAAGTCAAACTGCTGGCAATTATCGCTTAGAAGTTCGCTCTTTAGAAAAACAAGCCAAAGCTGGCAATTATGAAATTAAGGTTAATGAACTGCGTACAAGTGTGACTCAAGATATTGATAGAGTTACAGGATACAAGGCTTTAGGCGAAGCTGTTTTGCTAATGGCAGAAGGTAAAAAACAAAATGAAGGGTTAGTTATTAACAAATATGAAGAAGCTATTGAGAAATTTGATAGAGCTAATGAGTTAGTAGCAAAAGTTAATGGTGTTGATAGCTTAGCAAGGTTTTATGAGAATAAAGGGGAATATGCTAATGCTGAGTCTCTCTACATCCAAGCATTGGAAATAAATAGGAAAATGCTAGGGGATAATCACCCTACAACTGCTGTCTCAATAAATAATTTGGCATTGCTTTATTCTAGAAAAGGTGACTATATTAAGGCGGAAGCTCTCTATCTCAAAACATTAGAAATTTATAGGAAAACATTAGGAGAAAATCATCGTGAAACTGCAACTTCAATCAGCAATCTAGCAAATCTTTACAATAAAAAAGGAGATTATACTAGAGCAGAAAAAATGTACATTCAAGCACTAGAAATTAGTCGGAAAGCATTTGGGGACAATCACGCTTTAACTGCTAATAAAATAAATAATTTGTCAGCACTTTATTATAATAAAGGAGATTATAGCAAAGCAGAACCTCTGTTAATTCAAGCTTTAGCAATCTATCGTAAAGTACTAGGAGAAAATCATCCTGATACTGGCAATTCAATCAACAATCTAGCCGCACTTTATTATGATAAAGGAGAAAATGAGAAAGCAGAACTTTTGTACATCCAGGCTATAGAAATCCTGAAAAAATCACTAGGAGATAATAATCTAGAAACAATCAACTCAATAAGCAATCTAGCAAACGTTTATTCTCGGAAAGGAGAATATGCTAAATCTGAACCTCTTTATATTCAAGCGCTAGCAATACGTAAGAAAATACTAGGAGAAAATCATCCCGATACTGCTAATTCGATAAATAATCTGGCAAGACTTTATGAGAGAAAAGGAGACTATCAGAAAGCAGAGTCTCTTTACCTTCAAGCTTTAGATATACGTAGGAAAGTACTAGGAGATAATCATCCTGATACCATAGTTTCAATAAATGGCTTAGCAGCACTTTATTACAGCAAGGGAAATTATGAAAAAGCGGAACCTCTTTATCTTCAAGCTTTAGATATACGTAGGAAAGTACTAGGGGTTTATAATCTTAATACTGCTCAATCTATGAGCGGTTTGGCAGGACTTTATGAGAAAAAAGGAGACTATGAGAAAGCAGAGTCTCTTTACCTTCAAGCTCTAGATATACAAAAGAAAATATTAGGAAATAACCACCCTTCTACTGCTGGGATAATCAATAATTTAGCAGGGCTTTATAAAATTAAAGGAGACTATGAGAAAGCAGAGTCTCTTTACCTTCAAGCTCTAGAATTTAATCGTAACATGCTAGGAGAGAATCACCCTCAGACTGCCCAATTTATCAACAATCTGGCAGTACTTTATTATGGCAAAGGAGACTATGAAAAAGCGGAACCTCTTTATCTTCAAGCTTTGGATATACGTAGGAAGGTACTAGGAGATAACCATCTTGACACAGTCCAATCTATCAACAATTTGGCAGAGCTTTACAGAGCTAAACGAGACTATGAAAAAGCAGAACCCCTTTATCTTCAAGCTTTGGATACACACAAGAAAGTTTTAGGAGAATATAATCCTTTTACTGCAACTTCAATTAACAACTTAGCTTTACTTTATTTTAGGAAAGGAGAGTATGAGAAAGCAGAAGGTTTTTTATTTCAGTCACTAAAAATGCGTAGGCAAGTATTAAGTGAAGACCACCCTGATATTACCAATTCAATATATAACTTAGCAGGGCTTTATCATAGGAAAGGAGAATATGAGAAAGTAGTAAAATATAGTAAAGAGGGAAATGATGTAAGAGAAAGAGAATTAACTAGAAACTTAGCTTTAGGCTCAGAAAGACAAAAAAGGCTTTACTTACAAAAGTACGCTTATGAAACAGATATAACCTTATCTTTGCATGTACAAAATGCTCCTAACAACCTAGAAGCAAGGCAATCAGCATTAACAGAGGTATTAAGAAGGAAAGGGCGCTCAATAGATGCAGTAAACCAAAGTGTAGAGGCGTTGCGAAAACGCTCCAGCCCAGAAGATATTGAATTACTAGACAAATTATCGGAAAAGACAGCTTACCTTTCTAATTTAACTACTCAAGGATTGGGAAAACGAACTCCTGAAGAATATCAAAAACTACTCAAATCTGTGGAAGAGGAAATAGAAGAACTCCAATATAAAATAAGTGAGAGGAGTGCAGAGTTTCGTACTATATCTAAGCCTATAACATTAGAAGCAGTACAAAAAGTCGTGCCTAGAGATGCTACACTTGTGGAGTTTGCTTCTTATCGACCTTATGATGCTAAAACTAGGGTCTATGGAGCACCTCGTTATGTGGTGTATTTACTTAACAATGAAGGAGAGTCTGACTGGGTAGACTTAGGGCTAGCAGAACCTATTGATAAGCTAGTGGATAGTTTAAGAGTAAAGTTAAGTGATGGTAAAAGTAGTGTAAACAGGGAAATCAAGCCATTGGCAAGAAAGCTAGATAAACTCTTGATGCAAGATGTAAGAAGGTTAGTAGGGAGAGGAAAAACGCTACTGATAGCACCAGATGGAAAGCTAAATCTACTACCATTTGCAGCACTTGTTGATGAAAGAGGTAAGTTTTTAGTAGAAAATAACAAAATCTCATATTTAACAAGTGGAAGAGACTTACTAAGACTAGAAATCAAAATAGAAAATAAGCAAGCTCCTGTAATCATAGGGGATCCAGACTTTGGCCCTATCCCTGATGTAGCAGGCATAAAAGAGGGAAGTACATTATATGCAAGGCTAGGATTTAATAGGCTAGCCAGTACTGAATTAGAAGCTAAGGCAATTAAAGAATTGTTTCCTGATGCAGAACTTCTACTCCAACAACAAGCTAATGAAGAGGCGTTGAATAAACTAAATGCTCCATTAATTTTACACATAGCAACTCACGGTTTCTTTCTCCAAGAGGAAGTAGCAGCACCTCCAACTTCTGATGAAATGCGAA
>JACQZQ010000007.1 GCA_016213785.1 Acidobacteriota bacterium
CCTTTGATACGAAAGAAGGTTAATTATTAGCTCTGCAATCCTTTTTTCTTCTTCTCCTTTCGCTTTACTGCTTGGTTTTTATTACAGATCAAAAACAGATTTCTTTAACAGCATTTAATACTTTTTTCAATTATTTTCGATTATTTTCGATTATTACAGTTATTTAAACTTGGTTTGGTTGATTCAAGCTTGGTTCAGTTGACTGGCTTTACTTTTTTCGTTTTCAACTATAGCCTATCCTATTATTTTCTATTATTATATTCATATTATATTACGCTGCTTTCGTCTTTATATTATACTTCGTTATTCTTTATTTTTCTATCACTATTTGTAATATTACATTATTACTTTACCAATATTTTCTTTTTACTTTTATCAATGGATTCTTTTCTTCTCTTCTCTTTTCTTATTATATAATACCTGTTCTCTTCCTCTTCTTCCACCTTTCATTTTACTATTTATTTGAATTTATTCTACATACGGCAACCGAACCCCAAGTTCAGCGGCGAGGGGCGAGAGCGAGTGTTAACGAGCGACGACCCGAGTCCGCTGCAACGTTTGTTCGGCGCAAATACAACACAAACTGGTTTAACTGAGCTTTCTTGGCATAAAAGAAGAAGCAATTAAACTTCCTGTGACGGTAGCCAATATTGTAAAAGGAGAAAAAAATATCAAAAAACTAAAAACATAACTATCAAAATGTTCATACAAAGGAGCAGTAATAATAGATATAAATATAAGAAAAACAGTAAATTGTATGCCTGTATTGATACCTAAACTTATTGCCACAGAAGAGTTAACAGGCATATTTAATTTATAAACGTAAAACCAAGTAGAAAGAAACCCACTAAGAGGAATAAAAATTAATGGGAAAAAAGGTACATCAAGGTATGGTAATAAAAATAATCCCATCAAACTTCCACAAGTAATAGTACTCCAAAAAGCAGATTTTAGTTTATGTCTACTTAATAAGCTTTTAGCAAAGTTACCCTTCACTAATATGTTTTGTTCGTTCACTACTTGGGTAATTTTTTCACACCTCAAACAATAGTTTTCTTTTGCATCAAAACAATCTCTTTGATGACATATTTCACATCTTTCCGCTAGTTTTTCTACTTTTACCTTCATCTTTATTCTTTAACCTATCGCTAGCAAACTATATTTATGCGCCGAACGCTTAGTTCAGCGGCGAGGAAAGCCGGCGAGCCAAAGCGAGCCGACTTTCCGAGTCCGCTGCAACGGATGTTATGCCCCAACACGAAGGCACAAGAGGCCAAACACCAAACAAGCAAAAATCAAAAAAAATCATCAAGCCAAGAAAACAAAAGAAAACAGTGATGTAAAAACTGTTGAAAATGGTTACAACAGCAGAAAACTAAATTATCTGTTGCAAAAGAATGCGAAAATCTAACAAATCCTTTATCAAAAGCCAAACAAAAACAAAATCCCCAACCTAGTTTTATCAAAAGCGACCTGAAAGGGAGTTTGCAACCTAGTTTTATCAAAAGCTGATAGAATGCGAATTTGCAACACTATTGTAATCAAAAGCTAACAGAATGCTAGTAAGCCAAACTACCCCGATCAAAACGCAACAAAATGTGAAAATGTTACAACTCTTTTATCAAAACCCTGTGAATGTGAGTATGTAAACAGACAATCTCAAAATTTCCTATTAGCTCTTTAGCCTATAATCTCTTTTTTTTCAACTAATTACTTGTTTTTCAATATTAGTATTTTCCCTGGTTTTCATCAAGATTTATACTTTCGCCCTATTCGGTTTTTTCTACCTTCTTGCCTATTAGGGTTATTATCTTTCGTATTATTGGGGCATAACCCTAAGTTCAGCGGCGAGGGGCGTCAGGCGAGTGTTAACGAGCGACGACCCGAGTCCGCTGCAACGTTTGTTCGGCGTAATAGTAATTAAATAGCTTAAGAAGATATTTTAGACAGTTTCCAGTAAATTAAGAATCCTAATTTTGTATTGAATAAAAAAATTATCTGGCAATTTAAGATCATCAACTTTAGAAGCAATGCCAGAATCCAAATCAATATATTTTTTGAAAAGGAAAATATAACAAACAGAACCTTGTTTTACAGGAGTATTCAGTATTAAATTACTGTCTATCTCTAAACAAGAACGATAGATAAAAGATAAATCGTCAATAGTCCACCAAACACTATATTTATGGGTAGTTTCGTTGCGATGAACAATAAATGAGCCTTGGTTTAATATTTCTTGTATTTTCCTACCTTCAATTATTCTTTTCTGTTTCTTTAATTTCTTCTGTTTTTTATATTCAAGCCATGTTATTCGATAAAGTAATATATACAGAAAAATTAGAAAAAGACGTAGAAACATGACTACTATAGCTATTATATAAAGTAACACAATAAAAAGGATAGGATGATTTATTATCCATTCAACTATTTCCTTTACCATTATTACTCCTTAATGTCTTTATACTCCCATAACCCGATCTTAGCTACAAATTAACTCTTTTTCTGCTAAAACTCTACTTTTTATTTATGCTTACCTTACGCAAGTTTCATTACGCCGAACCCCAAGTTCAGCGGCGAGGGGAAGGCGGCGAACGAAAGAGAGCCGACGACCCGAGTCCGCTGCAACGTTTGTTCGGCGATGAATAAAACAAACCAGAAGGTGAAAAACCAAAACCAAAACCAACAACCTAAAACCAAAACCAAATGGAACAAAGCAATGCAAAAACAAGAAAATAATAACGCAAAAGCGTAATCTAGTCCAAACAAGATTAATCCCAGTTTTAGATTTAGAGGAAATGCCTATTTAGTAACTAGGAAAAGTTGCCTAAGTGTGTGGATAGATCACACCCATAAACATTGTTAAATCATACACCTAACAGACGTTTTTGTTGAAAGTATTCCAAAAAGCCAAGGGCAAGCCACCGAAGGTGGGTTGCCCTAACAAATACCTATAGTGGCTATTTGTGTAACTGAATTGTTTCCAAGATATTAGTAGGATATAAAAATAATAGTTTTGCAAAATCACAAAAACTCACAATTACAAAATAACTTCCTAGAAATGTGACAATATTAGTTAAGATAGTAGCCTATATTTTACTTCTTATAAAAGAGTATATCCTATAAACTCTTTATAAATCAATAAATTCACTTTTGGTTGTTTCTACAAACTTATCAAAATCTTTCTTTTTTCTCTCCAATAATTCACAGTTAACTCACTGTCGTCTAACATCGCCGAACCCTAAGTTCAGCGGCGAGGGGCAGTCGGCGAATGTTAATGAGCCGACTACCCGAGTCCGCTGCAACGTTTGTTCGACCGCAAATAATAAAAACAAAACCTAATACCCAAACCAAAGAATAAGAACCATTGTTGTAGTTTAAAAACTGAAACAATGGAAATAGCTGCTTTGCGAAAAGCAAGCTAAGCTCTAAAAACCAAAATGAAAGGAGAATAAAAATGAAATTGCATATTTTAATATTAATTTTAATTACCTGCCTAGCAGCTAATGTGCCAACACTAGCAAATACACCAACAATTCTACAACAAGAAGCAAAAACTAATGAAGTTAATATTTCTCCAAAATTATTACTGCGCTCGGCCAAAAGTATTTATGTAGAATCGGATTCAATTTATTTTGAATCAGGAACTCTAGAAAATGCATTAAGAAAAAACTCAAAATTTGAAAAACTTGGTTTTATCCTAACAAGAGATAAAACAGAAGCAGATATTATAATAGAAGTTCAAAGAGTAGTGTTTACTCCTGTTTTTACTTTTCGTGCTTTTGATAGAAAGACCCAAACTATTGTTGCTACTGGTAAAGCTACTTCTATTGTTGGTCTTCGTCTTCTTCGTTCTGCTTCTTCCTCTATGGCTAGCCAATTTTTAAATCAAGCTCTTAAAGCCCAAAAGTAACTTTTACCGCACATTTCACCAATAAGCGGTCGAACCCTAAGTTCAGCGGCGAGGGTCGTTCGGCGAATGTTAATGAGCCGACAACCCGAGTCCGCTGCAACGTTTGTTATGCCCCCTCTTCTGTCCCAACAGAAGAAAAAGGAAAACCTAAATAGATTCAGTAAATAGCAA
>JACQZQ010000052.1 GCA_016213785.1 Acidobacteriota bacterium
ATACTTCTCTGTACTTTTCCATTTCCTCTGCTATTGTTCTCGGTACTTCTACTATTGGTAGTATCATCTTTTGCCTCTTTTTGACTTTTCATTTTCTTCCTTTTTCTTTGTTTTTTCAATAACCTTCAAAGTCGTGTAAGTATTTGTAGCCCTGTCTTAAAAAGTAGGGCTACTATCAAAAACGCTTACAGGGTTGGAATTTGAAAATATCTGTACTCTTGATTTACAGCGTATTTATGCTGTGTAAGAAAAATTAAAAGGTTGGAGATTTATCTTTCACCATCTAAATTAGCCCATTCACCAGATTGGATAAAACTAGCCCAATAATAAGGATGATTAGTATCAGGGTTTTGTAAAAACCCTAATTGAGTTCGTCTAAGTGCATTAGCTCTACCATCTCCTTTTTTAAGCCTAGTATAATAATTTATCATTAAATCTTTAGTATTTTTATCTGCAATGCTCCATAAGCTTATTACTTGGGTTTCGCTGCCTGCTAAGAGCAGAGCACGCCTTAAACCATAAACTCCATCACCTGTTTTTACTTCACCTAATCCTGAACCACAAGTTGAGACAACTACAAGTTTTGTCCCAAGTAGATTTAAGCTAGTAGCCCTAAAAGCAGTAAAAATACCTCTGGTAGTTTCCTGAGTGTTAGCTCCAGCTAAAGCTATACCTGAACGTAGCAATGGATTTTCTATTTTGAAAGAACTATCAATTTCAGCATCTGCTAAAAATAAGCTTCTTTCTAATCTGCTTGTAATCATATTTTTGTTAAGATCCGCATCTAGAGATTTTTCTTCTTCTTTTAAGAAAAAACCATGAGTAGCAAGATGAAGTATTAAGGGAGCATTAATATTATTAATAGCTTCTTCAGTCGCCTGTTTTCCTGTTAATAATGTAGATTCTGGAAACAATTTTTTTATGATTTTTGCCTCCTCTTCCGCTGCTGGTAGAGGTCTAAACCTTAAGTTACTCCAAATACTTTCCTTATTACTTACATCAATTTCCTTAGCATAAGAAACAGTGCCGAAATCTGGATTTCCAACAATTACAGGCGCTTGTTTACTTTCTACTTTATTTTGAAATCTAAGCAAATCTCTTCCGCTAGTTAGGTATGAAATGTGGGTATTTTCTATTAAAAACTTACCTTTTTCATCAACTAAAGCAGCAAAAGGTACTAGGTTTAGTTTTCCATCAGGAGCTATTAGAAAATGATTTTTTTGACCTGCCAGTTTTCTTACAGGCTTCATTATTTTTTCGTCTAAACGTTTTGCTACCAACTTAACGTCTTTTAATTTAGATAACCTATTACTTAAATTTTCTCTTAACTCATCCACCATTTTATCAATAGTTTCTGCACTACCTAAATCAGCCCATTTTATAACCCCTTGGTTATCAGACAAATAGACTGCATAATGAGGTTTTCCATAATTTAAAGTATCAGGATTTTGAGGATGATAATAAGCAAATTCTACTAACGCAAAATCTTTAGGGATAGCTTGTTGAACTGCTTGCAAAGTGATAGGTTGTGATTGAATACGAAACTCAAGGCTATATTCACTAATTTTGTACTCTAATTTATCTATTTCATTTTCTAGAGCCTTAAGCTGTTGTTGGCGCTGTGCAGAGGTAAGATTACTTTGTTTACTAGCAATCAAATCAGAAAATAATTTTTTCTTTTCTGCCAATTCATCTAGTAAGGCAATACTTTCAGGGCTAGATTTTTTGCGTAGAGTTTCAAAATTTTGGCTAATTGCATCAATAGTGCGGCCTTTTCTACGCAAGATTTCGGTTAAGGCTGATTGTGCTGCTTTTATATCTGTTGGGGCTGATTGTAGGTGTAGTGAAAGCGTGAAATCTGTTCCTTCACTGTATGACTGTAAATATAATTGCTTGCTTTTCTCTGAGCCTAAAAAGAGATTTTTTGTAAGTTCTATTTCTATTAAGTCATTAGCTATTGTGTTGTACTCTACTGTTTTTTTATAGTCTTTTTTCTGTTCGTATATTTCTTTTACAGTGTTTATAGCAAGGATATTAAAAAAAATATTATCACCATAAATTTTTTTCTGAATATCTAAAGCTTCGGCTAGTAGAGCATCACATTTATCATATTCTTTCTTCTGACAATATAAACCAGCTAGGGCTAATCTAAAATTAATAGAAGGGAAATTATCTGGTATAAAAGAGTTTATAGCTTCAACTAAAAGTGCTTCTGCTTTAGTATAATTCCCTCTACCTAAGTATATTTTTGCTAGGCCATAGTTAGAGCTAATAAGGGAACGGTGGTTATTACCATATATTTTTTTATAAATACCCAAAGCTTGAGTTAATAGAGTTTCGGCCTTATCATAGTCTTTTTCATATAAATAAATCGTTGATAATTTTTTAAGAGTATCGGCGGTTTCAGAATGACTATCACCATATATCCCTTTATAAATATCTAAAACTTGAGTTAGCAAAACCCTAGCTTTATTGTTGTCTTCTGTTAGATAACATAAAGCTAATTTTTTAGTGTAGAAAGCTGTTCTTGCACTATTATCCCCATATGTTTTTTTACAAATATCTACAGCTTGAGCTAGCAAAACTCTAGCTTGATCGTAATCCCCTTTAAGCCCGCATAAACCAGATATGTTATCAAGGGATAATAAGATAGCTGAGGTATTATCACCATAGAGTTTTTTTTGAATGTCTAGAGCTTGAACTAATAAAGGTTCAGCCTTTGCATAATCTCCTTTATTCATATAAAGTCTACCTAACCCATTAATACGGATAGATGTTCTATAGTCGTTATCTCCATACTCTCTTTTACAAATCTCTATTGCTTTTAGGTGTAAAGTTTCAGCTTTAGCATAATTTACTATAATAGAACCATAAATTTCAGCTAATTGTGCAGTAATACTAACAATGCTAGGATGATTGTTTCCTAGTATAGTTTTTTGAATTTCTAAAGCTTCTAGATAAAGAGTTTCTACTTTATAAAAATCCTGCTGTGTATAATATAGGTTTCCTAGTTTATATATAGCATCTGCCTTAAGTAAGGATTGTTTGCCTTTTCCCAAGTTTTCAATTGCTTTTTCATACTTATCAATAATTAATTGCCTATTTTCTTGGTCGATTCCTTTTGTTGCCAATAACCTTGCTTCAACTAATGTGTTGATGCCTTCGACTGTATGTAGATCATCTGAGTTAGCAATATGTTGATCAACCAACTTAGCTAAGTACGTACCTGGTTGAATTTTACTTTCTAGCGGGCTAACTTCTAGACGATAATCACCAGCAGACTTACTAATAAAATAAACCGGTTCATCTCCTTCTGTGCCATTGGGGCTATCTATCTCATAGATTTTCTCATTAGCTGGATTATAAACCCTAACAATTACATCAATCCCATCTTGTACTATGACCGCATTAACAAACTGATTTGCTTCTAAATAAAGAGAATAAGTGTGTGTTTGGCCTTCGGCTAATTCTCTTTCTATTGGCTTACCTAATATAAGTTTGTTTGCTCCTGCTCCTTGTTCTTGTATTAAGTTATAACGATTAAGAATAAAATTATTAGAAAATTTTGGCTCAATAGTCTTAGCCTTAACATTTATAGCGCAAGATATTATGTTTACGATTAATATAATATTTATAGTTAATAGTTGTTTATAGGATGGATGGGATATCATTTTTCTTAAAACCCCCTGACTTAATTGTTTAGGGTAGATTTTGAGCTTAAAAATCAAAAGAAAATATAAAAGTTATAGTTTTTCTAGTAATTAGGATAATTTCAACCAAATTGGTGGTATTTTTAGAAAATTAATTTTCTTGATTTTTAATGGTTTATTTAGAGTGATCTATTTAGGTTGAAATCTAGCTTAAAAGGTTGCTTTTAGTATATAAAAAAATAGGGCAAGTCTATTAGTTTGCCCTATTTTTATGCTATTGATTAAAAGCCAATCTATAGATTAGCTTATATAAAATCTAATTATTACTCATTAAGTCTTTTGCCTTTGACAGAATTTGACTCGCTATTTAGACCTGGGTCAAAGATGGTTACATTAAAATCACCCCTTATAGGAATTGCTGATTTTAATACACCAAAATAAACAATATCATCATTATCGCTACGAGCAGGTTTTAAGTTAACAGCAGTCCCATTAACTCTAATTTGTTGGTTTAAGGTTAAGCCATCTCCTTTTATAATAATGGCTTTTTGATTAACAAATTTTCCTTTCATATTCCTAACTCGAACTTTAGCAGCTTGAGCGCTTCTAATAGCTGGGCCATCATAAAGAATTGCACTTGGCATTGTAATCATTCCGCCAGGATTAACTACTGTTATATCAGTAAGAACACCTGTTGTCCCTGGGCCAGCTAAGCCAATGACTAAAGTATTATCATTGGTAGCACGAAAAGCTAATAATCTTCCTTGTGTTACACGCACATCTGTTACTGTAGAGAAATTAAACCCAGTAATTGTCACCATAGAGTTGCTATTATAAGAAACCCTTGGAGTATCAATAGAAGAAAGGCGTGGAGGTAAGGAAGTAGTGTTAAGTTGAAAAGTACGAGTTGCCCTAAAATTAGCTTGATCTGTTACGGTTACATCAAAAGTCTGCGACTCAATTTTTGTAGGTATACCAGCAATTATACCAAATCTATTAAGTTCTAGTCCTGTTGGTACTTGTCCTTTAGTAACAGCAAAGGTAAAAGGAGGAGTTCCGCCACTAGCAGATATTTGGGCAGTATAAGCACTATTAAAAACACCTACAGGTAAAGTGGTTGCAGTTACTTGTATTGGAGTAATAAAAGGATAGATACGGTTAACTGCCATTTGATCATCAGTATTAAGTCTTGCACCTCGTTTATCTAAGTGAGGCTGAAAATACATAATAGATTCTCTAAGTGTTGCATCTAGTTCGTTTGGATCAGTAGAAGAATTGTCTAGCCCAAAAGCTATACCTAAATCATGTGTAATAATTTCTTCTAAATCCTTTGAAGCGCTTAAGACATTATTAAATGCATTGTTATAAACAATGTCAGCCTCGGTGATTTGATTAAATTTAGCCCCATTAATAATACGAAAATCCATAGTGTTAACAACTACCATTACAGTAGAAATAACTCCTTGGCCTTCCATAGGAGGATCCATCATATCTTTATTACAACCAGAAAAAGATATTACAGATTGTTGATCAGTTTTAGCACCACAGATTGATGAAGCACCACCATTAGCCAATTTAAGTGTAGATCCTGAACGGTTCCAAGCCATCATAGCATTATTAACTTCTGTATTAGCACCACCTGAAACAGGAGAAGCAGTAGAATTAACTACAAAATTTACCATCCCACCTGAATCAGGGTTAAAAAATCGTGCAGTACTTAGCTTAAAGTTACTAAGTTGTTCTCCAGTACCAGGAACATATTTAGATGGAATAACTTGTAGATTATTTACTGATTTTTGCTCATTAGAAACTACTAGCTTACGAATATTGGATAGATACTCTTCTATATCATAAGTCTTAGATTTACCAAATATAGGGTTAGAAACTCTAGCATTTTCTTTTCCATTTTCTTTAGAGATAGAAAATTTGCCCATAGCTAAATGAGAAGTATGAAGAACGCCTTCCTCATTAGCTTTTAAGAAAAGCAAGACCTCTTCATTAAGAGAAAACTCTGGAGAAGCGCTAAGCCAAACTTGTTTGTTTGCAACTTGTCCGCCTAATTGCTCAATCACCAAAACTTGAGACTTTATATCACCTTTAATAACTTGGTCTAAAGAGAGTGTAATATTTGTATAAATATTTTTGCGATTCTCATCCCATTGGCTTTCAATAGCAATAACTTTACCAGTAACAATTACATCCGAGCTAAGTACTAAGTTTTTATCGCTTATCTTTACTATACTAGCTGCATTAGCTACTGGTAATAGAGAAAAGAAGCCTGCAACGATGAGTACCAATAACAGATTAATCCATTTCCTCATTTTTTTGCCTCCACAAAAAAATATTATTTTGTTTTTATTAATCGTGAGTATAGGGCAGACCTCACGCACATTTTTATTAAATCTGAAGAGAAGATTTTTGATTTTATGATTTTAACTCCTAGAACCGCTCTCTAGGCTACTACCAATTGCCCTTCTAGAATAAAACTCAATTGTATAGGTTTGTTTTTAGAGTTTTTAAGTAACAGTTAAAAATAGTTCAGGATGAAATCCTGGATAGAGAAAGACCTAACTATTTTACACTTTGTTGCTATTTTATGACACAAGAAAATCTTAATTAAACCAATTATTGCAGATAAAAGTAGTTAGCCACTACTAGTTTTTCCTAGTAGTGGCTAAAGTATTACTTAAAAAGTCTAAGAAATAAGCTACTTAGTTAACAACTCCATAGCTTGGAGCATTAGCACCTTCCCATTCCAAGGTTTCTTCGCGGATCTTATATTGTTCAAGTAAATTATCATAAGCCATTAGCTTACCAGCACCTTTAACTACGGCCTCTAAAGGGCGTTCAGCTACATGGACTGGAAGAGTAAACTCTTGGCTTAAACGCTTGTCTAAATTTCTAACCAGTGCCCCTCCACCAGTAAGAACGATCCCATAATTGTAAATGTCTACTGCAACATTAGGAGCAGTTTGTTCTAAAACAGTACGAATTTCATTAATAATTGCTTGTAAGAACTTTTCTATTGCCTGAAAAACTTCTATGCTAGTAAGAAAAACTTCTTTTACTGAATGGCCTGGAACGCTTTTACCAATTATTCCCATCTCTTCTTTACTAATAGGTTCTAAGGCTGTAGCAAGTTTCATTTTTATTGATTCAGCAGCTTGTTCCCCTATTTCTAGACGGTATTTACGTGATAATAACTCAATTATTGCTTGGTTTAGTTCATTACCTGCAACAGGAATAGAGCTAGACTTAATAATTCCTGAAGCAGAAGCAATAATTATGTTAGTAGTACCTCCGCCAATATCAACAACCATATGAGCATTAGCATTACCTAAAATAGCCTCTGCCCCAACAGCAGCAGCTAAACCCTCTTCAATCATTGAAATCCAACGTGCACCAGCACCTCTTACTGCTGCTTTTAGAGCACGTCGCTCTACACTAGTAGACATACTAGGAGTAGCAGTAACAATATGAAGTAATTTTCCTTTTTTGCTAATACTGCCAATATTTGCTCTACGAAAGAATTCGTGTAACATTTTTTCAGCTAAATCAAAATCTGCTATTGTCCCATCTCTCATAGGTCTATGGACTATTGTATCAATAGGCTCACGTCCAAGCATATTTAAGGCTTCATGACCAACAGTAATTAGTTGACCAGTATATTTATTAACTGCAATAGTGGAGGGTTCATTAAGTACAATACCACGCTTTTCAGTATAAATTAATGTGTTAACTGTGCCTAAATCTACAGCAATTCGTTCAGCAAAAACACGCCTAAACATTTTAGCTACATAGTGCTTAAAGCGTTCCCGTAACATATGTCCCCCTAACTAAATTTTAGCTTACCCTTAGATTAGCCTATTTAATAAGTTTTTCTACCCAATTGATTAGCTCAAAGAGTATTTTACTAGTAATGATGCTTTATGACTAATCAAATGTTGTTAGCCAAGAAAATTTTTTCCCTAGAAAATTGTAAATCTCTTAGCTCATTATAAAGACTGTAGTTATAGAAACAACCTGCATTTCCTAGTACTCTCTAAGTATATGCTTTAGCTACTTGAAAGCAGTTTTTTGCTATGTTAGGATGCCTTTCTTTTCTAATAAAAAATGAAAAATAGTTCAGTAAAAAAAACAACCCTTGATAATGGCTTAGTAGTTCTTAGCCAAACCATCGACTATGTTCGTTCAGTAAGTCTAGGAATTTGGATTCGTGCTGGTTCTAGAAATGAAACTCTAGAACAAAATGGTCTTTCACATTTTATTGAACATACAGTGTTTAAGGGAACTAAAGAACGTACTTCACGCCAAATTGCACTGCAAGCTGACCTTTTAGGAGGCAGCTTAGATGCTTTTACTAGCCAAGATATTACCAATTATTATATTAAAGTTTTAGACTATCATTTACCTAAAGCTTTTGACCTCTTAGCAGATATCATTACTAATCCTACATTTAACGAAACTGAGCTTGAAAAAGAACGAAGTGTTATTTTAGAAGAAATAAAAATGGTAGATGATACTCCTGATGAACTGGTCTATGATTTATTTGCTTCTTCTTTTTGGCCTAATCACCCTTTAGGTAGACCTATTCAAGGTACAGCAGAAAGTGTTAGCAGTTTCTCTAGAAACAATGTAATTGATTACTATAAAAAAACTTATCAACCTAAAAATATTCTTATTGTTGCTACCGGTAATCTTACTCATGAACTTTTAGTAGATTTAGCTCATCGCTATTTTGCTCATCTAAAAGCTGAACCTGATATTTTATTAGAAACACCTCCTGATATTAACTACGAGGTGACAGTACATAAGAAACGCTCTCTTGAGCAAACACACATAATACTTGGAGCAAAAGCTCCAGTAATACTTGCTCCTGAACGCTATGTTAGTAATATTCTTAGTCATATTTTAGGCGGTGGGCTTAGTTCCCGTCTTTTCCAAACCATAAGAGAAGAACATGGCCTAGCCTATAGCGTATTTTCATCAATAGAGGCTTTTCGTGATACTGGATGTTTATCTATTTATTTAGCTGTTTCTAACGAGCATGTCCGCAAAGCTATTGATTATGTGCTAAGTGAAATTAATAACCTTAAAGAAATCCCTGTTAGCGAAGAAGAATTGTCTGCAACTAAGGAGCAAATTAAGACCGCTTTACTATTAAGTAGCGACTCTATTTCTAGTTGTATGAATAGCTTAGCACAAAACGAAATGTTCTATAGCCGTGAAATTACTATAGATGAAATTATTCAAGAAATTAATCAGGTAAAAGCTGAAGAGATTCAGGCAATAGCACAAGATATTTTTCAAAAAGATAAATTAGCAATTACAATTTTAGGGGCTAATGATAAAACTAAATTAGACCTAAAATTATAGTCTAAGACTGGGTTAGAATTTATGCGTTTTAATGTTCTTGCAAGTGGTAGTAGTGGAAATTCTACATTAATTAGCACAGGAAAAACATCTGTGTTAATCGATTGTGGGCTTTCTGCACGCGAGCTTGCAAAACGCCTTGAATCTGTTGGCTCAAGTGTTGATAAACTTGATGCAATTCTTATTACCCATGAACACAGTGATCATATTCGTGGGCTTAAAACGCTAATTAAAAACCCTAGTATCAGAATTTATATCTCACCTATAGCACTTAAGTCTTCTATATTAAAAGACTCGTTTAATCTTAATTTAGGAGAACCCTTAAAAGCAGGTCAAGCGTTTGAAATAGGGGATTTAACAATCTTTCCAATTAAAACTCCTCATGATAGCGTAGATCCACTAGTATTTAGGATTGAAAACTGTGGGGTTAAAATGGCTGTGGTTACAGACCTTGGTTATATTCCTAGCTCTGTTGCTTATGAATTAAAAGGGTGTGATGCTTTAGTTTTAGAAGCAAACCATGAAATTGATATGCTAAGAGTCTCATCCTATCCTTGGGCGACTAAACAAAGGATTTTAAGCCAAGTTGGGCATCTTTCTAATAAAGAAATGGCTAGGTTTTTACAAGAAGATTTTGATGGAAAGGCTAATTATTTAGTTCTTGCACATTTAAGCGAACAAAATAATCATCCAGAAATAGCTAGGCTTGCTGCTTTAGAAGCATTATCTTCTCAAACACCACTTTTTGCTACATTAAATGAGCAAAAGGTGTCTATAGCTAAAGCCGGTTCGCCGCTTGGATGGATTGATTTATAAGTTTTAAGATTTGTATTATCAATAGTTTATAGCACTAATAGATTTTAGTGCTTATTTAGTAAGAGGATTTTTCTAATGATTCCGCGTTATACTTTAGCTCAAATGGGAGCAATTTGGACTGAAGAAAATAGATTTCGTAAATGGTTAGATGTTGAATTAGCTGTTTGTGAAGTTCACGCTCAAATGGGAACAATTCCAGAATCAGCACTTTCTATAATTAAACAAAAAGCTAATTTTGATGTTAAAAGAATTGCTGAAATTGAAGAAATTACTAAACACGATGTAATTGCATTTACAACTTCTCTAGCCGAATTTGTTGGCCCAGAATCTCGCTATATCCACTTTGGCCTTACTTCTTCTGATGTTGTTGATACAGCTAACGCTCTACTACTTAGAGACGCTCTAGATTTAATTATTAGTCAAGCAACTAAATTAAGTAATACCTTACGTAAACGTGCGCTTGAGTTTAAGAATACAGTAATGATTGGCCGCACTCATGGAATTCATGCCGAGCCAACCACTTTTGGTTTAGTTTTAGCGCTTTACTATGCTGAAAATGAGCGGAATATTCTTCGCTTAGAAAGAGCAAAAGAAGCCATTAGCGTTGGGAAAATCTCTGGTGCAGTAGGAACATTTGCTCATCTTGACCCTGAGGTAGAAGAAAAAGTCTGTCAAATTCTAGGCTTAAAAGCTGCTCCTGTTTCTACTCAGGTAATTCAGCGGGATAGATATGCAGAAGTCCTATCAACACTAGCAATTATTACTGCTAGCTTAGAGAAAATAGCTTTAGAAATTCGTCACTTACAACGTACTGAAGTCCGTGAAGCACAAGAACATTTTGGTAGCGGTCAAAAAGGCTCATCAGCAATGCCTCATAAACGTAACCCTATTGTTTCTGAACAAATTTGTGGGCTATCAAGAATTGTGAGAGCTAATGCTCAAGCAGCATTTGAAAATATTGCCCTTTGGCATGAAAGAGATATTTCTCATTCTTCAGTAGAAAGAATTATTCTAGCTGATAGCTGTATTTTAACTGACTACCTTTTAGATAAAACTAATAAATTAATCAATAAGTTAATAGTTTATCCTGAACAAATGAAGAAAAATTTAGAGCTAATGCATGGAGTTATTTTTTCTGGACAACTTCTTTTAGAACTCGCTAAACGGGGTGTCACTAGAGAAGATGCCTATAGAATGGTACAAAATAACGCTATGAGAGTTTGGGATGAAAAAGTAAATTTCAAAGACCTGATTTTAGTAGATCCAGAAATCTCTAAATTAATGTCTCCAAAAGAGATAGAAGATGTTTTTGACCTAAAAGTCCAACTCCGTAATATTGAAAAAATATTTAACCGTGTCTTTGGAAAATAAATATTATTCTAGGATTTATTCTAGGGAATCATAGGAGGCTTTAACTTTTAATGAAAGCAAAAGTATATGTAACATTAAAACCTAGTGTGCTTGACCCTCAAGGTAAAGCTATTCACCAAGCAATAAAAACCATTGGCTACCCTTCAGTTGCCGATATACGCCAAGGAAAATACTTTGAACTTAATATAAAAGAAGGTCTTTCTGAAGAAGATGCCCGCCAAGAAATACAGCACCTTGCCCATTCAGTTCTAGCTAATCCTGTAATTGAAGACTACAAAATAGAAATAGAAAAATAATTTTGGAAAAACTTGTCTGTTTTAATTCTCAAAAAATTATGTTTTAGGAGAAAAATTAATGAAATTTGGAGTAGTAGTTTTTCCTGGATCTAATTGTGACCATGATACTTATCATGTAATTAGTAAAATTGTAGGACAACCTGTTCAATTTATTTGGCATAAATCTATCTCAATAGACGATTGCGATGTAGTTATTTTACCTGGTGGATTTTCTTATGGTGATTATTTAAGATGTGGAGCATTAGCTAGCCTTTCACCTATTATGCAAACAATAAAAGTGTTTGCTAGTCGTGGAGGCTTAATATTAGGTATTTGTAATGGTTTTCAAATTTTATGCGAAGCAGGCTTATTACCTGGAACCCTACTAAGAAACCAAAACCTTAAATTTATATGTGATTACACCAGAATAAGAGTAGAAAATAGTTCAGGAGCTTTTGTTAATTCTTATAAAACAGGACAACTATTAAATTTACCTATTGCTCATGGAGAGGGAAACTATTTTTGTAGTTATGAAGACCTTGCAATGTTAAAAGAAAACGATTGTGTTTTATTTAGATATTGTGATGAAAATGGAAATATAAATCCTAGTGTTAACCCAAATGGGTCAATAGAAAATATTGCTGGTATTACAAATAAAGAAAAAAATATACTAGGGATGATGCCTCATCCTGAAAGAGCATCAGAAGAAATTTTAGGTAGCGCCGATGGTCGGGCTATTTTTCATTCATTAAATATTTATATGGCAGAAGTAGAAAAAAAGCGCCGCTAATTTAGCTAATAAATTAACGATTATTTTTTTCCTGCTAATAATTTTAACTTATTAGCACTAGATTCTATTTCTTGTAAGTTTTGTTCTGTTAGATCGATTTGGCTAGCATCAACACTACCAATAGTTTGTGCTTTTTTTACTTGTTCAACTAAATCATTTAACTTAGTTGCTAATTCACGAATTTGTCCTATTTTCTCTTCATTTGATGAAGGAATTTCTACAGAATTATTTGAATCTTTTTTTCCCTTTAAGTCTAGGTTTTTTCTTAAATCTTTAGATGCATTTGCTACTTTATTAGCTAAACTAGCTGCATCCTTAAAACGTTTCTCATCAAGACTTGAACTTAAAAAGAATAGTTTTTCATTATTTTCTTGTAATTTTTGTAAATTACGTAAGATTTCTTCACGTCTAAATCTTTCTGTATCTTCTTTAGTATCTCCAAACTCACGCATTCTATCAAGTAAATGCAAAGCATTTTCTCGACTAGCCATATCATTTACACGTTGTCTTTCTAAATCTCGTTCTCGGCTTCTATCCTCATTTTTAAGCCTTGGTTTTTCCTGAGCATAGGTTGCTGCTACGACTAAACAAACAATTAAGATAACCTTCAACCCTTTATAGAACCTCATAGTCCCTCCTAACGATTAAATATATTATTAAAATTTGTTAAATATTTAGTCTTTATTTTTTGCAACGTCTTTAGCACTGGTAGCATGTGTTTCTAAAGCCGTTAGATGCCTAGCTAAAACCTTAAGTTTTACCTCGCTAGCACTTCTTGTAGCTTGAGAAATATTAATTTGTTCTATTAGTTGGTCAATATTTTCAGCAAGTTTAACTAAGTATTGACTGCGAGTATCATTAGAAGATCTTTCTAAAGGATTAATTGTTACCTTAAAATCCTCTAGAGCAAGGTCTTCACGCAAGCGTTTAGAACATTTAGCGACTTTATCTGCCATTTTAGCTATTTCTTTTGCTTCAACTCTGTCAGTAACTATATGTGCTTCATTTTTAACAATTTGTAAGAAAGCTAATGTAGCTTCATTAAGTTCTGTCATGTCTTTTTTTATTCTTAACTGTCTAACTACTATTGGGTCAACTTCCTCATTAGGATTATTTCCCATCATTTCAATTACACGCAGTTCTCTTTGTTGTTCAGCAATTGAGCGTCTTTCAGCCTCATTACGGCCTGCCCCAGTAGGCATACCACCTCTAGGTCTTTGTTGTGCACATATTGGTAGAACAAGTCCAAATAGAAGTAAAATAGCAAATAAAGAATATTTACTTAATCTCATACCTGGCTCCTAGGTTTTGTTGGATGAAATTTTGTGGTGTGGGTTTATTTTGGCACTCTTACCACTGATATGCAATGGTAAATAATAGTATTTAGGAAAAAAATAACCCAGCGATTGCTGGGTTATTTTGAAAAAGCACTATTTTGGTAAAAACTAGAAGGTTAGTTTCAAACCAAATTGAATGGTACGACGACCAGAATCATTAAAGCTTGTATCACCAAAACCTACACCAGCATCATCAACAAATACATCTGGTGTTCCAAGATTTGCATGGTTAAATACATTAAAGAACTCTGCACGGAATTGGAGGTTCATTCTTTCGCTGATCTTTGTATTCTTGAATATAGCAAAATTGCCTAAAAATACATCGTCACCTTTAACAGAGTTACGAGCTACGTTTCCATAAGGATTTCCAAATAATTGAGCAGTAAACGCTGTGTTAGCAATAAATCTTACTTGATCTAAAGTAACAGGAACGCCTGGTGAATTTGGAGAATTATTAAAGGAATTAAGTAGATAGAAACCTGTTGGTGAAGGAGTATTTGTAAATCCAAATACATTGATAGCTGTATCATTATCAATAGCTACTGAAGTTACAGGAGCATTTGGATTGCCTAAGAATGGGCGAACAAGTTCTACACCACTGCTAAAGTTAGCAGCAAATAAAGCATCACTATATGGTGTGCCAAAGAAAATTTGGCTAGGTGTATAACCTTGAGCAGTGTTGGTACGGAAAGTACCAGAAACTTCATAACCACCTAATAATTTTTCGGCTAACTTATTACCACGTAAAGCTGGAAGTAGAGGAATTCCATAAATAAAGTTGGTAGAGAAAACATGACGGAAGTCATAAGCGCCTAAGGAACGCTCACCACCACGTGTATCAAATGGATCTTGTGAGAATGCAAGTGTTCCACCACCGCCAAGTGTACCAAAAATTTCTGAAGCATTATCAATTTGCTTAGAGTAAGCATAAGAGAAGCCAAAAATTAAGCTCTTGATACGGCTATCAAAACGGGTTTGTAATGCATGGTAAATAGAAGAAGCACCATTAATACGGCTACGAAGTGGGCCGCTATTAGCAATTAAACGCCCATTTGGTGAAGGTCTAACACCTTGAGGTACAAACTTACCACCAAAATCATTAAATACTGCACTAAAGTCTGGGTTACCATTAACAGATTGGAATAATCCTATACCGTGAGTTCCAACATAGCGAACTTCGACAATGGTATTGTTACCAAACTGACGTTGTACTCCTAAAGAAAATTGCTGAGTATAAGGATTATGGAAATCGCTGGCAACATCAGTTCTAGCAAGTAGACGTGGGTCAGCAGTGCCTACTGGAATTCTGCTAGCTGCAATATTACGAACGCTTGGGCCTGTTGGGTCAGTTGGAACTAAACCAGCAGAACCAGCAAATGTAGTTAAAAATACTACTGGAGAGGCTGTAGCAGAATTTAACAAGATGTTATAGAAAGCTAAGTCATAAGAAATACCATAACCGCCACGAATAACAGTCTTGTTTTCGCCTAAAAGTTTCTTAGCAAAGTTTAAGCGTGGAGTATAAGCAAAACCAACGCGAGGTGCAAAGTTGTTATTGTCAGTATCAATACCAGGAAATACTCTAGCTTCAATAGGAAGATTCTTATTGAAAACTGCGGTAGTTGGGTCAGATTCACGTGCAGTTGTGATTTCATTTAAGATATTGATAGGTTGGCCTGTATTTTCATAACGAACGCCTAAAGATAGAGTAAAGTTATCTTTAACTTTAAAAACATCTTCAAAATAGTAAGCTTGGTCAAATTCTGTAAAATCAATAGTATTTGGGCCTACAGCAATTGTTAAGGTGTTAGGATTATTGTTAAAGAATCTTTCTAAAGTGGTAAATCTAAATCTACCATTTTGGTTTGGTAAGAAGCTAGAGAAGGTCAAACGGCGTTTGAAGTCTAAACCAGCTTTAAAAGTATGTTTACCAACGTTAATAGAGAAGTTATTTAAGAATTGATAGTTATCATTAATACGGCCTTGTGGTAAGTTTGTAGCAGGGCCAATATCAGTAAAGCCTGTTGGTAAATCAAAGTTTGCAAATGCAGTCCCAGCATCACTAGCAGAAGGAATGTTTGCACCACTACCACCACCAAAGAATACTCTTAAACGGCTATAGTTAAAGCGAAATTCATTAGTAGCACGAGGGGAAACTTGATAAATAGCAGTAACACCAAGTTGTTGACTACGTGCAGGAATATCACCATTAAATCCACCAAGACCTGTAGTTAAAGCATTAGCTGATTCAGTCTTTTGATAGAGATAACGGCCAAATACTCTAAGTTTATCGCTAACATTATAGTCTAGACGAGAGGTAAAGAAATTTTCTTCAAAAGGAGTACCAAAACTGGTTTGGGCAGCACCAAATTCTAAAGGTGTTGGTCTACCATTAATAGGTACAGTAATTATTCTTGTTGCTACGTCAGGTCTAAGGCTTGCACCAACTGCATTATTAGCAAATGGGAAACCAGCCTTTATTACATTAGCAATAGCTGGGCTAACAACAGATAATGCTGTTGCAACACCATTTGGAGTTAAGGTTAAGCTATTAGCAGTGCTTTGGAAGAATGCACCTTCAGCTTGACGAATACCTTGATAGCTTGTAAAGAAAAAGAGCTTATCTTTAACAATACGACCACCCAAGCTCATATTAAAAGTATTATTGAGTTGGAATGGAGCTTCTTTTAAGCCAGATGCTCTTTCTTGTACAGTAAGAGTGCTTAAATTTTTACGATCGCGGAAGAAGTAAGAAAGATTACCATGATATTCATTTGAACCGCCTTTGGTAACGATATTTACAATCGCGCTACCGGCTTGGCCGTATTCAGCAGAAAAATTGTTTGTAACGATTTGGAATTCTTGAACTATATCTGCGTTGTCAACTGCTACAGCAGGGCCAGCAACAGAAATATCATTATTGTCTTGACCGTCAATACTAAAGTTATTTGAACGGCCACGACCACCATTAGCAGAAATACTAGTACCATTGGTGTTACTAAAACCAGCATCACCAGCAGCAACTACGCCTGGGGTTAAAAGTGCGAGTGTATCAACACCACCACCAGCAACAGAGTTTGGAAGGTCTGCTACTTTACGAGCATCATAGTTAGCAGAAATTTGGGATGTGTCGCGTTCAATAAGAACTTCACCACCAGAAACTTCTACGATATCAGTTTGTTGACCGATTTGTAGGGCGACATCTAAACCAGTGCTAACACCTAGTTTAACGTCTATGTCTGTATTTTCAACTTTCTTAAAACCATCAGCAACTACTGTAACAACATAACTGCCTGGTTGGAGGGCAGTAATACGATAAATACCATTTTCATTGGTTGTAGTAGTTACTTCAGCACCAGTTCCTGCATTCTTAGCAACTACTTGAGCGCCTGGAATTACTGCGCCTTGTTCATCAGTTACTGTTCCTGATAATGTACCTGTTACCTGTTGAGCCATGACTGGAGCAACTGTTCCATCTGGAGCAGTACCTCCAAACATAGTTAAGGCCAGCGCTAAAAATAAGGACTTAACTAGTTTCTTTTCTTTCATTTATAAATTCCTCCCTTTTGGATCTAGTTCCCTGTATTTTTTATGCCCTTTACTTTTAAGAGCGATATTTAGAAATAAGTGTGAAATATATTTTAGCTTATAACTTAATAAGCTATAACTGCGCTCAATTAAAATTAGGAATTATTTAATTTTGGTTCAAAATTTTAAGAGTTTTGCTAGTTGGAAAATAGGAGAATACTAGCAAAAATATCGATTAAAAAAAATCTCTTTAACCCAAATATAATTTAGATAAAATTTTGTTTTTCCTAAAGGCAAATCTAGTGCCAATAACTGATAAATTCAGGCAGAGAGCTAGAATGCTTATAAATAAAGCTTTTAACCCAATAAGTTATTTTTCAAGTTTAAGAGTTTTCTAGAAAACGTCAAAAAATTGAATTTTAAATTCAAAAATCTGGAAAAATCTACTTTATTTGTAATATAAGGCTAGAAATCTTTTTGCCCTATCAGATCAAAAAAGCTTATAACTTCCTTCCATTTTTCAACAAAAGTCATAGAGTCAAAGTCTTTAGTAACCTCATAGAGTAAGGATGAAGTAGAGACATTATAAGAAAGTCTTGCTTGTTTTAAGAACAATGCATATTTAGCATAAAAACCTAAGTTGTCCTTATCCTCTAAGACTTCTTGCCAAGCTTTAATAGCCATTTTATGCCAATCAGGTAATGGACTCGCTATCCAACAATATTTATCAAATCCTAAGCTCGTTGCTTTTTTTAAGTCTATAACTTGAAAACTATTTATATCTATAACTGGGCGAAAAGGAAAAATCCTACAACAAAATGGCCTTAACTCTCTTGTACAAAAGCAATTAGACTCATCTTTTCCTTGATATCCTGTAAATAAATAATGTTCTACAATCTGTAAATTATTTAAAGGGCTAATAGTAAAATATTCTTCTTCTCCTGGTAAAAAGTACTTAATCGTATTAGGGGTTTTACAACAATATTTATCACATCTTATTCCGCAATCTTCTTCTACTATGTTAAGACTAAGCAAAGAATAGAGGTTTTCAAATTGAGAGAGTGTAAACACAATATATTAGCTAGTTTTACCTAATCCTTCTTTAATTTCTTTAATATCTTCTTCCACTATATTAATTCTTTCATGAAAGTGTGCAACACTCCTATCAAGAAAATGAATAGACTTAGCCTGTCTATCAAATTTTGTATTCATTTCTTCCCTAAACTCATCAATTGTAAGCCGCAAATTTCTCATTCCAAAACGCATATTATCTTGACTACTTTGTAATTCTTCTAGATTTTTCTGGAATTGTTCCTGATTCATTCTAAGTTGTATTAGTGCTTTGTGAAATAAGTCTAGGTTTCTTTGGAATTGTTCTAATGTTTTCTCAAAAAGTTCTTGTTTTTTCTCAAAAAGTTCTTGTTTTTTCTCAAACTGCTCTTGTTTTTTCTCTATCCTAAGAACGTCAGAACGTAGTTCTTTCATTTGATTTAGCAGTAGTTGAAACATTTCTTCAGTAGTCATAAATTGTGCCTTTCTAAAAGAACATAAAAATAAGATTAATAACTTTATTGCGGTAGTTACTAGCATAAGCTTAAGAGTTCTTAATGTCTAGTAGTTTGTTGGGTGGATTTGCTAGTAAACATAAAGTCTATACTAATTGCTTTGTAAGCTCATCTACCTTTGTTACTGGCTCTTTACAGGTAAAATGCTCACATACATAAGCTGTAGCCATACCATCAATCATTAAGCGATTTGCTAGTAAGGGTAATAGATTAATAGATTCGCTATCTGATGGATGTACAACTAAGACTATTTTATTAGGTAAATGACCTTGATAAATTGTTTTTACTAAAGCTTTTGTATCGTCTGACTCAGGATTTCCAATAATTGCAATTTCTTTTGTCTGTCCAAGATAAAAGTCCAGTGCTCCTAACATATGCCCAAAGCCTCCAGGGAAACGTTCTAGAGCTTTACCAACTAAGCCTAATATCCTAACTGCAATTTTTTCATAACGCTCATCATTAAAAATATGATGTAGTTTAAGTAAAACATCTACTGCAACAGAATTCCCTGATGGAGTAGCATTATCTGTATATTCTTTGCTACGAATAATTAACTCTTCATGGTCATTACTAGTAAAGAAAAACCCTCCTTCCTCTTCATCCCAAAACTGATTAATCATTATATCCGCTAGACGACGGGCTTCTACTAACCATTTTGTCTGAAAAGTAGCCTCATAAGTTGCAATTAAAGCATCTATAAAATATGCATAATCTTCTTGATAAGCATTAAATCTAGCTTGTTCATTCTTATAGCTACGTAGTAACCTTCCATTACTTGAGTTATAAGTTAAAATAAACTCAGTAGCTTTAATAGCAACTTGTTTATAATCATCTCGTTTTAGGGCTTGTGCAGCCTGGGCAAAAGACTTAATCATCATACCAGTCCAGGCAGTTAAAATTTTATCGTCTAATCCAGGCCAAACTCTTTTAGCACGAACTTCTCTTAGCTTTTTACGTGAGTTAGCTAGGTTTTTTCTTAGCTCTTCTATGCTAATTTCACATAATTTACTTACTCTATCTTCCATTTCAGAAATTGGAAAATCAATATTAAGAATATTTCTTTCCTCAAAGTTACCATGTTTAGTAACTCCATAAAATTCAATAAAGGGCTTTGCTTCAGAGCCAAGAAGTTTTTCTATTTCTTCTTGATCCCAGACATAAAATTTACCTTCTTCGCCTTCACTATCAGCATCTAGAGTTGAGTAAAAGCCCCCTTTAGGATCGGTCATTTCTGCAACTACCCAATCTAGTATTTCTTCTGTAACTTGTTTGTAATATTTATTACCTGTCGCTTGATAAGCCTCTAAGTAAACTTGGCTAAGTAAAGCATTATCATAAAGCATTTTTTCAAAGTGAGGAACAAGCCATTTTTCATCAGTAGAATAGCGGGCAAAACCTCCTGCTAAATGGTCATAGATACCGCCTCTTGCCATTTTATCTAATGTTAACTCAACCATTTCTAGGGCTTTGTGGTCTTTAGTACGAGCAAAGGTTTTTAGTAAAAAGCTTAAATTCATTGGCTGAGGAAATTTAGGAGCATGACTAAAACCACCATTACGGCTATCAAAGTTAGTAGCTAGATTATGATAAGCCTTACGTAAAATATCAGTGGAAAGAGGCGAATCTACAGGAATAAAGTTATTCATTGACCCGATTTCTTCTAAAACCTCTGTGCCTGCTTGGTCTAAACGGCTACGTTCACTTGGATTTTGATAGGCATTTGTTATAGCAGTTAATACTTTAGGAAATCCTGGCATATTGTAGCGATCTTGGGGAGGAAAATAAGTACCACCAAAAAACGGTCTACCATCAGGAAAAAGAAAAACTGTCATAGGCCAGCCACCATGACGAGTCATTAACTGTACTGCACTCATATAAATATGGTCTAAATCTGGTCGCTCTTCTCTATCTACTTTTACACAAATAAAATTATCATTCATTAGTTTTGCTATATTTGGGTTTTCAAAAGATTCTCGTTCCATTACATGGCACCAATGACAAGCAGAATAGCCTATTGAAAGCAGTATAGGCTTATCTTGTTTTTCAGCCTCTTCAAAAGCTTCTCTACACCATGGATACCAATCTACAGGATTATGTGCATGTTGGAGTAAATAGGGACTTGTTTCATTAATCAAGCGATTTGTAAATTTATGATCAGACACGAGGGTTTTCTCTCCAAAAAAATTTTTTAACCTAGCTGGTAAGAATCTTAGAATGAAGTTAAGCATAAGACTAGAATGGACTGCAAAAATGCTCCTAAAGTTTGGCTCTTATTGTTCTAAAAACTAAAGGCTTTTACAAAGTTTTTTAGGTTTTGGCTAAAAGCAATAATCTCTAAACCTACTGGTTAGAGTTGTTCATTACCAGATGATAACTCTATAATTGCCAGCATGACACTACTTCAAGGTATATTTAGCGCAATAGTGACCCCTTTTGATCAAACAGGTCAATTGGATATAAAAGCATTAAAAACAAATTTTTCCATTTGGAATAAAACTGGGCTTGCAGGCTATTTAGTCTTAGGTTCAACGGGCGAAGTAGTCCATTTAGAAGAAGAAGAAAAGCTTGAAGTCTTAAAAGTTGCTCGCCAATCGATACCTTCAAATATGCCTATGATTGTTGGTACAGGTTTACATTCAACCAGTG
Organism: Acidobacteriota bacterium; assembly: GCA_016213785.1. Classification (GTDB taxonomy): domain Bacteria; phylum Acidobacteriota; class Blastocatellia; order Chloracidobacteriales; family JADJPF01; genus JADJPF01. Next base: position 21,352 of record JACQZQ010000052.1, read on the forward strand.
CAACAATAGCTTTTACTAAGCTTGCAGCTAAATGTGCAGCAGATTATGCACTGGTAGTTACACCGCACTATTTCAAAAGCTCAATGACTTTGGCAGCATTAAATGATTATTATCAAAAGGTTGCTGATACTAGCCCCATTCCTGTTTTACTCTATAGCGTTCCGCAATTTACAGGTCTTTCACTTTCTCCAGAATTAATTGCTAAACTCTCAGAACATCCAAATATTGTAGGAATTAAAGATAGCTCAGGTGATATGCGTGTTTTAATGCAAACTATTAGTTTAGTTAAACCTACATTTAGTGTTTTAACTGGTAGTGCGCCAATTCTTTATCCTGCTTTAGCAATTGGCGCAAGAGGCGCTATTTTAGCTGTCGGTAATTTTGCAGCTAAACTTTGTTATGAAATTTTCCAAGCCTTTAATTCTAAACAACTAGAACTTGCTCAAAATCAACAATTAAAACTTTTAGCCTTATCTGAACAGATTGCTAGCCGTTATGGTGTTGGTGGTATTAAATATGCAATGGATATTTTAGGCTATCAGGGCAAAGTAGTCCGAAGCCCTTTGCTAATGCCTGATGAAACGGCTCAAAAAGCAATTCAAACAACTTTAAATAACTTTCAACTTTAAGATCTTTCCATTAAGAAAACTACGAAAAAGGATATTTTGTGAGCGCTCCCCAATCAAACCCTTCAAATAACGATATTTTAAGTCAACTCTCTATTTCTCAACTACCTTTTACACAGATTCCTAATAGCTCAAAGCTATATCTAGACTATCTTTATGATTCTACACAAGTAATAGACTTTTACCCTTCTCTTAATTCTAACAATTCATCCAATAACTCACCAACCAACAGCCCATTGCCTAAGAGTTTAGTAGAGACTGTTTTATCAAATTCTGCTAACGTTATCAGACGAACACAGCAAAGAGACTTAGTAGCCAATATATTAAAAGAACAAAATCAAGTTTTTGGATGTTCAGAAAAGGCTCTGCAAAATATTGAATTACTTAAAGATCCGTCTACAGTAGCAATAATTACAGGGCAGCAAGCAGGACTTTTTGGTGGGCCACTCTATAGTGTTTATAAAGCGTTAACCGCTATTAAACTAGCAGAAGAGCTTAATCTTAAAGGACAAAAAGCTATTCCTATTTTTTGGATTGCTAGCGAAGATCATGATTATGAAGAAGTATCTTTTTCAAATGTGATTAATCGTGAAGGACACTTAAACAAAATTAAACATGAAGCTAAAGGAAACCTAGGCAACTCATCTATAGGAAATTTAACAATCTCTCAAGAAATAGAAGAAAATATCTCCCAATTATTTGCTAGTTTGCCCCAATCAGAGTTTGTTAGTGAATTAGAAAAAGAATTATGTAGCGCTTATAGCATAGAGAAAGCTTTTGCTAAAGCTTTTGGTCAAATAATCACTAACTTCTTTACTAAGTATGGGCTGGTGTTAATTGATCCAATGGATACTAAGTTAAAACAATTGGCTGCACCTATTTTTGAACAAGCAATTAATAAAACACAAGAGATTGCTCAAGCTTTAGTTAACCGTAGCCAAGAACTAGAATCTAAAGGCTATCACGCCCAAGTTTATACTAGCCTCGATATGGTAACATTCTTTACATTAGAAAATGAGCATCGTAGCGCTTTGCGCCATAATGAAGAAAACTTTACTCTAAAACATAGTTCCTTTACTTATACTAAAGAAGATCTACTTGCTAAGTTAAAAGCAGATCCATCAAACTTTAGTCCTAATGTAATGTTACGGCCTATTATACAAGACTACTTACTCCCAACAGCAGTTTATATAGGTGGCCCGGCTGAAGTAGCTTATTTTGCTCAAATAAGTGCTATATATAAATTTTTTCCTGTAGAGTTTCCCATAATATTAGCTCGTAATAGTTTTACCGTCATTCAACACCGAGATAGTAACTTATTAAAAAAATGGGGATTAGAGTTTACTGATCTTTTTGCAGGCTTAGAAGTTATTAAACGCAAGGTTTTAGAAAATAATTTAGACCAAGAAATAATCCAGGTTTTTGATGAAACTAACCAAGTGCTTCAATCTCAATTAGATAAATTACAAAACTCGCTAGTTAAAATTGATCCTACTTTAGCAGAAGCATTAAGGGGAGGAAAAGAAAAAATCTTCTATCAAATCAATAATTTACATACTAGATTTATTAATAGTAATGCAAAACGGCAAGAAACTTTAGTAAAACAAATTGAGCGTACTTTTAATGTACTTTACCCACATAAAAACTTACAGGAAAGAGAATTAAATATTTACCATTTTTTAGCTAGGTATGGAGTTAAATTTATTGATTTACTTTACAAAAATACTAGCCCAGAAAATAAAAACCATTTAATTTTAAGTATTTAGCAAAAAAAGTGAAAATTTATTTATTCCAACCTTGACGGCCAATCATTTTTACAAAAACTACTCCTCCATGGTCTTCTACTGTGGTGCCTTGGCGGATTTTACGAACGCGAATTAGACGTTGATCTTGTTCTGTACCAATAGGTAAAACTAAACAGCCTCCTATTTCTAACTGTTCTACTAGGGCAGTTGGAATGTCTGGAGCAGCCGCAGCTGCTAAAATCCCTTTATATGGCGCGTGTTCAGACCAACCTAAGCTACCATCTGAGCAACGCATTATTACATTATCAATATTAAACTGACGTATTCTAGCCTTAGCAAGACGCGTAAGTTCTTCAATTCGTTCAATAGAAAAAATTAATCCTGCTACATGAGATAAAACTGCTGTTTGATAACCTGAACCTGCGCCAACTTCTAGAACTCTATCTTTTTTAGTTACTTCTAGAAGTTCTGTCATTTTAGCTACCATATAAGGTTGAGAAATTGTTTGACCTCCAGGGATTGGTAGAGGGTGATCTCCGTAGGCTTTACAGGTAAGAGCTTCTTCTACAAACAGATGCCTAGGTACACTAGCCATAGCTTTTAATACACGTTCATCACGTACACCCTTAAGGCGTAAAGAGTTAAGCATACGTTGACGGGCAAAATGATAAGGGTCTGTAGCAGTTAAACTCATAAGTAGAATGCTTTTTTAAGAACAAAATTTTAGCTTTATTCTTACCTTAAGAAAAGATTAATACAAATGATCTTGGTTATCTTTATTGTCTAACTCATTGATTTTGTTTGGGCTATCTTGTTTATAAACGCTTAACCAATGGCCGTCCCATTTTTCAAGTTCTGATAAATGAGCATAATTAGTCATATCATTTTTTATAGGTGTAATAGAAACCAGCCCTTGTTTTATTGCTGCAAAGTCTGTACCTGCGTTTTGCTCCCAAGAAATTTTCCCATACCCTACCCAATAATAAGGACGATTACGAGGATCATGATTTATAAGAATTTCAGTTCCAGCAGACCTACTAGCTTGGCGAGTAAGAGCAATTCCTTTAATTGGGCCTCGTGGAACATTAACATTTAGAAGTGTTCCTTTAGGTAGTCCTGATTTTAATACATTACTAGAGATTTCTTTAGCTACTTGTGCTGCATATTGAAAATCATAGCGCTCACGTCCTGCTAAAGACACAGCAATTGAGGCTATACCATAGAAAGTTCCCTCCATTGCTCCAGCAACCGTTCCTGAATAATGTATATCATCACCTAAATTTGCACCTCGGTTTATACCTGAAACTACTAGATCTGGTAGAGCATTATTAAGTAAGATATTTATTGCAAGTACTACGCAATCTGTAGGAGTACCAGTAACAGCATAACATGCTTCATCACGTTTTTCGATTCTTAAAGGAGAATGAAGAGTTAAAGAGTGGGATACGGCTGTCATATCTGTACTAGGAGCAACTACAATTACATCACCTAGAGTTGAGAGGCTATCGGCTAAAGCCTTGATTCCATCTGAGTCTATTCCATCATCATTAGTTACTAAAATTTTTGGCATATAAAAAGTTATATAAAGTAAAACGAGGCGCAAAAACAAGTTTTAACTTGCCTCGCGCCTCAGTTCTTGATGTATCAAAAATTTAATCGGGATGACTGGATTCGAACCAGCGACCTCACGCACCCCAAGCGTGCACTCTAATCCAGACTGAGCTACATCCCGAGTTGGGTCATTATTTGGCCGTGATTATTGCATCGCGAGAAAGCCTTGTCAATAAACCTTGCAGATCCTGCCTAATTTGACGTAAAGCAACTTTTTGTTCTGTGCTTAAAATGGGTTTTGTTAAAGCTGAGGGTTCTAGGCTACTAGATGTAGTTTCTGTAGCAACAATAGAAACCGGTTTTGTATCTATTGGCTTAAGTTCTTCTATTAGTAGTTTGGGTTCTTCTGTCACTAGTTGAGTAGCTATAGGCTCAGCTTTTATTTCAGCAGATATTTCTAAGATTTCTGGAGTAACAACTTTTAATTTAGCTCCACCACGAACTTCTGAAGCAAGTTTCTTTTTTGCTCCAGCAATAGTAAACCCTTCATCATAAAGAAGTTGTTTAATACGAAAAACTACTTCTACATCCTTACGACGATAAGTGCGTTGACCTGCACGGTTTTTTTGTGGAGTCAACATAGGAAATTCTGATTCCCAATAACGCAAGACGTGAGGTTGAACATCTATTAAATCACAGACTTCACCTATCTTAAAAAATAGTTTATCTGGTATGGATTTAACTGGATAAATTCTTGCTTTTTCCATAAAAACACCACCTACAAAGTAGAAAGCCCTATTTATACTTTATTCTAAAATAAAGTATAAAAATACAAATTTTCTAATTTTAGCTTACTAAAGTTATCAACAATAATTTAAGTTATAATTAGAAAAAGATTAAGGAAGCTTACTGTTTCGGTTAATAAAATCTGGTCAGTATGTTACGACATTTCTTATAAAAGTGTCAACCATCAAGAAAGACTAAGCCACTACTTTTCCCTAGTTTAGAGCAAAATAGCCACTCGTAATCTTTCTAATAAACCTTTTAACCCTTCGGTAAAGACTCTCTCAGTTATCTTGGTAGCAATTCTTTTTCCTGCTAAAATGACCGGTTTTATTTCTGACGCTTAAATTTTATATTAACCGACCTAATTTTAATTAAATAAGGAAAAAGTATTATGAGTTATAAAGTACTTGTTTGCGGCAATCTTTCTGAAGCAGGACTAAAAATTTTAGAGCAAGCTGATGGAATTGAAGTGGATCGCAAAGGCGAATTAAAAGAAGAACAGCTGCTTGAAATTATTGCTAACTATGATGGTGTTATCGTAAGAAGTGATACTAAAATTACTGCCCCAGTCATTGCTCAAGGAGATAAACTAAAAGTTCTTGGTCGTGCAGGCACAGGTGTTGATAATATTGATGTTGCAGCCGCTACACAACGTGGTATTGTCGTAATGAATACTCCTGGTGGAAATACTGTAACTACGGCTGAGCATACATTGGCTTTAATGGTTTCTCTAGCACGTAATGTTGCTCAAGCATCTGCTTCAACTAAAGCAGGTAAATGGGAAAAAAAGAAGTTTACAGGAGTAGAATTACTAGATAAAGTTCTTGGTATTGTTGGAATGGGACGAATTGGAAGTATAGTTGCGTCTCGTGCTCTTGGTTTTGGAATGCGCCCAATTTGTTTTGATCCTTACTTAACTCGCGAGGCTGCTGCTAAACTTAATGTTGAACTTGTTTCTTTAGATGATCTGTTTGCACGTGCTGATTTCATCACAGTTCACACTCCAATGACAGCAGAAACCAAAAATATTATTAACAAAGATGCCTTTGCAAAAATGAAAGATGGAGTACGTATTATTAACTGTGCTCGCGGTGGACTTGTTAATGAAACTGATCTTTGTGACGCGATCAAAAGCGGTAAAGTCGCTGGTGCAGCACTAGATGTTTTTGTTGAAGAACCCATTTCTCCTGATAATCCTCTCTTAAAACTTGACCAAGTAATCTGTACTCCTCACTTAGGTGCTTCTACTGCCGAGGCTCAAATCAATGTAGCAGTTGCTATTGCTGAACAAATGCGAGACTTCTTTTCAACAGGAACAATTCGTGGTGCGGTAAATGCTTCATCAGTAAACCCTGAGGTCTTAGCACAAGTTAAACCTTATATTGAGCTTGGAGAAAAAATAGGATCATTCCAAGGTCAAGCCTTTGGTCATAATGTTAAAAAGATTCATATTGATTATTCTGGCGATGTTGTAGAGTACGATGTAAAGCTTATTACTCAAGCTATTTTAGTAGGACTACTTTCCCCAACTAGCGAAAGAGTAAATTTTGTTAATGCTGCTCTTGTTGCACAAGAGCGAGGAATACGTATTAGTGAAGCCCGCTCACGTCGTGCTACAGACTTTGCAAGTATGGTTGAAGTTACTATGGAAACCGATGAACAACAAAGCCGCGTAGCTGGGGCATTACTAGGCGAAAAAGACCTTCGCATTGTTCGTGTTAATGGCTTTAACCTAGAAGCAATTCCTAGAGGCCATATGCTACTTTGCACTAATAAAGACGTTCCAGGCGTACTAGGAAAATTCTGTAGTTTGCTTGGAGATAATAATATCAATATTGGTAGACTTTACTTAGGGCGTAAGGAAATGGGAGGAACAGCTATTATGCTTTGTCAAATAGACACTGCTGCCAGCGATGAACTCTTAAGCGCACTTACTGAAATGCCAAATATTATTTCTGCTAAGCGAGTTTACTTAACCTAAAATAAAAGTACAGGCAAGCCTTTTGTTAAGTAGAGGCAAACACATAGGTTTGCCTCTACTTATACCTTGGCGAGAGTTAAGCCTGCTTGGTTTTGATATTTTCCTTGTCTATCACTATAAGATACTTCACATATTTCATCAGACTCAAAAAATAGAATCTGTACAAAACCCTCTTCTGCAAAAAGTCTTACAGGAAGATTAGCAGCGTTGTAAAGCTCTATAACAAGTCGTCCACACCAATTAGCTTCTAGTGGGGTAGTGTTAACGACTATGCCACATCTAGCATAAGTTGATTTTCCTAAGGCAATAGCTGTAACGTTACGAGGAATATTAAAATGTTCAATTGTAACGCCTAGAGCATAAGAATGAGGAGGAAGTAGCCAATAAGATGATCCATCTTCATCGGTTCTAATTGGTATATCTAAAAGACTCTTAGAGTCAAATTGTTTAGGGTTAATTTCTGTCCCTTGAATAGGAGAAAAAACCTTAAATTCATCTTTAGCAAGCCTACAATCATAGCCATAACTTGAGAGTCCACAACTAATTACACGTCTATTTTCTACTTGTCTTACTAGAGTTGTTTCAAAAGGGGTAATTAGTTGAGCAGTTTCGCATTTTTCCTTAATCCATTTATCTGATTTGATGCTCATTTTGTTCCTAGGATTTATTAATTTAAAAATTTAGCTCGCATTTATAACAATAGATAGCAAGCTTTTCCAGCAAAATTAGCAAAAACTAGCAGTTAGAGCGTCTTTACTTAGAGCGTTTTTACTATAAAATAAATCTCAATACATTAAAGGCATTAAAGCAAACTTTAAGTATTGAATTTAACTCAAATTTATATCGTTATGTATTTTGTTGAGATTAAGTTAATTAAATCCCAAGTCTAGTGCTTGACGATTGATTAATACTATCTCATACTTTTAGAAATCCTCTAAAATCCTGGAGTTTTTTCATGAAAAAATTAAGATACGCTTTTCTAGCTATTTTGCTAGCTGTGCTATTTAGCACTCAAATGCTTACATCAAAAGCACATCATGCAGTTCTACAATTTAATCTAGAAGAAATGGTAGCAACTGCGGACAAAGTTTTTGTTGGTAAGTGTACTAACATTAAAGAAACGGAAGAAATGATAGCCCAAGGAATGATGCCTGTTACTTATTATACTTTTGCAGTTTCAGAAAAAATTAAAGGTGATATTCCACAAACTTTTACTTTTAAGCAATTAGGCCATCAACCTCGTAAGTTTAATAAAAATATAAGTGGTAAAGAAGTCATGCCAATGGTTGGTGGAGTTGGAGGAAGAATTGCTGACCCTGATAGCTTTATTGTTCATGGTCTAAGCAATTACCACATTGGCGAAGAAATGCTTTTAATGCTAATTCCTAACTATATGGGAGATTTAACCTATCCTGTTGGACTCTATCAAGGCGCTTTTTACATTACCCAGACTTCTAAAGGTAAGCAAATTGTAAAAAACAGTATTAATAATCGAGGGCTATTTACTAATCCCTATAATAATTACTCTAAGTCTTCTGACAAAGCGAAAGTTATTCATCCTGAAGGGGGTTTAGAAATACCTATTATTGCATCAAGAAATAGCAATCAGAATTTTGCTACATTAATTGGCAAACCTGGAGCGTTACCATTAAATGACTTAACTGGTTTGGTACGCACCATTGCTGAGTCAGAGAAATAGGAGAAAAACTCTATTATGAAAATGTTCAAGACTATTTTTTATTTAAGTTTTGCACTGTTATTTATGCTAGTAACAGGCTTTTTTGAGACTAGTTATGCGGGGGGGCCTCTTTTTGTAGCATCTAATGGTAAACCTGTAGTTTGGTCAAAGGTAGAAACTAAAGGAGGTGCTCTTGGTAGCACTACTGTTAATGCACAAGGCCAAGTCCTCTATCGTGTTGATGGTGGAGCACTAGGCACAATACCTAGCGCAGAAGCAATAAAACTAGTAGACCGTATTTTTAAGCTTTACAATGATATTCCAACTGCAACTATTGAGTTTGTTAACGCTGGGCCAATAAAAAGCCCTAGCACTGGTGCTGCTATTGATGTTGACCGTAATAATGTTGGTGTTGTGTTAAGTTCTCGTAGTCCAACTTTTCAAAACCCAATTATTTTTGACTCAGATGGTGGTATTACTGGTAGAGGTGGTGTGCTTGGATTTTTTACTTTTCTAGCCTTTACTAGACCTGATCCCTCTACAATTGCATTAGGTGAAGCTACAGTGGTACTTAATGGAGCTTCTATAAATGCAGCAGGTGGTAAAGTTCCTTTTCTAGGAGTATTTACTCATGAATTTGGTCATTTTGCTGGCCCACTTGACCACTCACAAGTTAACGGTGGTATTGCCTCTAGCAGTCCTTTTGCTAATCTTCCAGATGGTTTTGCTAGCTCAGAACAACGTTTTGATGTTTTTGGCCCATTTGTAGAAACCGTTTACCCATTTCTATTTGGTGGCCCAACAAGTAGCAAATTAGGTAATCTTGGTCTACGTAGTTCAGGTAACTTTATTGCATCTTTAGACTTTGATGACATAGTTGCAATGTCTGCTCTTTATCCTGCACCAGGCTATTTACCTAGTGAACCAGGTTCAAAAATAGGTGGTATTACTGGTAAAGTGGTTATTCGCACACTAAATGGAGATTTTCCTATTACAGGGCTTAATGTAGTGGCTCGTCGTATCAGCTTAGGTAAATATCCACCTGATCCAAATATAGAAGTTTTTAAGGGCGGTAATGTTCCTTTAGATGCTGATGGTGCACCTCTACCTCCTGAAGTACGACCAGAGTTAGATCCTCTTGCAACGGCAACTAGCTTTGTTAGTGGAGTTCTACGAGGTGATGGTTCTTATCAATTTATAGGCTTACCTCCTGGGGATTATCTTATTTCTGTAGAAAAAATTAATCCTCAATTCTTAGGTGGCTCAAGCGTTGGCCCAAGAGATGAACAATTAGACCTACTTGTCCCAGAAAACTACAATGGAATAAGCGAAGGTAATGCTAATACAGATAATCCTAAAGACTTTACTCCTGTAAAAGTTGTTGCTGGTTCAGTGACTCCAAATATAGATATTGTACTTAATGGTTTTGGTCTTTCTCCTATAGTTAATGTTGGCGAAAATGAGCCTAATGATGCTAAAAAACAAGGTCAAAAAGTAGGTTCTGACGCTAAAATAACTGGTTCTATTAGAGCAAGTGATCCATCCAAAATCTCTATAGATTTTGGTGATGGCTTTACCCTTCCAGTCCAAGACCTCTATCGTGTAGACTTAAAAACCGCTTCTCAACTCTATATCTCTTTAGAGGCAGATAATGCTAATAGTGATATAGACGTAATACTTTTTACAAAAGCAATAAAGAATGGGCCTATTTCTGCTAATAGTGCATCTATTCTAAATGCTGGTCTAAGCCTATCAGGATCAGAGCTTGTAGGAACAAGTTCTCTTGCACCAGGAACTTATTTTATTGGTGTTGCCTCAGGCCAAGACAGTGCTAATTATACTTTGACAGTGTTTGGGAAAAAATAGATTGTTTTTAACCCATAATTGATATTTACTTAGGCACAAAGTGTTAAACTTTGTGCCTTCTTATTTTTGTTGATTTTAGGAGGAATTTTGATGCTGATTGGTGTATGTGGGGGTAGTGCTTCAGGTAAAACTACTATTGCAAAAAAAATTATTGACTCAGTTGGTGAAGAAAATATAGTTTATTTGCAACAAGACAACTACTACCACGATTTAGAACATTTACCAGAGCATTCTCGCCATCATATTAATTTTGACCATCCAGATTCTCTAGATTTAGAACTTTTAATTAAACATACACAAGATCTTTTAGAAGCTAAATCTATTGCTCAGCCTATTTATGATTTCTCTAAACATACTAGAACAGGAAAATTTCAAACCATTACCCCTAAACCTATAATTTTACTAGATGGCTTACTTATTTTTTCTGAACAGCGTCTTAGAGATTTAATGAAAATAAAGATTTTTGTTGATACCGATGATGATTTGCGTTTTATCCGACGTTTGCAAAGAGATATAGCTGAACGTGGACGTGATAAAGAATCTGTTATTTATCAATATTTAACCTATGTAAAACCAATGCATAATAAGCTTGTAGCGCCAAGTAAACAATATGCTGATTTAATTATTTCTGGTAATAAGGAAAATCACGTAGTGGTTAATATGTTTGTTGCTTGGGTAAAAAGTTTAATTTCTTAATCTTGCTAAAAATAGAAATCTTTTTAAAATTAAAATGGCTTGTAATAAAATACCTGAGAATCTTAAATTTAATTGTAAAAATAAACATATATAATCAGGTAAAATTATGGATAATACAATAGCTGGTGGGCAAGTATTAGAGCTACAAATTTTGTCTAGAATGGCTAGAATCACGGCCAATCCTCAAACAGCAGGAAAAATATTTCAACAATGCATGGATGAGGCAGGACTTACTTCTATTAATAACTCGCAAGATATGATGCGATTTAATCAAGCCTTATCTAAACAGGGAGATGACTTTGAAACTCTTAGTCGTTCTCTTATGTCAGACATAATGCAAGCAAGGCTAAAACAAACTAACCATAAACTTACCAAAGCCTTAGGAAGAGAAAAAGCTGAAATAGCGATAGAAGAATGCCTTAAGGAGATAGGTTTAACCACTTTAACTTCTTCGCAAGAAATGTATAAGTTTGCACTTGCACTAATAAAACGAGGTGGAACTATTGCAGTAATAGGCCATAGCTTAAAAATTCAAGCTATTTTAGATGGCGCGGAGCAAGATTAAGCTAAAACACTTACAAATAACCCTAGAGACTTTTTATCCAAAAAAAAGCTGCAACCAAAGTGGTTGCAGCTAAAATCCTTACCCTTACTCTTAGAAAAACTCTTAATTTAATCGCCTATACAACCAAGGTTAAAAGCGTGCAAAATCAGTTCTACAGGTGGGGCCATAATGTAGACGGCGGTAAAATATTCTACATCTTCTAAAGTATCTTTAATTTTTTCCCCTGGGGATCTAACTATTTCAAAAGAAACAACATTAGACATAGCAACTTGTTTTTTTATCAAACCTTCTTTTAAGGTCAAGGTTTCATTTTTATATTCAACTAATTTACCAGCAACTTTTTTTCCATTAACTAATTTTACTTCTAAATATTTATTAAGATAATCTTCTATTTTTTCTACTTTTTCTACTTTTTCTAGAGTTGAAGAATTATCTACAATCATTGCAGATTCTGTTTTAGAATTAATTTCTTGAGCAAAAACATTTGGAGAAAATAAAATAAAGAATGTAAACACCAAGGTTCCTAGCAAAGATAAACTATTATATTTCATAACATTCTCCTAAAATTTAATATAAGTTTTTGTTTGTTTGCAAAAAGAATGTTTACTTAAAAAAATCTTGCAGAAAAATTTTTAATCATTTCTAATTTAATATATGAAAATAGCGTTTATTATTTTTAATCAAATGACAGCACTTGATTTTATAGGCATTTACGACCCTGTAACTAGGCTTAAATCTATGGGGTTTATAAACGATTTAGAATGGGACATATGTGCTTATAGTGAAACTGTAGCTGATGATAAAGGGCTTAGAATCCTTCCTACAAAGCTTAAAGAGCCGCTAAATAATTATGATATAGTGGTAATTCCTGGAGGTTTTGGAACTAGGGAGTTAGAACATAACAAAGAATTTATTGATTGGATTAAAACGTCTGAGAGAGTAAAACTAAAAGTCTCTGTTTGTACTGGCTCAATAATTTTTGGCGCAGCAAGTTTTTTAATAGGAAAATTTGCTACAACCCATCCTATAGCTTTTGATGAGCTAAAACCCTATTGCCAAGAGGTTAAAAACCAACGTATTGTAGATGAGGGAAATATTATTACGGCTCGGGGAGTAACTTCTGCTATTGATGTAGGGCTTTATTTAGTAGAAAAACTAACTAATAGTAATATAAAAGAAACCATTGCTACACAAATGGACTACCCTTATAAATACTTAGGGTAATCCATTTTATCTTTATAGCTTTAAGCTTTTAAGATTAAGCTAAACTGCCCTCTAGGGCTAAACGTAAGCGCCCTGTTAAATCGCCAAAAGCAGCATCATCTATAACCCAATTTTCTAGTTTACGATTGCCAACAAAAACAGATTTTTGAGTACCATCTGAACTAGTAAATCTTACGCTACTGCCTTTACCATCATAGTTTGCAGTCCAAGTTTTTCCATTAAATTCAACTTGGCGAGTAAAGCTTGTATCTGTTGGAAGAGGCTTAATATTTGTGCCTTTTGCTCCTGGTGTTTGTAAGCCTGTTAAAAAGTCTTTAAAGAAATTTTGTGTAACTGCCCGGGTTTGACCATCAATTTTAGCATCAACAATTGGATCATATTTAAAGTCTAGAGCATCATCTGAAAATTTAGGATTTTGTAAATCCCAAATAGGTACACTTAAAATAAAATTATTAGCTGGTGGGTTAGTTCGTTCTTGATAATCTTTCTTAAGCCCTCCACTTTGAGCAACAAACAGCCCTCCATAAAGTGTATTTAATAAAGAGTTTGAAGCAAATAAATTACCTTTTGGAGCAGGAATCTCTGGTAAATTATTACCAATATATTTTGGATGATTAACATTAGGTTCTTGTAAATTAAGAGCTACTGTTGGCAATCCATCTTTATTATAACCTAATGGTAAATTATTAAGTGTTCCGCCATCAGTTAATTGGATAGTACGGCCCGTTGTTGGATCAACCATTTCTACAGGGTCAAAAACACCTGGAATAGCCATTGATGCCCGCATTGCTAAAGCTACGGGGGTATTTGGAGTTGTTTCTGGCCCAAAAACAAAAGTGCGATTTTCCCATTTAGACATATCTTGTCCAGCAGGTGGATTAGTGTCAGAATATTTTGCTGCTACAATATGAAGTGGTATTTTTAAATCTGCAAAAGTAACAGGACGATCTGTAATTCCAGTTAATTTACGTAAGGTTTCATCAAAGAATTTATAAGCTTCTTCACCTTTGAAAACGCCTCCACGTCCACCAACACCAAGATCTAGGAATTTAGCAATTCTTTCATCTCTAACAATCTCTTCTACTTGCTTAGGATCTGCACCTGCGGCTAAAACACCTGCTGCAATTGCGCCTACAGAAGTCCCACTAACACTAGAAGGAACAACACCATTGTTATACATTTCAGAAATAGCTGGAATAAAGCGTTTTCCCTGTCCACCACCACCTTCTAAAGCAACATGAACTTGAAGAGGTTTTCCATCACCGACTTGGCCTAAATTATTAGCACGATTTTCAGCAATAATTTTTTGATAATCAGCCATATTGCTTACTTTAACTCGACTACCATCAGCCTTAGTAAGCGTAATAGTACGGCCATTTCCAAATAATTGCTCATTAAGATCTGGTGCATTATTACTAGCATTACCTGTAGGGAATTTACTAGCTACTACTTGACCATTAACTAACTCGCCTTTTAGGAAATTTGGATCAACAAACTGAGTCCCTGCTCTAGGAAGAGTATCTAAGGTATAACCATATTTATTTTTTAGCTCATTAATAGCACGACTATCACCTTGTTTTGCTGCTGCAATAACACTGCGAAAACCTTTTGTATCCCGGATAAATTGTCCTGTAGTTTCATTAACGCCTGTAATACTACTAGAAAGTGATTGTGCAGCCTCAGCCAATTTCCCCCAAGTCCCATCTATATAGCCAGTTAAGGCAGATTGTAATTCTTCTGTTCCTTCAACTACATTGCTAGTAGCAAACTCTGTTGTACTACTTAATCTATCTACTCTACCAAGAATACTATTAGAACTACGTAAAATAGAATTAGTAGTCTTAAGGTCATCTCCTGTTAATTGGCCTAAATTATTTTGAGCTACAGTTTTTAGTTGGCTTTGGGCATTTTCAATTTTTTGGAGATTTTCTTGAGCGATTTTAGCAAAAGACTCATTAGCTCCTCCCATATCAGAAAGAGCTTTCATTATTTGTGCTTGGCCGTTTTTTAATTTTGCTAGCCCTTCACCAGAATTTCCTACCATTGCTAAAAGTCCAAGGGTTAAAGTTTCAATGCCTTTACCTATACGGGCTTTAGCCTCATCTGAAGCAGTAGAATAATCAGCCATTGCACCTTTTAGGTTTGAAATAGCTTGATTTACTTCACTTGAAAAAATCTTTGTAGCCTCTCCAACTTGACGAGCAGCAGGATTATTTGAATTTATTAAGCTAGTAGCCTGACTATCTATTTGGCTTAAACTACGACCGTTATCACGAGCAAAGCCACTAACAGCAGATTTTAAGTTACCTAAACCTGCTTGAAAAAGATCTGTCATACCTTGGCTAGCGTCAAAAAGTGCTTTAGCCCCATTGCCTAAAGCCTCTGCAACAGAAATACCAAACTTAATACCACTTAAACCAAAATTCTTTACACCTTCAAGTAAAGCTTTAGTAAGTACACTAATTGTTTTAGGGAAATCTATCATCCCAGCAGGGCTAGGAATACGAGGAAGCGGTAAGGGAAAAAGAGAAAAACTATCTTGAATTTGGTTTTGAATTTTTAAGCTATCAATATCATTTCGTGAACGACTAAATTGGCTTTGTAATCTCTCAGTATGTGTATTTGTTGAATATACAGAGCTTTCAACATTATTAGTCTTTGACTCAATAACCTTATTTTTAGTTGGCTCTATTTTAGAAAAATTATCAATATTATTACTGCTATTAATGTTACGTACTGACATTATTACTCCTTAAAAACTTTGCCGATATAAAATAGTATTGGTATGACCAATATTCTCATAATCTGACTGAACAGTCAATCATTTTACTAAAAAACCTTCCATTAAAAGGGAGAAGGATTTTACAGAGAGCTAGATAAAGCTAAGTTTTGGAGGAGATATAGTAGTTATTTATTTAGCTACCTTATTT
The DNA here is from genome assembly GCA_016213785.1 of Acidobacteriota bacterium. Taxonomy (GTDB): domain Bacteria; phylum Acidobacteriota; class Blastocatellia; order Chloracidobacteriales; family JADJPF01; genus JADJPF01. The sequence continues at coordinate 37,000 of JACQZQ010000052.1, forward strand.
ATTAGTTTTTTATTTAAATTAGGAAATACCCGGATATTTTTAAGCTCTTTAAGTCTTAGAACGAGTTGCTTGATCAATAGCTTGCGGGTATACTAGATAAACTTTTGTTAGACATTTATTTATCAATTCAATCATACATAAGTGTTTTTTAAGTTTATTATTTTGTGGGTCAATAATGCTTTCTAATGATTCTCTTCTCTATAATAGATATAAAATAGTTCGTCTTTTAGCTAAAGGTGGAATGGGTGCAGTTTATGAGGCAAAAGACACAAGGCTTGGAGATACTCTTGTGGCAGTAAAAGAGACATTCTTTAGTGACGACAAGATGCGAGAAGCTTTTCAAAGCGAAGCGATTTTATTAGCTAAACTTAGGCATTCTGGCCTTCCTAGAGTGATGGATCATTTTTCTGAGGGAGAAGGCCAATTCTTAGTAATGGAATTTATTGAAGGCACTGACCTATCAGAAGTATTAAATGCTAGCGCTGGAAAATTAACTCCCACTGATGTTTATGATTGGATGGCACAGATTCTAAATACACTTGGATACTTACACGCTTTTGATCCGCCAATAATACACCGTGATATTAAACCAGCAAATATAAAACTAACACCTCAAGGTCAAGTAATTCTCCTTGATTTTGGGCTAGCAAAAAATCAAGCTAATAGCCTTGTATCAGGTTATACGGTACATTATGCTGCACCTGAACAAATGACTGGTGCTGGAACTGATGCACGTAGCGATTTATATTCTTTAGCTGCTACAGTTTACCATTTATTAACAGGTAATCCACCTAATGATACAATGTCCCGGGTTATAGCCTTAAATGATAGTAAAGGTGATCCACTTAAGCCTGTTAATAAGCTAAATGAAAGTATCCCACAAGAAATAGCCGATTTACTGGCTAGAGCTATGTCTTTAGATAAAACACAGCGTTTTCTTAATGCAGCAGAAATGTTTCAAGCCTTAAATAAAGCTGTAACTTTAGATGAGCGTAGAGTTTCTGAAGCTAAAATTACTGGAGCATTTCCTAAAGTATCTGCACAGACTTCTAAACTTTCAAGTTCTAATACTGAAATTCATAATAGCAAAGCTGATACCGATCCTGGAAAAAACACACATTCTAATAACAAAGTTAAAACTAATCCTGGAAATAATTCTGAACCTAAAACGAGTGCAGGCACCAGTGATGCAAATGCCACTGCTAATATTGATAGTAAAGCTAAAATTAATTCTAATCCTAATCCTGATTCCACAGCTAATAAAACCCAAACAAATAATGATGTAGTTAATTCTTCTGAAGGTGTAAAAGCTAAATCAAACACTGCAATAATTGGGGTTGGAGCAATTTTACTAGTAATAGTTCTAAGCGTATTAGGTTATCAATTTTTATTTAATAACGATAAAAACCCTACTAATAACCCTGTTACAGCTTCTCCATCTCCAATAGCTAAAGCAGTTAAGGAGATTAATGCAATAGAGTTTTATATGGAAACCGATAATGGAAAACAATTAACAGGGGCTAAACCTTTCTTTTTAGGAAAGGATCAACGTTTTCGTTTTCATTTTTCACCTAAAGAACGTGGTTATCTTTATATAATTTCACCTAGTGAAAATAATTTCACTACAATGTTAACTAAACAGCCAATTCCAGAAACTGGTCTGGAATCTAATCTAGTAGAAGCTGGAACAACTCTTACTTTCCCTTCTAAAGGCTGGCTTAGGACTTTAGGGGCTGGTTATTACTGGACTATCATTTTTTCTGATAAACCTTTAGAAAAACCAAAATTTCTAGCGGCTCAAGCAGGTAAACAACTAAACGAAGCAGAACAAAAAGAGCTTGAAGAAATGGTAGAAGCATTTTTTAAAGAACACGGTAAAGAGCCTGTTGTAAACGATAGCGGTTCACAAGATAAACCTACTCAGTCAGTACTAGTAAAAGAAGACCAAGTTAAGAAAGGTCTTTTTATTTTCAAACTACTAACAGAATAGCAAAGGATTTTTCTTTATGCTGAAAACTAATAACCCCACAAAATTTTTAACCTCTAAAAATATTCTTAAATTTTTCTTTATAAGTGCTTTAGTTCTTAATATTCCAATAAATAGCGCTGAAATATATGCACAAAAAGGTGGAGTAATTTTTGAACCAGAGACTAAAAAAACAGATCCTAAACCTGCTACTAAGCCTCGCCCTAAAAGAAACAAAGATAAAGATAAAGATAAAATTATTATTGAAGATACCAATGTAACACCAGAAGTTGTTCTTATTCCCCCTGTTGAAAGCCTACCTAATAAAGATCGTCGTTATGCTCTAATTGTTGGTGTAGATAAATATGATAATCCAGACATTATTAAGCTAGATGGAGCAGTTAATGATGCTCGAACCCTAGCCGCAGCACTTCAAGTTTATGGGGGTTTTCTTCCTGAGCAAGTAGTGCTACTTACACCTGAACAAGGAGCCGAACTTAAACCTACTCGTCAAAATATTATTAAATGGATTACTCGATTAAGTAAATCTGCGGCTAAAGATGGTATGTTATTTGTATCTTTTTCTGGTCATGGAGTAGAAATTAATAAAGAAGCTTTCCTGCTAGCAGAAGATTCTGAGATTTCAGATAGTGTTACGGCAATGGGTCAATCTGGTCTAAAAGTTGACTCTCTTAGGGATATAATTCAAGAAAATGGTACATCTCAAGTTATGTTAGTTCTTGATGCTTGCCGCAACGATCCAAGAAAAAACCGTAGCAACGATAGTAATTTACTTTCTGAATCTTTTATAAAAGGTCTTGATTTTTATAATAAAGATAAAGGAATAGTAGCAGCAGCAACCCTTTATGCTACATCTCCAGGAGAACGTTCTTATGAGGACACAGAAAAGAAACAAGGCTATTTTTCAACAGCTTTAATTGAAGGCTTAAAAGGTAATGCTGCAAATGAAAAGGGTGAAGTGACTTTTGAAGCTCTAGAAATTTATGTTCAAGATCGTGTTGCAATGCTAACAGAAGGAAAAAATGTGTCTCAAGTCCCACAATTTAAGTATAAAGGTTATACTAAAAATTTAGTGGTCGCCTATTTACCTACAGCAGCTAATATTGCTTCAAGAGATGCAACTAAGAGCAATGATTTATTTGTTACAGCTAAAATAGCTTTTGAAAATAAAGATTTTGCAAAAGCTATAGACCTTTACAAAACTATTCTTATTGTTAATTCTGATCCTGCGGCTTACCTAAATTTAGGACAAATTTATCTAGAACAAAATAAATTAGATGATGCCTTAAAGATTTTTTCAGAATTAGCTAAACTACAAGATGAAAACCCAAATGCATATTACTTTTTAGGTTTAACTCAATCTCAACTAAATAATGATAAAGAAGCTATTAAAGCATGGAAAAATGCTACAAAACTTAAAGATAAACTCTCCCAAGCCCTTTTAGCCGATACATTTCTTAACTTAGGTAACACTTACCTTAAGAATGAAAATAACCAAGAAGCAATGCTAGCATTTCAAGAAGCTACCACAATTAAACCTGATTACCCCGAAGATGTTTACTTTAAGCTTGGTGAAGCCTCGCGTCTAGCTAGTAACTATAAAGATGCCATTACAGCTTATAATAAAGCCATTAACCAGCCAGGTGCAAATTATGGAATTGGCTTAGCTTACACAAATCTTGGAGCGGAAGGAAAAGCTCAAGCTAAACAATTTTTGGATCAAGCCAAAGTTTTATCTAAAGCTTCATATAAACAAGGTGAAGATGCCCGCAAAGCAAATAATTTTCAAGCAGCAAGCGAGGCCTTTCTACAAGCAATTAAAAATTATCCTGAAGATGATAATAGCTATTTTCAATTAGGCTATTGCTATCTTCAGCTTAATAACAAAGATTTAGCACGTAAGCAGCATGAAATTTTAGTTAAAATGAAAAGTAGTAAAGCCGCTGAATTACTTAAGGAAATAAATAGAGCTAAGTAAATTTAAGTTAACTAAGCATTAAGGCAAGGAAATCACAAAATCTAAATTTCTTTGCCTTAATTTATTTGAGTTTAGATCACAGTTCCATCAGCAATAGTGGCGTTTTTGGCTACAATTACAATCCCTTCGCGAATATAGTAATTATCCCCATCGTGATTTATTAGTCCTTTTTCATTAACAATCCGTACATTAGAACCAATCCGAGCATTAGAATCAATTATCGCTTTACGAATTATTGTGCCTTCGCCTATACCAATCCAAGGAATACCATTACGACGATCGCGGTCTAGCTCTTCTAAAGATTGATAGACCTCAGACCCCATTATCATAGTGTTTTCAATTCGAGTTCCTCCGCCTATACGACACCGTAAGCCTATAATACTTCGCTCTATATAAGCTTCATTGATAATGCAGCCATCTGAAATAATTGCTTCGCGAATTTTGCAACCACGCATTTTTGTTGCAGGTAGGTAACGAGGACGTGTATAAATCGGGGCATTAGCATCAAAAAAATTAAATTTTGGTAATATCCCTGTCATATCAAGATTAGCTCGATAAAAAGCACTTATTGTTCCTATATCTTCCCAATAACCATCAAAAACAAAAGCCTGAACATTGTAATCTTTTATTATTGCAGGAATAATATCTTTGCCAAAATCAACAAAATTAGTATTGTCATGAAGAAATTTCTCTAAAAAAGGTCTATTAAAAATATATATTCCCATAGAAGCTAAATAAGGTCGCTCAAGCGCTTCTTCTGGAGTTAATCCAAATGAAGTAGTATCTACTTTCATAGACTCTAGAGCCTCACCCTTAGGTTTTTCTGCAAATTCAATAATACGACCTGCGGCATCTGTTTTAAGTAGACCAAATTCACTAGCCTCTTTTTCAACTACAGGAATTACTGAGACTGTAACATCTGCCTTTGTAGCACGATGACGTGCTACAAAATCTCTATAATCCATTCTATAAAGATGATCGCCTGAGAGAATTAACATTAACTTTCCATTAGGATCAGTAAAATGTCTTAAATTTTGTCTTACTGCATCAGCAGTCCCTTGGAACCAACTAACATTTTCTGGGGTCTGTTCTGCGGCTAAAATCTCTACAAACCCGTCAGAAAAAGGACTAAATCGATAAGTACGGCTAATATGATGATTAAGTGAAGCAGAGTTAAATTGGGTTAAAACATACATTTTTATGATATCAGAATTAATACAATTACTTACAGGAATATCAATAAGACGGTATTTTCCTCCTAGTGGTACGGCAGGTTTAGAACGCTCTTGTGTAAGTGGAAACAATCTAGTACCTTGACCACCACCTAAAATTACCGCAAACACATCTCTCATAGTCTTGTTTTTCTCCTCTTGCGGTTAGAATATGGTAAATAAACTCGTTTGAAATTAGCGAAAAAATTATAATACCATTTAGTATAAATATGCTAATTAATCAGAGCCTTTTATTTAACTTATTAAAAAGCTTAGCTAAAATTTAGGAGGCAATTTTGCCAAGTAATGTAGTAATTTCTGATGATATTCAAGTAGCTCAAACTGAAGGAGAAGCTATAGTAGCACTAGAATCTGCTGTTATTGCAACTGGACTACCATCCCCACATAATTTAACCGCTGCTTATAGATGTGAAGCAGCAATTCGCCTCCAAGGTGCAAAACCAGCTACAATTGCTATTATTGGCGGCATTGCTAAAGTAGGCTGTACAACAGATGAAATTGACGAACTAGGAATTCGCGATGATGTGGTAAAAACCAATCTTAGCAACCTAAGTGCAATTATGGCTCATGGCCGTTGGGGAGCAACTACAGTTTCTACTACAATGCACTTAGCTGCGATAGCAAAAATTTCTGTTTTCTCTACAGGTGGAATAGGTGGAGTACATAGAGATGCAGAAAAATCTTTTGATATTTCATCTGATTTAATGGCGCTTGCTAGCTATCCTCTGATTGTAGTTTGTGCTGGAGCTAAATCTATTTTAGATCTTCCTCGTACAGTTGAAGTATTGGAAACACTAGGAATTCCTCTAATAGGCTATCGTAGTAGTGAACTGCCAGCCTTTTACTCTCGCACTAGTGGGATTAAACTTGATATTGTCGCCGATGAGCCATCAGATGTGGCAAGAATAGCTAAAGAACATTGGAAACTTGGTTTTAAGAGCGGGCTTTTAGTAGTCGCTCCTGTTCCAGAAGCGTCTGAAATCCCTGCTCAAGAAATGGAATCTTTTTATAAAACCGCTATGGCTCAAGCAGAGCAAGAAAAAATTTATGGTAAAGCTGTAACTCCTTTTTTATTAAGTAAAATAAGCGCTCTTACTAGTGGTCGATCTATTACTACCAATATAGCTTTACTTGAAAATAATGCTCGTGTAGCTGGTGCAATCGCTATAGCACTATCTCAACAACTTAAATAACTTGAAATAATAAATAAAAATTACCTTGGTAAATAAAATTTTTGTTTATTTATAAGTATTTTATTTTTCAACTCGTTGCCCTATCAAAGGGTAATTAAAAATAACCCAGTGCTTTAGCGCTGGTATCTTATGGTTTAAGGTTTATGGAAACACAACAAACATTAGAAAATATTGAAACTCAAACTGACTCAAATATTAATCGACCCTCTGTAGTAATTGTAGGTCGCCCCAATGTAGGAAAATCTACTCTATTTAATCGACTAACAGAAACTCGTCGCGCTTTAGTCGCTGATATTCCAGGGCTTACCCGCGATCGTATCTATGGCCGTGTTCTTTGGCTAGGACAAGAATTTGAAATAGTTGATACAGGCGGAATTATCCCAGATGATGAAGCAGAAATACCTATTAACATTTTACGCCAAGCCCGTGTAGCTTTAGATAAAGCCAGTCTAATCTTAATGTTAGTAGATGCCCGAGCAGGTATCACTTCCCTTGATGAAGAACTAGCGCTACTACTTAGAGGTTTAGGAAAACCTACTTTTATAGTTGCTAATAAAGCCGATGCTCAAAAAATAGAGAGCCATGCAGCAGAATTTTACTCTCTAGGCTTTAAGGAGGTCTTTCCTATTTCAGCCGAGCATGGCAATGGAACAGGAGAACTTCTAGATGAAGTAATCAAACTCCTACCTTTTCCAGAAAAAGAACAACAAAAAGTTAAAGAAATAAAAATAGCTATTATCGGTCGCCCTAACGTAGGGAAATCCTCTCTAGTTAATAAACTATTAGGAGAAGATCGTGTTATTGTCTCTCCAATTGCTGGAACAACTAGAGATGCTATTGATAGCGTTCTAGAACATAATTCTAACCGCTTTCGCATAATTGATACGGCTGGAATCCGCCGCAAAGGAAAAACCAGCGAAGTTCCAGAAAAACTCTCTGTAGTAATGGCTAGAAAAAGTATTGAACAAGCAGATGTTGCATTTTTACTAATTGATGCTGTAGAAGGCCCAACTGCCCTAGATGCTAATATTGCTGGTTATGCCCATGAAGCAGGATGTTCTATGGTAATTCTTGTAAATAAGTGGGATTTAATTGAAAAAGATACTTATACAGCATTAGAGTATGAAAAAACCTTACGTGAGAAAATGAAGTATTTAGATTATGCTCCTGTAATTTTTATTTCTGCCTTAACAGGTCAAAGAGTTGTAAAGCTTTTAGATATTGCTGCCCGGGCTTATCAAGCACGTAATTTCCGAATCACTACAGCAGAACTAAATAGGTTTTTTGAGAAAAACCTAGCTCAACCTCGCGCTTCTACCCCAAGTAAAAGTCAACTTAAAGTACGCTATATTACTCAAGGTGGAATTTCACCACCAACATTTGTAGTTTTTACTAATACTAGCCAAAAACGCTTACATTTTTCTTATGAACGTTATATAGAAAATTGTTTAAGAGATGAGTTTGGTTTTTATGCTACACCAATAAAGGTTAAAGAAAAGGCCAAAAATAAAATGGGATAGAACTTTGGTTCTATCCCATAATAACTTAGTGAAAAATATGCTAAAAAATATAGGGAAATTTTCCCTTATGCCGAAGGGGGGACTTGAACCCCCACAGGTTGCCCTATACGCCCCTCAAACGTACGTGTCTGCCAATTCCACCACTTCGGCTTATTTTAAGAGGATAGAAAAGACTCTACCCTTTTAAGAATCTTTACTTACTTGCTGGTTTAGCATCTTTACTATCTTTACTATCTTTATTATCTTTCTTATCTGTAGCAGCATCCGTCTTTGCTTTATCATCTGTCTTAGCTTCGCCTGCTTTTCCTTTATCTTCAGCATTAGGTGCTGGAGGAAGGGTTGTTGCTGGCGCTGGTGCAGTTTCGCCCGTTGCTACTGGTGCTGGGCTAGTAGCAGGGCTAGCAAGTGGAGTAGGTGAAGCTTTTGGAGCTAAAGGATCTTTATCAAGATCTGTAGCTACAGACCCACTACCTAATATGTTTGGTAGGGAAAAGGTAAAAGCTAATATCATAAAACCAGACGCGGCTATTAGAGTTACTCTAGCAAGAGTACTAGCAGCACCTCTAGGGCCAAAAGCGTTTTGTGCGCCGCCTCCACCAAGTGCCGAGGCTAGATCGCCTTTACCTGATTGTAGTAAAACAGAACCAATCAAGAAAACGCAACAAATTACAAATAAAGCTAAGAATAACCAACTATACCAAAACATGAATAAAGTATTACCTAACTATTAGAATGCTATTTATAGTTTACAATTTGTGCAAAGCTGTTGGCTTCTAAACTAGCGCCCCCAACTAAAGCACCATCAATGTCTGGCTCTGCCATTAGTGAAGAGATATTATCAGGTTTTACGCTACCACCATAAAGAATACGTATATTTTCACTTAATTCTTTACCCCAATTTTTAGAAAGAACACTACGGATAAATTTATGCATTGATGCTGCAATTTCAGGGGTTGCGGTGCGTCCCGTACCAATAGCCCAAACTGGTTCGTAAGCGATGAGAATAAGCGAAAGTTCCTGCTCTGTCAAGCCACTTAATCCGTCATATACCTGTTGACCAACTACTTTTTCCATTTCATTATTTTCGCGCTCTTCTAATCTTTCTCCAACACATACAATAGGCTTAAGTCCTGCATTTAAGGCGGCTCGAGTCTTTTTACTTACTATATCATTAGTCTCCTGATAATATTGACGGCGTTCTGAATGACCAATAATTACATAGCAACAACCTAAGTCTTTTAACATTGCTCCAGAAATTTCACCAGTAAATGCTCCTTGCCCTGTTTGTTCGCAAAGATTTTGACCAGCAGTTTTAATATTTGAGCCTTCTAGGCGATCATTAACCGTCTTTAAGACAGTAAAAGGGGGAGCCACAACTATATCACAATGATGAGAGTTAACTACTTTTGGTTTTAAGTCTAGTACAAGTTCTACAGATTCAGAAAGTAGCTTAAACATTTTCCAGTTTCCAACAATAACAGGTCGTCGCATATTACCCCTTTTTTTGTCTATAAACATTAAAATAAAGGCTTTATAGCTAGTTTTATTTAATATGTTGTTACTTTACTCGGCTAAAGCTTTTACACCTGGAAGTTCTATGCCTGAAAGAAATTCTAAGCTAGCGCCTCCACCAGTAGAAACATGGCTAACCTTATCAGCAACACCAGCTTGGTTTATTGCAGCAACCGAATCACCTCCACCAATAACCGTAATACCTTTAGAATCAGCAACAGCTAAAGCTATAGCTTTTGTACCTTGAGCATAGCTTTCCTTTTCAAAAATACCCATAGGCCCATTCCAAACAATAGTTTTAGCTCTAGTAATTTCGTCTACATAGTTTTTAATTGTAGTCTGCCCAATATCAAACCCAGCTTCATCTTCAGCCGTATTAGCAACACTACATTCTCGCAAACCTTCAGCCGTTTCTAAGTTTTTAGCTACTACGTGATCAACTGGTAAAAGTAAGCTTACACCTCGCTCTTTTGCTTTATTGATCAACTCTTTAGCTAGCTCAAGTTTATCATCTTCAACCAGCGATTTACCTATAGGTAAGCCTTGAGCTTTTAAGAAAGTATAAGCCATTGCTCCACCAATAAGTAGAACATTAGCGCTTTTTAGTAAATTTTCTATTACTTCAATTTTATCTGATACTTTTGCACCACCTAAAATTACAACAAATGGTGCTTCTGGCGAGTAAACAGCTTTACCTAAGTATTCAAGTTCTTTTTCCATCAAAAACCCTGCACCAGATCTTGCTACAAAGTGAGTCATCCCAACAGTAGAAGCATGAGCACGATGTGCAGTACCAAAAGCATCATTAACATATAAATCACAAAGAGCGGCTAATTGACGAGAAAAACTTTCATCATTTTTTTCTTCTTCTTCATGAAAACGTAAGTTTTCAAGTAGCAAAACCTCTCCATCCCCAAGTTTTGCAGCTTGGGCTTCTACCTCTGCTCCAATACAATCATTTGCAAATTCTACGGTTTTTCCTAGTAATTCTGCTAAGCGATCAGCAACAGGCTTTAGAGAGTATTTAGCATTAACTTTGCCTTTTGGCCTACCTAAATGAGAAGCAAGAATAACTTTAGCACCCTTTTCTATTGCATAACGAATTGTTGGAAGGGAAGCTTGAATACGAGTATCATCACTAACTTGCCCTCCATCTAAAGGAACATTAAAGTCTACACGAATAAAAAGCCGCTTACCTGTTAGCTCTAAATCTTTGATTGTTACCTTTTTCATAGCTTCCCCCTTAAAACTTATAAACCTTTGTCTACTAAGAAGTTTATTAGATCACGAACACGACAACTATAGCCCCATTCATTATCATACCAGGCCATTAAGTGAACTAAAGTACCATCAACTACTTTAGTGTAACCTGCATCTAGAATAGATGAATGTGCATTACCACGAAAATCTATTGATACAAGTTCTTCTTCACAAAACTCTAAAACATTCTTTAATGAAGTATTTGCAGCTTCTTTAAGAGCTTGGTTAACTTCTTCTTTTGTAACAGCCTTTTCTACAGAAACAACTAAATCAACTACAGAGACATTTGGAGTTGGTACACGTATAGCAATACCATCTAATTTGCCTTTTAACTGAGGAATCACAAGCCCTATAGCCTTTGCTGCACCTGTAGTAGTAGGAATCATTGACATTGCAGCAGCACGAGCACGTCGCAAGTCTTTATGAGGAAGATCTAAAATCTTTTGATCATTGGTATAAGAATGAATTGTAGTCATTGAACCACGAAGAATATTAAATTTTTCATGGACTACTTTAGCAACAGGAGCTAAACAATTTGTTGTACAAGAAGCATTAGAAATAACATGGTGATTTGCTGCGTCATAAGCAGCATCATTAACACCTAAGACTAAAGTGATATCTTCATCTTTTGCTGGTGCTGAGATAATCACTTTTTTAACACCATCATGTAAATGTAAGGAACAGTTTGGTTTATCAACAAAACGCCCTGTTGATTCTACTACTATTTCTGCTCCTACTGATCCCCAATTAATTTTAGAAACATTGGGTTCACTAAACACTTTTACTGTTCGACCATTAACTATTAAAGCGTTATCTCCAACCTCAACCTTAGCATCAAAAGTGCCTATTATAGAGTCATACTTTAGTAGATGAGCTAGGGTTTTAGCATCAGTAATATCATTAACAGCAACAAATTCTATTTCTGGGTTATTTATTGCTGAGCGAAGTAAGTTGCGACCAATACGACCAAATCCGTTAATTCCAACCTTAACTGCCATAATTATAGAGATCCTCCTTAACTTCCTGCCTAAAGGCTTGAGTATTGTTTATTAGAATGTTGAATTAAAACTAATTATAAGAATAGAGCTTAGAAGTACCATAAATACGCTATTTAGAGCAAATAGATGGCGCGGAAAATTATTTAGAGAGAATGTTTTAGTTAAGTATAGCTTTGAAAGTCCAAAAAAACTTAGTAAATTATATTTGTAAATCATCTAGAGAAAATTTTCTTTTATAAAACTTAAATTATGAGCAAACAAACTCAGCAAACTGTTCCTAGAATTGAATACCTTCAAGTTAAAAACTATCGAGCATTAAAAAATATAGAATTAAAAGAAATAACCCCATTAACAGTATTTTTGGGACGAAATGGAAGCGGAAAATCAACTATTTTTGATGTATTTGCTTTTTTATCTGAGTGTTTTTCAATTGGTTTAAGGAAAGCTTGGGATAAGAGAGGGAGATTTAAGGAACTAAGGACTCGTGGAGAACAAGATCCAATTGTAATTGAGCTACAGTATAGACAAAAACCTTATTCAGGTAGCGGTAAACAAAAAGATTCTAGACAACGGTTAATTACTTATCATATAGCAATAAATGAAGATCTAAAGGGACCTTACATAGATGAAGAATGGCTACAATGGCGCAGACTCACTAGTTCAAAAGGTGAGGGTCGTCCTTTTAGATTTCTTAACTTTAACAAAGGTAAAGGAGTAATATATGTATCTGCTTCTGAAGGCTTTCCGAATGAAAAAGATGAACGTACTGACGAAAATTTAGACTCACGAGAAATGCTAGCTGTAAATACATTAGGCCAATTTGCAAAGCATCCTTATGTTAGCGGATTACGTCGTTTTATTACAAGCTGGTACTTATCATATCTCACAGCAGATAACGCTCGTAGTGTTCCAGAAGCAGGGCCACAAGAACAATTATCTACAACAGGAAATAACCTAGTTAATGTAATTCAATACCTAAAAGAGCAACATCCTGAAAGACTTGGGGAAATATTGGATACTCTTTCAAGACGCATCCCCCATTTAGAAAAAGTAGAGTCGGACTTAATGCCTGATGGCAGGCTTTTGCTACAAATCAAAGATGTACCTTTTGACAAGCCAATACAGGCTAAATTTGTTTCTGATGGAACATTAAAAATGCTGGCCTATTTAACTGTCCTCTATGATCCTTCCCCGCCGCAACTGATAGGAATAGAAGAACCCGAAAATCATTTGTATCCGCACCTTTTGCCTGAACTAGCAGAAGAATGTGGCAGGGCAGCTAACCAAACTCAATTAATGGTGACAACTCATTCTCCGTTTTTTATTAATGGTCTAAAACCTGAAGAGGTTAGAGTAGTTCAAAGAAACAAAAACGGCTACACCGAAGCCAAACGCGCTTTTGATATAAAAGGTGTAAAAGAACACGTTCAAGCAGGAGCACAACTAGGGTATCTTTGGATGGAAGGCTTTTTAGACTATTAAACAAAATCTGTAGAGGTTTTACATTTTATGCAACTAGAATTTCTTGTTGAAGAACGCTCTATTGAAGAAGTATTAAAAAATTTAATCCCTAAAATTGTTAATATTCCATTTAATATCCGTGTGTTTCAAGGTAAACCAGATCTTCTAAAAAAGCTACCAGAACGCTTTAAAGGCTATAAAACTGCTATGTATGAAAAATACAAAATAATTGTAGTAGTTGATAGAGATGATGAGGATTGTGACACTCCACACGCGCTAAAGCGCGATGGCTTCTTTGTGCGAAGCCGAAGCTTAAGTGTGGTTACTAACGATCTTAGAACAAGCCGGTGTAGACGAAACCACAAGTCCTTGCCCCGTGAGAGCGACCTGGTTTGGTTCG
>JACQZQ010000053.1 GCA_016213785.1 Acidobacteriota bacterium
TTGTAAGTTTATCACTGCTACCATTTTTCTTACACCCTCTTTGTTAATTTTCTTTAGGTAAACAGTTATCCTTCTTTCTTGCAATCTTTACTTCCGTTAAACTTGGCTTATAAATTAGTCATAAACGGGTATTGCTCCCTTATTGACTGCCATAAATGTTTCTCCCTTAAACTTTTAATATAACAGACTCGAAAAATATATAAACTTGTATTTAGGTGATGATTCGTAATCTTAAATTTTATAGTTTAATTTGGTATACATAACAAAATATTGAAGGGGTTAATATAAAATTTAGGTGCTACGATAATTTTTTGAATTATTTATTTAACTGAATATAGAGACTACCAAGAATTTGTTACTAGAAAAAATTAAATATGTTTTTAAATAAAAATTTTGTCTTACCAAATTAAATTGATGTGATTTAATACTTAATGTATTCCAAGAGAAAATTTTTCTTCATAAAATTTTCCCAAAAAATTTGTAAAATTTTTATAACCCTAAGAAACTAGGAGAGTTTTGAGAATTTGTAATGTAAAAAAAATTTTACATCTAAAACTTGAATATATTCTTTAAAACTTCGCAACTTTTTTTTCTATATACCGATAAATGAATGAATATCCATTCATTCATAAGTTTTAGCAATTTAATAAAATTAAATAACTCGGTTTAATCCGTCATAAATAAGGAAAGGGACGCTTACATGTCGATAAACAGTATAAAAAATGATAATGCTGCTCAAGTTAATGAGTTGATGAAACAGTTGGAAACATTTCAACCTAAAACTGACACTAAAAACGTTAAACTTGACTCAAATCCTATGTTGCAAATGTCGGATCCAGGTGCAGCAACTCGTTTAGCTGGACAATTTGCCCGCTCACGTAGCAGTTTAGGAAGTTCTTTTCGTCAAAAAGAGCTAGCAAGTTTACTAGTAAGTAACGCACAGAGTTCTCCTGCTCAACTTAATCGTTCAATGGCTCAAATAGCTAGTGCAGCAACACAAACTGATTCAGTACGCCAAGCCCGCACAGAAAAATCCCTTGCAACAGCTAAAGATATTGTTGGTAATGGCACTGTTGAAGATCGCAATATGGTAAGCAGACCTATTAACCAAACTAGTGATGCCCTTGCAAATAACCCCACATTAGATAAACTAAATAAAGTCCTAGACACTTTTAATCAAATCATTGATTTAATGAAAACAATGATTAATTTACTTAAGGGGGATGCTTCAACTCAACCTGCACCAAAAGATTCTGCTCAACCTACTCCAGCACCTTCTCAACCAACAACCCCAAGCCAAGCACCTTCTCAAAGCAATGACATAGCAGTAGCCCGCGAAAGACTTACACAAATAGGTTTTGCTGGTAGCACAATGCGCCAAATTACTGATAGCGCTGCTGTTAAAATGGCTAAACTAAATGATGGTTTATTAGGTGAACTTGCTGTTGGTAGTGCAGAAAATGAGCGTGCTTTTGCTCGTAAAATTGATGGGCTTCCACAAGATACATTTGATAAGTTAGCTAAACTTCCTGCTACTGATCAAACTCGTATTGCTAAGCTTAGCAGCCAACAAATTGTTGATGAAGTCAAAAAACAATCAACACCTGTTCCCATACCTACACCAACTCCCACACCAACTCCTGGTGGTGATGTAGCAGCAGCCCGTGAAAGACTTACACAAATAGGTTTTGCTGGCAGTACAATGCGCCAAATTACTGATAGCGCTGCTGTTAGAATGGCTAAGCTTAATGATGGTTTATTAGGTGAACTTGCTAGAGGAAATGCAGATAATGAACGTGCCTTTGCTCGCAAGATCGATGGTTTAGCACAAGACACATTTGATAAGCTAGCAAAACTCCCTACTACTGATCAAACTCGCATTGCCAAACTTAGCAGTCAACAAATTATTGAAGAATTAAAGAAAATTACCCCAGCACCTACCCCTACTCCTACTCCTACTCCTGGTGGCGATGTAACAGTAGCCCGTGAAAAGCTTACTAAAATAGGCTTTGCTGGTAGCACAGTGCGTGATATTACTGATAGCGCTGCTGTTAAAATTTCTAAACTAAATGATGGTTTATTAGGTGAAATAGCTGCTGGCAATGCAGATAATGAAAAAGCTTTTGCTCGTAAAATTGATGGACTTCCACAAGATGTGTTTGATAAGTTAGCTGGACTCCCTGCTACTGATCAAACTCGTATTGCTAAACTTACTAGTCAACAAATTATTGATGAAGTTAAAAAAACTACACCAACACCTACTCCAACGCCTACTCCAACACCTACTCCAAATCCAAATCTAGGTGCAGCATTTTCTAATGCAGTTGATGTAATTTTAGGCCGTAAACCTGCTACTGATGCAGAAAAAGCAGCAGCAACAGAAGTCCTAAAGAAAAACTTTGTAACTGATGAATTTAATAATGCTCGGGAAAAACGTAAAGACCCTGTTTTACTCAATGATATATTTCCCAAAGGTAAAGAATTATTTGTAGGTGCAAGCGGAGATAAGAAAGTATTTTGGAATGCTTATGACAATGTCCATTTCCAATCACGTCATACCTCAGAACACTTTGATACAGCAGACATTAAAGCTAAAAACGGTTTTTGGCCTGCTGGAACAACAATTCAAGATATTAATAGATACCTTGAGTCAATAGTAAATACTTATGGTAGCCAAATAGAATTACCTAAAGCAGGTTCTACTGGCCCAGGATTTAAATATTTCAACTTTGATTTACCAGAAAATAAAGACATTAAAGTTTCTGTAGGTATTCAAAGCGATGGTCGTATTACGAGCTTCTTTGCCACAGGCGGCCCAAATGTAACTAACTTCTCAGATGCTGAAGCTAGAAAATTACTTGCCTCTATTGGTAAAGCATAAATTTAGTACCCTTCTAAGTTTTTACAGGTGTGTGAGCATTGGGCTTGCACACCTGTTTTTGCTTGTTTAATATTTATTTTCTCAATTTCTTTTTAGAAAGACTCTCACACATTTCTATGATCAAATTAATTGTTAGCCTATTTCTAATATTCAATTTAGCATTGTTTAATAGCTGTGATGATGCCTCAACTCCACCACCTGCAAATAAGACAAATAAGATAGAGGAAAAACCTTCTCCAAAAGTAGAAACTACTGAAAAAATAAGTGATAAGAAAACTCCTAATCCTCAAAGCACTGAAATAGCTAAAAATGCTAAGCCTACACCAAATTTATCAACTGAACCTGTTAAAACTACTACCCCTAATCCATCCCCTACCGCTACTAACATTAAACAAAACACTAAGGCTACACCTAGCCCATCTCCTACCCCTAAACTAGAAACGGATCAAAGTGCTACAGTTTTTCGTGCAGTAGACATTGTTTTAGGACGTAAAACAGCTAATACAGATGAAAAGAATAATGCATTAAAAACAGTTAAAAATGTTTTAGCAGTTAAAGGATTAAAAAATGCTCGTAGTAAGCGTAATGATCCTAATTTGCTTAAAGACCGTTATCCAAAAGCAAAAGAGCTAAAAGTAGCTAGAAACCAAGTAGTATTTTGGAATGCTTATGATCGTATGCACTTTGCAGCACGTCATTTAATAGATTATTTTGATATTACAGATATCAAAGGAAAAAACAGTTGGTGGCCTGCTGGAACAACTCAAGAGCAAATAGACCGCTACCTACAAATAACTATAGAAGCTAACTCAGCAAAAATAGATTTACCTAGTCCAGCTACTACTGGAAAAGATTTTAAGTATTTTGAATTTGATCTACCAGATAAAAGTAAACTGCGTGTATCTATAGGAATTCAAAGCGATGGTCGTGTAACAAGCTTTTTTCCTAAAACAGGTCAAAATGTAATTAGCTTGTCAGAAACAGATGTAGAAAAATTATTAACAGCAGTAGGAAAATAATGTACAAAATAACCTTAATTTTTTTTATTTTAGTAACATCAATTTTTTTTAGTATTAGTTGTAATTCAAAAAGCAAACAAACTCCAAATACAACAACTACTCCTAGTTCTACGCCTCCAATACAAGTAAATACTCCCAATCCATATCCAGTAAGTACCACTCCAGATGGCATATTAAATCAGGCATTAGCAAGAGATCCTGAAGGCCAAATCTTAGCTCAAGCACAAATCATTAAGGATCGTTTACGTTATTTTGGTGAAGAATTAAAGACCACTCATAAAACTGATAAACAAAAAGCTTTAATGGAGGATGTTAGAAAAAATATTCTTTTAGCTTGTAAGGAAATAGAAACTATTATCCCTACAACTATCTTTTATGAAGAGCCAAACGTTAATAATTTTTTAGCCTTGTGTTATAAGATAGATAAAGCCTTAGCTACACATGACCCTAAGGTTTTACCAGAGGTACTAAAAGACTTTAATTTAGTTTATGATAAGCTAGAAGCTAGACTAAAAAAAACCAACCAATAAGTGGCTAAAAAACTTGTGGCTAATTATAGCTAATTGTGGCTAATTAGGGATAGCATTAATCTTTAGCTATTTGCCTTTTTAGCTTGTATAATGGCCTTTCATTTTTTTACATTAATAAACAAAAAATAAACAAAAAATCTAAATTGCTGGGTTAAATTAAAAATATTTTTATAGTCTAAAAATTTTAGTCTTTATTAACTTATTCTTTTTAGGAGGCTTATGAAATTTTTTCTATTCCATTTAATGCCCTGGCCTTATTTGCCAGAGGATTTTGAGAAACATCATAAAACTTCTTGGATTTGGTGTTCTAATAGTTTCTATGACCCTAAAAAAGGCCACCAAGTTTATAATGACTATTTAGATCAACTGGAAGCAGCAGAAAAACTAGGGTTTGATGGAGTCTGTGTAAATGAGCATCATCAAACAGCTTATGGTCATATGCCTTCACCAAATATTATTGCTGCTGCTCTAGCACGTCGCACAGAAAAAATTAAAATTGCTGTTATTGGAAATGCCCTTCCACTCTATGATCCTCCACAACGTGTAGCAGAAGAAATTGCTATGCTAGATGTAATTACCAATGGTCGTATAATTTCTGGTCAAGTAGTAGGTGGTGGGCCTGAATATTATTCTTTTGGAATTAACCCTGCATTTGCGCGTGAGCGTTTCTATGAAGCACATGAGCTAATTATGCGTATCTGGACAGAGGATGGGCCATTTAGTCATTATGGTAAACATTTTAAGATTAAATATGTAAATTCTTGGCCTAAACCGCTTCAAAAGCCCCATCCACCTATTTGGATACCTGGAGCAGGTAGCTTAGAAACAATGGATTGGGTAGCTAAAAAACGTTATGCATTTATGGGTATCCCTTATTTTCATATAGATATTTTCCGTAAGAATTTTAATTACTTTCGTGAAGCAACAGAAAAAAACGGCTATACGGCTAAAGCCTCTCAACTAGGTTGGTTAGTCCCTATTTATGTAGCTGAAACAGATGATCAAGCCCGTAAGGAATTTGAACCCCATCTTTGGTATTTTATTAAAAAGCTACTTAAAGGCTTAACTATAATTCCTCCTGGTTATACCTCAGCTAAATCTATGGCTAAAATTTGGGGTGATGCTCAAAAGAATTTCTTAGAAAAAGTAGAAACCTGGGAAGAACTCCTTGCAGGAGGTTATGCTATTGTTGGTAGCCCTGAGACAGTTTGTGAGAAATTAATTAACTATGCTAATGATGTAGGCTTTGGTAACTTGCTTAGTATTATGCAGTTTGGCGATATGCCACACGAAAAAGCTACAAGAAATATGACCCTTTTTGCTCAAGAAGTTATGCCTAAATTACGTCAAGCTTTTCCAGAAGAAAATTAAGGAGGTGTTTTGCCAATGACAAATCAAGTTGATTTAAGCGTCGAATTTGTTGATGTGCGAGGAAAAAATATTCAAGTCTTAAAAGGTGGCGAAGGTGAAACTCTACTTTATTTACATAGCGCTGGAGGAGAGACTTTTCCACTGCCTTTTCATGATGCTTTAGCCGAGCATTTTTCTTTAATTGCCCCTGCACACCCAGGGTTTGACCAATCTAGCGGAATAGAAAAAATAAATGATATTGAAGATTTAACTTTTTACTACCTAGAATTCTTAGACAAAATGAACCTAGATAAAGTTAATATCGTAGGGACATCTCTAGGCGGTTGGCTGTCGATGGAATTAGCGGTTCGCTGGCCTGAACGGTTTAAGAAAATTGTCTTAGTTGATGCTGTAGGCATTTGGTTAACAGAACATCCTATGGCAGAAATGTTTGGACTAGAACCAGCAGAACTTCGTGAGCTATGTTTTTATGATCCACAGTCTGATATTGCCCAAGCCCTTATCCAAGATGAGCCTCCTGAGGAGCTTCTTTTCCTTATCCTAAAAGGGCTTGAGACTACAGCACGACTTGCTTGGAATCCCTATTTGCATAATCCAAAACTGCACGATAGGTTACATAGAATAAATGTCCCAACATTAATTATTTGGGGAGAACATGACAAACTAGTTCCACTAGCTTATGGTCAGGCACTAAATAAAGCTATTGCTAATTCAAAATTAGAAATACTTAAAGAATGTGGACATATGCCAATTTTTGAAAAAATGCCTGAATTTGTTGATTTAGTGGTAAATTTCATTAAGTCTAAATAAAATAACCCAAGATTTTATCCTGGGTTTTAGAAATTCTCATGCCTTTACCTAAGCAAGATACTAAGAATTATACACCTGCAATTATAGCTGCCTGTTTACTCTTATTAACGGCTCTTACTGATTCTCACGTAGTCCCTGCCATTGCTCCACAAATTGCACTTGG
This sequence comes from Acidobacteriota bacterium, assembly GCA_016213785.1. GTDB lineage: Bacteria > Acidobacteriota > Blastocatellia > Chloracidobacteriales > JADJPF01 > JADJPF01. Next base: position 6,775 of record JACQZQ010000053.1, read on the forward strand.
ATTAAATACTAGTAAAACTTTTATAGCTTTTAGTGTTTCAGCTTATGCTGTAGCAGCAGCAACTATTGCTATAGCACTCGCAAAATATTCCTCTAAAATCAACATCCCTAAAGGAATAGTTATTGCTGTAGGCATTTTTACTCTGGCAGCAATAATTGTACTAATAGCACCAAACCCAGCAATTTTCTTTATAGGCCGAACTCTAGGAGGTTTTGCTGGAGGGTTAATTTCTGCACTTACTATTGCTGGAATTGCAAATACTACCGACTATGGCGCACGTGGTAAACAAATGAGTGGAGTTGCAGTTTGCTACTTGCTTGCTCCTGTTTTAGGCGTTCCATTAGGCACTTTTATATCAGGTCTTTTTTCTTGGCGAATATTATTTTTAATAACTTTAAGTTCTGCCTTAATTGCGGGATTACTTAGCTATTTTTACCCGCTCCCAAGTGTAGCAACTAAAAAACCTGGTGAGGAAAGTTTAGAAAACCAAGACAATAAAGTTCAAACTAGTTCATCTTGGGGAGTACTTTGGCAGCTAGCAATGCGTTCTTCCTCAACAAGAAGAGGGATTTTAGGAGCTTTTTTTGTCTCTGGTGGGCTGGTTGGTTTTGTAACTTATTTAGGAATTTGGCTCTCAGATGCTTTTTATCTCCAAACTAATCAAATAGGCTTAACTTATGCATTAATAGGTGGTACAGCCGTTATAGGCGGTGCTTTAGGTGGAATTTTTTCTGACCGTGTAGGTAAACAAAAAATAATAGTCCAAGCTAGTAAGTTTATGGCACTATTTCTATTAATTTTGCCTACTTTTAATTGGAGTATTTCACTTTTTATAATAATGGGAATTGTCTCTATTTTAGCAGCACTGAGAATAGCCCCACTCCAAGCTCTTGTTACTGAAATAGTTGAGCCAAATGAGCGACCTAGCTATATAGCTTTACGTAATACTGCCTCACAGATAGGGATTGCTTTAGCAGTAGCAATAAGTGGACAGATCTATGTTTCTTATGGAATGGCAGGAGTTTGTCTTATTTCTTGTCTTCTTACTATAGGCGCTTGGTATAGCATCCAAGGTATTGCTGATTTTGAAGGAAAACAAGTTTTTATAAAAAGATCTTTACAAAAACAAATAGTTAGAGCAGTAGTATCGCTAGTGCTAATTATTGTAATTGCTCTACCTTGGTTACTTAGCTTTTTTGTTACAAAAACTTTAACTAGGCCAGATGAGCGGATTAGAAAAGATACGCCTCTAGAACAAGGTGTAGATTATAAAGATGTAGAATTTCAATCAATTGATGGAAATAAGTTATTGGGTTGGTATCTACCAGCTAGAACAGAAAAAATAACTTTTGTAATGACTCATGGGATGTTTAGATCTCGTTATGAAATGTTAGATCGCTCTATAGACCTTTGGAAAAAGGGTTATGGGGTGCTTCTTTATGATTTACGTCGTCATGGAAAAAGCGTGGCTGAGTTTTCTACATTAGGTTTTTATGAGCATAATGATGTAATAGCAGCAGTAAAATTTGCCTATAAACAAGCGCCTGAAAATAAAATAGTGCTAATGGGTGTTTCAATGGGAGCAGCAGCTACGCTACTTGCAAGTAAAGAACTAGCAAACTCTCCTGATTATTCTAAAGAAATTATAGCTGTAGTTGCAGAAAGTAGCTTTTTATCATTAAAAGACACTATTTATCATCATTGTAAAAGGGCTAAAATCCCACAAATACCATTTGCTCTAGTACTTACAAACTTAATTGCTTGGAGAATGAACTTTTTTGTTAATGATTTCGATTTACTTAACACAGTTAAAAAAATTCCTTATCCAATACTTTTTATTGGAGGAACCAATGATAGTCGTATGCCAAACGAAACGGTATTGGAGCCACTCTACCAAGTAAGTTCTAATGATAAAAAAAGCAAATATATAGTTAAAGGCGCAACTCATGGGCGGGCTTATGAAACTGAGCAAGAAATCTATATTAAAACTCTAGTAGATTTTCTTAAAAAAATAGAAAATCCTGTGGAATAAATGCAATCTAGGTTTTATTCATGTAATTAGAAAATATAAAATTATTTCAAAACGTCAAACACTCCTAAATAAATTCTTGAAAGGATTTTTCATGCAAAAAAAATATAGTTCTATTATAACTTTAACAATTACCCTATGTTTATTATTAAGTAGTTTATTTGTAGTTAATAATGCTGAAGCAGCACAACAAAAAAGACGTAGAGGAAAAGCCGCTGCTGCAAAAACTTCTGATCCTAGAAAACTCACTAGAATACAAACAACCACAATTGATGTAGGTTCTACTAAAAAAGCTGTAGAAGTACTTTATCTAAATTCCCCTTGGGGAGCTACAACCTTTGGTTATTTAGAAGAAGGTGGAAATGATTATTATAGTAATCGTACTTGGCCTTTTGCACATCTAAAAGTTAATGCAAAAGCAAAATACGAAGGAAAAGCTATAGAGCCAGGTGATTATATTCTTTATATAACTCCTAAAAATAATAACAATAAACAAATGTCTATGTCTTTAGCTTCATTTAAGCCTGAAGCAGGCCAAAAAACTTTCTTAGTTAATGGTGATGTTTTTACCGAAACCCCTGAAAATATTAATGTTATAACAACTAGACCTGTTAATTTTGCTAAAGGAGCAGAAGTTGCTAAAGCATTAAAAATAGCATTAACTGCTAATGGTTCAGATGTAAATATAAATATGCATTATGGGGATCGCACTTTAACAGAAAAAGTAACTATTAACTAATTTGTTTTCTTACAAATAGGAGAAAAATTAAATGGATGACCCAAATTCTAAGTCTTCTACAAGTAAAGATCAGTTAATTCCTATGGAAGATGAATCAGCTGATTCTTACTCAATGTTAGAACCAAGAATGAAACATGTTTATGGGGCTTATTATAAAGAACTATACTATACTCCAGAACGTAGAGTGCTTGATCCTAAGATTCAAGAATTAATTTCTATTGCTGCATCACTTGTAGCTAAATGTGAAGGCTGTCTTGATGGTCATATGAGAAAAGCTATGGCGCTTGGTGCGACTAAAGAAGAAATTAGCGAGACAATTTGCATTGCAGCGGCAATTAATGCTGCTTCAATGATTGATATGAGCGACCGAACTGCGGCTCGTTTAGGCTTAAGAAACTTTCCAAATACACCTCAGAAAAAACCATGATCAAGTTAAAAAGCTTTGTTTTGCTTTTTCTTTTCCTAACAACCATTCTAATAACTACAGTAACAGCTAAGCCTGTTACTGTAGATGCTACTAGCAGAGTAGAATATGCTAAGTTTAACTCTACAAGCTTAAAAAGCGAAATAAATTATGCTATTTCGTTTCCTCCTTCTTATAACAAAGATACTTCTCGACGTTATCCAATAGTAATTTTTTTACATGGTCTATTTAATGATGAAAAAGATTGGCAAGATCGAGGGATACAAGAAAAATTAGATGAACTGCGTAGCACGGGAAAAGTGGGTGAATATATTATTGCAATTCCTTATGGTGCAAATAGTTTTTATCTAAATGCTAAAAATGGGTTACGCTATGAAGATGCGATAGTAAAAGACTTTATTCCTTTTATAGATAAAACCTATCGAACAAACCCTAAAAATCGTATGATTGCAGGAATTTCTATGGGTGGTTATGGTGCTTTAATGATTGCATTTAAGCATCCAGAAATGTTTGTTGGTGTAGCGGCACATTGTGCTGCACTTTTTGAGGAATTACCTAAAGCACCTACATCTCCAAAAGATGCTCGTGGAAAATACCGCTATGAAATTGCAACCGAGCTTTATGGAAAACCATTAGATCTAGAACATTTTCAACAAAATAACCCTTTATTTTTAGCAAAAATTAACCAAGAAAAGATTAAAAAATTAAAAATTTATTTTGATATTGGCAAACAAGATCGATATGGTTTTGAGACAGCTAATCAGCTGTTACATGAAATTTTAACTAAAGCTAGTGTCAAGCATGAATTTAATTTTGTTGAAGGTGAGCATGGTTGGTCATTTCTTTTAGCTCGTAGCGAACCAGCTTTTATTTTTTATTGGAACACTCTAAAAATTAATTAAACGAAATACTCTAAGAAATTAGCAAATAGCAAACTAAGAGAGCCTTAAGTATATACATTTAGTAGGCTTAAGGCTCTCTGAATTTTTATTAAAATTTAATCTATTAGGCTAATTGAGGTCTTAAGCCTACTTCGCGTTGAGAATTGCGCATTTGTTTTTCTAAGCGTTTAATTTGAATTAAATGGCTTGGATTAAATGGTAGCGATGGGTAATAGCAATTACTCTCATGAGTACAATAACAACCATCTTTTACTTTTTTACGACGCTCTACCATAGCGCTTGATTGCCAAAACTTTTGAAAATCCCAATCAAAATCACGTAAATTTCCTAGAGAATCTAGGTTTTCACAGCTAGAAATAGTACCTTCATCATAAATTACAGCGCCAGCAGTACCAGCCCAGCAACGGAGTTGAGCTTTTTTCTCTACTTCTGTTTTTACAATAAGGTCATGCATATAAATATCTATAGCTGCCTTAAAAATCCCTTCTGTACCAGTGTAGCTATTTTTTATAGCAGCACTTCTAGAATCCTCATCAATCATATGAGCTAGTTTACGATAGCGATTTAGGTCTATTTCAAGCTCTTTTGGCTTAGCCGAAGGTGGACGGATATAGTTAACATTAATTTTATCTGGTTTTAAGTCATGTTTTAGAAACTCATACCAGTCAAAAATCTGATCTTGATTGCTATTCATAAAGCAAGTACAGGTTTGAATATCAAGGTTTGGGAAAGATTTTTTAAGTTGTTGAAGTTGTCTTGCTGTATCAACAGCAATTTTCCAACTACCGGGTTTTTGACGAATTTTATCGTGATTTTCTTCTACTCCATCAATACCAAGCGCTACTGTAACATTAAGTTCTGGGCATTCTTGTAAAATACGCTCTACATCAGGAAGGATACGCTTTTGAATCTGTCCATTACTCATTAAGTAAATTGACTCAAGCTGATTATTTTTATAAAAAGCCTTAGCAACTTCTGGCAAATCTTTACGGGTAAAAGGTTCCCCACCTGCTACAATCAAGACAGGTAAATTTCCTCCTAATGTTTCACTAATTTTTTCAAGCTCGTGTGTTTTCATTTGTTTCATTTTACGAGGCTTATCATCAAGTTCATCTGTAAAAAAACAATGTACACAACGCATATCACAAACTGAAGTAATCAAAACATTGAGTACTATAGGAGAAAAAGCGCGACCTAGTGCCGCCTGTCCATAACGCTTAAGTATTTCCTTAGAATAATTCATAAATTTTCCTTAAAAAATTAACGCTCACCAAGAACAATCTTAGCAATCGTTTGTAATTGCATATTTGAAGTACCTTCATAGATTTTGCCTATTTTAGCATCACGATAGTACTTTTCTGCGGGGTAGTCTTTAGTATAACCATACCCGCCATAAATCTCTACTACTCTAGAAGTTACATGTTCAGCAACCATTGAAGAGTAATATTTTGCCATAGCAGCTTCTTTAAGAAATGGCATTCCTGCATCTTTTAAGCGAGCCGCGTTATAAACCATAAGACGTGCTGCTTCAAGTTCTGTAGCCATTTCTGCAATTTGAAATTGAATTGCTTGAAAATCAGCTATTGGTTTACCAAACTGGGCACGCTCTTTAGAGTAAGCTACACCATATTCTAATGCACCTCGGGCAAGCCCTATCATTTGCGCTCCAATACCTATACGACCTTCATTTAGAGTTTCAATAGCAACTTTATAACCCTTTCCTACTTCACCTAAGACATTTTCTTTAGGTACACGACAATCTTCTAGTAAAAGCTCACAGGTTGACGAAGCGCGAATGCCTAATTTATCTTCTTTTTTGCCTACGGTAAAACCAGGAAAACCTCTTTCTACAATAAAAGCTGTTATACCTTTGTATCCTGCTGAGAGGTTAGCGTTGGCAAAAACGACAAAAATATCCGCTTCATTAGCATTAGTAATCCAGAGTTTACGCCCATTAAGTAAAAAATGATCACCCTTATCTTCAGCACGAGTAGCTAAAGCAAAAGCATCTGAACCTGATCCAGCTTCAGATAATGCATAAGCTCCTACAGTATCAGTTGCTAAGCGAGATAAATATCTCTTTTTAACATCATCATTGCCCCAACGCATAAAAGCATTGTTAACTAGAGTGTTTTGTACATCAACACAAACACCTAAAGAAGCATCTACGCGAGAAATTTCCTCAACTGCAATAATTGACATAAAAAAAGAACCACTTGCACCACCATAAGCTTCTGGTATATGTATTCCCATTAGGTTAAGGTCAAAACATTGTTTAATGATCTCTTTATCTAGGTGGGCTTCTTCATCCATTTTACGAACTAAAGGACGTATTTGATTAGTAGCAAATTCTGATATAGTATTACGCAATAATTGCTCATCCTCGGTAAAAACAGTAAGAGGTGTATTAGATAGAGCATTTGCTGATTGGGTCATAAAATCCTTCCTTAAATTTTTTTATTGATATAGCGTTTATTTGTATAAAAATGGTTATAATTGCAAGAGTCTAGCATAAAGCTCTAGTAAAGGAAAAACTGAAACAGCAAAGCTAAGAATGTGAGAAAAAATACTCACCTAAGCTTGCAATCCTTTTGCAAGAAGTTTATGCTGGTTATCCTATCTTGTTTAATTTATTACCTTATTTTCTAACTAAATAATTAAAATTTTGTGGTGATTTAATGAGCAGTCAAAAAGAAAAAGCGGTAGTAGAGGAAGCAATGCTAGAAGTAGAACTAGCAATGCGCTATAACGCACACCAGCGTGCTGAGGCTGCTCTACAAGATGCCCTAGGACAATTTCCTAGTAATACAGACTTAAGATGGAAATTAGCTGAGTTACACTATCAAGAAGGCTCACCCCATAATTCTGCTGAACAATTATTTATTATCTCTGATATTTATATTGCCAATAATCAATTAGATTTTGCTGAATCTACTTTACTAAAAGTAAAACAAGTTTATCCTGCGGCTAGTTTTCACGTTGATACTAAGTTAGCAACACTTAGGCAATTACAAGCACTTAGTAAATATAAGGAACAACTCTCAGCCCAACAAAACCAAAACCAACAAGATCAACAAAATCAACAAAATCAACAAAATAATAGATACTCAGAAAATTACCAAACTCAACAGCAAAATTATGCTAATCAGTACCAAGTTTCTTATCAAGACTCTTATCAAATCTCTTATCAAGAACCTTACCTAAATCCTTATCAAAACCCTAATCCCCCAATGTCTCAAAATGCATATTCTAATAATTATCCTCCCTATCAACCCCCTTACTCAGATCAATATCAAGCTGTTAATCAAGATTATGACTACTTACCCGTATTAAACCTAGAGCCTATAGACATAGAAGAAGCAGAAATAGCTGAAGTACAAGCAGTTGTTTCTAGCCAACAAGTAAAAGAATCTTCTTTTGCACCTTTAGCTGGCGATCTACATTATATTAATTTATTTGACGTAATCCAAACACTAGAAAAAAATGAAATAACTGGTATTTTACATATTCAAAGCGAACAACTTAATGGAAATCTTTATCTTAATCGTGGGCTATTAGCTGATGCAATATGTGGAGATTTAAGGGGTAAAGCAGCTTTTAAGTGCTTTGCAGAAGTCACAGAAGGCAATTTTGAGTTAGAAAAATCTCCTGTGGAGTTTTATCAATCTATTCAAGCAGAATCTAATGCTAAATTAATACTGGAAATTTTCTCTGATAGCACGGATGAAATGATGGAAGAGGAAAACCTAGCTGATAAAACAGGCGAGAGTCAAGAACTTAATTGGTAAATAACTGGTAAATAATCGGTAAATAATCGGTAAATAGCTATTTAATTTTTTCAAGTACTGCAACAAAAAAACCATCCATATTATCTTTACTAGGCCAAGTACGTACAAAATTTTCCTGAGTAAGAAAAATCTCTTGTGTTTTAGGCTTTATTATTTGAAAATCGGAATTCTTTAGTAGAAATTTTTTTATAACCTCTTCATTTTCTTCATATTCCATAGAACAAGTAGAATAAATAAGCCTTCCACCAATTTTTACAAGTGATGAACAGTTATTTAAGATAGTAGTTTGTAACCTACCTAGTTCCAAGATTTTATCCTGAGAAAGCCTTAATTTAATCTCTGGATTATGCCTAAGAGTCCCTGTTCCTGAACAAGGAGCGTCTATAAGTACTCTATCAAACAGGCATTTGCTATCAATAGGTAAATTTGCTCTAGCATCATAACAGATAGGTAAAATTATTTTTGCACCTAGCCTATTAGCAGTTTCTTTTATTAATTTAACTCTATTTAAGTGTAAATCTCCGGCAATTATTAAGCCTTGATTGCCCATTTGAGCAGCTATTGCTGTAGTTTTACCACCTGGAGCGGCACAAACATCAAAAACTTTCATACCTGCCTTAGCTTCAACTAGTTGAACGACTAATTGAGAGGCTAGGTCTTGAATATGTATTAACCCTTGACTAGCAAAATCTAACAGTTTGTGATTACTATCGCTAATTAGTAAAAAAGCATCTTTTAGCAAAGAGCTATTATCTGCCTTTAAGCCTACTTCAGTAAACTTATCTAATAAAGAGCTTTTACTAGTTTTTAGAGAGTTAACACGAAAATAGACTAAGGGTGTTTTATTATTTGCTTCAGCTAAGGATTTTGTCCAGTCCACTCCATAGCGTTCAATCCAGCGTTTTACTAGCCAATCAGGGTGAGAGTTTACTAAAGCAATTTGTTGGTAAGTATCTAGACTAGTAGGATTTTCTATTTTTGGCAATTTCTTGAGATTAACTGAGTTAGCTATTTTTCTAAGCACTGCATTAACTAACCCTGAAGCAGAAGCCTTTTTATTTAATTTAACTAAATTTACTGAATCATTAACTATTGCATGGGTTGGAATACGTGTTAAATAAAGGAGTTGATAAAACCCTATACGAAGGGAAAGCAGCACTTCTAAGTCCAGTTTAGCTAGATTACAGCTAGAAATTTTTGCTAAGAGAAAATCTATATATCTTTGATGACGAAGTATTCCTAAAACTATTTCTTGAGCTAAAGAACGATCTAAGGAAGAGAGGTTTTGAGTTAGGGTTGAAGTAAGTAAGTTAGTTGCAAAAGCATCTTCAAGAGAAACCCGCCTAAGTATTTCAAAAACTACTAGGCGGGCTGGACTAACTTTATAAGAAAAATTTGATTTAGCCATTAACAAAATTATTTATTAAAATTAATTACTAGGAGGAGCCTCTTTAGCTGTGTCTTTAGGCTCTTCTTTCTTACCTGTTTCTTCGGAATAAGATTTTAACCAACGTACATCAACTTGAGCGGCTTTACGTTCTTTCTTTTGATCTTTAAGCCAAAGCCCTCGCTTGTTCCAGCTTTTTCCCCCTGAGCCTTTATCATGACAGTAAGTACAGTCTTTTGCCTCAAACCCTAAATCTTTTGTTTGTTTTAAGAAAGGTGGGTAGGCATAGGTTTTATTGCTGTTTATAAAAATAATACTTACAATAACCAATATTAGTATAGCTAACAGTTTAATTCTCATTTTTAGCTCCACAAAAATTCTAGGCTTGCTAAAACTTTTTTTGATTTGAGTCTTAAGGTTTTCAATTATAGTATTAAGATACAATTTAACAAAAAAAGTTTTGCTTAATTAAATAAAATGTTGAAAAAATTTATTCCATTAATAATTATTTTTCTTTGTTCTTGCAGCCCGACCTTTCAAATAAAGCCTCGTCAAGATATATCCATTACCCAAAAAAATATATCTAATAGTGTGTCTAATAGTAAAATAGAAATGCAGGCTAAGCTTTTATCTGAGGATGAGATTGTAGAGATTTTCGATGGAAATCTTTTACTTGCTAGCATAATAGCTATAGAAATTACTCTTACTAATAAAAATGAACAGTCTATTATTTTTTCAGAAAAAGATTTTTCTCTTTTAGGTGAACAAGGTAGGGTTTTTAGCAATATAAAAGATAAAGATGTGCTAGAAAAACTCCTAGATTACTATAAAATAAGGGCTTATAACCCTTATAGCTATGAAAAAATGAAAGCTAATTTATTAACACATAGTTTAAGTCTTAAAACGCCCTTTATGCTTAATGAGAGTCGCAGAGGATTAGTTTTTTTTAGCCTTAAAAAAACTACAACTATTCCTAAAGGGCTTGAATTAAAACTAAGTAGAAAGAAATTTTTTGCAGAAAGTTTATTATTAAAACTAGACTAAATACCTAAGATTAGTACTAATTAAAAAATACTAATCCTAGGTATTATTATTGGGTATCAATGCTAGCCTTTAACAATTTTTGTACTTTTTGGAGGAGCAAAGTTTTCTATTAAGGCTTTCACATTAAAGCTTTCGTTTTTCTTTAAGTTACTTAGTCTAATAGTAGTAACATCTCCATTATTTTCCACTAAATTTTCTTGAACAGGTAGCCAAGAGCTATGAGAAATCCAGATATCTATACTTTTATATGGAGTAGCCTGTTTAGGAGTAAGATGAAGGAGAGAAGTCTGTTCGCCTTGGATTTTTTCTTCTTTTACAAAAGCTACATCATAATTTGTTTTAATAGCAGAAACAGAGCCAAAAGTAATTGCTAGAGAGCCAAAAGACTGAGAGCCTTTAGCATTTTTAAGAGATGTTATTAGCATTTGTTGAACAGTAGGTTGGTAGAACTTAATTTCATCACCAGTAATAATAACAGTCTTTTTTGTTGGAGCATTAATATCTATACGTAATTTCATTGCCCCATTTTTAGCAGGTAAATAATAAAGTTCGCCTGTTTCTACTGGGTCATCAATACCGAGTTGGGTATTTTTCTTCTGTTGCCAGATAGTTGCAACTAAAGAATTAAGATTGCGGCCTACAGTTTCCATTTGCCCTAACACGCTTTCTGCACCTGCTTTATTTGTTGGTAATGGAAGAGCTTTTGTGTCTATTATCAAAGAAAAAGATAAAAGCAAACATATAAAAAAAGATAAAACATATTTTTTCATCTTAAAAAAATCTCCAATCAAAATAAGACTCAACTTAAAATAGTTGGTCTATCTATATAAACTATTCAAACCAAACACGATAACCGCGAATTTCGCCTACATCATCTTGATGCTCTTTTGGGCTTGTAGTTTTTACCAAATCAATTTCTACTCGTTTAACCACAACCTTACGTTGAAAACGTTCTGAAACAACATCTGCAAGCAAATCATTTAGCTTTAGGTTTGCTTTAGCTTGCGCTGTTATATCATTAGTTGAAATATAAGTACGTTGGGTTTGCATGGTATTTTTAACAGGATCGCTAGAATAACGCTCATCCAGAAATTCTTTCGGGGTTAAAAAAATAAAGGCAAGAATAACAACACAAAGAACATCATATTGCCAAGTGCCTCGTTCATAAGACCATAGAATTATATTTTTAATAGCATCAAATATTTTCATAAACTTAAACTATGTCCAAGATTCTAACTTTAATCATTTATTTACTATTTGCCCATCGCGCATATGAACAACCCTTTGAGCAATACTTGCTGCTTCTGGGCTGTGGGTGATCATTACAATAGTTTGCCCAAATTTACCATTTAGTTCTTGAAGCATTTTTAAAACAATTTGAGAATTTTCACTATCTAAATTACCTGTAGGCTCATCAGCTAAAACAATTGCAGGGCTACCAACTAGAGCACGAGCAATGGCTACACGTTGTTGTTCACCACCAGAAAGTTCTAAGGGTTTATGATTTAACCTACCTTCTAAGTTTAGCAAGCGTAAAATTTCTCTACGTCGTTCAGAATCATTTTTATGATTTCCATTAAGCCTAATTCTTTCTGCTAAACGAATATTTCCCTCTGCTGTTAAAGTAGGGAATAGATTAAATTTTTGAAAAACAAATCCTATTTTTTGCCTTCTAAGTTCAGTTCTAGAGCCATCGCTCATTTTAGAAAGGTCTTGACCATCGATCAATACACTTCCAGAACTGGGTTTTAACATTCCGCCAAGAATATGTAGCATAGTAGATTTACCACAGCCTGAAGGCCCCATTATTGCAACAAATTCTGCTTGATTTACTGTAAGATTAACTCCTCTTAGAGCATTTACAGCTACTTTACCTATTTGGTAAATCATTTTTAAGTCTACTGTTTGTAATATTGTTTTCATGATTATTCGTAACTTAAAGCCTTAACTGGATCTTGGTTAGCTACTTTTAGAGCAGGGTAAAGTGCTCCTATTAAACCGCTTAATATTCCTACTAAAGCGGCATAAAGTAACCATTTGAGTTCTAAATCAATGATTAATGAGGTATTTTTTATTATCAACCACCTACCAGTAATAGCGACTAAATACCCAAGTAAAGTTCCTAGTACACTAATAAGTAAAGCTTCTTTTTCAATTTCAAAAATAATAAAGCTCTTTGATGCTCCAAGGCTTTTTAGTACACCTATTTCACGAGTTCTTTCTGTGATAGTTGTATACATTGCTAGCATAATTACTAATATGCTAATAATTATAGATACCACTACTACAGCTTTAACAAAAGTATTAACTGCTGGTAAACCTTTTTCATAGAGGGACTGTATTTCACGAGTAAAAAGGACTTTATTGCCAGGTAAAGTACTTAAAATATTTGTAGCTACCTGTTCTTGGTTACTTGTCGTTTGACATTTTACAAAAACAAAACTACAACGATCCTTTGAACCAAGAAGATTTTGCATCATAGAGAGTTTTATTTTTATTCTGGCACCTATTTCAGGTTGATAAATTCCAGAGACATAAAACTTATGACCAAATAAATCAATACTATCGCCTATTTTTACTTTCTTATCTTTTGCATAAATAGGATCAACAATAACTTCATTATCTTCACTTAAGGTTTTGCCTTGATCGATAGATAAGTTAGTAACTTTTTGATAAGTATCTATATCAATACCTTCAACCATTTCCATACCAAAACTTTGATTAGAGGGTTTTAAGTATTGACCCACAGGGCTAACAGCTTGAACACCATTTATTTCAGCAATTTTAGGAGCATATTGAACTGGCAAAGATAATACAGAACTTGTTCCTGGCCCATAATTATTTGGTCTAGTAAAAAGTAGTTCTGCCCCTACGTTAGAATTACGGCGGCCTTGTTCTTGAAGCACACCATGAGAGAGACCAACCATTAAAACTACTAGTACAACTCCTAAAGCAACACCTATAACACTAATTATTGTTCTAATTGGACGTTGTTTTAAGTTGGCTGTAACTAAATTATCCATTAAATCACCTGTTAAGCCCTTTATTTATTTTAGGCTATAAGAATATTGTGCTATTCTTGAACGTAGCAAAAACAAAAACCTTGCAAGCTAAAAAGGGGTTTTTCTTACTTTTTAGCAAAAATAAAACTTAGGATGCATCTAGATTTTTTTCAGGTAAATTCTCTTTATTTTCTAGAAAAAATACTGATTTCTCTATATCAGTATTCTCTTGGGTATTTTCAAAATTTAATTCTAGAGTGTAATTATCCATTGAACGAATTACCTCTATAGTTTGAGGAAATGCTGTTTTACCTACGGTTTTATACTTCTTATAGCTAACTTCTGAAACTACTGCACCATCTTGGTTAAAAATCTGGATATGGGCAAGAGGTAAGCTTGCCTGTGTTCGATCAAACCAAAATTGTTTAAGTAAGTGTAGTTGACCATTACTTAATTTTTCTAGTAAATATAAAACTTGATAGCTACGTAGTACACGTTTAGGAGTTTGGCCTACTACGTTATCTAGCTCTTCGCGTGTTAAGTCTGAAATAAAATACTGCAAGTTACTATCATCTGCTTTAATTGGTTTTATAAGTATAGCCTCAGTAATATGTTGAGGACGGATTCGCGCAATAGAGCTAATCTGTTGTTTCTGTTGGGCTTTTCTTGGGTCTTGTTTTACTTCTGTCCCTGACATTTTTTCTACTTGCTCGCTATAGTCGCGCTTATTAGTTCCTAATAAAAACCTTCTATATTCATCAGGATAATAAACAGCAATACGGAATTTATCTCCATCAGAAGTCATATCAGCAATATTTTGTTTAATAATAGGAACACGAATTACTAAGCGGATTTGTTCAGGGCGTTGTAGAACTACTAGAGCATCAGCAGGCCGATAAGGTTCTATTTTACCTTGTTCAGAAAGTCTTAGGTCAGTTAGTTTTAGTGAAGCATTGCCTTTTATTGAACTAACTTCTGTTAAATCGTTTATTTTCTGAATTAAACTATTTGCTGGTAATCGCCCAAAGGTTTTTAACAAAGTAGCAGTACTCTTTGTTGTTTTAACGCTTAAACAGCCGCTTGCAGTGAGTACTAGTATGACACACAGCAAACATAATAGTTTTTTATAGGATTTTATCTTAGGCCAGGAAGGCCAATAATGCATAAGTCAACTCTCTTATATTAAATGTGTTAAAGATGAAAATTTATCCTTGGATACAAATATGCAAGATTACCAAAAGCTTTCTAAAGTTGTCAAACTGCTTTTCAAGCTTTAATACTATTAAAAAGGTTGGCTTTTACTCTTAATAAACTATCTATGTTCAATAGGTTATAAATTTTCCATAGTTACTTTTCTTAATCTTTAGATCAAGTAAATATCGCCCGCAAATTATCTTAATAACGGGCGATAGAGTTAAAGCTTGCAAAGTTTTTGATAAAAATCTTACCCTTTTAGTTGTTTAAGTGTGTCTTAAACCAACCTAAAACAGTGTTATACCAAAGTTCGCTATTTTGTGGCTTTAAGATCCAATGACCTTCATCAGGAAAATAAAGGAGCTTAGAAGCAACATCCATTCTTTGAAGTGCTGTAAATAGCTGTATTCCTTCACCTACTGGAACACGATAATCAAGCTCTCCATGTATTACTAAAGTTGGGGTCTTAAAGTTTTTTACAAAATTACTTGGAGAGTGTTTTTCATAAAGATCTCTATTATTCCAAGGAGTCCCCTTAAATTCCCAATCTGTAAACCAAAGTTCTTCAGTAGCACCATACATACTCACTAAATTATAGACACCTGCGTGTGAAACTAACGCCTTAAAGCGATCTGTATGGCCTAAAATCCAGTTAACCATATAACCACCAAATGACCCACCAGCAGCACCTACACGTGTTTTATCTACAAAGCCAAGAGAAATTGTATGGTCAACAGCGCTCATAATGTCTTGATAGCATTTACCGCCCCAATCTCCACTAATTTCATCTGTAAATTTTTGACCATAACCAATACTCCCTCGTGGATTAGGCATTAGCACCACATAACCAGCAGATGTATAAATATTAGCATTCCAACGATAGCCAAAATTATGTTCCCAAGCCCCTTGTGGCCCACCATGAATTAAAACTACCATAGGATATTTTTTACCTGCTTCAAATCCAATGGGCTTAAGTAAAATAGAATGTATGCTAGCACCATCAGCAGGACTCTTTGAATAAACATCTTCTCCTTCAACTAGCTGACGTTTTGAAAGTAACTCACTATTAGTATCTGTTATTTGCTTTTCATTCATATTTTCCAAGCGCAAAGTAAAGACTTCTGCTGGTTTAGTCATTGAGCTACGAGTAAAAAGTAATTTATTGCCATTATCAGTAATACTAAGTTCCCCATTACAGGATTTATCAACAATTTTTTTAATTTCTGTTGTAGCTCTATCAACAACATAGATTGGAATATAACCATTATCAATTGCAGTAAAGTAAATTTTTTTGCTATCAGGCGACCAAACAAACTCTTCTACTGCACGATCCAATTTCTCGCTAATACTTTGAGATTTGCCTGTTTGACGGTCATAGAGCATAAGTCTAAAACGGTCTGCTTCAAAACCTGCTCGCTCTTGAGAACGATATGCGATAAAACGGCTATCTGGTGAATATAGAGGGTTTGTATCTGATCCTGGTGAAAGTGTAATACGTTTTGCTTCACCACCTTTTATTGAAACAATAAATAAATCATTATTAGTGCTAGTAGCTTCTACTTTATCAGTATTACGGGCAAAACAAACTTCTTTACCATCAGGAGAGAAAGTATAGTTATCTGGCCCGCCTAATGAAAAAGGAGGTGCATCAAAATCACCTGGAGTTAGGTCTAAGGCTGTACCACCACTAGAAGAAATAATAAACACATGGCTACGTTTACCTTCTTTCCAGCTATTCCAATGACGATAAAGTAGGCGATCAGCAATTTTAGCTTTTACCTTACTGTTTTCTACTTCAGCTAGTTTTTTCTTATTACACTCATCATCTGCACATTCTGGGTAAATTTCAGAAGTAAAAAGTAAATGTTTACCATCTGGTGCCCAGACAAAATCTGCTGCTTCTGTAGAAATATTACTTAATTTTTGTACAGCTTTAGTATCAACATTAAAAGTCCAAATCTGTGAAGCTCCATCTCTAGAAGAAATAAAGGCTAGAGTTTTGCCATCTGGCGACCAACGTGGTCTAGAATCTTTTCCAGAACTCTCTGTTAGCATCTGTGCGTCTGCACCATTACTAGCAGTTAAGTATATTTGACTAGTGCGTTTATTAGTCTCTCTATCATAACTAGTCACACTATAAGCAACGGTCTTACCATCTGGGGAAACTTGTGGATCACCAACTCGCTTAAAACGAAATAGGTCTGTAACTTTTAATCCTGAAGGGCTTTCAGCTACAGCAACAAAATTTAATGCTAGCATTAGAGCCAACACTGAAAATACTTTTTTCATACAAACTCCTTTATTTGCTGATAAAAATAAACTATTGATAATTAATTAGTAGTAATGCAGTTATCAGAAAGTTGTTTTGATAGCTTTTAATAATTAAATTTAAGCCTAACAGACTAGATCTCTATTTTTTGGCTGCTAAGCCTTGTTTTAATCTCTTTTTTAAGAATTTCATACTCATTAAATAACTCATCTATAAGCTTTTGAGATAATGTTAGATCAGAGGTTTTTTCTAAGTTATGGCATAGACTAGCCATTTTTACTGCACCAATATTGCTACAGGCACTCTTAAGCTTATGTGCTTCTGTATTTATAGCTTTTATATTCTTTTCTTTCTTAAATAATTTAAAAGTTTCAAAGCTTTGATCTGTTGTTTTAATAAATAAAAATACTATTCTTTCAAAAAAAGTATCATCATTTTCAGAAATGGAAACTAGCTGAGCTAGCATATTTACATCTAGAGTAACAAGTTCTTGAGAATCTAATTTTTGAGCACAGTCTACAAAATCCTTACTTTTTGTATTAAGAATATCTACTCCACCATCTAACCATTTTTTTAATACTGCTTCTATTTCTAATGGGTTAAAAGGCTTAGCTATATGGTCATCCATTCCAGCTTCTAAACATCGTTTACGATCCTCAGGCATTGCACCTGCGGTTAAAGCAATTATTGGAATATGCGCTTTATTATCTTTTACTTCTTGAAGTCTTATTGCCATTGTTGCTTCATAGCCGTCCATAATAGGCATTTGGCAATCCATTAATATTAAGTCATAGCCTTCTACTAGTAGTCTTCCTAGAGCTTTTAGACCATTATTAGCTATATCTACAGAGTATCCTAATTTACTTAATATATTGCTAGCAACTGATTGATTAACAAGATTATCTTCAACTAGTAAGATTTTTATTTGATGTCTAAGATTATCTTCTCTAGTCTCTTGTTTTGAAATCTCAGAAATTTGTCTTTTTAAAGATGGTTTTAAGACAGAACGAAGACATTGATAGAGTTGAGATTCACTAACAGGTTTACAAAGATAACTAGCTATACCTATGGTTTCAGCATCTTTTGATAGATCTTTAGAAATTCTTGATACCAACATAATTATTTTAACAGACGATATTTTAGGGTCTGATTTAATTATTCTGGCTAGATCCACCATTTGAAGATCTGAAACAGACCTATCAATTATTACCAAATCATAAGGATCCGTTTCATTTGCCGCTAAACGTAGTGCATCTAAAGCTTGTCGGCTATTTTCAACATATTGGCCCCTCATTTTAAGAATTTGGATTTGTTGTAACATATTTAGGTTTGTAGAAGTCTCATCAACTATTAGCACTTTTAAGTCTTGTAAAAAGGCTCTTAAGGCTTTATCTATTTCCTCTGAATCATTTTCCTCATGTTTATTTAATCTTATAGTAAACCAAAACTTACTTCCTCTTGCTAAAAAACTTTCGACCCCAATGCTACCTCCCATTCCTTCAACAAGCTGTTTACAAATAGCCAGTCCAAGTCCTGTACCTCCGTAGTTGCGGGTAGTTGAGCTATCACCTTGAACAAATGGTTGAAAAAGATTTTTAGTTATTTCAGGAGAAATACCAATACCTGTATCAATTATTTCAAAACGTATTTTAGTAAATTCTTGGCTTTGTTCCTCTAAATCAATATTTATCGCTATACTACCTTTACTAGTAAACTTAATGGCATTACTAAGTAAATTTATTAGGACTTGCCTTAACCTATTAGGATCTCCAACTAATAAGGCAGGAATATCTTTATCTATTTGAAAATAAAACCCTAATTTTTTACTATCTATTTTATTCTTAAATATTTTTATTACATCTTCTAAAAGTATTTTTAAGTTAAAGTCTATTTCTTCAAAAAGAAGTTTCCCTGCCTCAATTTTTGCTAAATCCAAAATATCATTTACTAAAGTTAATAAAGAATCTCCACAATTACGTATTACTTCTATATATTCTTCCTGTTTTTCTGTTGGATTTGTATCTAATAATAGATAAGTCATTCCAATAATACCATTTAGCGGCGTTCTTATTTCATGACTCATATTAGCAAGAAACTGAGACTTAAATTGTGCAGATTCTAAAGCAACATCTCTAGCAAGTTTTAATAACTCCTCTGCTTGTTTCCTTTCAGTAATATCTTTTGCAAGGACAAGCCTAGCATGTTTTCCCTCAAAAATAGCATCATCTGAGCTAATTTCAACATCAAAAACAGTTCCATCTTTTTTACAATGCCTCCAATGCTTAGATTGAAAAACTTCATGATTACCTTCTGATAAAAACTTTAGCAATTTTGGTACATCCTCAGGTGGGCGTATGGATGTAATTGACATGTTTGTAAATTCTTCTAATGTATAGCCATAGTGCTGTATTGCCGCTTTATTAGCAGCAAGAAATTTTAGTGTTGCAACATCATAAACAAAACAAGGACAAGGGTTATTTTCAAATAATACACGATACTGTCTTTCACTCTTACGCAAAGCTTCTTCTATTTCTTTACGTTCTGTTATATCCTCAACAGTTCCATCATAATAGAGTATGTTTCCTTCAAGGTCTTTAACTACAGAAGCATTTTCTCTAATAAATATTCTTTCTTCTTTGCCAGTAGACCAAGCCGATTCTAATCCAATAATCTGACCTTTAGTTTCTAAAGTTTCTTTAAAGTGTTTTCTATTATAATTAGTAACTAAAGCATCTTTTTCAAGATCGTGAGCTTTTAGTTCTTCTAAAGAAGAGCATCCCATCATTTTTATCACTGTAGGGTTAGCGTCTACTATTTTTCCTTCAGGAGTTGAACGATAAATTCCTATAGGTGCTCTATTAAAAAGACTTCTATAACGTTCTTCACTTTCTTTTAAGGCTTCTTCAATAATTTTGCGCTTAGTTATATCACGTGCAATTCCATGAATTGCAACAGGAGCAGCATTTTCCATTTCTAACCAAGAATTAACTTCAAAAATTAACTGTCTTCCATCCTTAGAAATAAGAGTTAACTCATGAGAAGGGAGTATTTCACCTTCTAAACGCCGTTTCATCCTTTCCTTTACTCGTGCTAATTCTTCTGGCTTAAGTATTTGATTTATATTTAGGTGAAGTATATCTTCTCGGTTATAGCCTAATATTTCTTCTGCATGACTATTAACAGAAGTAAATTCACCTGATAAGTTATGTGTATAAATTATATCGTTAGCTTTTTCAAAAAGATCTCGGTAACGGTTTTCACTACGTATTAAAGCTGTTTCAACTCTTTTACTATCAGTAATGTCAAACATTACTCCTTGTAGTTTACTAGCTAGCCCATTTTCAAAAACAACTGTAACAATATTTCTTAACCAAACTGTAGCACCATCAGAAGTAATCATTCTATATTCTAGTTCATAATCTCTACCATATTTAATTTCATTAGTAGTATATAGAAGTACTTTTTCCTTATCCTCTGGATGAATATGTGCTATCCAAAAGCCTTTTTCCTCTAACCAACGAGAGCTACTATAACCTAAAATTTTCTCTACTTTTTTACTAACAAAAAGAAACTGTGAAAGAGTGCTATTTGATTCCCAAACTATTCCATTTATTGAGTTTATTAAGACTTTTAGATCTTCTCTAGATCCTTTAAGTTGTTTTAAGGTTTTTTCTAGCTCTAAATTTGCTTTTGCTTTTTCTTCTATTACGCTTTCAAGTTGTAATTTACGAGTTTTATATTTTAGGTTTAAGTTTTCTAGTCTTGTTAAAGCATACATTCTAGTAATAAAGACTAAATAAGATATTGTTGCTGAACAAAAAATAAAAAAACCACTTCTTAACCAATCAGCTTGCTGTGTTATGTACATAACCGCAACCCAACCAATTACGGCAACAGATATAACAAAGATTAACCATTCAAGAGAAACTAAAAGCGAGCTTGATGCAATCAAAACTAGTATTATTGCTAGTGTTTGGCGAGAATCTGCAAGAAAATAAAACATTAGTAAGGCATGTGCAATAGAAAGGATTGCTAGAGATGCTCCAATAGCATTTGCTACTTTTGTTGAGACTGTTTTTTTTCGCAAAATATAGCTTAAACTTACACAAATTATTGTAATAGTTATTGATAGAGGAATCATAACTTTTACGATTTCTTTAGATAAAACAAAAAAATTAATAATACTTACTGTAAAAAATAATATAGCTAAAACCACTACAACGTTTCTTAATCCCTTTGAAACAATTTCTTCAAAAGTAATTTTTAAATCAACTCTTGATAAACTTCCTTGGCTAGTATCTGGCAGTTCTGGTGGTATAGACCAATCCACATTATTAGAAGGTTTTGGAGTTAGTGGTTCTTTAACTTTATCCATTAAAAACAGCCTTTTTATTACCTTAACCTATTGGTAATGTAAATTTTGAGTCTGATTTCTTTAAAAAACTTTTTTTGTTAATTTGCTTAAAGTAATATGCATACAAGTGCATTTATTGTATATTTGCGGGGAGGTTCTTTCACAAAATTTTAAGAACAATGTATAAGAGTTTGGACCGAATTTTGTGAAAGAACAATTTTACATTGCTTTACACTTAACCACAAAGCCTTTTCCTGACAAAATTTAATACCTCTTCGCTAATAAAATTCTCTTTAGATTTGACTCCAAAATAAGGTTTCTCCATAGGTTTAATAACATTAGGTTTAATAGCATTAATAGTGTTAGGCTTGATAGTATTAATAATATTAGAAGAAATTTTCCAATTATCTCTAAACAACTGTTCATTTATATTTTCCTTAAAATTGTTTATTAAAATATAAGCGTCTGCTAGATCAAAAAATTGTCTTGCAGATAGTTTAAAGTCCAAAACCATAGGATCTAAAACCTGTATATAAAGTTTTGGAGTCCAAAACTTACGTAAGCTATTACTTTCAATAATCACATAATCACTAGATTCTATTTCTGATTTTAATTTAGGGAGTGCAAAAACAAGCTCTCCTGCCCTAGTGCGTAGCCAAAGCGATCGCCTTGCACCAGCAGCTAAAAACCTAGTAGTATCAGCCCTAGAGCTTTTTTCCTTTTCCTCTGTAAGAATAAACTCATGTAAAGGGACTTCGCACCCACATTCCATTCCATCTTTTGCACAAACTTTGTGCCCTGTTTGAGTAATTTTTACAGCCGTCCAATTTAACTCAGATAACCCATTAATAATCCCTGTCACAACAGAAGTTTTACCAATATTGCGACTATGTCCACCAATTAAAACTAAATTTTCAATAACTCCCATAACTCCCATAATTACCTTTGATATAAATAAACATAGCTCTGTATCAATAATTTGACACAGAGCTATTAACCATATCAATTTAAGTTAGTTAAATTACATTTTGACACATACAGACTTAACTTCTGTATAAAGTTCTAGAGACTCTTTACCCATTTCACGGCCCCAACCTGATTGTTTATAGCCACCAAAAGGCATTGCTGCATCAAAAATATTGTAACAATTAACCCAAACAGTTCCAGCACGTAATTTACTTGCTAGGCTATGAGCTTTACTAATATCACTAGTCCAAATTCCAGCAGCAAGCCCATAAACAGTATCATTAGCAACAGGAGTTATTTCTTCTGTTGTCTTAAATGGCATTGCTGTTACAACAGGGCCAAAGATTTCTTCTTGTACTACTTTCATATTTTGATCCACATTAGTAAGTACAGTAGGTTTAACGAAATAGCCTTTATCCCCAAGTTTTTCACCACCTGCAAGAGCTTTTGCCCCTTGATCAAAACCTGATTTCATATAACCACAAACTCTATTTAACTGCTCATCAGAAACCAGTGGCCCCATTTGTGTATTGGGATCAAAACCGTCTCCAACCTTAATGCCCTCAGCTATTTTAGCCACCCCATCAACAACTTTATCAAATACTGCCTCTTCTATATAAAGACGCGAACCAGCACAACAACACTGACCATGATTAAAGAAAATTGCACTAGCAGCACCAGCAATAGCCTCATCTAAATTAGAATCCTTAAACACAATATTAGGAGATTTACCACCAAGTTCTAGAGTAACTTTCTTTAAGTTACCTGCTGCGGCTTGTACAATTAATTTACCTACTTCTGTAGAGCCAGTAAAAGCAACTTTATCAACATCAGGATGTGCAGCTAAAGCTGCTCCAGCCGTCTCACCATAGCCAGCAACAACATTAACTACTCCTTCTGGAAAACCTGCTTCTTGTATTAACTCAGCAAGTCTAAGTGCAGAAAGTGGTGTTTGTTCAGCAGGTTTTAGAACTACAGTACAACCTGTTGCAAGGGCTGGCCCTAGTTTCCAAGCAGCCATAAGAAGGGGGAAATTCCAAGGAATAATTTGACCGACTACCCCAATAGGCTCTCTTAAAGTATAAGCTAAGTATTTTGTGCCTGGAGTATAAGGAACTGAAATAGGAATGGTACTTCCTTCTATTTTAGTTGCCCAGCCTGCCATATATCTAAGTAAATCTGCTGCTAGTGGCACATCTGCTGCACGCGCTACAGTCAAAGGTTTACCATTATCTAAAGATTCTAGCTGAGCAAATTCTTCTAAATGTTTTTCTAAAAGATCTCCTAGTTTCCAAAGTAATTTCCCTCTATCAGCAGGAGTCATCCTAGCCCAAGGGCCTTCTTCAAAAGCACTACGAGCAGCTTTTACAGCTAGCTCTATATCTTCCTTACGACCTTCTGCTACATTAGCTAAAACCTCTCCTGTAGCAGGGTTATAAACAGGGAAAGTTGCTCCATTAATAGCATCTACCCAATTTTTTCCTATCAACATTTTTACTGGTTTACCAATAAAACTACTTACGGTTTGCTCCATTTTTACGCCAGTACTGCTCATAAATTTCTTCCTTTCCTAAAATAAAATCTTAGCTTATCACGAGATTGATTTAATTGATTTATCAGGAAAATTATGCGCTTTCCTTTAAGAAATAAAGCTATTTACGCAAATAAATAGCGGTTTTATTAACTTTCTTTATTTTCTATTATTTAACTTCCTTAAAAATTAAAGATAAATTCTCTGCATACCCTATAGATAAACAATTTAAGCAGGCATTTTTTACTTTTAATGTAATTTCTATTACTCTAGTACCTTTAGGCATTTTATCAGTTTTAGTACGTAAAATCATACTTGATGAGCCTACTTCAGCCTTAGGAAGTTCTGTCTCCTTAACTTCTAAACTACTTGAACCAAGCAGCTTTTTATCCATATCTAAAAAACTAATTATTAAAGAAGTAGTAGCAAACTTTTCTTCTTTTGTAGGACTCCCTCCAATATAGCCCGAAAGAGTGTAATCTATAGCAGTTTTATCAAGAAATTCTGCAAGTCTTGTAAGATCTATAACATGTTTGGCTAAAACCGATTCTTTTCCTTCACTAGCAGTTAGACGAAAATAGCTATCCCCTCCATTAGGAGCACCTGCAACACCTATATCCCATTCACCGCCAAAACTACCATAACGGGCTGACTCAAAACCTTCTCCTCTCCAAGCAGCTTCTCCTGCTTCAGCCCCTCCATTTATAATTAAATTCTTTCCAAATAAAGGGTTTTGGCTTTTTTCTTGTGCAGTAATTTTTAATATAAAAAGAAAAAATATAAATACTAAAAGCTTTATTTTCTTAACGCTACCTTGCTCAATTAATGATAAGGAGTTTTTTGTCATTTAATCTCTACCTCTACACTAAAGTATTTTTAACTAAAGATAAAAATGGTTTTTCTAATCCTGCTATTATATTTATTTGCGTTCCTTCTTGATTAATAAAACTAAGTTTTTCTGAATGTAGCATTAATCTAGGATATGTAATAGATTTAGCCCTATCACCATATTCTAAATCCCCAACAATAGAGTGACCAATACTATAGAGATGTACTCGAATTTGGTGTCTTCTGCCTGTTTTTGGATAGATTCTTAAAAGAGTAAAATTTTTTGTTTTTTCTTCAATTTTATAAATAGTAAGAGAAGTCTTCCCTTTTTTATAATCTACTCCCATTCTACCTGAACCATATTCTCTAATAGGTTTATCTATAACCCCTGTGTTATTTATGACTTGACCATAAACTAAAGCTAAATATTCTTTAGAAACTTTACTAGTAGAAAATAAATCATTTAAGTATTTATGGCTAGTAGGATTTTTAGCAAATACAACCACTCCGCTAACTTGTTTATCTAAGCGATGCACAACATAGAGTTTTGTTTCTAACTTTTGTTCAAGAATTTTTACTAAAACCTGTTCATGAGCCTGTTCTACTTGATTATCACGGCCAAGAATAGTATTAATTCCAATAGGCTTATTAACAGCAACAAAGTCTTTATCTTGGTAGAGTATTTCTATCATATCACTGGTTTTTGTCTTGGTTAATTATGCTAAAATCATATAAGTTTAACCCACGTTCTTAGATTTCAAGGATTTATATATGCGTAAAAATTTTATTATTAGCCTTATTATCCTTTCGTTTCTATTAATTAATCTACTGGTTCCTGCAAGCAAAGCCCAATCAGGCAAAGTTCGCCCTTCTGATAAGAAAAAAGATCAAGAGGAAATTATTGATAAAAAGGGCGAAACTATCAAAATTGAAACAGCACTAAACAATGTTGAAGTTACTGTAACAGATAAAAAAAGCGGAGGAATTTACCAAGGGCTAAAACCTGGTAATTTTGCTATATATGAAGATGGTGTAAAGCAAGAAATTAGCAATTTTTCAGCAATTGATGCACCAATTACACTTGTACTTTTACTTGAGTATAGCCGCCAAATTAGTATTATTAGAAACGAAGTAATTAATCCAGCAGGGAGGTTTGTAACAAGTTTTGTTCAACCAAAAGATCAAATAGCTATTGTAGCTTATGATGCACGCCCTGCCGTACTTAATGATTTTACTGATAAACAAGGAGAACTAGCTGCATCTGTTAATCTTTTATCTCGTAATATTCCTGCTCTAAATGACAGCAATCTTTATGATGCAATTAGTTTTGTTATTAAAGGCGGAAAAGTTGATAAAATTGACTATGCAGGAATTGAAGAAATCCCTGGCCGTGTAGCAATTTTACTTATTAGCTCTGGTTTTGATACTTTTAGTAAACTCACCTACGATAAAACATTAAAACTAGTTGAAAGCGCTGGAGTTCCAATTTATACAATTGGAATCGGGAATTTGTTTTTTAAGCTTTATGAGTCAAGAATGTCTGATGAACAAAGACTTGGATTTTATCAAGCAGCAAATCAATTAAGGTATTTTTCTGAGCTATCAGGAGGAAGATTTTTTCCTGTTACTTTTGAAGGCGAAATACCTAGCACTTTAAGAGCTATTTCTGCTCTGCTACGTAGCCAATATAGCATTGGTTATACTCCTAATAATGCTCGTAAAGAAGGGAAAAAACGCAAAGTAGAAATTCATGTTGATGTTGATGGAGATGGCAAAAGAGACGATAACAAGCTAGTAATTCAATATCGTAAAGTTTATACAGAACCTAAAAATTAAATAGGTTTTCTTAAATAAAAAAGCCCAAGAATTAGAAGATTCTTGGGCTTTTTCTATTTTTATATATCATTTACTTACTATTATTTACCATTAAAAGCTATTGCTCTTTCAACATTAGCGGGGTAGGTTGCGGCAAGAAGTGCAGTATTTTTATCTATTACTCCTGTTTCATAAAGCCTAACTATGTCTTGGTCAAAGGTTCTCATACCATAATAATCGCGACCTCTTTCCATATGGTTATGAATTTCATGTGTTCGGTCGTGATTACGCAAGCATTCAGCAATAAGTCCATTCATTCTTAACATTTCTACTACAGGAATTCTTTCTTGAAGATCCTTTCTCATTAAAAGCCTTAGGCTAATAATTGCAGCTAAATTATTAGCTAGTCTTTCGCGTAAAGCCTGTCTTTCTTGCTCAGGATAAAACCCTAAAATACGAGTAAAAGTTCTTTCTGCATCTGTAGTATGAATAGCACTTAAGGTTAAATGTCCTGTTTCAGCAGCAGTAAGAACAGCTTCAAAAGTAGCAGCATCTCTAATTTCTGCGGCCATTATTACATCAGGGCTTTGGCGTAAGGCTTGTTTTAAGGCAGTTTTATAATCTGGAACATCTTCATTAATTTCTCTTTGTGTAACTAAACCTCTAGCTTTTTGATAAGTAAATTCTATTGGGTCTTCTATTGTAATAATATGAGCTTTGCGAGTACGATTAATATATTCTATTAGAGCAGAAAGAGTTGTTGATTTACCTTGACCTGTAGTACCTGTTACAAGTACAAGTCCTCGTCTTAGTTCCGCAATACTTACTAAATCTAGGGGTAGGTTAAGATCAGCAAACGATCTTATTTCTATTGGAATAACTCTTAAAATAATACGAAAAACTCTACATTGCTTAAAAACACTAGCACGAAATCTACCTATATCTGGTATTTCATAAGTAATATCCATAGCAGTAAAAGTTGTTACATCTTCTAATCGGTGTTGTAGAAGTAATCTAGCAATCCATTCTGTATCACGTGCCTCTAAGAATTCTGATTTTACTTCTATTAATGAATTGTGATAGCGAAAAATAGGAGGTTCCCCAACTGCTAAAATTATATCTGTAACACCATCTTCAACCGCTATTTTTAATAAATTCTCAAATTTCTTTCTATTCATAACTATTCCCCCAAATATAGTTTGTTAAAAAGTTTATTAAAATTCTTCTATATTTACTCTGTACTTTTTCCAATAGAAAAACTTACTGATAAGTTCTCTGCTAAGTCTCTCATTCTTGTCCAAAGATTACTTAAGGTTTGTCTAAAGACTCCTGCTAAACTATGGTTGGGGCTATTTTTATTAATATTATTTGATAGATTACTACTTTTTACTTTTATTAAGCGCTCAGAACTTGGTAAATATAGCTTTGTAGGAAGTGATCTAGTTGAGTGTAAACGATCGCTATCTAAGACATGCTTTGTTTTATTTATATTAACGTCTGAGTTATTTAAAGGGCTAGCAAAAGGAAGTGTTTGACCAAGATAGGCGCTTGGGCGTTTAAGTTCAATTGTTTGTGTGCTTTTATTTGCTCTTGTAGTTTCGTATTTATTAACTTCAAGCATTGATAATAGGCTGCTATTTCGCTCTATTTCTTGGAGTTCTGCTATATCAAATTCTCGCAAAGTTTGTCTCATTTGCTCTGTTTTAGACATTTTTCGCTCATAAACATAAAGTGGAGGAAAGATTTCAGCCATTCTTACTGTGTCTAAGGAAGGAAACTCATCCATTATATTTTGTAATACCTCAGCAACAGAATTAATGGGCATTCCAATCTCTTGAGTCAAAGGAGACGTAGAATATTTTTTATTTACTCTACCTATATCAGCGCTTTTTATTGAACTTACCATTTGAGATGTATTTGTTTTTACACGAGTTTCTTTAACTAGTCTACTACCACATTGACGGCAATACTTAAGATAGAAAGCAAATGTCACGTGACAAGATTGGCACATCATAAAAATCTCTCCTAACAAACTTTTTTTGTATGTCAAGGCACAGAGCAAAAGCTATGCCACTAAAATTAAAACCTAGTTGGCTATCTAGGTTTTCTAAATTTAGCTTATAGCTTTTATAAACTCTTTATTCATATTTTGCTATCTTCAATAAAAACAACTAATTAGATATTTTTTCAAAAAAAACAAAAAATCCATAAATTTTTATTTTTTTGGTATAAATGCCATTTTTGGCAAGATCGCCAGAATTGACATAAGGTTAGCTTTGCCATTTTTGGCAATCGAATTATCAGACTTACTTATATTATCCGACTCATTAAACGCTTTACTCTTCGGCAACTATAGCTCAATAATCCAAGCTAGATATGCTAAGGTTTAGAGCAATTTTAATTATTTTAATCTTTAGAGTTAGTTATTTTTAGAAAATGTTTGGTGAGCAAGTCTTAAAAAAATGGCAAATATTTATTTTAATCTTAGTTTTTTGTATCCCTTTCTTTATTAATTTAGGCGCAAACTCCCTTTGGGATGGTAATGAAGGCTTTTATGCTGAACCGGCAAGAGAAGTAGTAGAAAGTGGTAATTTTCTTATCCCTACGTATAATTATGAGCCTAGATTTAAAAAACCTCCTCTAGCAACTTGGATTATTGCTTTATCTTATTATATTTTTGGAGTCTCAGAGTTTGCTGAGCGTCTTCCTATGGCAATTTCAGCAATCCTAATTATTTGGCTAACTTACTCTTTTGGCAAACTTATTGAGGATGAATTTTTAGGGTTAAGTTCTGGGTTAATACTAGCAACAATGCTTAAGTTTATGGTTTATTCCCGCCAATATGCTGGAGATATATTCTTAACCCTATTTTTTTGCCTTTCAATCCTCTATTTTGCTAGAGCAATGCTTGAAGTAAAGGGAAAATACTATACTTATTATAAACTAATGGCTTATATTTCTATGGGCTTAGGTATGCTAGATAAAGGAGTTGTAGCAGTTGTTGTCCCTATGGCTATTGTTGGGTTATTTATTTTACTAGTTCGTCGTTGGGATCTAATAAAACTACTATTTAGCCCTACAGGTTATTTACTAACAACAATAATAGGTGCATCTTGGTATGCAATGATGTATTGGAAATATGGTTGGGATTTTATTCAGGTTAATATTATTAATGAGACGGTTAAACGCTATGTTACTGATGAACTTGGAGGACGAGCGATATATTATTATGTAGGTGTTTATTTTTCTGAAACCCTCCCTTGGTCAATTTTTATTATCCCAGCAATAATTTATTGGATAAAATGGAGGCAAACGCCTCTTATATCTTCAAAAAATCAACTTAAAGCCTCTTTACCTTTACTTACAGTTATTTGGTTTATATTTCTTTTTGTTTTTTATAGTCTAGCTGTTGGTAAACGTGCGGTTTATTTAGTAGGACTTTACCCAGCAGCAGCAATTCTTATAGGCTATTATTTTAGGTTTAATTTATTTACTAAAGATAAATTATTAAAAAATATTCATATTATACTATCAGTATTATTGCTAGTGGTTTGTCTTCTTAGCTCGGTAATAATTTTTTTAGCCTGTCAAAAGCTAGATATTTCTAGCAATCTAATTTATTTGGCAATAGTTTCATTAATTTTAATTTCTGTGGGTTTAGCTATAAGCCTTATAAAAAGGCAATTAGAGCTACAATTACCAATAATTACTATCTTTTCTTTTTTACTAATATTAAGTATCACATTAATAATGCCTAAAATAGAGTTTTATAGGCCAATACCTAAATTTGCCCAAATAATTGAGTTAAGTGCAAATTCTAATGATGAAGTTGGAACATTTTCTATTGATACACCTAGCTTAATGTTTTATACAAAACGTCGTATTTTTCAGATTTGGAAGCTAGATGAAATGAAGAAACGACTAGAGAGCGACAAAACAATTTATTTTGTCACCCGAGAAGATTATTTAGAAACGCTAAAACAAAATAGCTCTACTAGATTAGAAGTTTTAGACAGTCGGCCTCTCTTACAGCTACGATGGGAACACTTATTTGGTAAAGAGAAAAAACCCTCAATGCACCTGGTTTTAGTACGTAAACAATAATAACTTAGAATAAAGCTAGTTTTAGTGTCTGAAACCTTCCGTAGCCTGCATTGCACGCTGAAGGTTATTTGCTTTATTAGTTTTAACTGGTTGATTATAAAAATTATTCTTTTGTTCCAAAATAGGACTAGGGTTAGTTGAATGTAATTGACTTTGTATTTGTTTTGCTTCGCGAGCGCGACGGCTAAGTTCTCTATTATCATGTGCAAGATAAACTAACAAGTTTCTCCCTAAGAATGAATAACCGTTAAATTGACTAATTGCGTTTTCTGCTTCACTTTGACTACCCATTTCCACAAAACCAAATCCTCGTGATTTACCTGTCGTACGATCAACTATTACCCTACTAGCTACTACTGTACCTGCTCCAGCAAAAAGAGTGGAGAGGTCTTCTTTACAAGCACCATAAGCAATATTCCCAATATAAAGTTTTGCTGTCATGGCTTTTCTCCTAATAATGGAATCTTTCCTTAAAACCAAAAGTTTCCAAAATAAAATCTTAAGCTATTTTTAAGTATATTTTACTAGGCTTAAGAATTATGTACTTAAGTTTTTTACTTAGTTTTACTCTTAAAAGACCTAGAAAATTTTTAGAAAATACTAGAACTGATGTTGGATTTATTATTATTGAGTGTTTGGGGTGTCTTGGGAATTTATCTTAGGAAGTTGTATTTTGTAAATTAGGTATTTAATGTATTTTGGTAGGGTTTTTCAGTAGTACCTAGCTCCCAGGAGAAGATTTTTTTGCTACTTGTTCTTTTAGCATTAATATTCCTGAAATTCTTTTATTTTCAAGATCTAATATATGCATATCTTCTTTCATTTTTTCTATTGTAGCTTGATATTTTTCCTGAGTATTTTTCATAGTAGTACGAAACTTTTCCTGTATTTCTCTAAGTTCTTTTTCTAGTTTTTCATTACGAGAAGCTAATGTATCTGTTTGAGCAGTTTTAGTGTTTTGGCTCTTCAATCTAGCTTCTAAATCAGAAATTTGAGCAACTAGTTCTCTGATACGATAAATATGATAAAAGCCCAAAGGTAATGGTAATATAAAACCCAAAGCAGCAAGTAAAGCTAGCCAAAAACCTTCATTTTCTAAACGACTTATCTTAAATTTAAGATCTTCTGTTGATTCTTGAGCATTTGCTGTTAAGTTAGTATTAGTAACAGCATTTTTGTTACTTATATTAGTGGGAGTATTTTGGCTCTGATTATCTTGAGCAAAAACATTAAAGGTTATTAATAATATTATTAGTAAGATATTTGGTATTTTCATGAGCAATCTAAAAAAATCATATTAATTAAAAATCATATTAATTATTTATTAAGTCATTATATTATTAAATAATTTGAAGGCAAGAGAGCAAATTTTATTTATTTACAGAAAAACTTTATTGCTAGCTATTAAAGCTTAATCTAAAATTCTGTCTATACCTTAAACCTCACAATATAATTAAACGAATTTATCAGTATATGAGGATTTATGCTTAATAAACATCTTTTTATTTCTTTCTCAAAACGAACTATTTTATTTTCTCTTTTAGTAATTTTAATG
This sequence comes from Acidobacteriota bacterium, assembly GCA_016213785.1. Lineage (GTDB taxonomy): Bacteria > Acidobacteriota > Blastocatellia > Chloracidobacteriales > JADJPF01 > JADJPF01. The sequence continues at coordinate 38,706 of JACQZQ010000053.1, forward strand.
CTATTGGCTTTTTCAGAAAACCATTCTGTTAAACTACAAACCAATAACAACGCTAAAAATAAACTAGAAGAATTAAATAAAGCTTTTTATCAAATCCCTGCACAAAAACTACATAACTTTACTATAAATCAAGACCAAACTCTATTCTTAGCTACTAACTTAGGTCTACTAACTTATGACGGCCAAACCTGGCAAAATATATTAGCAGAAGAAACTTTTGCTGTAAAAAGTGTAAAGAACCGACTATTAGCTAGTACAAGAAAAGGAATAAATATTTCAAATGATGGAGGAAAATCTTGGTATTTATCCAATAATGGTCTAAAAAATGGTCTTGTTGCACTATCAATTGAGCTTACAGAAAATAGTGATCTTATTTATATTGGAACTGATCGACATGGAATATTTCGCTCAAATGATGGTGGAGCAAGTTGGCAAGAAACTAATAAAGGGCTACCTCCATCCATTGGAGCAAGCCCATTTGAAGTAATTAAACGACTATCTGTCTCACCTAGTAACTCTGACCTAGTGTTTGCCTCTACAGAGGCTAATGGGGTTTATTTTAGTAAAAATGCTGGTGAAACTTGGCAAAAAGCCAACTTAAATTTGCCTGGTGATTTTCCTTATCGTGTTGACCCTGCATTTATAAGTTTTGAGCCAACCTCTAACACAATTTATGCTTTAGTAAATTTTCCTCTGCATTCACATTTACTAGAACATTCTATACATAAGAGTGTTGACGATGGAAATAGCTGGGAATTAGTTGGAAAACTTCCACCTAATCAAACTTTCTTTGATTTTTCAGTAAGCGGCAATATGGCTAATATTAGATCAACTAAAACATTACAAAATATTGATTTAATTAAATTAGCGGATGAAGAAAAAAGAAAGTTTTTATCTTCTAACTCTATACCTTCTAATTTAATTGTAATTGCTGGAACAGAACCAGACTTTGAAAAAGAAGATATTGCAATACTACATGACGACGGTAAATTTACTGATTTTCTTGCTGGAGATCTAACAGGTCTTGGTCAAGAAGTTGGCAAACGATTTTATCAACGTCATGGCGACGAATATGACATTTTAGTTACATTTTTAGATGCTAACTATGGTTTTGCTTTTACAGGTGAAGCTGTTGCTTATAACGTGCCTGTACAAAACCAAATTAGAGGCATAGGTAAACGTGTTGGATCTCTTAATGGCGGCCCATTAGGTTATGGGAGTAAAGCAAGATTATCAGCTTTTTGTAACCTAGGAAATATTAATAAATTCCCTCTTAATCTAAATGAGTCATTTTTTATTACTAACTCCACTTTAGATTTATTAAGTCATGAAGTTGGGCATACTTGGTCGGCATTTCTTCGTTTTGATGATAATGGGGTAACAAGCGATGAGCTTTTAGGCCGTCAACTAGCCCACTGGAGCTTTTTCTTTAATTCAAATGCTTCTGAGCTAGAAGGTAATTCCTATCAAGATATTGGCAATGGACAATTTAGAATAAATGGCGCTACTTCCCGCTATAATGATTTTGATCTCTATGCTATGGGATTAAGTAGTGGGGCTGGCTCTTCTTTTGTAATAAGTAACCCTACAGCAATAGATCCTAAGCTTACTGATGGAGTATCAGAAATTGATATAACCCAAAAAACTGCTCGTGCGCTACCTCCACTTGCACCACCAGACTTTGATGTTTTAACTCTATCAGGAACGCGTAAAAATGTTTCTTTAGCAAATATAACTAAAATAGAAGGGACAAGATTTCCTGAAAGAGATGCTGCTCCTTTAAGAGTCGGTTTTGTGTTGCTTTCACCTCCTGGTAATGAACCAGACTCAGAAACCATAGCTAAACTAAGTAACATTAGAAAAACTTGGTTAAGACAATTTGCTTCAATTACTAATAACCGTCCTGTTGATGCAAGTTTGCCATTTAGAGATGGGTCAGACAAAGTTGCTCCTAAAATAACCGTTAAAGGCCCAAGTGGAGGCGACTTAGTACCTTCAGGTGCAATTATTACAATTTCTTGGGACTCAATGGATCCAGGTGGTATTGCTAAACATGATATCTTACTTTCTTTAGACGGTGGAAAAAGTTACCCTTTTCAAGTAGCAACTCTACTTAATGGGCAAACTCAAAAATTTGATTTTAAGATTCCAGAAGAGCTTTTTTCTAATGATGTTAAGATTAAAGTAGTAGCGGTTGATTATGCTGGTAATAAATCTGAAGATACAAATGACACTTCTTTCCAAATCGAAAAAGAAAATACTCCTCCTACAATTATAGTAAATAAACCTAATGGAGGAGAACAGATCATAGCTGGCTCGCCATTTTTAATTACTTGGACTTCTAATGATAATGGTATGCTTCAAAGTCATGATGTAAATGTATCAATTGATGGTGGAAAAACATTCCGTCCTATTTTTAGTGGTGTTCCAGGTCGTACTCAGAGCTTTTTATGGCAAGTACCTCCAGATTTATTAACAACTGATGCTCGTATTCAAGTAATTGCTAAAGACTCAGCAGGAAACTCTGGCTCAGATATTTCTGATAAATCATTTTCTATAGTCCAAAAAGACGTTACTCCTCCACAAGTACAACTTCTTTCACCTCTTGGAGGGGAAAAACTACAAGCTGGAGCAGCATTTAATATTACTTGGTCAACTTCAGATGCTAGTTCACTTGCAAGCCATGAGCTTCAACTCTCTACTAATAGTGGTCAAAGCTATGATTCTGTGATAGTTAGTGGTTTGAGTGGCTCAGCACGTAACTTTACTTGGCAAGTACCTAACATAGAAACTTCCACAGCTAGAATAAAAATTATTGCTGTAGATTCTCAAAATAACTCAAGTCAAGATGCTAGTACCCAAAATGTAATTATTACAAGACAAGATGTTACAGCACCAATGGTTAAAGTAATGGCTCCTAATGGTGGAGAAAGCTTACGAGCAGGTGAAAATGTAATGATCTCTTGGCAAAGTATTGATAATGTTGCACTAAAATCACAAAAAGTTAGTCTTTCGCTAGATGGCGGTAATACTTTTTCTACCCCTGTAATAGATAGTTTAGGAGCTAATACTTTTAGTCTTAGTTTTAAGTTCCCAGACAATATTGAGTCCTCTAAAGCACGTATTAAAGTAGAAGCTACTGATATTAATAACCTTACAGGCCAAGATATTTCTGATAAAGATTTTGTTATTGTAGGCAAAGATACTATAGCTCCACAAGTAACCGTCCTTTCCCCAAATGGAAGCGAAGTATTTGCTAGTGGAGATCCATTAAAAGTTACTTGGAAAGTCTCTGATAATGTAGCGGTTCTTTCACAAGATATCCAAGTTTCTACTGATGGTGGTGTTAGTTATACAACTCTTCAAAGCGGTTTAGCAGGTAATATACAGGAATTTACCTTAGATACTCGTAGCCTACAAAGTGAACGGGCTAAAATAAAGATTGTCGCTCGTGACAGCCAAAATAATATGGGTTCAGATGATAGCGATAACGTTTTTGCTCTACTAGCTAAACCCTTTATTAGCGATGTTAAATATAATAATACAAATAGAAAGTTAATGATTTTTGCTACAACAATATCTGCTAATACTGAAGTGACGATTAATGGAAAAGTGATTTTAGCAAATAAAAAGCTTCAGGCTAATAAAGGTGCCTTGATATTAAGGGGTAGCCTTTCAGATCTAAACTTGCGTTCTGGCGATAATATCTTAATGATAAAAGAACGCGGGTTAGCTTCAGGAGCATTTAAGCTAAACTTACCTTAAATTTAACTCTTAAGATTGCCCTAATTTGGGGCAATCTTAAAAAATCTTAAGAAATGCTAATTAGTAATTGTGCAAAGAGGATAAATTCTTTATAATTTTTTTGCCTGCATAAACTCAAAAATCCAATAAATATTTTTTAATTGAGGTAGAATATGTTTCGGATTCTGTTTGCTGCCCTATTTATTATGTGTTTTTCGTTCCAAATAATTGCAGAACAAACACTTTCATTAAATTGCCCTCTAGAAGTTAGAGATGTAAAAATAACACTTTCTTCCCTTACCAAAATCCAATCATCTATGGATAGTATGGGTGGTATGGGAGGTATGGGCAGTATGGGTGGTATGGGCAGTATGGGCAGTAGTGGAGATCCTGGAGCAAAAAGCACCCTTTCTACCAATAGCGAGCAAAAGCTAGTTTTTATAATGAAATCTAAAAACTTAGCATCTCAAGCTATATCCAATATTTATTGGGAATCCTGTTTTACTAATGCTAAGAAAGAAATAGTTGTGAAAAGATTTAAGACTAGCAAAAAAATTAAATCTAATTCAGAAGAAACCCTTAAAGAAGTAATTGCTATAGATTGTAAGTCCATCCCTGCAACTAATAAAATAGGCATTCATGTTTCTAAAATAGAATATGAAGACAAAACAGTTTGGGAAGATAAAACCCTATCAGGCGATAATGTATTTGTTTATGTAGATATAAAATTCGAAAAATAAAATATGTTTGTTTTCTAATATAACCTATAAAATAGCCTAAGTAATACTTAGGCTATTTTTATATATCAAACCCATCAACTTGATTTGCTTTTTTTCCACCAGATTTAATTAAAATAGACTGCTCCTGCTTTAGTGATTGCTGTTTGCTAGCACTATGCCAATTTAGCCATTCACTAGGAGCATCAAAGGTCTGTCCTCCATGCGTTGTAAGTCGTGAACGAACTTGACACATTACAGGAGTATTAATCCCTACACCAGTAACCACAACTTGCCCTTTAGTTAAAGCAGGTAATTCCTCTAGCATTTTTCGCCCAATATTTTCTACTGTAGAAGCAATTGTATTTTGATCCATTGGGTTAACTATTCGCATTATAAATTGGGTTTGACATTGGCTAAGTACGTCTTGATCAAGCTTTCCAGGTCGTTGAGTAATTAAACCAATACCTACGCCAAATTTACGCCCTTCAGATAAAATCTGTTTTAGTATATTAGTTGAAACTACTGTAGCGTTAGCAGGGGCAAAACGATGCGCCTCTTCAAGTAAAACAAATACTGGAAAAGGCAATTGATCATCTTGATTTGGGTTAAGATTTTTTTGTGTTACCCAAGAAACTCTTGCTTCATTAATTCGCCTAAGTAATGCCCCAACAATAACTTGCTGTTCTTGTTGATCTATTTCATTAAGCTGTAAAACTGTGCATTGACCAGGGCGAAATAGCTCTGTTAATAAATTATGCTCAACATCAGAAAAAATTTTACTTTGACCAAAACGAAAATCTAGTTTCCATAAAATAGCTTCTATTGTGCTTATGTTAGAGCCACCTTTTGAGTTTCCTTCCTCATCATCATATTTCATTTCTAAAATTGCATCATAAAGGTCACGAAATCCATAAATTCGCTGCTTACCAAATCGCTTTTCTACCTCGTAAAATCCTCTATTTAAGTAGTAATTTTGCTTATCCGTCATTTCTGGTAATAAATAGCGAATATCTCCCATTTTAAGCGTGTTAAACCTTACTCTTACACGATCAGGGAGTAAAATTTTTACCTGAGGTTTATAGCCTAGAGATTCAAACTCTGGTAAAGCCTCTATTTCTCTTAAAGTATTATATTCACCATGAGGGTCAACAATTAAAATTGCGGCTCGGTTATTTGGTCGCAAAAGCTCTTCAATTAATACGCTTGCTGTATAACTTTTTCCTGCACCTGTACTAGCTAAAATTGCTAAATGTGTGGCTACAACATCTTTAATAGAAAGAACTATAGGCACATCTCCTAGATTACGAGTAAGGAGACTACCTAAGTGTGCTGCACCTATATCACCTAATTGTTTTGGGCTTAAGACTTTTGATAAGAGCGCATTTGAGGCTAAATAAATGGTTTGGCCGGGTTTTGGAGGAATACGGGGATTAATAAAATCTCCTATTTTCTCATCATAGTAGCCAATAGTTGAGACTGTAATTTCATAAAGCTCAAAAACATTTTCTAGTCCAATTAATTCAGCAATAGATTGTGGAGAAATATCTGGGTTTGCTAAAAAATCATCTGGTAAATTTTTAATTAATCTGCGATTAGTTATATTACCAATTATTGAATGTTTGTCTATTTTGTAATAAACAAATTCCCCTATTCGGCTTTGATCATTATCAGAAGTAATAAAAAAATACTCTTGGGGCTTTTCACCTGGCCCTTTTACTGTACCTATTAAAATGTCTGTCATAATTTAGTGGTAGTTTTTTGGTGTTTTCTAATATTTAGATTAAGTATATTTTAACCACTTAATTAATTCAGGTATATTAGGACGTTTGCCATACATTAAAATACCTACACGATAAATTTTAGCTGCTAACCAAGAACAGGCTATAATTGTGACTACCATTAAGCTTAGCGATAAAGCAATTTGCCAAAAAGGTGGAGTTTGTACAGCAATTCTTAAAAACATAAGAATAGGGCCAAAAAATGGGACTAAGGAAAGTGCTATTGATGTTGTACCATTAGGATCTCGAATAATTAAAGTAGTAAAGATTGTGGCAATAATTAAAAGCATAGTGATTGGCATTTGAACTTGTTGAGCATCTTGTTCATTAGAAACTATAGAGCCTGCTAAAGCAAATAATGTAGCAAAAAGAAAATAGCCTAAAACAAAATATAAAACAAAATAAACTAATAATGATTTAGGAATATCAGGTATAGACATCATTCCACTAGCTAAAGAGAATGAGGCTAAGATAGTTGGAAGAATTGCACCAAAAATACTCCAGACTGTAAATTGTGTTAGCCCAACTAAACCTATTCCAAGTATTTTTCCAAACATTAGTTGTAGTGGAGAAATAGATGAAATTACTACTTCAATAATTCGACTTTGTTTTTCCTCTACAACACCTCGCAAAACCGTCATTCCATAAATTAGCATTGTCATATAAAGGATAAACATCATTATCAGACCAAGGAACATACTTTGTCCATTATCTTCTTTTGTACCAGCATCTACTAGTTTTTTAGTTTTAATATCAATAGGTTTACTTAATTCATTTATTTTCTTTATATCCATTCCTTCTAGACTAAGTCGTTTTTCTACAATAGCATCACTAGTAGCATCTTCTAGTCGTCGAATGGTGCCTAGGTCAGAGACATTTTCAGCAAAAAATTCTGCTGAATGTTCTTTGCCTTCTTCTTTTATAACTAAATAACCGTTTATATCACCTGATTTAATTTGTTTAGCTAGATCTTCTTGGACTTTTGGCAAACTTGATGGGTCTTCAATAGCTAAGGTTTTTACTACATATTTACCTTTACCAAGAGGATCTTTTTTATTACCTAAGCGTTTTTCTATTGAATCTAATAATGCAGTATCATTATTTAAGCTAAGCACTGTTACTTTACGATCACTGGTATCAAGTTTTGTAACAAGTAGCGGAGCAAGTATTAATACAGCCATAAGTACTGGCCCTAGTAATGTTCCAATAAGAAACCATTTTGAGAGAACTCTCTCTAAGTATTCGCGCTTAATAACAAGGAACATTTTATTCATTTTTGCCTACTTTCCTAATAAAAATCTCATTAAGAGATGGTTCCATCATTTCAAAGCGATTAATACGAACCCCACTATTTATAATTTGTTTAAGAAGCTCTTGACTATCTGTACCTTCTACTAATTCTATTTCTAAATGACTGGCATATTGAGCAATTTTCTTTACTAAATTATTATTATTTAGAAAATCGCTTTCTCCTTCGTAGTTAATGGCTAATTTGTTGCTAGCAAAGCTTTTTTTAATAGTTTTTAAGTTTCCAGCCAAGACTTTTTGAGATTTATTAATTAAACAAATATCATCACATAATTTTTCTACCTGTTCCATTACGTGGGTAGAAAGAATTATAGTTGTTCCTTTAGATTTTAATTCATGGATTACTTCTATAAGAAGGTTAGCATTAACAGGATCAAGCCCTGAGAAAGGCTCATCTAGGATAATTAATTCAGGGTTATGAAGGACAGTAGCGATAAACTGGATTTTTTGTTGCATTCCTTTAGAAAGCTCTTCGGTTTTTTTATCCAACCAATCAGCTATTTGTAAGCGTTCAGCCCAATGTTTAATTCTTTTATCCAGTTCTGAGCTAGGAACACTTTTTAAGCCTCCTAAAAAACGCAACTGTTCTCCAACCTTCATTTTTTTATAAAGACCACGTTCTTCTGGTAGATAGCCTATACGCTCTTGCATTTTAGGGTTAAGTTGTTCTCCAAAAATCTTTACTTGTCCGCTATCTGGAAAGGTAATGCTAACAATCATTCTAATCGTAGTAGTTTTACCTGCTCCATTGGGGCCAAGTAGTCCAAAAACAGATCCTTGAGCAACTTCTAAAGAAAGATTATTTACAGCAGTAAAGTCACCAAAACTCTTTGTAACTGATTTTATCTCTATGGCTTGTGTAGTAGACAAAAATCACTCTCCTAGAAACAAAAATATTCCATATTTTTTAATAGAAAATTCTTTAGTTAAGTAAAACTATTCTTTTTCTTCATCACTGAGAGAAGTATTTTGTTGTGATTGCCTTATAACTATTTGGGACAGGGGATTGATTCTTACTAAAGCATTTTTAATATTTTCATCTTGTTGCAAAATATCTTGTGAAACTTGCATTTGAAGGTGTTCAAGAAAACGGTTAAATTCTCTTTGCATTTCATCCATTTTCTCTCGCATATTAAGAATAATCCCTACGCCAGCCAGATTTACGCCTAAATCACGTGTAAGTTTCAAGATTAGTTCTAATCTTTCCAGGTCTTGCTCTGTATAAAATCTAGTATTACCTTCTGAGCGCGATGGAGTAAGTAAACCTTCTCGCTCATAAAGTCTTAGTGTTTGTGCGTGAATCTCATAGGTTTCAGCTACAACGCTGATAGTATAACCTTTGGCTTTTGTTTTTTTCTTTGTTGATGTCATAAAGCTAAACCTTAATTTTAACTTTTATTCTAAGCCCATTTCAGTACGGGGGTTTTCTGGATTAAGCCTAGCATATTCTTTTAAGATATTTTTTGTGTCTTCACTAATAATTTTTGGTAAAACAATACGTACTTCTACATATTGATCACCACAAATATTTCCCCTTAATGAAGGGACTCCTTTTTCTCTTAGGCGGAATTTTTGTCCCGACTGTGTGCCTGGAGGAATACGCAAAACGGCTTTTCCTGAAATAGTAGGTACTTCTATTTTTGCTCCTATTGCTGCTTCTGGAACTGTTACAGGAATAGTACAGTAGATATTATCACCTTTACGAGTAAAATAAGGATGTTCTCCTACATTAGTAATAATATATAGGTCTCCAGCTTGACCGCCTTTTTTCCCAGCATTTCCTTTAGCAGGAACCTTAACCCTTGAACCAGTGTCAACGCCTGCTGGAATACGGACTTTTACAGATTCAGTTTTAGGTATAGTAGCTTTACCATTGCAAGTATTACAAGCTAAACGGCGTTTTCCTGTTCCCTGACAATCAGAACAAGGAGTCTTAAACTGTAATTTACCCGTTTGGGTAATTACTTTGCCTGTTGCTTGACATCGGTTACAATCTTGGAGTGCTCCACCCAAATCACCATTACCATTACAAATACTACATATCTCCTCACGACTTAAGCTAATACTAGTAGTAAACCCTTGAACAGCCTGTTCAAAGCTTATTGACAAGACACACTCAACATCCATGCCTTTTTGTGATTGAGGATTAGTAAAATTTTGCGTTTGATTAGTAGTATTGCTAGTAGCATTGGTACTGGTACGACGCGAGCCAAATAATTCAGAAAAAATATCTCCAAAAGAACCTGAACTAAAACCACCAAAGTCAAAACCACCAAACCCAAAACCACCACCAGCATTAGCTGAATCAGCTATGTTATCTGAGTAAGTACCATAACGATCATAGACTTCACGTTTTTTAGTATCACCTAGGACTTCAAAAGCTTCTTGGATTTGTTTAAATTTTTCTTCAGCAGATTTATCACCAGGGTTAACATCTGGGTGATACTTTCTTGCTAGTCGTCGATAAGCCTTTTTTATTTCTTCTTGGCTGGCACCACGCTCTACTCCTAAAAGTTTATAATAATCTTCCCGCGCCATAAGCTTACCTTTAATCTAAAAATTTTGCTTTTTGCTATATAGCCCAGCATATATGCTGGGCTATATTGTTTAACACTAGATAAATTAAAAACCTAAGAACTTAAACCTAAGAAAACCAATATTACTTTTTATCATCAACATCAACATATTCAGCATCAATAACATCGTCATCCTTAGGGTTATTGCGGTTACCAGAACTACTACCACCGCCACTACCACTGGCTGAGGCGGATTCGGCTTGTTCTCCTTGAGGAGATTGACGATACATTTGTTCTGCAACCTTATGAGAAGATTTTGTTAATTTCTCATATAAAGCTTCTAGTTCGTCTTTACCAGCTGTTTCTAATTTACCTCGAACCTCAGAAATAATTCCTTCTAGTTCTGTTACAGTAGCATTATCAATTTTCTCACGGTTATCTTTAATTAGTTTTTCAGTTGAATAAGCCAAGCTATCTAACTTATTACGTGTTTCGATTTGCTCACGTCTTTCTTTATCAGAAGCAGAATTTGAGTCAGCTTCTCTAACCATACGATCAATTTCATCTTTGCTTAGACCAGAGCTAGCAGTAATTGTAATTTTTTGTTCCCTACCTGTGCCTAAATCTTTTGCAGATACATTTACAATACCATTAGCATCAATATCAAAAGTCACTTCAATTTGTGGCATACCACGTGGAGCAGGAGGAATTCCTACTAAGTGGAATTTACCTAAAGTCTTATTATCTCTAGCCATAGAACGTTCACCTTGTAATACATGAACTTCTACAGAAGTTTGATTATCTGAGGCCGTAGAAAATACTTCGCTCTTACGAGTAGGAATGGTTGTATTACGTTCAATTAGCTTAGTAGATACACCACCTAAAGTTTCAATACCTAAAGAAAGTGGAGTAACATCAAGTAAAAGTAAATCTTTAACATCACCAGCTAGCACACCTGCTTGAATTGCAGCTCCTACAGCCACAACTTCATCAGGGTTTACGCCCTTATGAGGTTCTTTATTAAAGAAATCTTTTACCATTTGTTGAATTTTAGGAATGCGAGTAGATCCACCAACAAGAACTACTTCATCTATTTGACTAGCTTTTACTCCTGCATCTGAAAGTGCTAATTCACAAGGCTTAAGTGTACGTCGTAGAATATCATCAACTAAAGATTCAAACTTAGCACGGCTAAGTTTTGTTACAAGATGCTTTGGCCCAGTTTGATCTGCTGTAATAAATGGGAGGTTAATTTCTGTTTCCATTGTTGAAGAGAGTTCGATTTTAGCTTTTTCAGCAGCTTCTTTTAAGCGTTGAAGTGCCATTTTATCATTAGAGAGGTCTATTCCCTGGTCTTTTTTAAATTCTTCAATAATCCATTTCATAAGGCGTTCATCAATATCATCACCGCCTAAATGTGTATCACCATTAGTAGATTTTACCTCTACTACGCCTTCACCTACTTCTAAAACTGAAATATCAAAAGTACCGCCACCAAAGTCAAATACAGCTATGGTTTCATTCTTCTTTTTATCTAAACCATAGGCAAGGGCTGCAGCTGTAGGTTCATTAACAATACGCATTACTTCAAGACCTGCAATTTTACCAGCATCCTTAGTAGCTTGGCGTTGAGCATCATTAAAATAGGCTGGTACTGTTATAACTGCTTTTTCTACTTTTTGGCCTAAGTATTCTTCTGCGGCTGTTTTTAATTTTTGCAAGATCATTGCAGAAATTTCTGGGGGTGAGTATTCTTTACCACCTGCTGATACACGACAATCACTATTATTAGCAGATTTTACGCTATAAGGAACTTGCTTAATCTCTCCACTAACCTCTTCATAGCGTCTTCCCATAAATCTTTTTATTGAATAAACAGTATTTTCTGGGTTAGTAACAGCTTGGCGTTTAGCAACTTGTCCAACTAAACGCTGACCATCTTTAGTAAAACCTACAACTGAGGGTGTGGTTCTAGCACCTTCTGAATTAGCAATTACTGTGGGCGAGCCACCTTCCATAATAGCAACTACTGAGTTAGTAGTTCCTAAGTCAATACCAATTATCTTACTCATAGTCTTTTTGCCTCCGATTTAGCAAATTGAAAATTAAGTCTAATTTGCTAAGTACTAATTAATAAAAATAGTAAAAATGCGATTTGGGCTAAAAATTTAGTAGGTTTAGTGATAAGTAATGCCCAAATTATTTAATAAATTTTTTGCTTCAAGTTGAGGCCAGTATACTTATTGAGTGTCTTATTGTCAAGTTTTTTATAGCTCGATATATCAACTTTCTTCCGGGGTAATATTTTTTCTTTTTTAGATAAATCAAATAAATCAAAAAAACCTTATTTTTTCTAACCAGATAAGAAAATATCAGATATTATTAGGTATTCTTTTTTCCATAAACTAAATACAAATCAATAGCTAAAAAATGAGAAAAATAACTTTTTCTTTATTATTTATACTAAAAAGTAATTTATTATTAATTCTCATAACCCTATTAATAACAATAATTTTAGGGAAATCATTTAATTTCACTCACTATTTTGGCTTAATAGTTTGCGCTGATACGATAGCCCCAAGTAATAAAACTAGTTTTTTGCCCAACCTCTCCTTAACTGGCTCTCTAGCTTTTCACTCCTTTACTGATAAAGATGGTCTACCTCAAAACTCTGCAATGGCAATAACTTTTGACCAAAAGGGCTATTTATGGGTAGGGACTCAAGATGGTGCAGCTTTTTATAATGGGCGTAAGTGGACTACTGTAAATATGCCTAGTCCTAAAATTTCAAACTCTGTTTCTACAATCCTAGCTACAAAGGATGGGAGTTTATGGTTTGGCACTAATGGGGCAGGCTTAGCACAACTTAAAAACGATAAATGGCTAATCCATGATAAAAAATCTGGTGCACTTAATGGTAATATAGTTAAAACCTTACTAGAAACTACTTCTATATCAGGAGAGTCATCTATTTGGGTAGGAACTCAAAACGGTCTATCTTATTTTGAAAAAGGTATTTGGAAAACCTACACTGTAAAGGATTCTGGCCTCTCTAGTAATGACATTGAAGCACTTGCTATCAATAAATCTAATAATAGGCTTTGGGTTGGAACACATGGAGGAGGGTTAGCTAAATTTGAAAATAATCAATGGCAAATCTATGATACAACAAATAGCCCTCTACCTAATAATATTATTAGAAGCCTATTAATTACAACTAATAACAATGAAACAACACTTTGGATCGGAACAGAATTTGGCTTAAGTAGTTTAGCAGAGAATGTAGCAACAAATTCTAACAATTTAAATGAATGGAACACCTATAACACTACTAATTCTGAAATACCCCATAATATTATTAGAGCAATTTATCCAGCTAGTTTTCAGTCAAGTACAAGCGCTATTTGGATTGCTACACTCAATGGATTAGTTTTTTTTCAACAAGCTAAAAATAATAACCCTGCTTTTTGGAGAACTTATAATTCTGGAAATTCTGATTTGCCTGCGGATTTTATAATTTCTTTAGTAGGCACTTACCCAGAAAATGGTAGACCTGTGCTTTGGATAGGAACTAATGGAGGAGGAATTGCTCGTGCAGAACTATCTGGATGGCAGGCTTTTTCTTCCAAAACCTCTCCACTACCTAACAATATCGTTAGATATTTATTAGAAATCACTGATAAAAATAAGCCTAGCCAACTTTGGATAGCTACTTATGATGGGCTAACTTGTTTAGAACAAAATACTTGGACTACCTTTAATACTAGCAATTCTTTACTTCCTGATAATAATGTTGAAACTTTACTTAAAACAACTTCTACTACTGGCTCAACTATTCTTTGGGTAGGCACATGGGGAGGATTAACCCGTATTGAAGACGGAAAATGGACAACTTATAACACTAGTAATTCTGGCTTACCTGAAAATCGTGTAATAAGCTTAATTGAAATTACTTCTCAAGGCAATCAACAAGCTATTTTTGTTGGAACAACTGGAGGGTTAGCTTGTTTTGAAAATGGAAAATGGTCTACTTATACTCCAGAAAATTCTCTTCTCCCTCATAAGCAAATTGATGTTATTTTAGAAACAACCTCAGCTAAGTCTAGCAAAACAATCTGGATTGGAACCTGGGGAGGTGGCCTAGTTAAACTTACTCAAAAACATAGCTTAGCTTCTATAAATAGTGAAAATCTAACATCTGCTTATAATTGGACAATTTATAATACAGAAAATTCTCCTCTACCAAATAACCTAGTTAAAACGCTTAAGCTAACAAAACTGGATGGTAGAGAACTGCTTTGGGTTGGAACAAATGGAGGGTTAGTCTATTTTCCTACAAATGAAACTTCGCCTAAGTGGGAAGTTTTTTCTGATACTTCAACACCTGCATTGCCTAACAATATAGTCTCTCAAATTATTTTTACACCTAAAAAACAAATTTTTGTTTTTACATTTAAAGGCATCGCTCTTTTTACACCAAAGAACCAAGACCAAAATTTTAAGGATTTAGCTAATTTTAATAGTTATATTTTTACAACTTCTGATGGGCTACCTGGTAATGGGGTAAACCCAAGAGCAGCAATAATAGATAGTAAAAACCGTCTTTGGGCAGGAACTCTTTATGGTCTTGCAATGCTTGACTTAAATAAACTTACTGTAGATAGCCAAATCAAGCCTTTAGTCATTGAAAGAGTTTTTGTAGGAGAAAAACCTTTTTATAAAAACCCTATAACTCTAATAAAACAAAATGGCTTATCTAATCTTACTACTCTAAAAAGCGATATCCCTGATAATGAAGTTTTTAAGTATTATCAAAATAAACTTACTTTTGAATATTCATTGCTAAGCTATTTTAAGGAAAATGAAACTCGTTATAGCGTCCAGCTAGTAGGGTTAGATACTAAAGCATCCGACTGGGTAAGTGAACATAGAAAAGAATATACCAACCTTAACCCTAATACTTATGAATTCAAGGTTTGGGCTAAGGATTATAAAGGAAATATTTCTGGGCCTTTGATAGTAAAATTTGAAATTACACCCCCTTTTTGGCAAACCTGGTGGGCAATTCTTTTTTATCTAGGAACTATTGGAGGTGGAATTTATGGTGTTGTTACTTGGCGTATCCATAAAATTACCCAACGCCAAAAACAAAGTATTGCCGAGTTACGTCAACGTCAAGAACAAAGAATAGAAAACCTTCGTCAAATGCTAAAAAGTATTCAAATAATCAATTCAAAGCTTGATATAGAAACTCTTTTGCAAAATATTGCGGCTGAAAGTGCCCGTTTAATTGATGGTGAACCTGGTTCAATTGGCTTAGTAGAAAAGGACAAAATAGTTTTTAAGCATCTTTGGTATCAAGGTAAACTAGAAGAATGTAACCTACAATTTCCCTTAGGCAAAGGAATTGCAGGTTTAGTTGTTAACTCAGCTAAACCCTATATAGTCAATGATATAGAAAAAGATGAAAATATGATTTATCGAGAACTTGCCCAAAAATATTCTCCTTATGGATTTGTGGAAATACCAATTATTGACCGTAAAGGAAAAGTAGTTGGCGTTTTAGATGTGCGTCGTACTTCAACTCGTGCTGCATTTTCAGATGTTGATGTCCAACTCTTGCAAGCCTTTGCCCATCAAGCCGCTGTAGCAATTGAAAATGCTTCTCTTTATGGAACTTTGGAAGAAAAAAATCTAGCACTAGAAGAAAAAAATCTGATTATTGCCCAATCCTTAAAAGAAATAGAAAAACTCTATACTAATGAGCAAGAAGTAACACGAACACTACAAGAACTAAACCAAATGAAAACTAATTTTATGGTTGTTACTTCCCATGAAATGCGAACTCCTCTTACTATCTTACGAGGTAATAATGAAGCACTTAGTACACAAACTTTAGGCGCTCTTACTCCTCGCCAAGAAAAATCTCTGTTTGCCTGTCAACGAGCAATAGATAGAATGGTAGAGAGTGTTGAAAATATTAGTGAAGCATTAAAAATCAGTGAAAAACAAATTTTCTTAAAATATTCTGAAATAAATTTATGTCAACTAATAGTAAAAGTCACAAATAAAATTGAAGAATTTATTAAACAACGTAATCATAACCTAATATTAGATTTACCCAAACAACTACTTATTTCTGCTGACCTGGAAAAACTCCAATTAATCTTACTTAATATTTTACAAAATGCTATTAAGTTTACTCCTGATGGAGGAAGGATTTCTATTTCTTTAGTTAAAGAAAATGATATGGCACATATAACAATCGTTGATAATGGAATTGGAATAGAACCTAAAGATTTAGATAGAATATTTGATCAGTTCTATACCCATTCCAACACATTACATCATACTTCAGGAAAATATCAGTTTTCTGCTCGTGGAAGTGGACTAGGTTTATCTATTGCAAAAGGCTATGTAGAAGCCCATAAAGGCCATCTTTGGGCTGAATCAGAAGGGATAAACTATGGTAGTTGTTTTCATATCCTACTACCAATAAAACAAATTTAACTTAAAATCTTTATAAACTACTAAAGCGCTATGTACTGAAAAATACATAGCGCTTTAGTAAATTTTGTAAGGCAAAGGCAAGGCTATCTGTATCAAAATACAGGTTAACACAGCCTACTATATTACGTATATTTATCTTTATAATTATCTATCGTTCTTGCCAGGCTCAATAATTTCCAAGTGATAGCGGCGATTGAGCTTTTTACTAGCAGCATAGATAATATCTCGCATTGCTCTAGCAGTACGACCTTCTTTACCAATAACATGGCGCAAGTCTGTTTCTGCAACACGTAGTTCAATGATACTTGTTTGAGCGCCATCTATTTCATTTACTTGTACTTGCTCAGGATGATCTACTAATGCTTTAGCCATTGCTCCTACTAAAGTCTTCATCATTTTCTCCTCCATTAGTTCATTCACTATTTGAACACAAATTACTACTAGTTTTATAGGAAAGAAAGTTTTTTAACTTTTAGTTAAGTTTTTAACAAATTCTAGAGATATAATACTTGAGTTTTGCTAATAATACCTGCTTAATAAAATGAAAACAACTAATAAAAGTTTTTCTTTAATTAATATTTAGAAGCTTATCTTGTCCCACTTTTACGTGCAGTAGCTTGTGTTAAAGATTTAAGCTCATTCATAAACTCAGAAACATCCTTAAAATCTTTATAAACAGAAGCAAATCTTACAAATGCAACCTTATCTAAAGTTTTTAGTTTGCGCATTAACAGTTCACCTATTTTTGTAGTTGGGCGCTCTCTTTCTTTAGATTCTTGGACAAATCGTTCTACTTCGTTAGTAAGTTCCTCTAATTTATTTGGGCTAACAGGTCTTTTTTCACAAGCTTTTAATAACCCTGATAAGACTTTATTACGGTCAAAGGGTTCTCTACGACCATCTTTTTTTATTACCATATAAGGTAATTGCTCTAAGCGCTCATAAGTAGTAAAACGCCTAGTACAATCAGCGCATTCTCTACGCCTACGAATTACTTCGCCCTCTTGGCTCTCACGAGAATCTATAACCTTGTCAGATAAAGATCCGCAATAGGGACACTTCATTTCCTGCTATCTCCCGTCCTAAAGTCATACTAATAGTTGTTTCCATAAGATAACACACAACCCACAGGGGATAGCAAGCAAAACTTTCCCTATATTATTGTTTCAACTAAACATCTTTCTACAATCCTCTATATATAGTATACGTATTTTTCTAATCTACCATAAAGTTTCTTGTAAAGGCATTTTCTTAACCAAATCTAGTGGTTCTATACATACAGGACTATCAAAGTTAGTATTATTAACCTCTTTATTTACAGCAAAAAACTCCATTTCATCTTCTGGGTAAGTTTTTAATAGACTCAGGAGTTTGTCTAAGTCTTTTACCGTAGGATCTAGCCAAAGTTCTTCATCTTTTGGCCTTAAAATAGCAGCCATTCTATGATGTACTTTACTAATTAATGGGTTTGGCTCAACTGTTATAATAGTACAAGTGCGTAATATTTTACTTTCTGGAGATTTCCATTCATCCCAAAGACCAGCAAAAGCAAATAGAGCTTTGCTTTTCATACAAACATAAACAGGTGTTTTATGTTTTCCTTCCTGTTTCCACTCATAAAAACCATCTGCTGGTATTAAACATCTTTTAGTCAGTAAGGATTTCTTAAAAGAAGGCTTTTCAGCTAAGGTCTCAGCCCTAGCATTTATAAGCTTATTACCTATTTGGGCATCTTTTGACCAATAAGGCACAAGTCCCCATTTATAGCTAGTTAAAACTCTTTTCTCCTCTTGACAAACTGCGGCTATTTGTTGCGAAGGAGCAATATTAAAACGAGCTTTTATATCAAAAAGAGTCTCTTGAATGCCAAAACGCTCTATAACTTCCTCTTGATTATGATGCTGGGTAAATCTTCCACACATTTGATTTTATTTCTCCTACATTATAATTAAAATTCTATAATAGCAAATTCTATAACGCATTCAAGAGCAATATTTATCCCTATTTTGGCTGAAATTAATAGCAATTTATTTGTCAAACAATGCTGGCTAAAGACTAAACCTAAAGCTATACTAACTATTAATTAAGGAGTTGAAAAAATGCCTGAAGTTAATCAATCAAGCTGTTTTGTAGCTAATTCTACACATAACTGTTATAGCTTAAGTAATGTAACTTGTATAAGCCAAACTGATTTAAAAACTTCTGATAGTAACTCTACAAATCAAAACCATAATCATACACATTCTCATAATCATTCTAACACTAATCCTCATTCTCATTCTCATTCCCACATTTCAGATCTTGAAAATATAGGTCTAAAATTAAAAATCTCTACTTTAGTTACAGTTCTTTTTGTTGTAGCCCAAGTAATAACAGGCTTTTACACTAATAGCATTGCCTTAATTTCTGATGGTGTACATAATTTTACTGATGCATTAGCTCTAATCATCGCTCTACTTTCTATTTGGCTTCAAAAATTTCCTGTAACTCTTTCTAAAACTTATGGTTATAATCGTGCTGGTATTTTAGCTGCATTTATTAACTCTTCTAGTTTAATGGTAATTGTTGCCCTACTTTGCTATGAATCTGTACTACGTATTTTTAATCCTCAGCCAATTGAAACTACAGGAATGTTTTGGATAGCAGTACTTGGATTAATAGTAAATGTAGGAATAGGCTTAGCAATCCATAAAGAGAGTAAGCACGATATTACTATACGTAGCGCCTATATTCACATGTTAGGTGATGCTGCAAGTACTGTAGGCATCATAATAGGAAGCCTTATTATTTACTACACTGGTTATAATATAGTTGATCCTATTATTAGTTTAGGCATAAGTATATTAATTTTATGGACTTCTTGGACTATTTTACAAGAAACTGTTCACCTACTTTTAGAAGGTACACCTAAAGGAATAAATGTAGAAACTGTTAGTAAAGCTATTGAAGTTGTTCCTGGAGTTAAAGCAGTTCATCATATACATATTTGGGCTATAGCCTCTCAAGTAACGGCGCTTAGCTGTCATATAGAAGTTGACGATATGAATTTAAGTAACTGTCAAAAATTACTACTTCATATTAACAATGTACTAAAACAACAGTTTGAAATTAATCATACAACCTTACAATTTGAAACCTCCAATAATAGTTAACTAGGGTCGTAAGACTTCTGCCAGTATAATTTCTTGGTAAAAGCATAACCCCCTATAATAAAGTTTTATAAAATAATTTTTTTACACTCCGTCAAAAACAAACTAAAACTATGTTAAAAACTTGTTGAAAACTTTATGAGAAATCTTCTACTTGCTTATTTAGCAAAAATTTTATTAATAACTTCAATAGCTTTAGCCCTATCTTTTTCTGGGTGTAAAAGCGATTATTCAGCTTTAAGTAAAACAACTAAACCTACAAGTGAAAAACCCCCAGCAAAAAAAGTTAAACTTGTTGCTGTTTCAGAACAACCAATAGAAAATGCTATTTCTTTAACAGGAAACTTAGTTGCTTATGACCAAGCGACTATAAGCGCTAAAGTTCCAGGACGCTTAAAAGAAATTACTATAGACTTAGGAAAGACTGTAAAAAAAGGGCAATTAATCGCTCAAATAGACCCACAAGATTATCAATTACGCCTACAACAAGCCGAAGCTGCACTTGCCCAAGCTCGAACACGTTTAGGTTTAACAATAGATGGAACTGATGAACCTAGAGATCCAAAGCAAATTAGCTTAGTGCGTCAAGCTCAAACTTTAGTAGATGAAGCCAAGCTTAAACAAGAGCGTTCTAGTACTCTGCTTAAACAAGGAATTATTTCCCAAGCAGATTTTGATGCAGCAGAAACAGCTTATAAAGTGGCTGTTAATCGCTATGAGGATGCACTAGAAGAGTTTAATAACCGTCGTGCTCTTTTAATACAACGCCGCTCAGAATTAGAAATTGCTCGCCAACAAATAATAGATACTGCTATTTATGCTCCTTTTGATGGTGTAGTCCAAGAAAAACAAGCAAGTCTTGGTGAATTTTTATCAGCTAGTAGCCCAATTGCAACTATAGTTCGTATTGATCCTTTAAGACTAAGAGTAGAAGTACCAGAACGTGATAGCAACCAAGTTAAAGTAGGACAAAAAGTAAAACTTACGGTTGAAGGCGATTCAAGCACTTATACAGGGCAGGTAATGCGTCTTAGCCCAACTGTTACAGAAAAAAACCGAATGCTTTTAGTAGAAGCTGAAATAGCTAACAATGGAACGCTACGACCAGGCACTTTTGCTCAGGCTCAAATAGTTGTTAATGAACACTATATGGTTAAAGCAGTCCCTAAAAGCGCTGTAGTGACTTTTGCTGGAATTGAAAAAGTTATTATGGTCACAGAAGGTAAAGCAGTAGAAAAAAATATTTCTACGGGTCAACAAATTGGTGAAAATATAGAAGTTACAGGTCTAAAAGCAGGTGAAGAAGTTGTCCTTGAACCAGGTAACTTACAGTCAGGTCAAGCAGTTGAGTTAATTAAATAATAACCTTTCCAAAAATTTATTTTAGTTTTATTGGGTTTTGATTTCTAGGTATTAAAATATGCAAAAATTAGCAGAAATTTGTATTAAACGCCCTATTTTCGCTGCAATGATAATACTTGCCCTAGTTGTAGTAGGTGCAGCTAGCTATTTTCGTTTAGGTGTAGACCGGTTTCCTTCTGTAGATCTACCATCCGTTAGCGTTAGAACATCTCTTCCTGGCGCATCGCCTGAAGAGGTTGAAACACAGGTTTCACAACCTATTGAAGAAGTAGTTAACACAGTTGAAGGAATTAATGAACTTCGTTCTGTTTCTGCTGCTGGAACATCATTAATACTTGTTACTTTTAATCTTAATCGAGATATTGATACTGCTGCCCAAGATGTAAGAGATAGAGTTGCAACAGTACTTCGCAATTTACCTGAAAATATTGACCCTCCTATTATTTCTAAATTTAATAATGATTCTTCTCCTGTCTTAACTATTGCACTCTCTAGCAATCGCTCTATTCGAGAGTTAACAGAAATTGCTGATAAAACAGTAAAAGTGCGTCTTGAACGCTCAGAAGGCGTAGGTGAAGTCCGTATTAATGGAGGACTTGACCGAGCAATAAATGTTTGGGTAGATCCAGCTAAACTAGCTTCCTATAAAATTCCTATTACTACTGTTCGTAACGCTATTGCAAGTCAAAACACTGATGTTCCTGGTGGTAATGTTACTAGCAATGTTCGTGAACAAACCCTTAGGACAATGGGACGTATCACTAATGCAAAAGATTTCAATGAATTAGTTATTACTAACATTGATGGTATGCCTATAAAAATCAAAGATATTGGGCGTGCTGAAGATGGAACTAAAGAACCTCGCTCAGTCTCTAGGCTAAATGGTGTTCCTACAGTAAGTCTAGAAGTTCGTCGTCAATCTGGTTCAAATACAGTAGCAGTAATTGAAGCAGCAAAAGCTAACCTAGAACGTGTTAAAAGCCAACTCCCAGCAGATGTAAAATTAGAAATTATCCGCGATCAGTCCCGCTATATTTATAAAGCATTAGAAGAAATAAATTTACACTTAATATTAGGTAGTATTCTTGCCTGCTTAGTAGTTTTAGCTTTTATGAGAAGCTTACGCTCTACAATTATTGCAGGCATAGCAATTCCTGCCTCAGTAATATCTACATTTGGGATGATGTGGGCATTAGACTTTACTCTTAATAGCGTAACAATGCTAGCTCTAGTTTTAATGGTAGGTATTGTTATTGATGATGCTATTGTAGTTTTAGAAAATATTTTCCGGTTTGTAGAAGAAAAGAAAATAGCTCCCTTTCAAGCAGCCCGTGAAGCTACAGCAGAAATTGGTCTAGCTGTAATGGCAACTACTTTAAGTCTAGTAGTTATTTTTGTCCCTGTTTCTTTTATGTCTAGTATTTCTGGTCGTTTCCTCTATCAATTTGGTATTACAGCAGCAGTTGCAGTAATGGTAAGTCTACTTATTTCATTTACTTTAACTCCTATGATGAGCGCCAGACTCCTTAAAGAAATAAAAAGCCATTTACAGGATAAAGCCACATCACGTCGTGGATTTTATAGTCTAATTGAATGGGTATATATTAAAACCCTAGCTATCTCTATGCGTCATAGATTTATAGTTATGGTCTTGGCTATAGCTGTAATTGCCTCTTCTGTACCACTTTATCGACTAGTTAAACAGGAATATATTCCAACAGATGTTGATGAAGCAGAATTTGATGTAAATATTAATGCTCCTGAAGGTGCTAGCCTTCTAGCAATGAACGAGGTAATGCTTCTAGTTGAAAAAGATATACAAACAACTCCAGGAGTAAGCCTAGTGCTTTCAACAACTGGAGGAGGTTTTTTAGGTGGAGTAAACCAAGGTAGTGTTTATGTTCGTATTGAGCCACATGAAAAACGTACTTTTTCTTTTACTAGGTTATGGAATGCATTAGCTGATGGCACTCCAAGCAAAGCATTTCGTGGTAATTATTCCCAAAGAGACGTAATGGGAGAAGTTCGTAATCGCCTAAGAAAGTATAAAAGCTTAAGAGCATCTGTTAGAAACGCTCCTTCCTTTAATATTGGCGGAGGTAATTTTGAAATAGATTTTGTTATTCGTGGCCCAGAACTTGAAGCTTTAGCAAACTATGCAGAAACTTTAAGAAAAAAATCAGAGGAAATAGGCGGTATAGTTGATGCAGATACAACTATAAAACTAGATAAACCTGAGCTAAGAATTGAAATAGACCGAAAACGTGCAGCAGATTTAAATGTTGATGTTCGTGATATTGCTAATGCACTTCGCGTTATGGTTGGAGGAGATACTAGAGTTTCTAAGTTCCGAGATAATTCTGTTAATTATGATTATGATGTAGAACTGCGTTTAATGGATGGGACAAGAAATAACCCTAAACAAATTGCTCAACTCTATGTCCCTAACCGCAATGGTGAGCTTATTTTACTTGATAATTTTGTCACTATAAGCCAAGCAAAAAGCGCATCTAGAATTGATAGACTAGATAGACAAAGACAAGTAAGCCTTCGAGCTTCTACTGCTCCAGGCTATGCTCTAACCGATAGACTAGATGAACTACGTAAAGCAGCAATAGAAATGAACCTACCCACAGGCTACACAACTAGCGTTTCTGGCCGTGGAAAAGAACTTGAACGTACTTTTACAGAATTTCTTTGGGCTTTTCTACTTTCAGTAATTTTTATGTATATGATTTTAGCCTCACAATTTGAAAGCCTAGTCCATCCATTAACTATCTTACTTTCTCTTCCTTTATCAGTACCATTTGCACTTGTCTCCTTATGGTATACAGGAAATACACTTAATCTTTATTCAGCTTTAGGATTATTAGTACTTTTTGGAGTTGTAAAGAAAAACTCAATTTTACAAATTGACCATATGAACAATTTGCGTAGAGAAGGAATGGAGCGTCTAGAGGCAATTTTAGAGGCTAATAAAGACCGATTGCGGCCTATTTTAATGACTACACTTGCTTTAGTATTTGGAATGCTCCCACTTGCTATAGGAACAGGCCCAGGTTCAGAAGAACGCCGCGCAGTTGCTACAATAGTTATTGGTGGTCAAACTCTTTCTTTATTTTTAACTCTTTTAGTAACACCTGTAGCTTATTCTATTTTTGACGATATTGGACAATTAGTAAGTAAACTATTTGCTAAAGTCTTACTTACTAATAATCAAGACACTACTCCTGTTGTAGCACCTCAAAGTACTATAAACATTAGTAAAGAGGCTACAGGAGATTAAACAGTTATTAGGATCAAAAATTAAATAGAGCTAGGATCAATACCTAAAGCACGTAATTTCTTAGCTAATTGCTCTGCTCGGTTTTCAGCTTGTTCTGCTCGATTTTCAGCTTGTTCTGCTCGGTTTTTTTGAGTAAGCCGTTCAACTTCAAGTTCGGCAAAGGAAAGAAACCGACTACCATCAGGATGAAAAATTTTAAGCTCTTGATTAGAAAACTCAAAACGAATCCCAAGCAAAGGACTAACCCATCCATTCATAGGTAGAGTTTCTATAAGTTTTCCCTCTCTACGAGTCCAGCCACGTAAACCAACTTTATAGACAAACTGTTCAGGATCATATAAATAATATTCTTGAACGTCAAAATAATCATAAAACCGTAATTTTTCTTCCATCTCAAGTCTTGAGTTTGTATAAGAAATGGTTTCAAAAACTACTTGTGGAGCAACATCATTTTCTTCCCATTGTTTATAGGAACGACGCTCGCCTTTAGGACGACCTAAAGCAACCATTACATCAGGAGCAACTTTAGTAAATGGATTTCCTTCAACTGGATACCAAAATAAATCTCCTGCTACAAAATCATCTTTTAATTGTAAGTCTAACCCCTCTTTTATAGTCACTATCCAGCGAAATTGCAATGTATTATCAGCCATAGGTTTTCCATCACTTTCTGGGTAAAAGACTTCTTTTTTAGCTCGCTCTTTTGACATAGATTTATTTCCTATTTTTAGAAAAATAAAATTTGGTTTTATTTTACTTTTCTTTGGGCTACAATGCAAATATTAAAATTCATTACCTTTATCATACTTAAGGAAATTAAATTAATTTCCATTGGATAGGTTTAGTTTTAACTAAAACCTCTTCTATCATTTTTATTGCATTTATTGCATCCTCATGGTTTGGTTCAAGTTCTAAAACTATTTTCATTTCTCCTTGAGCCTCTTCTAACCTACCAAGTAAAGCTAGCGCTCGACCTCTTAAGTAATGTGCCCGTACAGATTTTGGATTATTCTTAAGTACAGTCTCAGCAATATTTAATGACTTCTCTCCATCTTCTAACTCTGCATAAACATAAGATTTTTCTTCTAGTAAAAGATTAGTTTGCTCAGTAGTTAAAGAGAGTTTTAACACTCTATCAATAGTCTCTAAGCTTTTTTCCCATTTTTCCAAATCTTGTAGCAAGTTTATATAATCTGTATAAGAATTTAGCTCATTTGGGTCTTCTTCAATTGAAGCTAAAAATAGCTTTTCTGCTTCGCCATAATTTTCCAAAGCTATATGACAATTTGCTTTACATGAAAGGGCTACTGCCTTTTTCTTAGCATGAGATAAAGATAAATACTTATCATAATATTCTATAGCCTCTTGGTAGCGGCCTAACTCTTCTAAAACATTGCCACAAGAAAGAAAAAGGACTTCTGGAGCACCTGCTGTCAAAGCATCTTTTAGTAAAACTAAGGCTTGTTCTTTTAGTTTTAAGAAACTTAAGGCTGAAAACTTAAAGTTCCAAGCCGCTGTAATAGTTAAGTCTTCTCTTAAAATATAGTTAGCAATTAAAAATGCTCGTCTAACTAAGCCTTTATTAAAAATGTTATAAAGGTCTTTTATAGCTTCATCTTTGGAAGAGTAAGCATTAAAAAATTCATCTTCTTCTGTTTTTGTCTCTCCGCAACCTTGACAAATATTATCTTGAAAAACTTCTCCACAATTAAGACAGGAATCTTTTTTAGGGACATTAAGCCCTAAAAAACACATATCCAAAGAGCGTTTATTACAGTTTGGACATTTCCAACTAACTCCAATATTGCTAAAAGCTGCTTCACTAGGTAGTAAACCTATTTGTTCAAAAACACATTCAATATTACAATCTTCACAAACTAACGGGTTAAATGACATTATTCTTTACCTAAAATTATAGTTTTGCCTTATCCTAAAGGTTATCTCTTAAAAAATCTACTCTGACTAGAAACATT
Organism: Acidobacteriota bacterium; assembly: GCA_016213785.1. Taxonomy (GTDB): domain Bacteria; phylum Acidobacteriota; class Blastocatellia; order Chloracidobacteriales; family JADJPF01; genus JADJPF01. Next base: position 65,051 of record JACQZQ010000053.1, read on the forward strand.
AACTATTTTGCATGCTTAAACTTAAAGTAAAAAAAGAACTTCTTCCTACTCGTTGCGAAATCTGTCACAAAGAGGATTGTTACAACCCTGACTTTAATTTTTGTACTAGATGCAACCAATCTTTAACATCAATTGCCTATGATGTAATTGAAAATATGCCATCTAAAGAAGTACTTTATGACTGGCAAATAATCACTCTTAAGGATATGCAAATTATTTGGTTAAAAATATCACTAAATTTCTTTGCCTTTTTAACTCTAATTTGCTTAACCCCTCTTTTTGGTGAGTTTATCCTTTCAATACCTCCAAACATGTTTGGAATATTTGCACTAGGAGCATCAGAAGCAATACTTATTTTTACTATCTTAATTGCTTTATTTAGTGGAAATAAGTTACCAGAAATAGTTGAAAACACTATTAGTTTTATTAAATCTATATTTCTATAAAAAGTGATGAAAACCTATGAAAAAATTACTAGTTTTATTAGCACTTCTCGTATTTTTTTCTAATTCAGCTAATGCTCAACAAGCTTTAGATAAAATGATTGAGCAAGATCTACCATCTTTAGTTAACACTTATCAAAAACTACATGCAAATCCAGAGCTATCTCATAAAGAAGAAAAAACCTCTACTTTTATTGCTGAAGAATTAAGAAAACTTGGCTATGAAGTAACAGAGCGTGTAGGAAAATATGAACGGACAGAATTAACTGGTTATGGCATAGTAGCTTTGCTTAAAAATGGTTCTGGCCCTACAGTTTTAATTAGAGCCGATATGGACGCGCTCCCTATAGAAGAAAAAACTGGGCTACCTTTTGCGAGCAAAGTCAAAGCAAAGAATGATTTAGGTGAAGAAGTTTTTGTAATGCATGGCTGTGGTCATGATATTCATATGACCTCATTCTTAGGCACGGCTAAAATGCTTGTAACACTTAAAAATCAATGGCGCGGGACATTAATGCTCGTAGGCCAGCCCGCCGAAGAACGTGGTACTGGCGCAAAAGCAATGCTTAATGATGGTCTATATAGTCGTTTTCCTAAACCCAATTATGTTTTAGCCCTACACGACAGTGCAAACCTTGAAGCAGGAAAAGTTGGCTATACTGAAGGTTACTCTCTAGCTAATGTAAATAGTGTAAATATTACAGTTCGCGGACTTGGCGGACATGGTGCTTACCCACATACAACTAAAGACCCTGTAGTTTTAGCAGCACAAATTATCCTAGGCTTACAAACTATTGTAAGTAGAGAAAATTCCCCTCTAGATCCTGCTGTAGTAACAGTTGGCTCAATTAATGGAGGTACTAAACATAATATCATCCCTGATGAAGTAAAATTGCAATTAACTGTTAGAACATATAAAGAAGAAGTTCGTCAAAGAGTCTTAAGTAGTATTGAGAGAATAACTAAGGGTATTGCCCTAGCAGCAGGTGTCCCTGAAAATCGTTTGCCAATTGTTGAAGTAGTAGAAACAGAATTTACTCCTGCAACCTTTAATAATCCAGAGTTAAGCCGACGAATTAGTAGTGCTTTTGAAAAAGCTTTAGGAAAAGAAAATGTAGTAAAACTTGATCCTGTAATGGGAGGCGAAGATTTTGGTCGTTTTAACTTAAATGACCAAATCCCAGGTTTTATTTTTTGGTTAGGAGCAGTTGAGCCAAGTAAAGTAGCTAAAAGTCGTGCAGAAGCAACACCTCTTCCTTCGCTTCATTCTAGCCAATTTGCACCAATGGCTGAACCAACTATATTTACTGGAGTTAAGGCTATGACTTTAGCCGCTCTAGAATTACTAAAATAAATTTTTTGATAGCGAATATTACCAGTATTCGCTATCAAAAGCTTGTCGCTTATATTCTTCTATTCTTCGCATTGTTCCAGGAGTAATATTACCAGGCAAATTATTTAGAGGAAAAAAATTTACCTCAGCAATTTCTAGTTTATATAGCTCAGTATTTAGAGTTGGAGTATCTTCTTTTTCAAAATCATCTACACAAAAAAGCGCAATATGATCATTACGATTCATATTAATATTTGAATAAATAGCACTCAACTTAGCTTTTTTTACCCTAAGTCCACATTCTTCAGAAACTTCCCGGCACATAGCTGTATAGATAGTCTCACCTCTATCAACTTTGCCTCCAGGTAAATACCAGCCTTGGGTATAAGTATGCTTTACCAGCATAACTTGTTCTTGCTCAATAATTAATGCCCTCACCCCTAAAATAGTAGGTTCAAAAACTTTCCAATAAACTTGTCTGGTTCGATGAAAAGTTTGGAGTATTTTAGTAGCTATACCCATAAAATAAACTCCAACATAGTTTTAAGATTCTACTTCTATTTCTATTTCTTTTAGAAGTGCAACTAAAAAACCGCTAGATAACCTACAAATATCTTCAGGGCTTTTTAATTTATTAGCCATTTCTTGATCTGAAGCAGCTTTAGCTTGATAAACTAGACTACGAACAAAATAAGCATTTGCCGATTGTGGAGCAATAGATAAAGCTTTATTACAATCAATAATAGCTATATCTAACTTATCCAACATCTTATAAGAAAAAGCACGTAAGACATATGAATCTACAATATTAATAGAATTAAGTTCAATGGCCTCACTAAGATCCATTATAGCAAGCTCATAATCACCTTTATGACAATAAGCATTGCCCCGACCAAAATAAGCCTGGTCATGGTCTGGATCAACTTTAATTACTTGGCTAAAGTCCGAAATAGCTTTATCTAGCTGATTTTTGCTTAAATAGGTCATTCCTCGCTTTAGATAAGAATTTATATTATTTGTAGTAGTATTTATAGCCTGTGAATAATCCTCTATTGCAAGCTCATAGTTTCCTTTGAAAAAGTAAACATTTCCTCGGCTATAGTAAGCCTCTGAATAATCAGGGTTAATCTCAATAGCTCTATTAAAGCTATAAATAGCCTCATCTAGTTTAATCATAGCCTGATAAGCAACTCCACAATGATAATATGCTTTAGTATTATTAAAATCATAGTTTATTGCTTCTTCAAAACAATTTACTGCAAAAGCATATTCATTATGTTCTAGATGAAAGAGTCCTTGATTTATACAATTTAACGCTAAGTCTTTTACATCAAATTTAATACTCTCAGTTCGTTCTTTTATTATCCCAGATTGTCTTAGAGCAAAATCAAATTCTTCAGCTAGTTCTAAAATAGATTGTTGTCGTTTATCTGGATTTTTTTCTAATGCCTTAAAGAGCACTTCCTCAACATCTTTAGGCACATCATTTCGGTATTTACTAAGAGGTCGAGGGTATTTAAACATTTGTCTTTTTACTATTTCTATTGGATCAAATATAGAAGTTGGAAAAGGAACATTACCTGCAAGCATTTCATAAATAGTAACACCTAGGCTGTATATATCAGAACGTGCATCTAATGTTTTACCTTCACATTGTTCTGGTGACATATATTCAGGAGTTCCTATTATATGATGTGAGGCGGTAAAGCCACTGTTTTGATCACTAGAGATACCAAAGTCAAGAATCTTAATAGATATGTTATTTTTAATATTATCTAAAAGAAAAATATTTTCTGATTTTATATCGCGATGAATTATTCCTTTTTGGTGTGCTTCTTCCATTCCTGCGCTTATTTGTTCAACTATTGAGCCAACTTTTTTAAGATCAAGGTAGCCTTTTTCCTGAATCTCTTTTTTTAAGGTTCTTCCTGTAAGTAGTTCCATTGTTAAATAAACAAGTTCACCATCATGAATTGGCCCAAAATCAAGGACTTTTACAACATTTGGATGGTTTATTTTCTTAATTTTTAGTGCTTCTAAAAGAAGCCTCTCTACTGCATTAATTTCGCTCTCCACCATATCTGGATGAATAATTTTTATAGCGCAAACAGTATTATTTAAAACATTTTTGGCTCGAAACACCATTGCCATACCGCCTTCGCCTAGCATCTCTTCAATAGAATATGTTCCTTTTAATACAGCGCCAAGTATAACCAATTCACCATCATCAGGACAAAAGAGCACATAATCATTGAATATTCCGTTGCACTTAATACATTTTCTCATTATTAATTTCCTAATACCAAAAATTCTATGATTTTGCTAACTTTTTATTAGACTCTTAATTTTTTATAAACTCTTAATTTGCCTGTTATTTTAGACTAACTGCACTGTAGCTTAAATAAACTAAGCGTTTAAGACCAGGGATAAACCCCAAGTCTATTCTCATTAGTCTTTATATAGCTCTAAGGGAAAAGATTAAGACCTTATTTTACCTAAGTTACAATGTACTAATTAAAATCAATAAAGATATATAATCTTATATCTACTTACACTCTAGTGTTTTCTTAAACTTATAATAAAGTAACACCCCCTATAAACGTTTATTCTCGAGAGGTTAAAAATGAATTTTGAACAAATAAACCAAGCTAGAATTTTATTTGAACAAGTTATGAATTTAACCCTCTCACATGCAAAATCCTACCTTGATGAAAACTGTTTTGATATAGAGGTACGCGCAGAAGTAGAGTTTTTGCTTATTAAGTATAAAACTGCTGAACACCCTAAGCCAAATAATGAAACCAAAGAAACCACCACTATAGCAGACACTCTTAATCCCGATGCTTCTCTTCTTGAGCCTAATTTAGGTGCAGGTGATCAGTACTTTACTAGTCTAATAGGTAAGACTTTTAATAATACTTATTTTATTGAAAGACAAATTGGGCAAGGTGGTATGGGGCTTGTTTTCGCAGCTAAACATTTATTATTAGGAACTGATGTAGCGATTAAAGTCCTTTCTCCAACACTTAAAAAAAATATAACTGATGTTAAGCGTTTTCAACGTGAAGCAAGAGTCGGGTGGTCACTTTCACATCCTAATATAGTTAAAATTTTTGAACTTAGTCAAACTCAAGATAATATTTTATTTATTGTTATGGAATTTGTTAAAGGCGATAATCTAAAAAACTATATTCAGCGTTCTGCGCCTCTTTCCCCTCATAGATGCTATGAACTCTTGAAACCCTTATGTAAAGCTTTAAGTTTTGCTCATAAAAATAATGTTCTCCACCGTGACTTAAAGCCTGCAAATATCCTTATTAGCGAAGAAAACCAAACAGAAATAATCAAACTAGCTGATTTTGGTATTGCTAAACTACTTAAATCTGGTGATGATATAACTCAAGGGACTATTTTAACTACTGAAGGAACTGTAATAGGCTCTCTAGATTATATGTCTCCTGAACAATTTATGGATTATAAACTTGGAACTACTTCAGATATTTATAGTCTTGGCGTAATTTTACATGAAATGCTTACTAAAAAATTACCTATCTATGGTTCTAGCCCTCAAGACTTACTAAAACTTAAAACTACTTATCACAAAAGACCTCTTCCATCAAAACAATTTACTTTTTTATCACCAGTTTTTGATGATTTACTTAGAAAAGCACTTTCTCCTATTCCACAAGACCGTTATCAAAAGTCTGAAGATTTGCTTAATGCTTTTGAAGAGTGTTTAAATCATCAAATTTAATTAACTTAGCTCTAATAATAAGAAAATTTAATTGACTGTTCTATAAATAGATATTAACAAATCTTTAACCTCTTTATCTTCACCTTTAGATAACTCTAATGCATAATTTAATTCATTAGCAGCAGCCATAAGATTATTAACTGATAGATATATTTTGCCAAAACAATATCTAATATCAACTAAACTTTTTAATTCATTAGGCAATTGCTCATAGTTTTTAAGCAAAGAAGCTATTATTTCTTGGTTTTCTTGATTTTCTTTAGGATATTGTTTAAGTCTTTTTGGCCCTTCAGCACGGCTAAACTCATCATTTATAAAAAAAGAGCTACTATTAGTTATCGTACTTATTAAATTTTCTATTAAAAAGGAAGAATATTTTGTAGAAGTATTTAATGCTTTACGAAAATTAGCAAAAGCTGTTTTATTTTCTCCAAGTCTACTATAAGCAATTGCCAAATTTTCATATGCTAGTGAATAATTTTTGTTTAACTCTATAGCTTTTTCATAATATGCTTTTGCTTGTATTATTGAATCTTTATTTCCTGATTGATTTTCATAGACTAAAAAGATATTACCAAGCATAAGGAATACTTCGGGAAAGTTATTTTGTTTTCTTATTGCAAGTTGTAACTGCTCTACGGCTTCAGGGAAAAATTTTCCTTGATTAAAATAAAACCTACCTAAGTTATAATTAGCTAATGGATAACTATTGTTACTTTGTTTAATCGCTAATTGAAAACTAGTAAAGGCTGAGTTAAAATCTTCTTTAATCTCATAAGCTAGACCTAAATTATTATAAGCAGCAGGGTATAACTTACGAGTCTCTATAGCTTTTTGATAATATTCAATTGCACTATTTATATTATTTTGATGAAAAAAAGCTACAGCTAAATTAAATTCTGCATCAGAATTTTTATTTATTTTATTAGCAAGTTTATAAAAACTAATTGCTTCATCAAATTTATTTATAGAATGTAGTGCTACGCCAAGATTTAAGTAACTCTTATTATTATTTGGGTTTATTTTTATAGATTCTTTGAATGCTATAATAGCTTCATCGAATTTATTTAATTTAAGTAGAGTATAACCTAGACCAAAATAAGCTAAATCTAAAGACTCTTTTGCTTTAATAGCTTTTTGATAACTACTAATAGCATGTTCTAATTGTCCATTTGATAAAAAATTTTGAGCTATTTTTAATAAAGATTTTGGTCGTTTTATAATTTTTGGTGTAATAGCTATTTCAAGTTGAGATTCTCCTACTGGAAGTCCAAAACGTCGATTATTTTCTGTAAGTATAAAATGCTTAAGATTAGATTCTTTTGAAATTTTTTCATCTTTTGAGTTTTTCTTTGGTGTTTCATCTAAACCTAAACGTCTTTGTTGAGAAAAAATAGTTTGGTTTAATATTAAAAATAAAACACAAACTAGACCTAATCTTACTTTATAGATAAAAAACTTTTGGTATTTCATAAGAAACCTATTATTAAGTCTTAAATTGTTAGTATTTTCTAATTAAATTAAAATAAATAATCTACATAGTTAAACTATTATTACTCTTTGGAAACATTTTACTATAGTTTGGAAACATCATGTAGTATCTTGGGAACGCTTTGATATAGGTTGGAAAGACTTTACTATATTTTGGAAATACCATGTAGCAGCTTGGGAATACTTTATTGCTACTATGGAAAACATTGTTGCTTATTGGAAACACCATGTTACTTACTTGAAAGACTATATAGTGTCTTGGGAAGACCTAGAATATCAAAAGTTTTACCTGCTTGATTAATTATCAAGACTTTTTGCTACACGAAAGCTTAAACTAGGTTCTAAATATAGTTTGGTTTCCCACATTCTATAAGTTATTGGGCTTTGTTGTAAGGATTTATCTTTACCTCTTAAAATAGCTGTTGGAACACGACGCAGTGTTTCAGGTATAGTAACTGTAGAACCTTCATAGATATAAAATTCTGAGTTTGTCCATTCAAAATAATTTTCTGCTATCTGTCTAATACTTGAATTAGCATTAGTACGAGCAATATATTCCCATTCACTTTCTAAAGGGAGACGATAAGTTTGACCTGTTTGCTTAGATAACCACTTACAATAAGCCTGAGCATCATTCCAACTAATATTAGTAATAGGTTTTTCTAGAATATCTTGTGGTGGTTTATCTCCATTCCAATGGCTTGGAGGAGAATAAAAACCTAGTTTTACAAAATCAGCATATTGACCATTAGTAATAAGGTCTTTAGATATTTGAAATGATTTTAAGTGTACTCTATGGCTTGGTTTAGAAAACTCATCACCTTCATCAGACCCCATAAAAAAAGTATCTTCTTTAAATGTAATCATTGTTGGAAGAGGTGAAGTCATTTGGTTAGAAATATAAAAAACTTGGTAAAGCTTATATCCTCCAATTATACCCATAAAAGATACTATTATTAAAACAATAGCTAAGTAGGTTTTCCAAGGTGTTTTTGGATTATGGGTAATATTATTTATAAACACATCAGGCTTAAATTTTTCGTTTGGTAATGGAGGTAGTTTAAGAGGGGTTATAGGTTTTGGTTTTACTTTTTCCTTTAATTCTTCAAATAAGTTAGCTTGTTCAATATTATCAAGTTCTTTTTTAAGAATTATTGCACTTTCTAGTCTATCGCTAGGTAGTGGTTCAAGACCTTTTGCTATTATATCGCTAAGTTTAGGGGTAACACCTGGGCGCATTTCAATTAAAGACTTAAATTGACCTAGCATAACGGTCGGAACTTCACCTGTTAGTATCTCATAGAATATAAGACAGAGACTAAAAATGTCTGCTCGGGTATTTATAGGTTGTTTAAAGAATTGCTCAGGCGAACAATATCTTAAAGTCCCAGGGCTTCCTTCACTACTTTCATCACCTTTGGAAATGCCATCGCCTTTCATAAGCTTAGCAATACCAAAATCAACAATCCTAACAAGAAACTGATTATCCTCAAGTTCTCTAATAATTATATTTTCTGGTTTAAGATCACGATGAATAATACCTTGTGAGTGCGCTTCGTGTAAGGCTAAACATAATTGCTTGGTAATGTTAATCGCTTGGCTTTCTGTTAGTGTCCCTTTAAGCTTTAGTAGCTTCCTTAGTGTTATTCCTTCGATATATTCCATAATAATGTAAGGAAGTTGACTAGTTTCTAAAACCCCAAAGTCAGTAATTGAAACAATATTAGGATGGCTAAGCTTAGCAAGTGTACTTGCTTCACGCTTAAAACGAGACAGGTTTTTAGTGCTACTGGTAGCAATATCAAATTGCATTAGCTTGAGAGCAAAAGGCTTATTTAATTCTAAGTGGATAACACGAAATACTTTCCCCATGCCACCTTCACCAATTAAAGCCTCAATTCGATACTTCTCGTTTATAACAGTACCAACTAATGGATCTTTGTTCATAAAGTTAGAAAAAATTAATGAAGTGAAATATTAGGAAGTTGATTACTTAAGAACCAAAAAGATATAAAATAGTAGCCTAAAAAGGTGCTCTTAGAAAGCCATAATAATCAAAGTATATGAGCATTTAATAAGGAATACCATCTAGATATTTAAGTGGTAATTTGTTAGATTTTTTATACTCTCAATATAAAATCTTAGAACAAATAATCAACTTATCACCCTATTTATTTTACGAAAGCCCAAGTAAAAATGAAAAACGAATTTCTATCTAAAAGCACAAACCCAAATAAAAAGGCGGAAACAATAGATAGTGGTAGTGATTTTTCTAAAGATGAAACCAAAAACTTAAAGCCTGCCAGTAGTCATACATATATCGACCTAGAAGACCCTAAAAATCAAAGTAGCGAAGATACAAGCTTAGAAGATACAAGCTTAGAAGAAGAGAATGAGTTTAACTCAGAATTAGAAAAAGGGTTTCCAGTTAAAAATTGGGATAGATTTGAGTTTAGAAAATTGCTTGGTTATGGCGGGATGGGAATAGTTTATCAGGCTTGGGATACAAAGCTAAATCGGATGGTTGCACTTAAGTTTCTACGCAATAGCTATGGGCAGGCATCTAAACGCTTTTTACAAGAAGCCCGTGCTCAGTGTCGAATTGAACACCCTAATGTGTGCAGAGTCTATGAAGCAGGAGAAGTAGATAATATTCCTTATATTGCTATGCAGCATATTGAAGGTACTACTTTGCGTCTTGCTTATCAGGAAATGTCTTTAGAGCAAAAAGTCCAGGTTATGAGAGATATTGCTCTTGCTATTCAATCTGCTCATAAACTAGGGATTATTCATAGAGATATTAAACCTGATAATGTAATGCTGACTAAAAAGGATGATGGACAATTCTGTCCTATAGTAATGGACTTTGGCTTAGCAAAAGAAGTTGGAAATAAAGGTCTAACTCAAACAGGTGCGCTTATAGGAACGCCTAGTTATATGGCACCAGAACAGGCTAGAGGACAAATACAACTACTAGATAGACGCACTGATGTTTATAGCCTTGGAGCTATGTTCTATTCAATAGTAGCAGGAAAAGCACCTTTTCAAGGCTCAAGCCCAATGGAGGTTGTGCTTAAAGTAATTAGCGATGATGCACAGTCAATATCGCAAGTAGTTCCTTCTATTCCAAAAGATATAAACACAATAATAATGAAATGTTTGGAAAAAGATCCCAAACATCGCTATGAGTCTGCTCAAGGCTTGGCAGATGATCTTAACCATTATTTGGCAGGTGAGCCAATTTCTACAAGGGCTAGGTCTTGGTATGTGTTTTTTTGGAAAAAGGCGCTTAAACATAAGGCTTTAGTTGCTGTTAGCGCTACAGCGTTACTAATAGTTATAATATTGAGCGTAATATCTGTTTGGACATGGATTGAGTCTTCGCGTAGAGCAGAATTTGAACGCCAAATGGCTGAACAAGCTGAGAAAATCGAAGCAACAATGCGTTTTGTTTCTTTAACTCAACCTCACGACATAAGAGCAGAACGCCAAATGGCTCAACAAGAAATAGAAATAATTAAAAAGCAAATGAATGAAGGAGGATACTTAGCACAAGGGCCAGGAAATTATGCTCTAGGTCGTAGCTATTTAGCTTTTTCTGACTATGAAAAAGCACGCGAACACCTTGAACTTGCTTATAAAAGCGGCTTTCGTACATCAGCCTTAGAACTTGCTATGGGGCAAATGTTAGGGGAATTTTATCGTAGAGAGCTTGATAACTTGCGCCAAAGCGAAGATAAGGAAATTATTGAGGCTAGATTAAAAAAATTAGATAAAGAATACCTTGAACCCATTCAAAAACACTTAACAGCTTATCTTAGTGCTAAAGCTAAAAGCTCAACCCAAGAAGTAACTTATCTAGAAGGATTACTAGCACTCTATAAAAAAGATTATAAAACAGCGCTTGATAAAGCTAATATGGCAACGGGGCAATCTTCTTGGTACTATGAAGCCTATTTGCTTAAAGGAGAAATTTACTTAACTTGGTCACAAAAACAAGCAACAGAGGCTAATTATGACCAAGCTAATAATCTACTTATTGAAGCGGAAAAAGCCTTTCAAGAAGCTAGTAAAATAGGCCCAAGTAACCTACAAGCTAAAATAGGCCAAGCTCGTAAATGGGCAGCAAGCTTATATTTAACTATACAAAATAGTAATAAATCTCCAATAAAAGCTTTTGAAGAAACACTTTTAGCTACAGATAAGATTTTAGAAATTGACCCTGATAATGGACAAGCTTCTATTATCAAAATGCGTGCTTATAGTCGCTTAGCAGACGTTGAAGTCAGAGATGGTAAAGATCCTAGCCAAAAACTAGAAAAAGCAATCTATTGGGGAGAAAAAGCTATTAAAAGTACCCCTAAAGATGTTGAGATTTACCGATCCCTAGGGACTATTTATCGGATTCTTGGTAAATATGCTCTAGACCATGGAGATAACCCACATAATTTATATGATTTAGCAATCAAAAATTTAGAAAAAGCTATTGAACTTAAGCCTAAATATGATAGTGCTTATAGTACTATGGGGCTTATTTATCAAGCTAAAGGCCAGTATGAAGAGAAAACAGGCAAAGACCCACAAAATTTTTATGAAAAAGCAACTAATAGCTTTAAGAAAGCTTTAGAAATTAGCCCAAATAGCCCTAAGACGGCTACTAACCTTGGTCGTCTTTATAGAGTTCAAGGTGAATATGAGCAAAAAAATGGAAAAAACCCGCGTCCATTTTATGAACAAGCTAATGTGACTTTCCAAAAAGCCTTAGAACTTAACCCAAAAGATCCTTATGCTTATACAAATTTAAGCCTTCTTTACCAAACACGTGCAGAATATGAAATAGAAACAGGTAAAGACCCACAAGCTTTATTTGAACAGGCTACAAGGGATTTACAAAAAGCAATAGAATTAAATCCTAATTATATGTTTGCCTATAATAGCTTAGGCATTCTTTATCAAATCCGTGCAGAATATGAATTAGGCTATGGAAAAGATCCACGCCCATCAGTTGAGCAGGCTACTCTAAATTTTAAGAAAGTTTTTCAAATTAGACCTGAATATGGCGTGGCTTATTATACATTAGGGCTTGTTTATCAGATTCGCGCACAATATGAAATAGAACATGGTCAAGAACCAAATAGTTTTTTTGAGCAAGCTAGCTTAAATTTTGAAAAGGCAATAGAAATTAACCCTAAAAACACAGATGCTTATAATGGTTTAGGATTTACATATTACTCTAAACTAGAACATGAAATTAATCTTGGGCGTGAGATTGAAGTAGCAAAGTTATTTGATCAGGCTTTATCTAATTTTAGAAAATCTCTAGAAATTAATCCTAAACAATTTGAGCCAAATCTCTATAGCGCCTTACTTTTTTCTAAAAGGGCACAGCTAGAGTCAAACAAAAATTTAGTAGCGGATATAGAGGAAAGTCGCGTTTACCTAAATAAAGCTATTTCTATTAAGTCTAATCTTGAATGGGCTTATAGAATAGAAGCAGAAATTGAATTAATTATTATAAAGAAAAACATAAAAGAAAACCGACCTCTAGATTTTACTAAAGCTAAAGTAGCCTTAAAAAAAGCACTTGAGATTAAAGCAAATAATGCTAGAGGCTATACTCAACTTGCAAGTGTTTTACTTTTAGAAGCCTCAGAACAAAATAGTAAAGAAATTAATAAAGAAATTAATAAAGAAAAGTTAAATCAAGGGCTAGAAATAATAGAGAAGTCACTAGCAATAAACCCAAATAATGCAGAATCTTATGCTATAAAAGGAGCTATTTTATTAGAAAAAGCTAAAACTTCTAATGACCAAACTCTAAAGGATCAAGGCTTAGCTCTTTTAGAAAAAGCTATTGAAACCAACCAATGGCTAAAGTATAAGTATGAGCAGATCTTAAGCCAATCAAAAAAATAGTCACTCAAAGTTAAAAAACTTAAAAAACTTTTTTATTTATAATCGCTTTTAACAGTCTTAAGAATCAATGGCTAGTGATTCTTAAGCGGCTCTTTCTTGACTCAAATAGGATAGCTTCGTTACCTTTCTATTTTGGCTACTTAAAATAAATTCTTGAAAATTTAAATTTAATCGAGAGCAAACTAATGATTTCTAGAAAAAAGACTGTTAGCGTCGATGTAGGTGGCTGTAAAGTAGGAGGAGATGCTCCTATAGTCGTCCAATCAATGACTAATACTGATACTGAAGATGCAGAATCAACAGCAAAACAAGTTGCTGAACTTGCACAAGCTGGGTCTGAATTAGTACGTATTACTGTTAATACTCGTGAGGCGGCGGCCACTGTACCAGTAATTTTTGAAAAACTAGATAAAATGAATGTCAAAGTCCCAGTAATTGGAGATTTTCATTTTAATGGTCATTTGTTGCTAAAAAAATATCCTGAATGCGCCAAGCTATTGGCTAAATACCGTATTAATCCAGGAAATGTAGGTTTTGGCCGTAAACATGATGATAATTTTCGCCAAATGATTGAAGTTGCAGTAGAAAACAATAAACCTGTTCGTATAGGCGTAAATTGGGGATCGCTTGATCAAGCTTTACTAGCAAAAATGATGGATGATAATGGCAAGCTAGCAGAACCTAAAACAGCAGATGAAGTATTGATGGATGCAATGGTTGAGAGCGCCATAACTTCAGCAGAACTAGCTGAAAACTACGGACTAGGCCGTGATAAAATTATACTTAGTGCTAAAGTCTCTAATGTACAATCCTTAATTAAAGTTTATAGAGACTTATCTAAACGTTCAGACTATCCTCTTCATTTAGGCTTAACTGAAGCAGGGATGGGGAGTAAAGGAATTGTTGCTAGTAGCGCAGCACTCTCTATACTACTTCAAGAAGGTATTGGTGACACAATAAGAGTAAGTTTAACCCCTCGTCCAGGAGGTGAACGAACCGAAGAGGTTTTAGTATCTCAACAAATTTTACAATCATTGGGAATACGCAATTTCTTACCAGCAGTTACAGCTTGCCCTGGGTGTGGTAGAACTACTAGCACCTTATTCCAAGAGCTAGCTGAACAAATCCAAAATTATCTTAATCAACAAATGAAAGAATGGCGCGAGGTTTATAAAGGCGTAGAGGCTTTACGTGTTGCAGTAATGGGTTGTGTTGTAAATGGGCCTGGTGAATCAAAACACGCCGATATAGGTATTTCTCTGCCTGGAACAGGAGAAGAACCCCGTGCACCTGTTTATGTTGATGGGAAACTCTTTACTACGCTTCAAGGCGCAGATATTGCAATTAACTTTATGTCTATTGTTAATGATTATGTAGATTCTCATTTTAATGAATCTTCAAAAAATAGAACAGTAGAAGAATTTTTAGTTTAACGACTATTATTTACAATAAATTACACATAAATTTTATGGAGGCAAAATGTCTAAACAACACCCAGATCATCATGATGCAGAGCTAATGCTTAAATGTTATGACTTACGCAGAGAAGACTTAATGAGAAAGTCTAGAGATATAGTTTCTAGTTTTTCTCCTAAAAATTATGAAGAACTAATAACCGTTATGAACCCACAACACCCAATGAATGCAGCATTTCGACAAGTTACTTCCTATTGGGAGATGGTTTTTGGAATGGTTAAACATGGGATTGTTCACCCAGAGTTTTTTGTAGAAAGTAATGCAGAAGGTTTATTTGTTTACACAAAAATTGAGCCTTATCTAGATCAAATTCGCAAAGACTTTTCACCTTATGCACTTCAAAACGCTGAATGGGTAGCTAAAAATACTACTACAGGAAAAGCTTATGTAGAAAGAATTAAAGTTTACCTCCAAAAAATGGCCGAAGCAGCAGCAAAATAGATTAAAAAATAAAATAATATTTCCCTAAATCTAGCTGCTACTTTTTAGGGGCGGTTTATAATGGCCCAGCGCTTTATGGCTGGGCTTAAAATTTTATAGGCTAAAGATTTCCAGCTAAAGTACAATTAATTTTCTAAAATTAATAAAAGATTTCTTTGGGGTTTAAGAAGCGTAAATGCCCTTAAAATTGCGCTTGAAAGTGTTGGGGAAGAAAATAATTTTATGCTACGCTAAAAAATCATTTTTAGACTTCCTAAAAAAGACTTTTCCTTAAAATTTTGGAGATAAATATAATGAAAAAAATAGTTTTATTTTTGTCTTTAGCACTAGTAGTGTTTTTTATAGCATGTGAAGGCAATCAACCTAAACCAGTTAATGAAAATGATAAAAGCTTTGATTCTGGTCAAGTAAAACCTGCTACTTCAACCTCTGGAGGAACTTACGGTAGTCAAAGCAGTGGCGAAGTTTCTAGCGCTACTGCTAATGACACTTCAAGCACAGGGGCTAAAAAAGTGCCAGAGATAGAAAAACCTGCTGAATTAGTTGATTTAGAAAAAGCTTATGAAAAAAACCCTAATGATCAGGAAACAAAGAAAAAATTAATACAAGCAACCTATGAATTAGGACGTAAAATAGAGTATGATGATAAGCTACCGCCATTTGTTAAATACCCACAAGCTTTAAAATTATTTAGGCGGACACTAGAATTAGACTCTAACCATAAAGAAGCTTTGGCAGAAAAAGAACAAATAGAAAATATTTACCGTTCTATGGGTAGGCCAATTCCACAGTAAAACAAATTACCTAAGAGAATTAAAAAGATCTTTAGCATACTGCTACTATGACATCATTGAATAAAACCGAAGATTTTGTACGTAGTTTATTACCGGCTGGGCAAGGTAGTTTACCTAGCCCACCTAAGGTTTTTTCTGAAGCTGTAAATCTACTTAGTCGTGAGTTTTCAGTATCTCGTGCAGTAATTTTTACCATTCAAAAAGGTCGTGCAGGTGCTAAAGCAACTTATGAATGTTGTGCTAGTGGAATTAGCTCTATTTTAGGTAAATCCTTTCCTTGGACAGAACTTTATACAGAAGAGTTACTTAGCACAACATTCCCAATCCCAGTAGATAATATTTCCACAGATGCTAGATTTAAGGACAAAAAAATCATAGAAGAATGGGGAGTCTTTTCCCTAATCTCAATGCCTATTCGTTTAGGTGATACTACTATTGGCATTATTTCTATTCAGCAATGCCAAGAAATAAGACCTTGGTCAGCTAATGAAGTGGCCCATTTTGCTAGTTTAGTTAGTGGGCTTTACTATATTTTAGAGTTAGTGCGCCCTTATGCAGAATTACGAAAACAGTTTGATAGATATTTATTAATCAATGAGTTAGCCAGACAATTTACTTTAGTAAATAATCTTTCAGACCTATTTCATACTCTGGTAGTAGAAATAAGAAGGATACTTGCTTTTGATTTTGTAAGCCTTAACCTAATAGATGAAACTACAGGAAGACTTCTTAATACAGAACAAGCAAGGTATAGTAATGGTCGGTTTAGTTTTGGTCATTTCCTTCCTGCTAGTTATTCTATACCTGGTTGGTGTGTTGCTAATTGGCGACCTTTAATTATTCGTAATTTATCTAAAGAAACAGTTTTAAGAGTTCGCAGAGAGTGGTTAGATGCTGGTTTAATTGGTTGTGCAGCATTTCCTATAATGTTTGCAGACCAAATACTTGGAGCAATTCTTTTTTTTACACATTCTAAGCTAGGTTTTGATGATACAGAAGTCCAACTTTTACAACAAGCTGTAGAACAAACAGCCGCCGCAATTCATAGGGTTCGTACTATAGAACAGCTAGTTAAAAATGCTGGTGTTGATACTCAAGTTGCTAGGCGTGAAGAATTAATTAAACGAGTTAGCAAAGCAATAGGCAGTCAACTTGATTGGGAACTGGTCTTACAACATGCAGTCAATGAGTTAGGACGCTACTTAGCTGTTAGTCGTTGTTATATTATTCTTGCCCATAAAGAAGACCAAACAAGTAATATTATTTTTGAATATCGTGCTAAGGAAGTTAATCCTCTAACAGGCTCAACTTTTCCAGTAAAAAATAACCCTGGTTTAGCCGAAGCACTATCTAGTGGTGAGATAGTAATGTTTGTTGAGGCTCAGAGTGAGGAAATACTTAGACCTATAGAAGATTTTCTTAAAACTAATAGTATTCGCTCTACGCTTTATCACTTAGTTGCTACTACTGGAGATAAAAGAGCATTTCTTTGTCTAGATCAATGTGAGAGAACTCGCACTTGGACAGAAGATGAGCATAATTTAGTTGTTACAATTTCACAAGAATTAGCTATTGCACTAGAACAAGCAGAACTTATTGCTAAACTCCAAACACAAGCAGAGCGTGAAGCCTTATTAAATCGGCTGATTGCGGCAATTCGTGCTTCCTTAGAGCCAAAACAGATTTTACAAACTACTGTAGAAGAACTAGCTAAGACCTTAGCCATAGACCATTGTTTTATTGGGGTTGCTGATTCTAGTAAAGAAAGACTAGTTATTCAAAATGAGTTTTGCATTAGCGGAATTGCTTCTTTACTTAATAGGTCTATTGATATAAAGGTTTTTGGTGATGAACTGGATTGGGCGCAAAGCGGTAAGTTTGTTTCTTTTACTTCAAAGGCTCCTTTATCAAAAATGAAAGAAAATCAAGGTAAAAATATTCTACCTTATGCTGCTTATGTTCCTGTCTATATTGATAAAAACCTAATAGCTGTAATTGGGCTTAAGCAACAAAATCATCAAAGATACTGGAAAAAAGAAGAAATGAGCTTGTTAAATGCTGTTGCTGATCAAGTAGCAGTAGCAATTAGCCAAGCAACTTTACTTGAACAAAGTAGAGCACAGGCTAAAAGAGAATTACTACTTAATGAAATATTTAAGACTCTAGCAGATTCTCTTAACCGTACAGAAATTATAGATAAGCTAGCTATAAAAATAGGTGAATCTTTAGATGTAGATCGTTGTTTTGTATCTCTTTATTTTGAGCCTATTTATGATACTTCTCACTTACATAAACTAGAACATAAAAGCGAATATTTAGCTGATGGTATAGTTTCTATTAAAGAAAACTTAGATTTTTTCCAACCTGAATTATTAAAATGGCTAACAAGAAATAAACAACCCCTAGTAGTTAATGATGTAGGCACATATCCTTTTAAGCAGGGGAAAGACGAGCTTATTAATTCTTCTGTTAAGTCTTTACTTATAGTCCCTTTTCTTCAATCTGGAAAATTAACAGGAATAATGGGACTACATAATTGTAAAACTATTCGCACTTGGCAGGAGGCAGAAATTGAGCTAGTTTCAGCCATTGCAGCACAAGCCTCAGTAGCAATAAATAACGCCTATCTTTTTAGGCGTATTGCTGATGGACAACAGCATTGGCAACGAACTTTTGATTCAATGACTGATGGAGTAGCACTACTTGATAAAGCTGGCCGTGTAATTTGTGCTAATGAAACTCTTCTTAGGTTATGTGATATAGCTAGCCAAGATGTAATTAGTAAACCTGGAGTACAACTTTTTTCTATTGCTCCTGATAGCTATAGTGGCTTTGAGCCTATTGAAGAGGTTTTACGCTCTAGCATTAGTATGCAGGTAGAAATTCAAGACTTAAAAAAACGTATTTTAAGACAAAATATTGACCCAATACTTGATCAAAAAGGTAAAGTAACAAATTTAATTTTAGTAGTCCGTGATGTAACAAAAGAAAGACAAGCAGAAAAAGAAATGGCACAGCGTAACCGAGAATTATCTACGCTAAATGCTATTTCTGAAGAAATTAGCAAATCTCTAGAGATAGATAAAATTATTGTTAGCGCTTTTACTAAAACTGTAGAAGTAATGGGTGCTGATACTGGGCTAGTTTTATTACTAGATGAAATGCAAGAACTTTTACGCCCTGTTGCCTATCATGGTCAACAGCCCGAGGCTATATTAAAAGTACTTACTAATCTTAATACTCAAAGGGGTCTTATTCGCTCAACTGTAGAATTTAAGGAAACTTATGTAATTGAAAACGTTGATCAAGATGAAATGCCTGACCCTGTTTTTAAGAATTTTGCACATAGTTTAGGGTTAAGAGCTATATTAATCACTACTTTACAATCTAAAAACCGAGGGCTTGGATTACTTTTAGTAGCATATCGCCAAAAACATAAATTCCAAACAAATGAAATTCAACTAATTAGCGCTATAGGCCGTCAAGTGGGCGTAGCAATGGAAAATGCCCGCTTAGTTGCAAGCCTTCAAGAAGCCTTACAAGAACTTAGAGAAGCTAATAGATTAAAAGATGAGTTTTTAGCTACTCTATCTCATGAATTGCGTACTCCTTTAACTTCTATTCGTGGTTGGACAGAGCTTTTACTTGATCGTAATGATATAGATGATGAAATACGTACTAATCTTAAAGCCGTACTTAATAATGCTGATTCCTTACAACAGTTAATTAATGATCTATTAGAACTTTCACGTATTGAAAATAGGGTTCTTAAGCTAGAACTTGAACAAACAGATATAAACTTAGTCGTTATCTCAGCAGTACAAACAGTTAAGCAAGTAGCAGATACTAGAGGAGTAAAAATCGAACAAGATTTAGCACTGGATTTACCAGAAATAAGTGCTGATAGTAATAGATTGCAACAAGTATTTTGGAATTTGCTTTCTAACTCTATTAAATTTTCTCGCACTAATGGTTATGTACGTATTAGTACTAGATACGATGATAATTGGATTGAGGTAAAAGTAGAAGATAATGGTATAGGTATTGAACCTAGCTTTTTACCCTTAGTTTTTGAGCGGTTTCGTCAAGGAGATAGTTCTTCTACTCGCCGTTATGGTGGTTTAGGAATAGGGCTTTCGCTAGTAAAATCTTTAGCTGAGGTTCATGGTGGGGAAGTTAGAGCAGAAAGCCCAGGCAAGGATCAAGGTAGTACTTTTATAGTAAAACTGCCTATACCTCAACAAGATATTGTATCAATAAGAAACCTAAAAGATAAACAGTTAGATGAGATTATAGCCCAAGGTGATAGACCTAAATCGCTTATAGTTGAAGACTTAGAAGATAGTTTAAGAGTATTAGTTTCAATTATGGAACGTCAAGGCTATGAAGTTTTAACGGCTAGAAGCACTGAAGCAGGGCTACGTATGGCTGAAAGACATTTGCCCAAAGTAATTTTAATGGATGTAAATATGCCTGGTCGTAATCCTTATGATATATTGGTTGATTTACGTTCCCGCTCTGAGCTAGTTTCTATCCCAGTAATTGCTATTTCTGGGTTTTTACCAGAAAATGAAAAACAAAAAGTTCTTTCAATAGGTTTTGCAGGACTAATTACAAAACCTTTCCGACGTAGCGAATTAGTTACAATGCTTAATAAACTACTTACTTCATCAAACACTCCGACTATTGAACAAGAAGAACCTAATTTTAGTGAATGAAGATAAAGACCTTATCAATATTAATAATTGAAAATTTTTACATTGTTAGGAATAAATAGATTATGACTTTTTGGCAAGCCTTAATTTTAGGTATTATTCAAGGTTTAACAGAATTCCTTCCTATTAGTAGCACTGCTCATATGACCTTAGTTGGAAGACTTATGGGCGCTATGGATAAACTTAACTCTGAACAATGGACAGCTTTTATGGCAGTAATACAACTAGGAACATTACTAGCTGTATTAGTATATTTTGCCCCAGATCTACTAAATATTACTAAAGAATTTATTGTTGGTAACTTATCTTATCTTAGAGGTAGAGACATGGTACTAAGCCCTTATGCAAGACTTGGTTGGTATATAATTGTTGGCTCTATTCCAATAGTTGCTTGTGGGCTACTCTTTAAGAAAATTATCTCAGGAGATTCAACAAAAAATTTATATGTAATTTCTATTAGTCTAATTATTTGGGCAATTTTTCTATCTCTTGCAGAAATTCATGGAAGGCGTATAAGAACTATAGAGCAATTAACCATATTTGATGCTATTTTTGTAGGCATTGCCCAAGCATTTGCATTAATCCCAGGTTCATCTCGTTCAGGAACAACTATTACAGCAGGTCTATTTGTAGGGCTAACTCGTGAGTCTGCGGCAAAATTTTCTTTTTTATTAAGTATTCCTTCTATATTTGGTGCAGGTGTGTATGAACTTTATAAATATCGACATGAAATTATAGGACAACTAAACTTTCCTGTAATTGTTGCAACTAT
This sequence comes from Acidobacteriota bacterium, assembly GCA_016213785.1. Classification (GTDB taxonomy): domain Bacteria; phylum Acidobacteriota; class Blastocatellia; order Chloracidobacteriales; family JADJPF01; genus JADJPF01. The sequence continues at coordinate 86,186 of JACQZQ010000053.1, forward strand.
TGTAGCTGCTATTGTTGGCTATATTTCTATAGAGCTATTAATTCGTTATTTACAAACAAATACAACCTATGTTTTTGTAGGCTATAGAATTATTTTAGGTGTAATAATTCTAGCCTTAGTTTTAACAAAAATTGTTAATGCTTAAAAAGCCTAAGAATAGCTCCTTAGGCTTTATTTTGATTAGGCTATTTAACTTTAATTAAGTAGTAATTTTTTTTGCCTTTTCTTACAACTAAGTATTTACCATAGATTAAGCGATTTTCTGATAAACGCTCTTTTACATCACTAACTTTAATATTATTTAAGTAGATCCCTCCACCTTGAAGGCTTTGACGGGCAGTGTTTTTTGAAGATTCTATTTTAGCTTCCACTAGTGTATCTACTAGTGGGCGACCTTCTATAAACCATTCTTTAGAAAGTTCATAAGACGGGGCTTCTTCAAAAACTTCTAATAAAGTTCGTTCATCTAAATTAGTCAAGTCTCCGCCAAATAAAGCTTGTGAAGCAGCTTCAGAACGTTCAAGTTCGGTTTTGCCATGTACTATTTCTGTTAAGCTACGTGCTAGAGCACGTTGAGCGTCGCGTTTTTCTGGGGCTACTGCTAGTTTTGATTCTAGGTCATTAATTTCTGCTTCTGAGAGAAAAGTAAAATAGCGTAAAAACTTTACTGCATCACGATCATCAACTTGAATAAAAAACTGATAGAACTTATAAGGGCTTGTACGAGCAGGATCTAGCCAACATTTTGTTCCACTTGCGGTTTTACCAAATTTTTGACCATCAGCATTAGTAATTAAGGGAAAAGTTAATCCATAAGCCTCTTTGCTTTCAATACGCCTTATTAGCTCCATTCCAGCTAAAATATTACCCCATTGGTCACTTCCTCCGATTTGGAGACGACAGCCATAAGTCTTAAATAAATGTAGAAAGTCATAGCCTTGAAGAAGCATATAGGAAAATTCTGTGTAGGAAATTCCTTGTTCCATCCGGCTTTTTACTGAATCTTTAGACATCATTTCATTGATAGTAAAGTGTTTACCAATATCTCTTAAAAAATCTAGCAAGTTAAAACCGTCTAGCCAGCTAGCATTATCTACAAGTACGGCTGAGATTTCGCCTGCATTAAAGTCAACAAAATGTTCAAGTTGCTTGCGAATAGCTCTAACATTAGCAGCTAGTTCTTCACGTGAAAGTAAGTTACGCTCTTGGCTTTTACCACTAGGGTCGCCTACTAGTCCTGTTGCTCCGCCTGCTAGCGCAATAGGCCGATGTCCAGCACGTTGCATCCTAGCTAAACCTAAAAGTGGAACCAAATTACCAACATGTAAAGAATCACTCGTAGGGTCAAACCCACAATAACAACTAAATTGCTCTTTATACATCATTCTACCTAGTTCACGTTCTGTTGACTGATAAATAAGTCCGCGCCAAGTAAGTTCTTGCCAAATATCTTGTTTAATTGTTGTCATTAAAAAGTTTGCCTCCTAAAATTTATCATCTCAAGAAAAAATGCGAATAAAGACTACACCATATCGTTTATATATCACACTATCTAGGCTGAAAACCACTCTGAGTTGTATTTTTACAAAATAACCATAGTAAGCTTAACTTTAATTATTAAATCATTAAAAGGGAGAAAACCTTTTATTTCTCTAAAGTCTTGATTTGGCATATAACGTGCAAAAGACCCCAGCAACCAACCCAAACAAAATCTGAGGAGTAAAATATGAAATCAATAGCTAAATATTCAAGCATCAGTTTACTTGTTTTAATTTCCTTACTTGTTTTATCAAACAATAGTTTTGCTCAAACCCGTCAACGTAAAGTTAAAAACCTCCAACCAGTTTATAGCTCTAGTTATCAAGATAGAGATCGTGACTATCGTGACTATGATGATAGAGATAGAGATCGTGATAGAGATCGTGATGATGATAGAGATTATCGTTACTCACAAGATGAGCGTTATCAAAGAAATAGAGATTATAGAGATGATGATTACAATCGAGAATACCCAGAAAAACGCCCTAGTAGAACTAAGCACTTAGCCATAGGTGCTGCTGCTGGTGCTGTTGGTGGTGCAATAATCGGCGGCAAAAAAGGTGCGCTAATTGGTGCGGGCGCTGGTGCAGGCTTAGGTTATATAATTTATAAAAAGAAAGATAAATAACTTAAAAAGTAAATAGAAATAAATTTATACAGATTCATAGTTTGGGCTAAGTAAAGATTTTCTGTAAGAATCCTAAGAACATAAATGCCAGAAGTTAATATTTTTTAACTTCTGGCATATTTTTTTGGAGTGTTTCCAAATCTTTTTAGAAGTTTTTTACCATTAAACTAACTACTAGCTGGTTAAATCTAGCAGGGTTCGGTAATTCAGAGCCTTCTGCAAGTAAAGCATAACCTAATAGTAGCTCTGCGTAATCAGAAAGCATTAAATCTTCTTTATTTTTCTCATAACGCTCTTGCATTCTAAGAAAAATAGAATGTTTAGGGTTAAGTTCCATAATACGTTTTTGCTTAGGTGTATTTCCAGCTTGCCGCAATAACCTTTCTAGTTGTGGGCTATAATCATGCTCAGCACCAACTAAGCAAACAGGAGAAGAAGTTAATCGGTTAGAAAGTCTAACCTCTTTAATATCTTCACTTAGTCTCTTTTGAATAAATTCTAGTAAAGAAGCACTTTCTTTTTGTTTTTCCTCTAATTCTTGCTTAGCTTTCTGTCTTTCTTCTTCACTTCCTAACTCTACAGTGCCTTTACCAATGGACTTTAAGGATTTCCCTTCAAATTCATGTAAAGAATCAACTACTAATTCATCTACAGGTTCGACTAAGTATAGTACCTCATAGCCTTTTTCCTTAAAAGCTTCAAGGTGGGGAGAGTTTTCTACTACTGTGCGAGATTCGCCTGTTAGATAAAAAAGTTCTTTTTGCTCAGGCTTCATTCTCTCAATATAATCTTTTAATGAAGTAAGTTTTTCTGGATCATTTGAAGATTGGAATAAGACTAGAGACACTACTCTATCTTTATTTTCAAAGTCGCTACTAACACCTTCTTTGATTGCTGCACCAAAAGATTTCCAAATTTGTAGATATTTTTCTGGGTCTTTTTCTTGAATTTCTTTAAGAGTATCTAGAACTTTTTTAGCTAACCATTTACGAATTTGGGTAATATGGCGATCTTGTTGTAGCATTTGACGAGAAATATTTAGAGGTAAATCAGCAGAATCTACAATCCCTTTAACAAAGCGTAAATAGCGAGGAATTAACTCCTCACATTTTTCCATAATCATTATACGCTTAGCATAAAGTCTTAGTCCCCATTCTGAGCCATGATAATAAAGGTCAAAAGGTGCTTTTGAAGGGATAAAAAGAAGGGCTTGATACTCAATTCGACCTTCTGCCCTTAAAGAAATGGTTTTAAGTGGGTCAGTCCAATCATGAGAAATATGTTTATAAAATTCAAAATATTCGCTTTCTGTAACCTCTGATTGTGAGCGAGTCCAAATAGGTTTCATTGAATTAAGGGTTTTATCCTCAATTACTGTAATGGATTTACCATCCTTTTTGGGCTTGCCTTCTTCATCTAGTTCAGGTTCTTGTTTTTCTTCTTTAGAAATAATTGGATAGCTAACAAAATCTGAATGACGTTTTACAATATTAGAAAGCGTCCAAGAGTCTGTATAATCCTCAATTCCACTATCAGGATCAGATGCTTTAAGATGAAGTGTGATAGTGGTTCCTCGTTTACTACGCTCAGTAGTATCTATAGTGTATTGCCCATCGCCAACAGATTCCCAATAAGTAGCGTCTTTTTCTCCTGCTTTACGGGTAACTAGACTAACCTTATCAGCCACCATAAAAGCAGAATAAAAACCTACTCCAAACTGACCTATTAACTCAATTAATCCTTTATCTGAGGTGGCATCTTTTAGTTTTTCTCTAAATTCTTTAGTACCAGATTTAGCAATAGTACCAATGTTAGCAATAACTTCATCTCGGCTCATACCTATACCATTATCAGAAATAGTAAGAGTACGAGCATCTTTATCAGTCTCAAGACGAATTTCAAATTTATCATCATTTTCTAACAAATCTGTTTTTGTTAGGGCTTCAAAACGTAATTTATCTATGGCATCTGAAGCATTAGAAATCAACTCTCGCAGAAAGATTTCCTTATTTGTATATAGTGAGTTGATAACCAAATCAAGAAGTTGTTTAGTCTCTGCTTGAAATTGAAATGTTTCTGCACCAACAACCATAAATACCTCCTAAAATTTTATCTTTGATTTGAAATAAATTAAGTGGAAAATTTTCCAGGACGATTTTAGGAAAGAAAATATTTTCAAGCAAGTAAGTCAGGCTTAGTTTTTGGAAGAAGAAAATAAGTGATAATTGCTTAAAATTAGCAAATTCTCTTAATTAGGTCTAGTTTTTACTTAGGCTAATTGCCTGAAAACTGCTTTGCTAAATCATTTGTAGCTATACAGATTTTTTTATCTAATTCAACTGTCCAAATAGCGCTTAAGTCACGGCCTTCTTTAGCAAATGTAAGTACAACAATATAGTTAGAGCTTTTATTTTCCTTCGCCGAATACCAATTATAAATAGATATATTATTTTCTTTTAAGTATTTATCTACTGTTTCTTTTATAGACATTCCTTTATTGATAGAAGGAAATGTATGTACAATTTGAAGTGAAAGATAATTTGGGTGTGACAAATCATTTTCAGAAAGTTTATTTTTATTAGTCACATAAAAATAGCTATAAACATATACACCACTTCCAATAATTGTAAAAAAAATTAAAATTCCTGTTAAAGCAGTAGCTATAATTCTAGAACTAATAGGTTTTGACAAAAAAGTAGGTCTATTATTTGACTTATTTTCTAGAGAGTTTTTTAGTTCATTTAACCTAGTAGTATCACTATTTTTTATATAACTAGTACTTTCTTTGATAGGCTCAAAAGTACACATTAGCTCTTGTACTGAGGCTAAAGCGCGTTTAGCCCGAGCATCGGAAGAGTCTAGCTCTATAGCCTTTTCTAAAGCCTTTTGTGATTTATCTACACGACCAATTTCTTTATAAAAAAGTCCTAATTCTGTATGATAGCTGGCTACCTTAGAGTTTAGTTCTATGGCTTTTAGAAAAATTTCTTCTGTCCCTTCATAAATATTTGTATTAGATAGAGCTACACCTAAGAGACAGTAACAGTTAGCATTATTTTTATCTAAATTAATTGCTTCTTTTAATAAAAAAATAGCTTGTTGATAATTACCTTTTTTAACTAAGTTCTCACCTTGTTCATAAAGCTCATTTGCACGACTGCTATTAATAATCCTACTATCAAAATCATTATTATCATTATCAGAATCAGGTGAATTACTAGTTTCTAGAGAAGGATTTTTAGTAAGTTCACTAGATTCATTTGTCTTACTTAGTTGTTCAATAAAGTTTGGGTCAAGAGGCTGAGTTTTAGCAGCTGTTTTAATTTCATTATGTTTAGAACGTTCTTCTAAAAGTTCTGTAGCAATAGCCATAGTGCTTGTTTCTAGAGCAAAAGAACCTGAACGCCCAATGCGTTCACGTTTTTGTTGGAGTTCAATCATTTTTTCTAAAGTACGTGCTAGAGCATCAAGGATTGAAATTACTGCTGATTGATATAAAGAATTATTAATTACTGCACTACCACTAAGAAAGTTTTCTTTACCTGATTCTTTTAACCTTAACAATGACTGAACTTTTGGAGAGGGTTTAGCTTCGACTTTTTTAATATAATCTATTTGGCATTCTAGTGGCCGAGGGATTAAGAGGCGGATTACATCTAATGTTGCTAAAGTTATATTAATTAATATAGCTTCATCATTATTCTGAGAAATTCTTTCTACTTCTTCAGTACGATTATTTAAGCTAAGTGCCACTTCAATACGAACTTCTTGGTCGTTTATATAGTGAAGCTCTATTTTTTGAAGTTCCACTTTATTTGTCAACGGAAGTTTCTCCATCTAAATTTATCTCCGCAACACAGAAAATAATTTATTTGTAATATTTAATTAATTAAAAGTATAAAACTTTTAGTTAAATTTGATAATTAACTTTAGGCAAGCTTAAGCCGAAATTTTACTTTATTTAGCTTTAAGGTATTTCTTATTTTCATAAAGCTATTATATTCTTAGAGTTTATCTATACTTAATATTTAATCTTTCTTGGAGTAGTTTAGATGTTTTTGGTAACTAAAGAAATTAATTTCTCATATGGTCATAGGCTAAGGGACTATGAAAAAAAATGTAAACATTTGCATGGACATAATGGCCGCGTAGCAATTACTTTAGGAGCAAATACACTAGATTATCGAGGTATGGTTATAGATTTTGTAGATGTTAAAGATATTGTCCAAAATTGGATTATGAAAGAACTAGACCATAAATTGCTTTTACGTGAAGACGATCCTCTAGTAGCAGTACTACGTGATTGTAACGAAGAATTTTATATAATGGCTGAAAACCCTACAGCTGAAAATATAGCTAAATTGATTTTTGACTATGCTAGGTCGCAAAATCTACCTGTAATATCTGTCAAGCTTTGGGAAACAGAAACTTCTGTAGCAATTTATTCAGAAAATAGTTCTATGCTTTAGTTTTAAGAAGCGAGTTTTGCTATAATGTGTTCTAACTAGCCCATAATAATAAATCATTTCACAACCATTTTACCTGAGGAAAAATCATGCGTTTTGTTTTATTTTCTAAACTAGCAATCTGTTTATTATTAATTTTTCATCTACCTGTTTTAGCAATTGAACAAGATGAAAAAGCATTAAAAGATCGCAAAGAGCAACAAGAAAAGAGAGAAAAAGAAGACAAAAAGAAGCAAGAAAAAGTGCGTAAGGAAGACAAAGCAAAAGAAGACAAAATCCAAGAAAATACTCAAGATCCTGTTAATAATAAAGCTGCTACTACAACCGAGCGACCAACAAATCCTTTAGCTACTCAAATTGAACTAGCTATTTCCCTTAATCAATTAATAGAGCCTGAAGGACAAAATGCTTGGGATATTTACAAAGTTTTTATTAAAACTTATCCTGCCGATCCAGCGGTAAAAAGCGTGCAAACTTCTTTAACTACAGCACTTGGAGAAGCAGCAAAAGCACCTCTTGCTGCTTATGTTCAAGGGGCAAACTATATTTTTACAAAAAATGATTGGGCTAAAGCACAACAATATTCTAAACGTGTAAAAGAATTACAACCTAAAAATAAAGACTTTGCTTTAATGGATCTATTTTATCAAGGAATGGTCTTACTTGCCGATAAAGAGCCAACTAAAGCCGAAGAGATCTTTCGACAAGCAATAAAAAAAGATGATAATGCAGCTTTTTTATATAATGCTCTAGGCCGAGCACTCTCAGATCAACGTAAGGAAGAAGACTCTCTTAAAGCTTATCTTAAAGCTGCTACTTTAGCACCAGATTGGACTTATCCTTTAGTCAATATAGCGCTTAAGTCTTTGCGTAAAGGTGATTTAGATCAAGCTGAACGCTATGCTTTAGCAGCGCTTAATGTTAATACTACTGATGTTGAAGCTCATTCAGTTTTAGCTAATGTTTATACTAGCAAAGGCAATATAGAAAAAGCAGTAGAAAAATATGATTTTGTAATAACTCAAAAACCTAACTCCATAGCAGATCAACTTGCTTATGGTAAATTAATGCTAGATATAGGCAATCTCCTAGCAGCAGAAAAAGCTTTTAGTACAGTATTAAAACTTAACCCTAATGAAAATCAAGCCCGGCTTTATTTAGCCATTACGGCTCAAAAATATTCAGAGCTTATACTAAGTGATGCCTCTAAACAGTTAAAAGACCCTAAGGAAAGTAGTAATGCTCAAACACAAATTGCTTTAGCTGATCTAGCAGCACATAAAAATAACCCTCAAATAGCAATTGAAGCTTATAAAACGGCTCTTAAAATAGAACCTTGGCAAATTACAACTAGATTTAAGCTAGCAAATTTGTTAGCAGAAAATAACCAAGCAAAAGAAGCTATAGAAGAATATAGAAATATAACTAAGGCTAATCCTTTATTTAAAGAGGTTTATATTAATCTTGGTGATTTGCTTAAAAAAAATAATGATACAAAAACAGCTATAGTAGAATATCGCAAGGCTTTAGCAGTAGATCCTAACTATCTTTTAGCACATATTAATTTAGCAAAATCTCTTCAAGAAATAGGTGAACTTCTAGCAGCAGCAGCAGAGTATAGAGCAATACTTACTATAGATGCTAATAATGCTTTTGCTCTTTCAGCATTAAAGGAAATTGAAGCAAAAATACTTCAACAACAAGAGCAAACAAAAACACCTGAAGAATCTTCTAGCAAGAATCAATAAAAAATTATTTCCCTATACATTATCTTGCTTGTTTTTAATGGCTAAGTTCGCTAGAATCGTCGCCATAAAATTAAATAACTCTTAATAATGAAATATATTTTCTAAAATTCGTGGAATCATTTTCTATGGCAAATCCTAAAAAAAAGCTAGCGTTAAACCTAGATAAATTACCTAAATTGGACAAACTTTCTAAACTAGATAACTTTCCTAGAGATCAAATATTATTTGTAAAATCTCTTGTAGAAAGCCCTGGTGAAATTGGTCAAGTAACTCCTAGTTCAAGATTTTTGGCTGAAGGAATGGTAAATAACCTTGATCTAGCAACAGCAAAGATTGTAGTAGAGTTTGGGCCTGGGACAGGGGCAGTAACCAAAGCTATTGTAAAAAAATGTGGCCCACAAACCGCTTTTTTTGCTCTAGAAACTAACACTGGGATGATTACTATTTGGCAAAGACGTTTTCCAAATCATAAAATTATTCATGACAGTGCAGAAAATATAAGCACTCACCTTAAAGCAAACAATTTTGAGCAAGCTGATTATATTATCTCTAGTCTACCTTTTGCTCTTCTACCTCCAGATCTAGCAGAACGTATTCTTCATAATGCCTATGAAGCTCTGCGCCCAGACGGTGTTTTTGTTACTTATCAATATCTACATGCTAGAGTAATAAATAGTGCAATGCGCCTTTTAAGAAAAACTTTTTCTGATATTGATACCTCTGTTGTATTTCGTAACCTCCCACCAGCATTTGTATTTCGCTGTCACAAACGCTAAAAAATATATATAAATATAGTAGCCCTGTAAGGATAAATTAAATTTTACCCTCACAGGGCTTAGTTGGCTTTTTCTAATTAAGTTTTTATTAATTATTATTTTTTACGCAATTCTTCGATTTTTTCATTTTGCTCAATTATTGTTGAGCGTAAAGCAATAAAAGCACGTTGAACATTTTCAGGTAAGCTATCACAATTAGGACAACTATCAACATTAGCTTTGTTTAGTGCTGTAACTCCACAAATTCCACAAAAACGCTTACTAGAAACTTCTTGATAAGATTTACTTTCTAAATATTTTTTAGCTTGTCTTACATCTTCTTCTAACCAAGCAAAATGCTTTATATCTGTCTCTACAAACTCTGTAACATGTTCTATTGTCATTACGTTATGCTCACTGGATCTAGTTAGTACTTCAAAAGTTGATTCAAACAAAATAGCATATTTTCCTAATCTCATAACTTCAACTCCTCCAATAACTTGTAAGATAATATAGCGCCTGTAATTAAAATTTAAATTTGTTTTTTGTAGGTAATAAAGGTTAGTTGCCGACAGTATATCACGACTTAGAAAAATCAAACTAAATTTTGTTATTTTTTTGCTATAACTAAACAACTCCCGCCTATAGGGATATATTTTTGACCATTTATTAATTTTAATTCCAAGCTTAAATAACTATCTAATAAGGATCTTATCACCCCTAAACTAGGCTTATGCTCTTTCTCTGTAGTCTCTAAGTTTCCCTCTTGCCTCCAACCTAATTTACTAGGAATTGTCCTTAGCAAAAAAATAGGTATTGGAAGAAAAGAAAAAAAGTAAGTAGAATAGTCTATTTTATATCCAATTGCCTTCAGTTGTACTACTAGATTCCTTAAATTATAGCGTCTATAATGTCCAGTAATTTCATCTTCGACAGACCATAAAATGTTATAAGCTGGAACAGTAAGATAAAGCTTTCCCTCTGGCTTAAGTAAATCTTTTAGCTGAGCCAAAAATTTTGTATCGTCTTTAATATGTTCTAAGACATCAAATAAACCTACTGCACTTATTGAATTTGGAAAAAAGTTTGCATCCTCTAGAGTAGAACAAATAACGGTTAAGCCTTTATTTTTTGCATTTCTAGCGCCTACTATGCCTGGCTCTAAAGCTACAGTGTTAAAGCCGTTTTTCTCAAGTGCTTGAGTAACATAACCATTACCTGCACCAATATCAAAAACCTCTCCTGAGGGAGGGAAATTTTTTATTGCTGTGACTAAAGAATTATTACGATGCTCAAACCAAAATGACCCTGATTCTACCTGATAGCATTCCTTATGCCCATCTTCGGGGAAATCAACTTTGCTAGTTTTTTGTGAAACCCAAATTCCATCAGTAGATAGGGTTAAATTCTTTGTTAATTTTTCAATATTCATTCAATATCCATTTAATATCCATTTAATATTTATTTAATATTTATTTAATATTTATTAAGTCTACTTAGCTTTATCAACTTCTCAGCAGAAGAAAAAAAATCTATTATTTGAAAACTTTTTAATTTTATCAAAAAAACGTTTTCCGACTCAAAATACTTAAACTTAAGTAAGGAAAAGAAAAACAAATGAAAATTGTTACTTGGAATGTAAATTCTATACGCGTTAGACTTCCGCGCCTTCTCTCTTGGTTAGAGAGAAATGAGCCAGACATATTATGTTTACAAGAAACTAAGGCGGTTGACTTAGATTTTCCTTTAGCTGAAATAGAAACAACAGGCTACAAATGTATATTTACTGGACAAAAAAGCTATAACGGTGTAGCAATTCTATCTCGTAGTGAGGCAAGTAATGTAATTAAAGCACTACCAGGAGATGAAAACGATCAAGAAAAACGCTTTATTGCAGCTAAAATAGAAAATATTCAAATTATTAATGTTTATGTTCCTAATGGAAGCGAAGTAGGATCAGAAAAATATCAGTATAAACTCAATTGGTATAAGCGTTTAAGAGAATTCTTAAATACAAGCTTTGACCCTAAAGAGCCTTTATTAATTTGTGGTGATTTTAATGTAGCTCCTGATGATAGAGATGTTTGGGATGTTAAACAATGGACTGGAAAACTTCATTTTAGCGAACCAGAAAAAGAGGCTCATCAAAACCTTATGGCTTGGGGCTTAAAAGATGCTCTAAGACTTCATCATCAAGACTCAGGCATATATACTTGGTGGGATTATCGCAGTCTAGGCTTTCAACGAGGCTTAGGGCTACGTATTGACCATATTCTAATCACAGATTCTTTAGCTTCAAGATGTAGTGATGTAGTAATTGATCGTAATGAAAGAAAAGGCGAAAAACCATCTGATCATGCGCCTGTAACAGGAATTTTTTCATAACCATATTTTCACTTAATACATATGACTCAGCATATTGGTTCTATTGCGCTTGTCGTTAAAGATTATGATGAAGCTATTAATTTTTATACTCAAAAATTAGGCTTTATTTTGCTTGAGGATACCCTTTTATCAGAAGATAAGCGATGGGTAGTAGTTGCGCCTCAAGGTGCAAAAGAGACTTCATTACTTCTTGCTAAAGCAGCTTCACCTGAACAAGAAAATAGCATTGGCAATCAAACTGGAGGGCGTGTTTTTCTTTTTTTACATACAGATAATTTTTGGCAAGACTACAATAAAATGATAGCAAATGGGGTAGAATTTTTAGAATCACCTCGTCAAGAAAGCTATGGTACGGTAGCTGTTTTTAAAGATCTTTATGGAAATAAATGGGATTTATTAGAACGTATTAAATAAACTCTTTAATTTGCTCAACTCTTAATTAATTCTTACAGAAGGTTTCCCTATATGAATATGTGGGCCTGTTGATGAACCCGTAATAGCTTGACTAAAAGCTTGAAAAGGGATTCCTTTATTTCGCAAAAAATTAATTAAGGCTTGTCCTTCTTTAGTTTCAGGATGCACAGCTATATCAATAGAGTTACGATGGTCATAACCAAGTCGGTCATGAGTGTTACTTTGACCATAAGCGCTAATAGGCAAAGTGCGGCTAAAGCTATCTTGAAAAAATTTCTGTAAAATAGGGGTGTCTTGTAAAGACCAAGTAGAAAACCCTGTATAGCGAATAACCCCAGGTATTGCTCTATAGCTTGAAGTAGCGGTAATTGGAGGAAGTTTAGCTAACTCTTTAGCTGCATGTGCTTCTACTAATAGACTATCTGCTTCTAAAAGGTCTTTTTGTGTTTCAGATAATTTACTCTGAATTTTTTTAATATCTTCCTCAACAGTCTCTAGTTCACGACGAGCAATGATACCAAGTTGAAAAAGTTCTTGTCTTTTTTGGAGTTTTTCTTTTTGTTTATCTATATCAGATTGATAAAGAATGGATAGCTTTTGCAGGCTTTCTTTATATTCTTCTGTAGATTTAATAAGTCTTTCAGCTAATTCTATTTGTTTATCTACTAATAAGTTGGTGTTATTTTCAGTTGTTTTTGATTGAGAATTAATTTTTTGTGCTTTAGTCTCAAGTGCTGAAAACACAAGGAAACTAATGATAATAAGACTTTGAATAATTTTAATAAAATTAGTTTTATTCTTCATCTTCTTGAGTAAAGTCTTGTAATATATTGCGCCGTCGTTGAAAAATTTTATCTACTGCAAATTTAACTAAACGTCGTCGCATATCGTCATTTTCTTCGACTAAAACATTAAAAGCACATTCCCATATCCAATGTTGTTCACGCCAATGAATAGGTTTTTGTGAGTTTGACCAACGATGATCTTTACCACAACCACAGAGTTCTTCTAGTTCTTCAATATCACAATCACAATACTGCCATTCTGGGCTAGCCATAGCTTGTTATTTTTAAACAGATGCCTTTCCTAATATATAAGTTTCTTAAAGCTTTATTTAGCGACAAGAAAAGCTATGGTAACAAAAAAACTATCTCTCAAGCCAGTCTGAAAAGCGTTAAGCAATAGAAAAAAAGGAACAAAACTGTTAAAAAGAGGGTTTAATATTTTAGTCTAAAGCAACTTCTAATTTAGGTTAAACCAAATTTATGTTAATCCGATTACTAGCGATTTTACTTTGTTTAATTCCTACTTTTGCTTATTCGCAAAACCCTTCTGAGCAAACTATAAAAATCAACTCAAAGCTAGTTGCCCTAGATGCTCAAGTTTATGATAGTAAAACCAATAAACCTGTTAATGGGCTTAAAAAAGAAGACTTTCAACTTTATGATGAGAAAACACTCCAAGATATAACCTTTTTTAAGGAAGAATCCTTGCCCTTATCAATAATTTTGCTAGTTGAAAGTAATACTCTTAGCACAATGTTTGCACAAACTCGTTTAGAAGAATGGTCTATAACAAAATACCTTAAAGCCCAGGATGAAATAGCAATTATGGCTTTTGGCGAACATACAAAGCTAGTTCAGCCATTTACAAAAGATAAAACTACAGTAATTAATAAGTTTAAGGAATTGCCTAAAGTAGAAGGAAAATTAAACCTAGTTAGATCCGCTATTTACCAAGCAACTTTGTTAATGAGGCGGGCTAATAACCCTACGGGGCGACGAGCTATTATTGTTCTTACAAGTAATTTTTCTAACGAGCCTCTTCTTAATACAGGAGCAATTGCAAGTAAAGATGAAACACTAGAACAACTTTATGAGTCTGGAGCGATTGTCACTAGCTTAGTTTTTGGTAACACAGGAGATAAACTATCAGCAGAACTCTTAAAAAGAAAATATCCTGATCAAATTTTAATTAGCAAGTTTTTTTCTAAAAGTAATATTAATATTTTTGCTAATCAAACAGGCGGTGAAGTAGTTCCTGCTACTAAAACAGATTTTCTAGAAAAAATGAGTGACCAAATTGAAAGCTTGCGTACACGTTATAGCCTAGCTTTTATACCTAATACTGAAAATGAGACAGAAAAATTTCGTGAAATTGAGCTAAAGCTTTCTCCTAGGCTAACTACAACTAATAGTGATTATAGAATTAAAACTAAAAAAGGTTATTACCCTGATAGACCAACTTTTGTTAGTTTAAGCGAAATTATTTTGCCCAAGTCTAATAATAAAAATTTTATACGTCCTTATAAAATTGTAAATTTAATGCCTTTAATGATGGATTTTTGGGCAAAAGCTGAAACACAAGATACAGATGCTCAAATTAAGCTTTTTCAAGATACTTTTATAAAGACTTATCCAGAACTTTTTAATAAAGAAAACTTAAACTTATCAGACGAAAATTTTGATAAAAATCTAGATATTAAAATTCGAGCATTTTTATTTGATATAAAAAAACAATCACTGCCATTTATTAAATTATCTAATAGGTTAATAAGTGAACTTAATGAGAATGAAGAAAAGTTTCTTAGCCGCTTTTCTGACTTAAAATGGGATGGGGTTATTTATTTTCTCCCTTCTTTATCAAGCTTTATTTCTAAACAAACTTTAATTAATAAAAAAGAAGTTTTGCTTATTGGAGTTGATACAATTGCATTTACTAGAAAAGAGCAAACTCAACTTTGGCCGATATTTCATCATGAACTCTTTCATCTTTATCATCAACAATTTCAACCTAGCGCTAAGCACTTAAACCTAGAACAACCTCTTTATGATTTTATGTGGAATGAAGGTCTAGCTTGTTACATAACAAGTTTACTTAATCCTGATACTAATAAAGGTGAAATTATTCAATTAGGTTCAGTAAAAGACGAGCCTAAAGCTAATGCATTAGTAATAATTAAAACTCTAAGAGACAACCTAACTACCAATTCTAATCAGCTTTACCAAGACTATTTTAGCCTAGATACTAGTATTAATGACAAATATATTAATACAGGTAATTATCTTTCTTTTTTAGCAGCAGAAAGATTAGTTTTAGGTCAACCATTAATTAAAGTTTTACAAATTCCTTCTCAAAACCGACAAACAACATTAGATTTTTTATTACGAAGGCTAAATATAGCTGAAAAACAAAATTTTTAGGAAAACTTTATAGTTTATAATTTACTGAAAAATCGTTGTTTATTTTGAATAATTCATTTTTTCTTCTAAATAAACAGCGTTATGCCTTGAAAATAAAATTTTTTCTGGCAAAATTCCATTTTTTACGAAAATATACTTTGTGCTTACATATTATCTAGTAATATCTTATCTTTACTAGTAAATCTTTTTTTTTTTATTTTGTTAGATTTTTTTACTAAAAGCTTTTTTTATAAAAATGGTTTTTAATTAAATTTAGTTTTTAATTTTGGATTTAGCTTGTTAAATAATGTTTTAAAAGTATAATAATAATAATACGTAAAATAAAGCTTTAGTAGTTAGCTATATTTGCTTATGAAAACAATACTTATAGTTGATGATCAACCTACAATGATAACCCTATTACTTGATATGTTTGGTAGTTTTTTTGAGGAAATAAGAGTCCTTACTGCAAATAATGGAGAAGACGCTATAGAAATTGTCAAAAACGAGGATGTTGATTTAGTAGTTACTGATTTGGAAATGCCTGTGATGACTGGTTATGATTTACTAGGCTATTTAATAAGTAATCATCCAAACATTAACGTAATAGTTGTTACAGGAGCAGGTTCGCCTGAAATAGAAGAGCATGTTTATATATGTGGCTCATTTGGATACCTAGAAAAACCAATAAAAATGGAGGTTTTTATAGAGCTTGCTAAAGCAGCATTATTTCCTACTGCTACAGGTCATATTAAAGGCATTAATCTTGCTAGCTTTCTACAACTTCTTCATATGGAGCGAAAAAGCTGTACCGTTAAAGTTTCTTTTGGTATTAGAAAAGGCTATCTCTATCTTACTGATGGAGAAATAGTTAATGCAAGATTTGAAAATAATCAGGGAGAAATAGCAGCTTATAGCTTGCTTAGGTGGCCTAATCCAGACATTGAAATCCAAAGCGCTCCTAGAAAAATAGCAAGAAATATTGATAACTCTCTAGATTTTATACTTATGGAGTCTGCAAAAAAACAAGATGAGTATAGGCGTGACTCAGGAGCTTACCAGCGACTTACTTTAGAAAATTATATTCCTCAATCTGACGAACCTCCCAAAAACTACAATTCAAACTCACGTACCACAGGTTCATTTCAGCGATATACATTAGAATCTAATCATTTAGAAGTAGAAAAGCTTAAAAACTCTTCAGAAAATAGCATTAAAGTTGAGATCCCTTTTTCAGCAACAAATTCCCAGTCTCATTTAACAACCTTACAAATATTACAAAATAGCCCTAATCAAAAAACCCCATTAGAAGAAAAAATTCTAAGAAAATGGAAATTTATTGAGTCAGCTTTTAGCGATGAACCCATCTGTGTTTTTGCTACTTATATTGGAGAAGAAAAAATAACACCTCTACAAGGAAATGATAACTTAGAGCTTTTATCTGAAGAAGTAGCCAATATGCTAAACATAGTTTTTTTCTTTTCTAATGATACAACTAAAGGTATTTTTGAATTTATAGATAATGTTTTTGGAGTAATAATTGTTTGGAATAGAACAGAGAATTATACAATTGTTGTAATGGACGGATTTGCAGATAAAAATGCTATAACTTGGTTTCGTAGAAAAAGAGTTATTTTAGAAAAAGCTTTTTTATCAGACTAAATCTTTAAATAAAATTAAGGCTAATTTTATGGATAAAATAGATGATTTATGTAGAAGTATAACCCAAAATGTAAAGGACACTCGTTCTTGTGCAATAGTAGATCTTGATTTAGGTCTACTTTTAGGAACATATAATTCTTCCCAACAAATAATTGATGAATCTATGGTAGCTGCCTGTATAGATTTATTAAGAGGAGCAAACCTTCCTCGCCTTGAAAAAATTATTCTAAAACATAGAGGTTTAGCAAAAAGTAAAGATAAGTTTTTTCAGGAAATCTATATAACTTCTTTAGATAATTACCTGCTAGCCAAAATATTTAAAGAGGGTAAGGTAGCAGTAATGCTTTTAGTAAATAAAAGCGCTAATACAGATACTACTTGGGCACAGTTAAAGCTTTTTATTCCTGCTATAGAAGCAAGTGTATCTTAAAAAGAACCTAACATTTATAATCAGATAAAATAGCTAATAAAATAGCTAAAACCCTCTAATCAAAGCTTTCTGATAAGTTTGCTCTTAGCTCTGTTTTTGGTCTAATATGTAAACTAATAATCTATTAATCACATCTTATTTTTGTTTCTATTGTTCTAAAAAATTGTTCTAAAAAATTGTTCTAAAAATCATATAAATTTTAAGGAGATCCTATGAGTAAAAAATTTTTCTTTTTAGTTTTTGGGATTTGTATTTTGTTAAGCTCATTAGTAATTCCTACAGACTCCCTAGCACAAGGAAGACATAGAGGACATGATAGAGGTAATAATATTAGGTATGAAGAACGCTATACAAAACGTGAGGTAGAAGAAATTGTTAGACGAGTTGAAGAAGGAAGTGATCGTTTTCGTAAAGACCTAGATCGTGATTTAGATAGAAGCCGTTTAGATGGTAGCAAAAAAGAAGATCGAATTAATGAAGATGTAAAAAGATTTGAAAAAGCACTTGATGAACTGCGTAAAGAATTTGATCGCCATGATAGTTGGTGGGAATCTAGAAATAATGTTCAAATAGCGCTTGATGCTGCAAGACCTGTAGCTACAAGAATGCGCAATAATCCTTTTAGCGCAAATGTGCGTAATCAATGGAGAAACCTGCGCACAGACTTAAACAGACTTGCTTCTACTTACAATTTGCCTTCAGTTTAAGTTTTATAGATTATAGATTATAGATAGAATAGAAAAAGCTAACCTGATATTTTAATAGGGTTAGCTTTTTTAATCTTTAATAAAACTAATTTTCTAATGCTTTAATAACTTCTGGTAAGCCCTCTAAAACCCATTCAGGCTTATAATCAACAATCTCTAAATCCTTAAGAGTGCTAATACCTGTTAAAACCATTATGCTTGCAATTGATGCTCGTTTAGCACCTAGAATATCTGTTTCTAAACGGTCGCCTAAGGCTACAGTGTTTTCTTTATTTGTTCCTAACCTTAGCATTGCTTGTTGATACATTATTGGCTCAGGTTTTCCAATAATAACTGGTTCTACATTACTAGCAGTT
Source organism: Acidobacteriota bacterium (assembly GCA_016213785.1). Classification (GTDB taxonomy): domain Bacteria; phylum Acidobacteriota; class Blastocatellia; order Chloracidobacteriales; family JADJPF01; genus JADJPF01. Next base: position 104,458 of record JACQZQ010000053.1, read on the forward strand.
TTTAAGGCTGCTAAAATCGCACCATTACCATGAACAACACCTCTTTCAGTAGGGTAAGTTGTGTCTGGGTTAGTTCCTAAAAACATTGCTCCAGCACGGATATTAAGCGTTGCTTGAGCAAGTTTTTCCCAATTTAACCCACGATCCATTCCACAAACTACATAATCTGAACTTCCAGTAGTAATTTCAAAACCCATTTCTCTTAAAGGCTGTTTTAAGCCCTCTTCACCAATAACAAAAACCTTTGAACTAGGTTTTGCAATACCCTTTAGATAAAGTGCTGTAGCCTGTGAAGAAGTTAAAATCTCTTCTTTTGCTACACTTACACCCATACTTAAGAGTTTTTCTTGATACTGTTCAGGAGTCCGACCAGCATTATTAGTTGCTAGGACAAACTTGATATTACGTTTTCTAAGTAACTCAAAAAACTCTATAAGCCCTGGTAATGGCTCATTATCGTGCCAAAGAACTCCATCCATATCAATAATTAAAGCAGCAATATCTTTAAGTGTTGTCATGCTCTCTCCCGTACAGTACATTCACCACTTGGGTGCCCCATAATTAAAGTATGAGCCATATTAATAAAAAGTCCTACTTCAACTACTCCTGGGAGCATCTTTATTGCCTTTTCAAGTTCAGGTGGGTTTTCAATTGGGTAAAAATCACAATCTAAAATAAAATTACCATTATCAGTAACATAGTTTTCACCATCACGTTGACGAACTTTATATTTACCACCTATCTCTTCAATACGACGAGCAACAACTTCCCAACCAAATTTTACAACTTCAACAGGCAAAGGAAATTTACCTAATTTTTCTACTGCCTTATTAGGATCAACTATACAAATTTGACGTTTAGTAAGAGAGGCTACAATTTTTTCGCGTAAAAGCGCACCTCCACCACCTTTAAGCATATTAAAATCAGGGTCAATTTCATCTGCACCATCAATAGTAATATCTAAATGTGTTACATCATTAAAACCTACTAATTTAATCCCTAATTCAGTAGCTAGTTTTGCCGAAGCTTCAGAGGTAGGAATAGCTATAATATTTAGCCCTTCTTTAACCCTTTCGCCAAGACGTAAAATTGCAAACCTAGCAGTAGAACCTGTTCCTAGTCCTACAGCCATCCTATCTTCTACTAAATTAGCTGCATAAGTACCAGATATTTGTTTTGGGTCTTGTTCACCTGACATAGCCTGCTCCTTAAAATTATTTGAAATTATGAAGTTAACTTTTTGTCTTTAGAATATTTAATTTATTTTGATAGAAGGGGAGTATATAGCAAAAAGTTACTAAGCCCTAGAAGATTTTTCTTAATAAAAATAAGACTAAAATAATTAAAGCCACCTTTTTTTGAAAAAAAGTGGCTTGTCTTAAAACGATTTAAATAAAAAACTAAATAATTAAAGAGGTGGCTCGGGCCGGACTCGAACCGGCACGCCAGTTACCCAGCAGCGGATTTTAAGTCCGCTATGTCTGCCTAATTCCATCACCGAGCCGTTTGATTGAAGGAGGCATTTTACATTGAGATCTTTTTTCTTTCTAGTCTTTTTAGCGGTTTTTTTAGCGGTTTTTCCAGAAATATAACAGCAATACTTTTAATCCTAATTAATCACAATAAATCTTAATAACAACGTTGTTATTAAATGCCATTAAATCTACCATTAGAAATACTAAATCTTATTAAACAAGGTTAGTGGGTTTCTTCCTGCTTAAAGATCGCAAAAATAAAGCAACTTACTTAAAAACTGAACGATAATTCATTCAGTAAATTTTTAACCAGCGGGTCAATTAATGGCAACTGAAAATCCTGTAGAAAAATCAACAACTAACCCTCAAGCGATAGAACCTATTGAACCTATTGATATTGCTCGCAGAATGCTTGTTTGGCAATGGATACTTGACCCTAAAGGAGTTAATCCTCCTTCAGATTTAACTAAAGAAGAATTAGTAGAAGTTTATTATCTTTGTCGTGATGCTTTATCTAAATTTAGTGAAGCATTAAATCGTGTTAGCCAAACACAAGATCAACTTAGAATGCTGTAACCTAATCTTTTACAATTATTTGGAGGCATATCGTGGCAATTAGTTTTAATAATAATAAATTTGATTTTTCCCTTAATCTTTTTAATCAAAACCGTACTAATAATACAAATCAAGCCTCAGGACTAGATTTAGTTGGCAAACTAAATAAAGCAACTGACTTACTTACATTAAATGCTAGTTTGCTACCAAAACTAAGTACAAACGTCTCCTCGCTAACACCTAGAGGGGGGTTTCCTGAAAACCCACTTTCTTTTGATAATATTAAGTATTTACTTAAGTTAGTAGCAGGTACTATTCCTTTAACTAGTAAACTAACTCCAGATTCTAAAAACGATGGTAAGCTAGAAAAATATCCTAAGAACGGTGATTTAGGGTCAACACCAAAAGTTTATGCAATTAATGGTATTGCCACAAATGAGTTAACACGTGCTGATATGGGAAATAAAACTGCACAATTCTTAAATAAAAATGTTAGCCTTATTAATAATTCTACTGAAGGCCCAGCTATTGACCTACTTCAATGTGCTAAAGAGCTATTTTTAGGTATTCCTTCTAAGCCAACTGAGACTCTAGCTAATGAAATTTATAAGAATTTAACTCAAAATCCTCCTGAAAAAATGGAACTAATTGGTTATAGCCAAGGAACTATTATGACTACCCATGCAGTATCACTAGCTATTACTAAAATGAAAGAAAATGGTTATAGTGATGCACAAATTAAGAGTTTAATGAGTGATAATGTTCGAGTAGCTTTAACAGGCTGTCCAGTAGACTTAAGTAACCCTGCACATGTAGTAGGTAATATTCCTCCAGGCCCACGTACAGCAACAACAAAAACCATAAGTGATTATTTTACAACCTCAGATAGATTTTTATCTGGTAAAGGTGAGCCTTATGGAGAAAAAATCAATCGTGAACAAGGTGCAGGAGAATTAAGCCGTCCTAATTTTGAAATGCTAAGACATGATAAAGACTTGGTTGCTACAGTAATTCATGATTTTGGTAAAGATGATGTTAAAGATCTAGCTAGTAGCCCTGGTAAATTCCTTGGCCGTTTAGGTGCAAAACTCCTAGACCAAACCCTAAGTTCTATACGTGATACTCTAAACCCATTTGGTTATCATATGTATGATAATGTTTACCTAGCCTATATGATTGACCATAACATTGTTGACTAAATTAAATTTCTAAATTGATAGCGTTAAACTTTAACCCCTTTATTGTCTTAAAAAAGACTAATTAATAAAATAGCCCAGCATCCTTGCTGGGTCTTCTTGTTTTTTAAAAGGATGTTTTATATGGCAAATAAAGAACTAACACAAATGCTAAATACCCTACGCCGTTCACTCCCCCGTTCTTTACAATTAAATAAAAGTGCTAAAGAAGCAATGACAATGAGCGATGAGCAAATATATGCATGTGCTGCTTTAGCTTGCCAGCTTGCAGAACAAGGTAATATGGCTGATGCAAATGAGCTTTTAACAGGGCTTTCTATAATAGACCCTGAAAATGCTTATATACATAGCTGTTTAGGCTCTTTCTATATGAGGCTTGATGAAAAAAACCTAGCCGCAGGAGAATTTCTTTTTGCTCTTTCCCTTAACCCCAATGATATTGCAGCTAATACTAATTTAGCAGAGCTTTATTTTGAGGTAGGAGAATTAAAAAAAGCAGAAAAATACTTAAAAGATGCTATCTCTCTTGACCCTAATGAGCAAAATGCTTTTGGTAATCGTGCTCGTACTCTAACCGAATTGCTTAAGAATTTAGAGAATAAATAGAGTTATTTAACAGAAATTAAGGTGCAACAAAAATTTTACTTAAAATACTGTATTAACTCTTGAATTTTCAATGAGAACTCAGCAATAATAACAGCAAAAAAACAATAGATAATAATAGATTGCTTGCCTTCAAAATCGGCAAACCAACCTGATACTGAGGCCGTGCATCTTAGCCCCTAACATAACATATACTGAGCAAGTCCTGTGAATAAGCATAGGCTATAAGCCTAGCGGCTTTCTAACAAATAGCTTGAACTGGCTAAAAGTTTTTAGGTTTAAGACTATATTTGGGAACCATTTACTAATTAAGACGTTTTTTGGTTATCCCTAACATTAAAACAAAATTAACTATAAGTTAAGGTATTAAATAATGGATTTCTTCTCTACTATCAGTTTGCCTAACTCCCTCCAACAACTTCACTGGCGTGATCTGTTGGATATACTGATAGTATTTATTCTAGTTTTTGAAATCCTTAAATTATTAAGAGGAACTCGTGCAGTACAGATATTATATGGGATTTTGTTTTTTACTTTTCTCTATGTAATGTCAGGCTATTTTCAGTTACAAACAGTGCAAGTTGTAGTCCGTAATGCAGTGCTTTATTTAGGTATTGCAATAATTGTTGTATTTCAAAGCGAAATACGAACCGCCTTAGCACATTTTGGAAAAAATTTCCGTTTGCCAATGCTTGGTTTTAGGACAAGTAAAGAAAATAAATCTAGTAGAGAATTTTATGATGAGATTGTTTTAGCAGCTACTTCTTTAGCTTCTGAAAAAATAGGCGCTTTAGTCATTATTGAGCGCAATGTAGGGCTTCAAGACCATATTAATCGCGGAGTCAAACTTGATGCAGTAGCGAGCTATGATCTACTAGTAACTATTTTTAACCCAAATACACCATTACATGACGGTGCAATAATAATTCGTAACTATAGACTTGCGGCGGCTAGTTGTTTTTTACCTCTTACGCTTAACCCTCGCCTAGCTAAAGACCTAGGTACACGTCATCGTGCAGCAATTGGTATTACTGAAGAAAATGACTCTATTGCTGTTGTAGTTTCAGAAGAAACAGGGGTTATTTCCTTTGTTGAACGAGGACAAATCATTCGTAATCTAGATAGTAGCCGGCTTCGAACTATGCTTATGCAGGCGTTAGAACCACAAAAATCAACTGGGCGTAATAGAGAAAATTCCTTAACTCCTGAGTTAAGTAAAAACCCTATAGATAAAAGCTTGGCTGCTGCCCCAACAAATAAACAAGCCGTATTTGATGCACATCCCTTTGTTACAAAAGACTAACAGTTTCTATTAAAATATTTGGAGGAAACTAGCTAGTGCAACTTTGGCACAAATTATCAGAAATCTTTAGCACAATAGTAAGTATACTAGCAAATTTGCTTAGACAATATTTTTATGAAGATAAAAGCCTTACGCTTATATCTTTAATAATTGCAATAGTGCTTTGGGGAGCAGTATCTAAGCAAGAAACTATATCTAATACCTTTTTAGGAGTACCTATAGATTATGTAGACCTTCCTCCAGGTCTAGAAATAGCTAATGATGATTTTGCTCGTGCTGCTGATATTCGTATAAAAGGCCCAAAAGATACTATTGAAAGCCTGCGCTCTGATCTCTTAGCAGTTAAAATTAATCTTTCTACAACTAAGCCTGGAGAAAGAGTAATTACACTAACTAATAGTGATGTAATTATCCCACCTAATGTTGAAATAGTTAGCCTTGAACCACAGAGAACAAGACTAACTATTGAGCCAATAATTGAGCGTCAAGTAAAAGTAATAGCTCGTTTTACAGGTAAAATCCCTGAAGATTATGAATCTACCGCCGTTTCTGTTAATCCAAGTACAGTAACTATTAGAGGGCCTGAGACTCGAGTTAAAAATATTGATGAGGTTACAACTGAAACTATTTCTCTTTCAGAACACCGTATAAATTTTGTAGAACGCCCTAACCTAGATATCCGTGATGCTAAAGTTAATATTGTTGGTTCGCCTACAATCGAAGTTCGTATTGAAATAGGTCAAATTCGTATTGAAAGAGAACTAACAAATGTGCCTGTACATATTACACCTAGCGCAGAAAAAATCTCTATTCACCCTCTTACAGTAACAGTGCTATTAGAAGGAAGAAAATCTTTTATTGAAAACCTATCGCCATCCGATGTATCAGCAACAGTAGAAGTAAAAGACTTACCTGATCAGGCTATTGCAACACCAAAAATTAATCTACCTACTGGAGTAATTAACGCTATAACCGTCAAAAAAGTAGAGCCTGCTCAAATTTCTGTAAAAAAACAAAGGTAAACTTAAATCTATTAAAACTTACTGGAATTAAAACAAAGTAGAAATCTTTGCAGCTAATATAAAATCATTTTCGCTTAATCCATTAATTGAATGTGTCCAAATATTTATGCTAACCCTTCCCCAAGAAAGATAAATATCTGGATGATGGTTTTCTTTTTCAGCTAAATCTCCTACTTTATTAGTAAAATCTAGAGCAGTTTGAAAATTAGGAAACTTAAAATCCTTTTTTAAGTGATGATCCTCAATAACTTGCCAAGAATCTCCAAGCTCGTCTAAGAGTTTTGTAATTTCTTCTTTACTTAAAGGAGAAATATCTTTTTGACAATTAATACAGGACTTTTCTAGTAGTTTAGGCTTAGACATAAGGCTATTCCTTTTATTCTCAACGTTTTTACCCACTTAAATGCAATTAATAGTAGCTTGTATTTAAGTATTAAGTTTTAATTTTTAATTTTGAGAACTTATTTGTTCATAAAGTTGGATGGCTAGTTGTCTTTCAGGATAAGCTAAATATTTCTCTTTAACAACATTATCAGAAATTTGTGTCGAAACTTTTTCAATTATTGCAAAAGTCTTTAATATAGCATCGTTTGCGGGACGCACTCGTTCAAGTGCTATTAAAGCACGGGCTTTAATTAACCAAGGAAGCCATTCATGTTCTAAACTACCCATAATTCTTGCTTGAGTAATGGCTTGGTCTGCTTCACTAATTGCTTCACGAAACTTTCCTTCAGAAAAAAGTAACTCTGATAAAGTAGCACGAAATTCACATCTTGCTTCAAGTAAATCAACAGTTGACATTAAGGTCTCTGCTCTAGTCAAATAAGCACGAGATTGAGGAAATTTTTCTAGCTTAATATAAACTTTAGCTAGGTTTTGCAGCGTAGTTTGCTCAAAATATTGATTACCACTAGCTTCAACTAGCTTTAAGACTTTTAAGAAATACTTTTCTGCTTCTAAGTATTTGCCTGCACGAAAATAAAGCTCACCTAAATTATCACAAACAATAGACTCAAAACGCCGATTGCCTAAGGTCTTAGCTAAACGAAGAGACTCTTTTTGAGGCTCTATAGCCTCTTCACATAAACCTTGTTGTAAATAGATTTGAGCAATTGTGTTATAACAAGAACATCTTGTTGCAGGATCATCGCTCTGCCTTGCAAGTGCTAAAGCCTTTTTAGCCACTAAAGCTGATTCATCAAAACGATTTAGTTTACATAAAATCCAAGCTTCACTAGAGAGTGCAAAACTTTCTAATTTTTGATTATCAGATGCTTGTGCAATATCAACTGCTGCTCTTGCAGCATCTAAGGCTAGGCTATAATCCCCTCGTAGTTCATATAGAGTACTCATTTGGCGCAAAGTTTGCCCCTGTCCAAGTAAGTGATTAGCCTGACGATAAGCATCTAAAGCGCGTTTATAAAAGTCTATGGCTTCGACTCTAATCCCACTATTAGCACGAACAGTAGCTAGGACTAGGTAAATTTCTCCTAATAAATTTTTATCACTACAAAGTTGGGCTAGTTTTAAGGATTGTTGGAGTTGTGTTTCAGCAGCAAGGCCACGATTACGATTAACTAAACTTACCCCACAAAGCCAACGATATGTGGCTAAAAGTTTAATGTCCTCAAAATAATCAGTTAACTTAAATGATAATGTCTTATCAGACATAAGTACAAGTTCTAATTTATTAAGCTTTTCATCACTAACCAGGCTTTTTTCAGCCCAAATTAGATATTTATGCAGGTCATTAATACGAAAATCTGCTGCTAGATTTTCAGCAGATTTTACAGCTTGACGAAAGGCTAGCGACCATTCTGCGGCTTCATAATAATGGTAAGCTGTTGTAAAAAGTGTTTTATTTACTTGGTCTTTACTATTTGCAAGTAATTCAGCGATTGCTCTATGAGTACGACGACGAAGCCGCTTATTTAATTTTTCATAAAGAACACGACGAATAGTAGCATTACTAAAACGATATTGCTCAAATTCTATAATTTCAGTGACTAGTCCGTTTTCTATAGCACTTTGAAGTATTTCTTGTGTAGCTTCTTCATCTAGCTCAGCAATATTATAAAGAGTATTAACTTCAAAATCTTCGCCAATTATTGCGGCAATTTTTAATGTCTGTTGTGATTGAGGAGGTAGGGATTCTAATATTAAATCTATTAGGTCAACTAAAGTACTTGGCATTAAGTCCTTAAAGTCCTGACAAAGCCATTGTTTACCATCAAATTTAATTTTCCCTTCTGAAATTAGTAAATGTAAATGTTCAATAAGAAAATAAGGATTGCCACCACTATCAGAAAATAGGGTATTAAATTGTGCTTCTGTAAAAAGAGGTTTATCAAAAATTGAACCTAATATTTCATAAACTTGTTGTCTGCTAAAAGGGTTTAGTACTAAGGTTTCATACTCTCTTTGGCGCATTTTTAACCATTGTCGAAAGCTCTCATCCTCGCCAACTAAACGAGTAGCAGCAATAATTAAAACTCTTTCATTAATAAGAGTTTGAGCTAGATAGTCAAAAAATTCTCTAGCGGTTTCATCAGCCCAATTTAAGTCATCTAAAGCCAGTAATACAGGCATTCGACGAGACATTAATGCAAAAACTTGAGAAAGTAGGCTAAAGTAATAAGCTTTAGAGTCTTGATCAACAGCAAAGTTTTCAACAAGTTTGCCTGTTTGCCAAACCCTGCTTAATTGTTGGACTATAGTTTCAGCTTTATTGCCTAAGAGTTGATATAGTTTTTCAGGATCAGACTTTAAGCTGGAAAAGAAATTTTTTAAGTCACTTATTATTACATGAAAAGAACGTATTCCTGGAGTACGATAAAATCTTGCTTGAAAAACAAAGGCATTTGTCTGTTTAATTTTTTTAGAAAATTCTGTTAAAAGCTCTGTTTTTCCAATCCCTGCATTTGCTAGTAGAAATATTGGTCTTGCTTCTGCTCTAGAGGTTGCTTCCCAAAGACGCATTAAATGACTAAGTTCGCTAATTCTACCAATAAAAGTATTAAAATTTGCTACACCTACTTCACGCTCTTTTACTTGTACTTGGGCGGCTAAAGAAAGCTTATTAAGACTAAGATTTTCTGTTTTAGCTCTACTATTAACTTTCTTTTCTCTTGATTTTACTTCTAAGGCTGCTTGCTCTAGGTTATAACAAAACTCCATAGGCCCTTTAGGTCTATTTTGTGGGTTTTTATCTAACGCTTTAAGTATTACAGCCTCTATCTCTGGTGCAATCCCTTCCCATCTTTTTCTTAATGGAAGAGGGTTTTCTCTAACATGTTTAATTAAGTATTCACCTGTAGTAGCAGCATCATAAGGCAATTTAGCTGTAAGCATTTGATAGCAAACAACAGCTAAGGAATAAACATCGGTTTGGGTATCTAGGTCTAGACCTTGGCATTGCTCAGGAGACATATATTCAGCAGTTCCAAGAACAATGCCCTCAGATGTTTTTACAGTTAACTCTGATGATTCAAAGAACTTAGCAATACCAAAATCAACAACCTTAACAATTTCTCCCTCATGGCGGCTTTGATGAAGAATTATATTAGGAGGCTTAATATCTCTATGTAGTAACCCTACCATATGAGCAGCATTTATTGCAGAGGCTACGGGTTTAATAATTTCTAGGACTCTATCAATAGGCATACGCCCCATACGAAACATTTCTTGTTCAAGCCCTGGCCCCTCTAAAAGCTCCATTACAATATAAACCGTTCCATCTTCAGTAAGCCCAAAATCATAAATAGTTACAACATTAGGATGTTTTACCTTTGCGGCGGCTGCGGCTTCGACCTGAAAACGCCTTAAAGCATCTTCATCGCTACGAGTTTGTAAAACTTTAATTGCAACACTGTCTCGTAAGTGTAAGCGCTCAGCTAAAAATACTGATGCCATACCACCATGACCAAGTGGTGAAATTAATCTATATTTTCTATCGATTATAGTTCCTAACCAGTTTTTAGTTCGGGGCCTGCTTGCATCACGCATCTTTAATACCAAAAAATTTATAAATTTTATAAATTTTATAAATTTTTCTAAATTTGAGAGGAAAGTAAAAAATCTTAAGCTTATTGAAAAACACTCTTAAATTTACCAATATTTTGATGAAAACTTAAAATAGCACCATCAATATCTTCACCGTTAAGCCCTAAAAAATAAAGGGATACATTGCTATCTTTATTAACTTTTTCTCCTTGTTCAAAAGAAGTTCCTTCTGAAACAGCTATTTGATTTGCAAGTGAAACTAAATGAACTAATATTTGGTTATCAGATGTAGTTTCAGCATTATGATGATATTCTATTACATCACTAATAGATTCAGGAAGGTGCCAATGTCCAACTAACATGACTCCTACATGTTCATGTGAAAGACCTAATTTAGTACGTTCTTGAGCAATAATATCAACCACTTCACCATAGATACTACCTAGTAATTCACCATATTCTTCGGGGCGATTAAGCATTATTATTTGTCGCCCAATATCGTGAATAAGACCAGCTAAAAGCACTTCTTCTAGGCGAGGGTATTTTATTTTTTTCGCTAATTCTAAGGCTATATAGGCAACAGCTATTGCATGTTCCCAAGTAATTTTAGCTGAAAGCCCTGTAGTATGAGCGTGTGTTAAGTAAGTATCAGTACAAAAACGGTTTAATCCATAAGCTAGTACAGCATAACGCATTCTAGGCAGTCCAAGCATATCTACTAAATCAGTTAGCGAGTTAAGTTTTGTCTCGCCAAACATTGCCTTATTAAGCATTTTTAGTAGCCCTTCTGTCATTACTTGGTTATTTTCAATTAACCCTATAATCTCATATTGATTAACTGCGCGACCAGAAAGACGTTCTAGCACTTCGCTTACATCTTCAGGTAAGAGGGGGAAAAGAGATATACGTTTAGAATTACGTTCTTCAGTCAAGAAAGTCTCCCGTAATTATTTTTATTTAGTATTATTATTTATTGATGAGTTTTAAGTGGTGTTATTTTATCGCGGGTATTAGTAGAATAGCAACAAAATTACGGGCTAAGGCTTAAAGCTTTATTAAAACCATTTTCCACCACGTTGTGCTTCTTTAACCAAAACCAAATGCCTATAAGCTATTTCTAGCAAATCTTTTTGAGGAAAAGTTCTCATCAGTTCATAATGCTCGCAAATAGAGGGGATACAATATTTTAAGCTACTTATTTTATGGTCAGAAGCTCTAGAGATTGAGTAGCAGATTCCTAATATTATGTAGGGGATTGGGATCTGTGCTATTTCCTGATAGCTTATAGTATCTTTTGCTATCCAATGATTTTGGCTTAGGTCTTGGTAAATAAGTCTTACTTGAAAGAAATTTTCATCGTCATTCCTATCGTTTGTTTGTGACGATGAGGGCAAATTGCCCGAATCGTCTTCTTCTGTTTTTCTAAAAGTGTTTTTAAAGACTTGGCTAGTTGACTGTTCAAGGGGTCGAACTTGTTTATTTTCAATCGCTTGAGAATACTTACTTTTAACTTCGTGCTCAACTAGTTGATTAGAATTTGCATGAGTAGTCATAGATTTTTTAGTTGAGTTAGAAGCTCTAGCTTGACTAGTTGCCTGCTTAACTAGTTTAGCGTGATCATTTTTTAAGGTTTGATCAAGTCTTTGATCAAGTCTTTGATCAAACTTTTGATCAAGATTTTTAGTTGAGTTAAAGGTTTGCTCAGATGTTTGGCTGGTTTTTACTCTATCAACAATCCTATAAGAACGCCCTCTAGGGTTTGTATCTCGGCCTTCAATTCTAACTAAACCTAAGGCTAAAAGCCCTGCAAGTGCTTTAGTTACAGTAGCACGAGAACTATAACCAGTACGAATCATTAAGTCAGAGATTTTACCTCTCCAAATTTCTCTATTAAACCCTATGGTTAAGCGCCAAATTTGATCAAAAATCTTTTCTTCTGCTGGTGAAAGCTGTCTTGCTAATTGATCCGCTACCCAATTAGGAACACGAACAAACCTAGATTGAATATTTAAGTCTAAGTTTTCTATAGTCCTTTCAGCAGCCTTTTTCTTTGTATTTTGTTGTAATCGGTTATCTTGAGGCAAATATTTTTGTTGCTCAGAAAATAATGGGTAATTGTGATCAAATAAACTCGCTTGATCACGATCAACTTGATCATTGTGATCAGCTTGATCAACCTGATCGTGATCAGCTTGATCAACTTGATCAAACGAAAAACTAAGATCAAGAATTTGATCAAGTTTACTAATAGATTTTTTTCTATTCTGCTTTTCTTCAGTAAAGCTAGGGTAAGAGGACTGTTTTTTTGAAACAGATTGTTTTTCAGAAGTAACAGTATTAGAAGCTAAACCAGATACTATATTAGTAGTTGTATTAGTAGTAGGTTTAACTTGGCTAGTTGAGTAGTCAAGTTGAGAATTAGAAATAGGATCAGAAGTTTTTTCTAGTTCTGCTACTGTTAGATCTGTAGCAGTTCCATCAGCGCTAATTGGCAAGTGGTGCTTAACACTGATAGACATTGGCAAAGGTTCTCGTCGAAGCTTTGGCGCAGGTATTCTCTTTTGTTGGTTTTCTTTGAGTCTAGTTTGCTTACTCATTTTTATACAAATGCTTAGTTTTAGTACTAGGGAAAGTACTAATTAAAATACCCTTATAGATTTATCTAGCTATTGACTAACATTAAGTTTCTACCATCAACAGCTATTTTTAGGCGTGCTAGAGTTTCTTTTACAAATTGTGTATAGTCCTCAGCACCATAGCTAGTTGGAGCATGGTCATAGATAGATTGATTAAGGGCAGGGGCTGTTACTAATTTAGTGTTATTACGAATAACAGTCTCAAATGCAGCATCCTTAAAAGTTTCTACTACTGTTGAATAGGCTTGTCCACAGATTTTTGTACGTTGATCAAAACGTGTTACTAAGGCACCAAGGAGTTGAATATTTTCCTTATGAATGCGGCGAATTTTTCCAATTGTTTCATCTAAGTCACTTACACCTTCTAAAGGGTAAAAGGCTGCCTCTATAGGAATAATATAATAATTTGAAGCTAGAAGAGCCATATCTAAAAGTGGCCCAAGATTAGGAGGAGTGTCAATAATAATAAAATCATATTCTAGCCTAGCATCTTTAACAGCATAATAAAGCTCAATAATATCACTAGAATCAATAATTCGATTAAGTTTAGATAAAGAAAGATTTGATGCTGCTAAATCTAGATTAGGAACTGCTGTTTCATAAATGGCATTTGCAAAAGGATGACGCATAAATTGGCCGTTTTGTGATTGAAATCCTAAAAAGGCATGCCCAAGATGGATATCTATTAATGTTCTATCTAAAAATGTAATAGTAGCATTTGATTGAGGATCAACATCTATTAGTAGTGTTTTAAAGTCTAAGCGTGCAAGCCCAGCCGCTAGATTACAAGCTGTTGTAGTCTTACCACTACCACCTTTATGATTACAAATAGTAATTGAAATTCCATGTGGGATTTTCTTGCCCATAATGCCTCCAACTCGTGCAAACAAAGCACATCTACAGAAAGCAAGGTGACATATTAGCCTTATGGGTGTCAAGTTATTTGCCAACAACAAGCGCTTAATTTTCTGCCTTAACTAGTCAAGTACTATACAATATATAGAGTTAATATTAAGAATTAAAGTAAAACTTAACTAGTTGGCTAGTTAATTAAAGAGATCTTTTGCGATCAACTTATCTTGGCTTGAGTAGTCGAGTGGCTTTTATCTTTGGAATAAAGACTATCTGATCAAATGATCATTGATCAAAACGATCAACCCCTTATTTGATCATCTGATCATCTTGATCAAATGATCAACGATCAATGATCATTTGATCATAAAATTACTGAGTTTAATGACCAAAGCTACGTAGTGCGGCACGTTCAGTTGGATGTATTTCAAAAATTCTTTCTAGGTTTGTTATGTGAAGTAAATTACCTATTTTTTGCGAAGGAGCAGCTAATTTTATTTCACCACCTCTTTCTTTTACTTTTTTAAGACATACTATTAACTCTCCTATTCCTGTACTATCAGCGCTACTTACTTCGCTTAGGTTAAGAACAAAAAGAATACAGCCTTTAGTAAGTAGCTCTACTACTTTATGAGATAATAAAGCGTAATTTTCTCCACCAGATAGTTTTCCACAAATGTTTAAGATACTTACAGTCCCATCTAGCTTTTCTAAGACAGTTATCATAAAACAAACTCCCACCTAACTATAACCTTAAACTATAATTTAAACTTAGGACATTCTAAGTAATTAAGTAGTTATTTTGTCGTTTATTACAATAGCTTAATCCATTATTGTTTTTGTGCAATAGGGACTATTCCTAGAATCACATTTGTTATTTTCTTTAAGTAAGTTAGAAATAGCTTTGGGTCAATGAATTTGTTATAAATAATGAGTTTGCCGTAAATTTTATTATAAGTTTTATTATAGATTAAAGTTTTGTTTATTTAGCAAATCTAATTGGGTAAAAAAAAAATTTTTGTGGTATTTTTATAAATACTTTTTAACACTATAATCTTACTTTTGTAACTTTATGTCTAAAAATAATCTCGAAAGTTTTGAATATTCTAGCTTATTAGGTAAAACTATAGGTGATGATTATAGAATCGAAAAGATTCTTGGCCTAGGAGGTATGGGAGCAGTTTTTTATGCTAAACAGCTTTCTAGCTGGCAAGATGTAGCTCTTAAAGTCATATTGCCTAATAAAGCTACTGATACAACTTTAGTACAACGCTTTCTTAGAGAGGCTAGAGCAGGTTTATTACTTTCTCACCCTAATATTGTAAAAACCTATAAGTATAGCAAAACTGCCGATGGGCTTTTATTTATTGTAATGGAATATGTTAAAGGTGAAACTCTACAAAATCATTTACAGGCTAAAGGAAGATTAAGTTTAGAAAAAACTTTAGAATTCTTAAAACAACTCTCAAATGCTTTAGAAACTGCTCATAAACATAAGGTTTTACACCGAGACTTAAAACCAGAAAATATTTTAATAGCTAAACTAGAAAATGGCTTAGAGATAGCAAAATTAACTGATTTTGGAATTGCTAAAATTCTATCTTCTGAACAAGGAAAAACTAGTACCACAATCTTAACTGGGACAGGGCAAGTAATTGGAACACCTAAATATATGTCCCCAGAACAATTGTTAGGGCTAGCAACTAAGCATACTACTGATATTTATAGTCTAGGGTTAATTGTCTATAGAATGTTAACAGGCTCAACCCCTTTAGAGTTTGAAAAAAAGGAAGGAGCTATTTTTAAGGTGACTCAAGATCTTGCACCAATATCACAAAAATTTTCTTTTTTACCTATAGATTTTGATCCCATATTTAAAAAAGTTCTAAATCGTGACTCTAATGCACGTTATCAAAGGGCAAAAGACTTTTTTAATGATTTTGCTTTTGTTGCATCTAAGTATCCTGATTTAGTTATTCCTCCTCTTAATATGTATAATAATGAAGAAGCATCTATAACTATTACTCCTACAGTGTTACAAAGTAAAACCGATTAAAGTATAAGGCTTATCTTATGAATATTTCTACAGTATTAGATCATTTAGTTTGGGCTGTGCCAGATTTAGATTTAGCTATTAAAGAGATTGAAACGGCTACGGGTATTAAAGCAGCTATTGGTGGTAATCATCCAAGTCATGGAACTTGTAATGCGTTGATTTCAATGGGAGATGGAGAGTATTTTGAAATTTTAGCAAGAGATAATAGTTTACCAGCAGGAGAACTAGCAAAATTTTGTCAAAACTTATCAAAACCTAATTTAGTTACTTGGGTAGTTCGTACTAATAATATTCCTGAAATTATAAAACGAGCCGAAAGTGCTGGTTATCAAACAGTTCTAAAAGAAATGAATCGCTTAAAACCAAATGGTGAACAGCTAAAATGGCAACTCCTTTGGTTAAAAGGCCATGAGTGTGGAAACTATGTTCCACTGATAATAGATTGGCAAAATTCTACTCACCCTTCTCTAGATGCACCTTCTGGTCTAAAACTTGTTTCTTTTACAGTAGAAGCAATAAATCCAAAGCCTTTAGAAGATATTTTTTCTCTTCTTTCCATTAATGTTAACTTAAAATCTAGTTTAAAGAATAGAATGATTGCTTTAATTGATTCACCTAAAGGTATTTTAGAGCTAGAAGGCTATTAAATAGTATTAAATATCAATAGTACTTCTTAAATATTTCTTAAAGGTCTTAGGCTGTTAACTATTTCTTAATAAAAGGTTTTATCTTTTAAGAAAAATTTTCCGTAAAATCCTGTATTTATCGGTGTTTTCTTGGCTTTAGCTGTGCTTAAATAAACCTATAAAATTCCACTACATTTTAATTTTTTGTGAGGTTATTTTATGACACAGCCAAAAGCTTTCTTTAGTGGCTATTTATATTTTACTGCTATTATAGTTACTGTATTTTTACTAGTATTAAGTTTTACAGATCAATCCATATCAGCACAAGCACAAAATCGCCAAATAACTAAACCTAATCGTGCTTATAAACTTAGTGTTAAGGGTATTAACCAAGAAAATCGCTTAAAACCTGAAAAAATGAAAAGCGATCTTAAAGCTTTAGCCTTAGGTTATCCTAAAGATTTTAGAGAGTTTATAGATTTACGTAGAAAAAAAATTAAAGAAAGTGGAAGCCCTGTAAAACGCCGTGATAATCGCTTAATTGAGCCTGAAAAATTTAGTCAACTTTCTCACTCAGCTAAAAAGTACTTTAATTATAAATACAATATTAAATCAACCCTAGCTAAGCCCCAAGAAGAAAACTTTAGCGACAAACTATTTTTAGCTGATCCAAATAATGAAAATATTTTAGTTAATAGCCCTAGCCAAGATAAGGGTAAACTTAGAACTCAAAGCGAAACATCTGCAACAAGTTTTGGTAAAACAATAGTAGTAAGTTTTAATGATTCTTCAGGAGTAGAGCAAAAAAACTTTTCTGGGGTAGCGGTCTCTCAAGATAGTGGAATGACTTGGAAACAATCTTTTATTCCTAATGTTGGAGGCTTTAACTTAGGAGATGGTGTAGTAGCAACAGATACTAAGGGAAATTTTTACTATGCAATGATTGCTTTTGACTCTAATAATCGAAGCCTAGTTGCTGTAAGCCGTTCACTAGATGGAGGAAAAACTTGGAAAGCTCCTGTAGATGCTTCAACTAGTGCTGGTGGGGATGATGATTTTCAAGATAAAGAATGGCTAGCTGTAGATCGTTCAGCTAAATCACGTTTTAAGGATAATGTTTATATAACTTGGACAAGATTTCCTGACTTTGGCACTACTAAAATTATGTTTGCTGCTTCGCGTAATCGGGGAAAGAAGTTTCAGACTCCTGTTGTAATAGCCCAGGCAATTGATAGAGATAGTGTAATTCAAGGCTCAATGGTAGCAACTGGGCCAAATGGCGAAATCTACATAGTTTGGAGCGACCGCTCACTAGTAGGTTTATTTGGTAAAGCATTGATTAGGTTTAGTAAATCAACTGATGGAGGAAAAACTTTTTCTGCTCCTACAACAATAGCTAGTTTTACTAACCCTGCTTATCCTGCAAATGGAGTCTTTAGCGGTAATCCTTTTCCTTCAATTGCTGTTGATATTAGTAATACTGAAAACCAAGGTAGCATTTATATTACTTATGCTGGACGTTCAGAAAATATTCCTGATAGAGCAGATGTTCTTTTAGTTAGCTCAAAAGATGGTGGTAGCACTTGGACTAACCAAATTAAACTTAATGATGATAATTCAATTGCTGAACAAATATTGCCTTCTGTTGCTGTTACTGATGATGGAGCAGTTGGGGTAACTTGGTATGATAGGCGAAATGATTTAGCTAACCTATCTTTGCTTGATATTTATGCTACTGTCTCTAAAGATGGAGGGAAAAACTTTTCTCCAAACCAACGAATTACTACGGCTAATTGGCCTTTAATCCCTACACCTTTAGACCTTCGCGCAGGCTATCATGGCGATTATAGTCAACTTGCTACTATGGGTAATAAATTCCTCTTTAATTGGGGAGATGACCGTAATGGCTCAGATACAGATGTTTATGTAGCCCTTAAATCAGCAGATGAAATAATAAATATAAGTAAATCAGATTTTATTATTGGTGCAAGAAATTCCTCACAAGTAACTAAAGCTGGTGGAACGGCTAGTTTTTTTGTTAATACAAAAGTCTTTGAAGGAGATAAAAATTTTACCTTTGAAGCAACTTCGTCTTTTTCAGGTTTTAACTTTGAGTTTACCCCTTTTCTTAACCCTGAAATGCAAAACCCTTTACCAGAAGGTTTTAAGGTTACAGTTCGTACACCAGCTAATATTGTTCCAGGCCCTTATTTTATAATGATTAGCGCTCGTCGTGGTGATATAACTCGTAGTACTGCTGTTAGGTTAACTATCTTAAGCGATAATCAACTTGCTAGAGAACAACAAAATATTACTAACAACAGTAGTGGATCTATTCTGCCAGTTTCCTCAATTGATAAAAATGGCAATATTAATTTTGCTTGGTTAGATGATTCTCCAGGAGTTTTTTCTATTTTCTTTGCTCGTTCTACTGATGGTGGAAAGACTTTTTCAACTCCCGTAATGATACCTAGAAATGAAAGCTTTATAGGCCAACCTATTCTTCTTTCTAATGAAAAGAATATCTTTGTTGTCCATTTAGAAGTCTTTGACTCACCGACTTTTATTATTAGAACTGTTATTTTCCGTTCTGATGATAATGGTAAGAGTTTTAGCTTAGTTAATACTTTACAAGATGATAACTTATTTATTGTCTCAGAAAGTGCTCAAATGGATATAGATGGAACTATACATTTAGCAGCTTCAACACTTAATCCAGCAGACCCTCAAAAGCCTACATTTGTTAATTTTGATATGCGCTCAGTAGATGGAGGTAAGACCTTTACTCTAAATAAAATTTTTGAAGGAACCTCATCTCTTTCTAGCCCTATTCTAATTGTAGAAGGCGATGGAAAAAATACTCGTTCAGTGTTTGTAGATTTTAACCGTCAACGTGAAGGGCTTTATATTACTAACTCAACCGATGGTGGTTTAACTTATGCACAACCTACTTTAGTTACTAATAAAATAGATGATTTGGTTTCTGCTACATTCTTTCCTGCCACTAATACAACTCATTTTCTTATTAATCGTGGTAGCTTTCAGGAGGAAAATTTCCAGCTTTTCTATACAAAATCTGGTATGGATGGAAAATTTATGACAGAACAACTTATAAGTAATAGTTCTATTCAAACTATCCTTTCTCAAAGTCTTTCTGCTGATGATTTGGGGAATTTAGTTGTTGCTTTTGAGGGAAGTGATAAAAAGCTTTCTGATACAAATTTTGGTTCAAGGATTTTTTATCTTACTTCAAAAGATGCAGGAGCAAGTTTTTCTGCTCTTAAAAGCTTTGAACCTGTTGGAGGAAACGACTTTAGCCCTATTGTACTCCAAGACCTAAGAGGAGAATTGTCTATTATTTGGCAAGGTGTAAATAAAGGGGTATTAGATACTTTTTATAGCGTTTCACCTGATAGAGGACAAAATTTTCCTACTCCTATTAACTTAAATAGTAATGCTGGTATTTCGATTTTTGCAGATTTATCTTTTGATAAAGACGGTAGAATACAACTTCTTTCACAAGATAATACTGGAGGAAGCTTTGATATTTTCCGTACTAAACTAGGTGCAGATTAATAAATTTTTTATGTTAAAAGTGATGACTTTTAATATTCTTGTTGGAGGGGGCGAGCAAGAAAGATTTGAATTAATCCTTGATGTTATTTCTAAAGCTTGCCCCGATTTGCTTATCTTGCAAGAATGTATAAATTGGGAAAATTCTAAAAGATTAAATCAAGTTTCTGAGATAATGAACGCCAAGTTTTCTTACTTAGGCTTAGCTCGCCCTAGAGGAACAGGAAATTGTTATAATGTAGCTATCTCTAGCACTTTGCCTAAAGAAGAATTTACAAGTGTTAAGACTTATAATAATGCTGCTTTTCTTGGGCATTGTATTGTTGAACTTAATTTAGCTAATGGCTTAAAAGTTTTTGGTACTCACTTTGATTCCCACAGTGAGAATTTGCGTTTTGTTGAAGCTCGTTATTTAAGGTCTTTAATAAATAATTTTGATAATGGCTACTACTTATTAGCAGGGGACTTAAACGCTCTTTCATCTAGAGATCCTTATCCTAAAAACTTTGCTGAACTTGTTAAACAAAGTGGAAATGATAAGTATCATTTTCCACCGCGTTTTGAAGTAATACAGGAAATAGAATCTTTTGGTTGGGTAGATATGCTTTACTATATTCCAACTAAAAAACGGGACTGGATAACTGCACCTAGAATGCGTGGAGGGGTAAAAATTGACTATAGAACAGACTATATTTTTTCTTCTCCTAGATTAGCTGAAAAAGCTGAAAAAGTAGAAATTATTAATTGTGGGAATGCTTCAGATCATTTCCCAGTAATAGCAACATTTAACATCTAATAAATCTATAGCTTAAAAGGAATAAAAAAGATGAGTAAACAATATAATTATAATCAACATATGAATATAAAATATAACCACTTAGAAGTAATAGATGTCCCACAAATTGTAGAAGAAAATAAAGAAAAATGGTTTAACCAAACTCTAACAAAAATAAATGATAGTGTAGCAAGAATAGGTATAGTTGAAGGAGATTATCATTGGCATAAACATGATGATGACGATGAATTCTTTTTTGTGCTAAGTGGCAAACTTTATATAGATATAGAGGGTCGGACTATAGAGTTAAACCCTAATCAAGGTGTAACAATTCCAAAAGGGGTAATGCATCGGCCTAGAGCCTTAGAAAAAACAGTGATGCTTATGGTAGAAACAAGCTCTATTGATCCAATAGGAAACTTAAGTTAAAGACAAAGGTTTTATTTATCTTTATATTAAAAAGCAGTCCAGAAGGTACTCTTCTAGACTGCTTTTAGGTTTTACTCATCATTAAAGAAAGATTATCTATAGAAATATAATGATTTATATCATCTCCAACTTTTGTAAATATCATTGAAGTAACAATGGCTGAGGCGGCATGTTCTGCCATAAGGCTAAATAATTCAAAGTCTGTTTGGGAAAAAGTTGGTTTATGTGCTAGTAAATGATAGATAACAATTACACCAACAACTCGCCCAAAAGCCTTTAATGGAATGCAGGCTATTGGGTCTTGAGAGTTATTATCAGCCATTGATATATAAATTTCCCCACTTTGAGCCGCTTTACTTATTACATTTTGTCCTAAAGAAAAAGTTTTTTGTTGGTTTAGAGGCTCTCCTTCGCCAGCTATCATTTGGAATTGTTTGGCTTGCTCATCTAACCAAAGGATAATAAAAGATTCCGATCCAACAAGATTAATAATTATCTCTTTAATAATTTCTATTACTTCATTAAATTGTAGTGTAGAGTGCAAGCGGGAAATTGTTACGTAAAGATTAGCTAAAGTCTCATTTTGTTCTTCTAATTCTAGATAGCGGGTATAGTAATCATGAGATTCTGTATCAGCTTTAGAGATTTCTTGTTTTATATTTTCAAGTTCTTTTTGTAAACGATTATTTTCTTTTATTGTATACTCAAAACGTTCTTCTAAAGAACCCATCATATCTTCTGGTTTAGGTCGTTCTACAGGGCTTTCTTCGCTATCGACTTTCTTTAACCAGGCAACCATTAAACGAAGACGCTCATTTTCTTTTAAGAGTTTTTGAGTAAAGACCTTTGTTTCCTCTAATACTTTAATAATTAATTCTTGTTTACTTTTATCAGCCATGTTTTTCCTTATAGGGCAAGTTTTTCGGCATTATAGCAAAAGCTATTAATCTTATGCGAGAAAAATTGTTTAATAGTATTAATTTTTATTTTTTAATACAATTTTTTCCTTATAGCTCAGATGCTTTATTCATAAAGTTTTGAGCTTCATTAGGTGGACAATACCTAGCAAGTTCTTGAATGAAAGAGCCATAAAACTGATTTGGCTCAAAATCTTGTATTACTCTAGCTTGTTCAGCATGTTTTATTGCGCTAACAACAGAAAGAAAAACTTCATTTACTGAGCGTCCTGTAAAACCTACTTTTTGTCTTGCCCAAGAAACAATAGCTTCAATTAAGTTTGTTCTCTCTATATAAATAGGCGGTCTAGTCTTAAATAACGAAGTAAGAGAATCAGCAACAACTAAGGGGGCTTTTCTATCTTCTAGATATTCAAATAAATCATTAAGTGCACTTTCAAGATCAATTTTTCCTACTCGTGCTGCTATTGTTCCTTTTATTGAGGGTTTAGGCAGAGAGCTATTTTGATAGGCAAAGCCATCATTTGCCCAGCTATTAGAGGGTTGGTTACTTGGTGGTGTAAATGATGGTTGTAGATAATTAGATGGCGGTGTAAATGACGGTTGTAAATAACTTGGAGGTGTAGGGCTTAGGTTTGGATTTGAATAACTACTAGAAGGCTTTGGAGCTTGATAAGTTTGTGAAGGAACTTGATATTCTGAAGCCCCTTGTGAAGGAATTTGGTAGGGTGAGGATTGCCCTGATTGATAAGATGAGGCTTGGGAAGACGCTTGCCCAGGTGATGATTGATAGGGGGGCGACTGATAGCCTTGTGGTCTAGGTATTATAGAAGAAGCATCTGTTGAGACTCTTCTAGGTTGAGCTAAATTAGCAGAACTATTTGTTAAAGGCATTTGTGGTCTAGCTAGACTAGCAGAACTATTTGTTAAACTAATAGCTTGGGCAAGACCTGCTCCTGGTAATTCTGTTTGTAGCTTGTTATAGAGTTTTGTCAAATTGGCAAAAATATAATCTATGTCTTCTCTTATTTGTCTAGGTGCTTGAATAAATTTATCAGGGTGAAACTTTGTAGCTAGTCTATAGTAGGCATTTTGTACTTCTTCTTGGCTAGGATCGGGACTAAGACCAAAAATTACCCTAGCATCTTGAGTTGATACACGGTCTTTAATTAGTGAAATATCACGTTTTACTCTTTCTAAATCAAGCGGAGCGGGTGTTTGAACTTGTATGGGTGGTGCAACTGTTTCAGCTATAAGCTCTGCTGGTAGAGGCACTTGTTCAGTGTTTTTAACTGTGTACTCAGCAGGCAAAGCGCTTGCAGCTTGCTGTTGTAAAGCTTGAGGAGCAACCATTTTTCCCGTCGTTGCTGATAGTTCTGCGCTCTCTCCTTGCCTTAAAAGCCCTATTGAAAGTAGTCCATAAAGGGCTTTTAGGGTTTTTTGTGGTGTTTCGTGTATAGAAATTAAAACTTTAATTATATCTGTAGGCTGTTTAACTAGCTCTAAAATCCTTTGTTCAACAGGCTTAAGCACAATTGATTGAAGCCTTAGCAAAGGAATATTTGTAGGTACAAGTAAGCGATTAAGATCGCCTAATCCACGTCTAATAACATCATAATCTTCAACTCTCCTTACACCCTCTAAAATTACTGTTGCTGTAGAAAGTCTTAATTTTAAGTCTTCAGGAGCAAGATAATTATCACCTTCAGCAAATTCATAAGCTCCAACAGTCCAACTAAAGAGCGAGTAAATAATGTCTATTATCTGAAAATTAACAAAACTAATTAATTCACGTGGGTCAAGTGCGCCTTGTTCTACTAGAAAATTGCCTAAGTGTTGTCCTGGCGTTAAAGCTCCTAGTACTACAGTAAGCTGTTCACGTGTAAGCTTACTATGACGAACTAAAGTTTCTCCTATACGATCCTCGTTACGATTACTTGAGGCAAAAACAATTTGTCCTAACTCAAAAAATACTTGTTTACGAACATCTCCTTGAGTAAGAATAAGGGTTCCTGTGCGACGTTCTGTGTAAATAGTACGTAATAAGTCTGGTAAGCAAGCTGTTGTTAAAGTACCTCGCATTATTTTCCTCTAAAAGTTAACTTGGTTTTTGCAAAGTATGGAAAAACAAATAATTATAGCATGTAAATTACCAAGCTAAAATTAATAGTTTCTTAATAGTTGGGTAGTTTTAGTAGAGACTTATTTAAAGAAAATTTAAGTTAAAATTGTTTTAAAAATTATTATAGATGTACTGTTTTTAATACTTTTTGATATTAAAACAAGAGCTTATTTTTTCTGTAGTATTTTTTCAGAAAAAA
Source organism: Acidobacteriota bacterium (assembly GCA_016213785.1). Lineage (GTDB taxonomy): Bacteria > Acidobacteriota > Blastocatellia > Chloracidobacteriales > JADJPF01 > JADJPF01. Next base: position 128,799 of record JACQZQ010000053.1, read on the forward strand.
TAGTTAATTCTTGTTTGAAATTAACTATTTTTTTATATCTATTTTGCTTTAGAATTTTCAAAAGCATCTTGTAGTTCTACCATTGCAGTAAGGATTTCTTTATCTGCCTGTTCTAGTTGAGTTTGGCTTGCTCGGATTTGTTGGAAATTATAAGCTGCTAATCCATTAATATAGCCTTGAACCGATCCATTATATTTTACAATCCCTGCACTTAAATTTTCATGCTGTTTTTCAAGCTGTGCAGGAGGTGCTATTGCCCTTAAAGAACGATTTAGAGCAACAAATCTATCAGAATGTTTTTTCATTTGTTCACGGAAATTATCAATAATTTGGCGTATGGCTTTAGGGTCTTTGGTTGAATTAACCATTTTTAGAAAGTCTTTTAAGTCTAAAATTGTAGCTGACATTTCGGCTCGAACATCTGATGATATAGGCTGGACTGTGTTTACATAGTTTTCTAAAACATCCGGTTTGATTTTAGTAATTGTTAAATTAGGTGTTGGGTTAGTAGTAGCACCCGTTGAACTAGTTGAGTTAGTTGAGTTAGTTGAGTTAATTGAATTTGGTACAGGGCTAGATTGAGTGCTTACATTACTAGGCGATGAAGTAGTTTGAAAAAGTAATATAACTATAGTCCCTAAAGCTAAAACAGCAATTGTAACAGCGGCAATCAAAGTTTTTTGCATTGTTTTTTCAGAAGAACATCTTTTGCATAAAGTATTAATATCTTTAGCAGGTTGACCACATTTAAGACAAGGATAGCTCATAAATAAATTTACAATTCCTTAGATTTTAGATAAATAAGTAAAAAAGGTTGCACTATTTATAAAGATTGTGTCAAATATTGTAGAAAATTATCAATCATTTTAATTTCCCCAAAACACCAAATTTGATAGGAAAACTTATGAAAAGTGTAGAATATAGTAGTTTAGAACAAGCAGCCGAAATTTGGCGAGCAAGTAAAGTGGCTGTAGCCCTAACTGGAGCAGGTATTTCTGTTGCTAGTGGAATACCTGATTTTCGTAGCCCTAAAGGTCTTTGGTCAGAATTTGCCCCTATGGAATATGCAACACTAGATGCTTTTATCCAAGAGCCTAATAAAGTTTGGCAAATGTTTCTTGCTGTTAATAAACTTGCTAGAGAATGTCAGGCTAATACTGCTCATACATCCTTAGCAGAACTTGAAAAAGCAGATAAGCTTAAAGCTGTAATTACTCAAAATATTGATGGACTCCATCAATTAGCAGGAAGTAAAAATGTAATAGAAATGCATGGATGTGGAAGAATACTTGCCTGCCCTGAATGTAACTACACAGAAGCATTGCCAGAAGCAGGGCTTCAAATAGAACCCGTTCCTTGTCCTCGTGCTAGAACAATACCAGGAAGCCATCGAACTCACCGCTACTTAAAGCCTAATGTAATTTTATTTGGCGAAGACTTAAAACGCGAAGTAATACAAGACATTATCCATTGGCAAAATAGTATGGATTTATTAATAATCATTGGCACTTCAGCAGATGTTTATCCAGCTGCTGCTCTTCCTAATGCAGTAAAAGCTTTAGGTGCAAAAATTATTGAAATAAATGTTGAACCTACTAGGGTTTCTCGTACACTTTCACCTTGCTTTCTTCAAGGAAAAGCAGAAGAAATTCTACCTCCACTTCAAAAATTAGTTTTAGCTTAAATTTTTAATTTATTTAGTCTATAAAGTTAATAGTCTAGGATATTTATTAACTTTATAGATTAACTTGCTATTTTGTATGGAAAATATTACTCACTCGCTCTTTGGTTTAGCGCTTTATCGTAGCGGATTTGAACGCTATGTTCCAAACTCTATGATGCTTTGGATAATTGGGGCTAATCTTCCTGATATTGATATTATTGCTCAGCTTTTTGGAAAAACTGCCTATCTAGACCACCATAGAGGTTTTACTCACTCAGTCCTAGGAATAATTATTCTTTCGCTAGTACTATCTACCTTTTATTTTTTTTTCCTACAAAGACGATATTCTAGAAATAAATTAAAAGCCCCTCCAGAGAAAAATGGAAAAAGCTCTCCTCCAATTTGGTTAAGGCTCTTTTTAGCCTCACTACTTGCTGTGGGCACACATCCATTACTTGATGCTTTAAATAATTATGGTATTAGACCTTTTCAACCTCTAAACCAAAATTGGTTTTATGGAGATTTGGTTTTTATTGTTGATCCTTGGATTTGGTTAATTCTTGGTGGGACAATTTTTCTTTCTAGTAACCGCTCAAAAAATTTAGCTTCTTTTTGGGTTGTAGTTACTATAATTGCTTGGCAAGTGATGTTTTTTTCAGGACGTGTTGCTAATTTAGCTTTAGCTATTTGGAGTACTGGAATTCTTTTAATAACCACTTTAAGACTAAAACTAAAAGAGACTATTTTAATTAATAGATTTTCTTTTGTTAGAGGATCCTTAATATTACTTTGTTTTTATTTGGCAGGGCTTTTTTATTTTCAAGGTCAGGCTCTTGATAAAACAGGAAAATATCTAGAAAAAGAAATCTCTGACCCTATAAGAAAATTTTCTGTTTCTCCTACTGCGGCAAACCCTTTTGGATGGGAATATTTGGCTGAGAGTCAAAATTATTTTTATTATGGAAAGCTTAATTTAATTAATGGTAATTTTTCTAGCCCAAAAAAAATTTTTATTGATAGAAATAACCCTGTTTTAGAACAAGCCTTAAAAACTAAAGAGGGTTTAGCTATGAAGAATTTTAGCCGCTATCTTATAGCTGAACTAGAACCTACTACTAATGGAACAAATGTAACTTTATGTGATGGTCGCTATGTAAGAGATTTTCGAGGCTCTCACCCCGAATTTGCTTGTATTAAAGTTTTAGTGTCAAAATAAAATTATTATTAATGGTAAAATTTTTTCTTATAAACTTCTGCGTTCCTTGTGAAACAAAATTATTCCAGATTTGTTTAATTTTTTATTCCGTTAAAAATATTTGACAATAATTTTAAAACCTACCTCTAACTTTCTAAAATAATTTGATCAAAATGATCAGAATGATCTAAGAAAAACGATCAGCTTGATCATTTTCTTGATCGATGATCAAAATGATCAGAATGATCAAATTTGATCATTCTGATCTAAATTAAGTCTATAATTATCTGATTTTATTAAATAACAGGGTGGTAACTTACTACTTGATCAAAAACTATTTATTCATAGTTACAAACTCGACTAGTTGAGATAGCTCGCTTAATTTTTCTTTAAGCTGTTGCTGCTGCTCGTCTGAAAGGGTTTCTAGTCGTATTTTTTTAAGCTGTTTAAGGGTGTTAGCCGTTAGAGCTTGTAACTCAGGCGAAGAAACTTTTTGATTTATTTTAGGAGTTTGTTCCTCTTGAAGTTGATTTATTTTTTCTTGAATAAGTCGTCTAATAGCTCCAAGTGATAAAGATTTTATAATAGTTTGTTCTAGAATAGATTTTCTAATCTCTTTAGCTTGATTTTCAGTACAAGCTAGAGTTTGATTTGTTAAACGGCTAATTAAACGGGCTTTGGTATATTCTAATTTTCCTTCACGTAAGGCTTCTAATATATCATTTGGTAAACGTCTAAGTGGTAAGCGGTGTTGAATAAATGATAACCAATTAGTTTTTCCTATAGCGGAAAAAACAGTCTCAACAATTAAGGATAAGTTAATAACAACGTTGTTATTAACTCGGCTACGAGAAACTTTATTTTCAGAGTCTACTTTTTGTGCTGTACGATGGTTATTCATTGCAAATAGTAGCCTTAATACATCACCATAAGGGTCTTCATCATTTGCACGAGCAAAAGATAAAAAGCCGTCTTCTCCAGTTAATTTAAGTTTAAGCAGTGCTAAATAACCTTCAGTCTCTTCTATTGGGTTTAGATCTTCACGTTGAAGGTTTTCAATTAAAGCTAGCTGAAGGGCTTCTTCATCTGAAAGAGAACGAACAATGGTAGGAATGTCTAAGAGTCCTGCTAAACGGGCAGCTTGCCATCGGCGTTCACCTGCAACAATTTCATATCGAGCACTATTTGTTAGACTTGTTAAATTATTAGATTTTATTTCTCTAACAATAATTGGTTGTAGCACTCCACTTTGTTTAATAGACTCAACTAAAGCATTTAAGGCACTTGCATCTAATCGGCGACGAGGTTGATTAGGATTAGGAATAATTGTCTCAAGCAAAAGTCTACGTACAGCAACAGCATCAGCATCAGGTACAGCAGTAGTAGCAAATAAAGCATCTATTCCAAGTCGTTTTTTAGCCATTTAATAACCCTTCCGCAAGTTTTTTAATATCACTTATTCCATCAAATCTTGGTGAATGAAGTTGTACAGGTAAAGCTCGCGCTGCGGCTTCAGCAAATGCAACTCCACGTCTGATAGGAGAAAATACTCTTAAGCGATTACCAAAACGATTTTGTATAACCTCATAAGTTTCTGTATTCAAACGAGTTCTAGCATCTAAAAGTGTAGGCAAAATACCAGCTATTTTTAAGTTAGGGTTAAGCAATCTAACTTTTTCGATAGTATCAAATAAATGTTTAGTCCCTCTTAAGGCTTTAATTTCACATTGGACAGGGATAAGAATTTCATCTGCTGCAACTAAAACATTAATAGATATATTGCCTAGGGAAGGAGGAGCATCAATAATAATAAAATCATAGTTATCTTTAACTGGTCTTAAGGTTTCTTTTAGGCGTAATTCGCGGCCAATTTCAGCATTAAGTAAAAAGTCTGCCGTAGCTAAATCTATTGTAGATGGAATTAAGTCCATACCATGTAAAGTGTGTATTGGTAGGCTTTCGCGGTGTATTATTGCATCAAATAAACTATGTTCTATTTGATCTGTATTTAGCCCTAAAAACTCTGTTAAAGATGCTTGAGGATCAGCATCTACAAGAAGGACTTTTTGTTTATTTTGAGCAAGCTCATAGCCTAAGTCCCTTGTTAATGAAGACTTACCAACTCCGCCTGCTTGATTAAATATTGCTATTGTTCGTGTTATTGCCAAAATCAACTCCTTAGTTGAAGATCAAAACTTTATTTTATTTTTGTAAAACTATTAACACTTGAAATAAGTTTATTAACAGTTGAAGTAAAACCATTAACAGTTGAAATAAAACCATTGGCTTTTCTGTAATTTGTGATAATAACTCTACTGCGGCTTTTTAAGGGTATTTATCCTGTTATTACAGAAAAATAAGACGGTTTTTGACAATTTAATATCGCATAAATTACAAATTTTGTCATTAGCACTATTACAAAATGACATATAAGCGAAATAAACCATTTATCACAACTGTTAATACTTAGAATTGCTATAAGGTTGATCGCTGCTTGATCTAGGTTGATCAAATTTGATCTAGCTTGATCTAATCTGATCTCAAAATTTGATCTAGTTTGATCTAACCCGATCTCAAAATTTGATCTAGTTTGATCGTATTAACAGTTGAGATCAAAAGTGTTAACAGTTGAAATAACCAACTATTAACAGTTGGAAGAATTGTTATTAACACTTGTAGTTACAACTATTAACAGTTGCCATAAGAGCTATTAACAGTTGGAAGTAAAACTATTAACACTTGAAAGTAATTTTTATTAACAGTTGAGATAAAAATATATTAACAGTTGAAATAAAAGTAATAACAGTTGAAATAAAAGTAATAACAGTTGAAATAACAAAAAAAGCTAACGCTAATATTTACAATAAGATACTCAAGTAGTCGAGTTTGCTATATATATATGTTTATATTAAATATAAATGTAAATGATCAATATATATATATGTGGATAGATATTAATAGATGAGTTAAATGTATGTTGGAGGAATTAATTATGGACAAACAGCCAAACCAAGAACCACGCCTTAAATATGCAAGAGCGAAGATGCATAGTAGTGAACAAGTTGAACTAGTACGTGTTTCTTTGGATGAATTTAATTTGGCTACATTTCCTGTCTCTGTACTTGATAAAAAAGCACAACGTAGTCATGAACCACTGCAATTTCATGATGTAATTGTAGTGGGGGGACGGCAGATTGAAAGACAATGGAAAGTTTTTCCGCATGCGGAAGAAGGCTTTCCTGGCCCAGCCGATGATGATGTACTAATGGCTTTATTTGAATTAACTAGAGAACAAGGTGGAGCAAAGAAAATCTTTTTTACTCGTTATCAATTATGTAAAAAGCTGGGCTGGCCGCTTAACACTTTTTATTATAGTCGAATAGAGTCTAGTTTTCGTAAACTAGCTGGTATTCATATTGAAGCTACTAATGCTTTTGGTGATCAAGAGCGTAAAAAGTTTATCAATATGGGTTTTAGTATAATTCAAGAGTATAAACTTTTTGATGAAACTGCTGGCAGGGAAAAACTCTCTTATGTTTTATGGTCAGACCGTATAGCTGCCTCTATTAGCCAAAAGTTAACAAAATATCTTGATGCTAGCTTTTATTTTGAAGAACTAGAAACCCCTCTTGAAAAAAGATTATTTCGCTATTTAGATAATCAATTTGAACTAGGGCAAGCTCAACTTTCTCTAGATATTCATGGGCTTTGTTATGAACATTTAGGAGTAGCTAGACGCTATCGCTACACCTCACAGCTAATGCAAAAATTAGAAGGGCCTTTGCAAAAATTAGTAGATAAAGGGTTTTTACAACGTTGGCGACTTGAGGGCGAGATTTTATGGATAGTTCGTGCTGAAGGTTTTGCTAGCCGAGTTACCTTTTCTATTCCCTATAGTGAAATGCTTAGTGATATTTCTGCTGTAACACAATCAAACTCACAATCAAATGCACAGCAAACAATACAATCAAACTCACAATCAAATCCACAACCAACAAACCAAAATATATCGTCTGAAAATTCTACAAATAAACGAGTTTTTAGAAAAAAAGCAGAAAGTAAAATAATTCAACAAGTTGTAGAGAAAGATGAAGCCTCGGTTTTAGTTAAAGAACTTGCCTTACGTGGTGTAGAGTTAGGAGTAGCAAAGGATATAATTTCTCGCACAGTAGGCTGTGAGGAAGAAATAATGGAAGCAATAAAATATTTTGATGCTGAATGTGCAAGAGGCAAAAAATTTGATAACCCTGGAGGACTTTTAGTTAGTTTAATTAGAAAATGTCTTCCTGCTGAACAACTTCCTCCTTCACGAAGCCCCCAAGTAGCAAAGAAAGCTACTACAAGTCCTACAATTCCTACAAACACATCCACAAAAAAAATAGTTTATCAAAAAAATGCTTCAACTACTGATTTATTAACGGCTAGAGCAGAACTTCAGTATCAAGAATATGTTATGGAACTTGGTCGTGAAACTTATAAAAGTCTTTCTTTAGTAGAGCAAAAGAGGTTGCTTAGTAATGCCCAATCTGAGTTACAATCAGGAATACACGCAAACAAATATAGAAGAATGTCATCAGAAAAATTTGCTGAACACTTACGTACTACTGTGGAAACACAGTTAAGTCGTCAATTGGCTTTGCCTTTTGAGGAGTGGTATCAACAATGGCTGATAAATGGAAAAAAACGCTAAGCAAAACTCTAATTAAGTTACTAAGGAAAGGAGAAAGCTTGTGAAAGGCCATATTCAAAATAAAAGATATAGCAGAGCCATTATTGCTCTGGTAATGCTATGTGCACTGATAATAAGTTGGTTTCCTATAAATTTTGTTGATGCTCAAACAAATAATACTAATGTTACAGTAGACCTTGCTAATAATGCTGCTGCGGATTCTATTTTATTTGGTAATAGCAATTCTATGGCAGGTTCATCGATCGCAGTAGGCGATATAAATGGAGATCAAATAGATGATTTAGTTGTTGGTGTACCTAGTAATGATGCTCCTGGAGATAGAACACGTGCAGGAGAAGTCAAAGTATTTTTTGGTGGAACAAATTTTAAGGGTAACTTTGACTTAAACTCAATGCGTGGAGATGTTCAAATATTTGGTGCTAATGCATTTGATTTATTAGGCTCAAATGTTGGTTTATTTGATGTTAACTCTGATGGAATACGCGATCTTATTATGGCTGCACCTGGTGGTGATGGAATAAATGATGCTAGAGATAATGCTGGTGAAGTTCTTGCTATATTTGGTGGTAGTAGTTTTAGAGCAGGTGTAATAGATTTAGCCGTCTCTAGACCTGGACTTATAGCCGTTGGGCCAAATATTAATTCGCAAATTGGTAGTAGTCTTGCAGGAGCAGACCTTAATGGTGATGGTAATCAAGATTTAATTATTGGTGCCCCTTCAGCAAGCCAACAAAATGCTGGTATTGTATTTGCCCTAAGAGGCGTAAGTATTACTATTGGTAGCACTCGAACAGTAGATTTAGGTGGTAGTCAAGATATAGTATTTTCAATAACAGTTAATGCCGCAAATGCAAGACTTGGTACTAATGTTGCTGCTGGTGATGTTAATGGTGATGGTAGACAAGACCTTGTATTTTCTGCTCCAGGTTTAACTAATAGTAGTGGTGCTGTAACAGGAGGTGTATTAGTTCTTAATGGGCCTATTATGTTACAAAGACCTACAGACACTATAACCCCAAACTTTATTGGAATGGGGCCGTCTAACTCTTCTCGTTTTGGTGAGGGACTTGTAGTAGGTGATATTGATGGCGACCAAATTGATGATTTAATAGTTAGTGCTCCAGGACAATCTGCAAATGGTCGTACTAACTCTGGTCAAACCTATGTATTTTATGGTGGTGCAACTCTTTCAGGTAGCAAGGATCTTTCTAATACTACAGCAGATGCCTCATTTTCTGGCGCTAATCCTGGGGATCAGTTAGGAAGCGCACTTTCTATTAATCCAGGAACTACAACCCCTGTATTAAGTGTTTCTCCTTTACTATTAGCTGATATTAACCGAGATGGAATGAGAGACCTTATTATTGGTGCTCCAAATTCAACAAATCCTGCTGGTCGTCCTCGTAATGGTCAAGCTTTAATTTTCCTTAAAGGCGGTAATCGCTTTGAACAAAGAGATATACAAACTAAACCAGCAGATGTAACTATTTTAGGTGCTCGTGCAGGTGATCAAATAGCTAATAGATTTGCAGTAGGTGATATTAATAGTGATACTAAACCAGATTTAGTTATTGCTGCCCCAACTTCATCTGGGCCACAAAATCGCACCAGTGGTGGAGCAATCTTTGTAGTATCAAACTTTAATCTTAATGCTCAAGGCAATAATCAACCTCCTGTTTTAAGTGTTGTTGCTAATCAAGTTGTCCCAGAAACTGCTACAGTAATGGTTGATTTTTCTGCTCTTGATCCTGATGGTGCTATAACTTTTTCTCTTGACCGTCCTCCAACCCCAAGCTTTGTTACACTTCAAGATTTAGGTGGTGGTAGGGGTAGACTTATTATTTCTCCTCCTGCTGGTAGTAGAGGTAGTTATACTATCGCTCTTCGTGCGACTGATAACGGTAATCCTCCTTTATTTGATGCTAAAAGTTTTAGTTTAACCGTAACTCCACCAGCGCCAACAATTATGACAGCCACTTTTGATGGTAAGAACTTAACCATTATTGGTAGCCGTTTTGGAACAAGCCCAAAAGTACGTATTAATAATGTTGATCAATCGGCTAAGATCAAATCTTCTTCAGATACCTCTATTACTCTTAAAGGTAAGTCTAAGAAACTAGGACTAGTTCCAGGTGCTAATATGGTTATTGTTACAGATTCGGCAGGAAATGCTTCACAGCCATTTGTCCTAACCCTATAAAATTTTATTACTTATGCTAAAGAGCAAACCCCAGTCTAAAAATGGCTGGGGTTTTTACTTAAACTTAATCTTTCTAAAGAGGTTGTTTTAATGACTACACCAACAATTCCTGCTTTACTTCACACTAAAGCACAAGCTAATCCAAATAAGACTTTTCTTTATTTTGAAGATCTAACTATTTCTTATCAAGAATTAGACTTAATTACTAATCAAGTAGCTAATGGCTTAGAAAAACTTGGACTAAAACCAGGTGATAAGATTTGTATTTTGTTACCTAATTCACCTGAGTACGTTTATTTATTTTTAGGTGCACCAAAACTAGGTGTTACCGTTGTTCCAATTAATACCGCTCTTAAACAAGAAGAATGTGCCTATATTATTGATAACTCAGATGCTTGTGCTATTGTCATTTCTCCAAATTATCAAGGTTTAATAAAAAATATAAAACTTCAGTCTGATAAGCTTAGATTTATTATAGTAATAGGTGAGCAAGTTTTGTCAGATGGCTTATTAAAAGAGGGGTGGAGTAGTTTTTCTGATTTACTAAAATCTTCTAGCGATCTTATAGATTATTCTCTTCCAGAATCAATACTTTCAATAGTTTACACATCAGGGACAACGGGTAAACCTAAAGGAGTAATGCTTACACAAAGTAACTATTTTTATGATAGTGAGCAAGTTGCCTCAACCTTTGGGATGCTCGAAGAAGAAAGAGCAATGTGTATATTGCCTCTTTTTCATGTTAATGGACAAGTTGTGACAATTTTAACTCCCCTACAAGTAGGGGCAAGTTTAGTTCTTACCACAGGTTTTTCACCTAAGACATTTTTTGCCGATCTTGCTCGTTATCAAGCTACAACATTTAGTGGTGTTCCTACCATTTATTCAATTTTACTTAATTTACCTGATCGTGAAAAATATAACCTAAGTAATCTACGGCTATGTATTTGTGGGGCGGCTCCAATGCCTGTAGAGCTTTTCCATCAGTTTGAAAAAGCCTTTAATACTGTAATTATAGAAGGTTATGGGCTTTCTGAAGGTACATGCGCCTCTACTGCAAACCCTGTTAACGGTGAGCGTAAAATAGGCTCAATAGGATTAGCGCTTTTAGGACAAGAAATAAAAATCTTTGATGATCAAGATCAAGAAGTTAGTAGCGGTGAAGTAGGTGAAATAGTCATACGTGGGTCAAATGTAATGTTAGGTTATTATAAAAATGAAGTTGCTACATCTGAGACTTTGCGTAATGGTTGGCTTCATACAGGCGATTTAGGTCATGTTGATAATGATGGGTATTTCTATATAGTTGGCCGTAAAAAAGAAATGATAATTCGAGGTGGGGAAAATATTTATCCTAAAGAAGTTGAAGAAATTCTCTATCTTCATCCGAGTGTTCAAGAGGCCGCTGTTATTGGAATTCCTGATTCTATTTGGGGTGAAGAAGTTGGAGCAGCAATTATATTAAAGGGTGGTATGGTAGCTAATAAAGATGATATTATCTCTTTTTGTAAAAAGCATTTGGCTGACTATAAATGCCCTAGAAGAGTTTTCTTTTGTTCTTCATTTCCTAAAACCGCTACTGGAAAAGTACAAAAAAATAAACTAGTAGAAGAACTTTTATCATAAATCATTAATTTTTAATCTTTGGAGAAAGCAATGAGTAAAATAATTAAAGTTATAGTGGTATGTTTATTAGTAAGTATGCTAGCTTGTCAAAAACCTACTGTTAATTTATTGACAGAAGAGATATTTACTACCACTGCAAAAAAACAGGTAGAAATTGCTAAACAAAAAGCAGAAACCTTAAAACTTGCAACTACTTTTAAGAATGTTGATGCAAGTTCTATTATTTTTCCCCAAGAAGATGGTAATGCTGGAGAAATTTATTGGCAAGTCTTTAAAAAATTTGTTGGCAATCAATCAGCAGACCAACAAGCCTTGTTAGGACAAATGAGAGCCGTTGCCGAAGCTCTTGACACAGAATTTAAGGCTGCTGAAAACGCAAAAATAACTCCACAACTATTAGAATTAGTTAAAACCGAAGCTCAAAAATTATCAGAAATTGCTGACCTAGCTGAATTAGAAAAAGGTGCTAAGCGTAAAACAATGGTTTTAGTTGGGGAATCTATTGCTATTAGTGAAAATCCCCGTTCTATTAAACCTCTTTCTCCTGAAGTTATAAGAGGTTATGCAATAGCTTTAATTTGTAAAGGATTACTTAAGGAATCTGCTGGTGATAAAGCTGCGGCTGAGACTGCCCTTCAAACAGCAGTTGCACTTGGTCAGCATTTTGCACAAGATGCTAACTATTTCCATTATCTTAATGGTATGGGAGTAATGCTATCTAGTTCTCTAACTATAAAACAGTTTTATGAACGTTCAGGTAATAAAGAAAAACAATCTGCGGCTGAAAAAATCGAAAAAGAAACTAATGAACAGTTAACACAAGTCTATCAACTAGGTGCGGTTGATTCTGATAAACAAGCTTTTAACATTTTAGATGGGCTAGGTTTTTTAGATGATGGAGTTGCTACACTTGCTAGTTTTGCTAGTAGTGAAACAGTACCAGCAGGACTACGAGCCAAAGCTGTAGAGAGTCTATTTTCTGGCTATGTTTTTCGATATTTAATGGCTGCTAGGTCTGGAAAACCTGCTGAAACTACAGAATATGCTCCTCCTTCAGATGCTAGAATTCAAGCTTTAGCTCAGGTAGCTTCATCTAGTAATAAAGCCTTAGCTCAGATGGGAAGTAATACTAAACAAATACTTGAGAAAATGAAAGGTCAAACTAGCGCAGAACGTGCTAATTATTGGAAAGGAATTTCTGAGAAAAGTTAATAGTTTATTCTAAAAATACTTATAAACCCTTATAAAAGCACAACTAGCTTTTAGTTGTGCTTTTTATTATTAGGGCTAAACCTATTAGTTTTATATTAAGGCTTAGGTATTTACTATAGAAAATTTTTTTAAACCAAGATAATCTATTTTTCCTAAAGCGTTTTCTTTTGATAATAAATAGCTAATAACTTTTTAGTGAGGCTCTAACATGGCTTTATGTCCCAACTGTCAACAAGAATTAGATGCTAAAATGGAGTGTCCAAAATGTAAATTAGATATTATAGCTAGCTTACCTAATAATAAACTAAGCAGTAAATTAGGTGTTAAGTCTACAGGTAAACTAAGCAGTAAATTAAGAGTAAGTAAGCTTAATTCAAGAGTTAGAAGTAGAAAATGGCTTCCAACTTTTTTAGCTAAGAGTCCTTTAGCTAAAATAAATGTGCATCCTGTTTTAGCCGCATTCTTAGTTTTATTACTTCCGCTTTCAGCCTTTTTATTTTATTTCATTTCTATAGAAGGAATTTGCTTTAACTGTCTTCAAATAGCGGGAAGTTATATAGCAGTTATAGAAAATAATGATCAAGCAGCAGATTTAGAAATAAATTTTTTTCAACAAGGTAGATATATAGTTGGAAACATAAGGATAAGATCTAAAGTATCACCAGAAAAACCTATTACTCGCCATTCTTCATTTTCGCTAAACTCCATTGTTGCTGATAAAGAAGCACTTTCTTTTCAAGGTTTTTCTACTAAAGACAAATCTATTTGGATTAAATTTAATGGTAATCTAAAAGATAATTCTATAATAGGAAAACTATCAACAAATATACCTGAGTTAGCTAGTATTAATAATAGTAATATTTTAGCTAAAAAATTTTAACTAATAGCTTTATCTTGCCTAAAGTACTTATTACAAATAAAACCTAATATTGAGTAGCCTTCTTATAACAATAGTTGTAAAATGAAAACCTCTTTACTAACTAGGTTTTGTAGTCTTAAGCTATATGTAGCAGTATTTATAGCAATCACTAAATTAATCTAATAGAAACACTATACTAGTAAATAAAATATGTAATAGTTGTATTAGATTAGGATAAAAAACTAATGAAAAAGTATTTATTTATTTTTGAGGTTTATTAGATTTATGTCAACGGTAGTTGAAAAATATGTCCCCACCATAATAGGAAAGCGTTATGTTAGTTGTTCTACGGGTATTCTTACCTTAAAACATAATACAATAATTAAAACAATACATTTTGATACTGGTGAAATAGTATTTGCCACTAGTAACTTAAAGGAAGAGCGTTTAGGGGAATGGTTGATAGAAAAAGGGGTTTTAACCTTAGAACAACTTAGTATTGGTACTGAATTAATGGATCAATACCAAACACGTTTAGATCAGATTTTAGTAAAAATGAATTTTGTTTCAGATATAGAATTTAGAAACCTTTTTGCTCAACATATTTCAGAAATTATCTCTTCTGCTTTTACTTGGCAGAATTTTACTTATGAGTTTAAACATAATCGTTTACCAGACTATGAATTTAAAACCTCTCTTTGCTCTCTACAAGTTTTATTAAATGGAATACGAGTAATAGAAGATCTTTCCTTAGTTAAAGAGCTAATATACTCTTTAGACTCACCATTTTATTTTGTTGAAGAACCAAAAATATTACTTCAAACACTTTCTCTTTTACCTCAAGAAGTCAAAATAATTTCTTACTTAGAACAAAATACTTCTTCTACAGTTCGCAAATTACTAGAAATTAATGTAGCCCCAGAAACAGTAATTATTAAAACCTTAGCTACATTACTTCAGTCAGGCGTTATAGTTATTGGTAATGCAAGAAGAGAGAATTTTAATGCTGGTTTTGATACTAAATCTGTTATAGATTTTTGTTATTTAGTAGAAACAAAAGTAGAAACAATTAAATCAAATGCTTCGAAATATGATTTGCTAGAAATTAGCACCAATGCAACAGCCGTAGAAATAATAGATGGCTATACAAAGTTAGTAAAAAAGTTTCATCCAGATAGCCAAGCACAACTTAATGAATATAACTTAAACTTACGCTCAGAGTTAGAATTAATTTTTAGTGAGTTAACACAAGCGGTTCAACTACTTTCTAATCCTCAAACCAAAGAGACTTATGACCATAAATTAGGATTAAACTTAAAACAAACTACTAGACAAATTCCTACGATTAATAGTATTAGTAATATATCTAGCAATACCTTAAATACTTCTTCAAGTAATAAAAAGCAAGAAACTGCTATGCAGTTTTTCTATGACCTAGAAAGTAAGCTTAATGCAATAAGACAGGGTGCTACTTACTATCAGATTTTAGAAGTAGATTGGAATGTTTCTACAGAGGTGGTGCTAGATTCATACCGTCGTTTATCAGAAAGGTTTAACTTAAAGAAACAAGATGATTTAGCTAATTTTGGAATAGATGTTCGACCACAAATTATCGAAGTAGCAGCAGCTATGCGTAAAGCCGCAGAAGTGCTTAGTAATAGTAGAGAAAAGGCAAATTATAACCAAGAGTTAGGTTTTCAACTACGCCGGCAAGTTAATAGTTCTAGCCCAGGTAATAGCTCAAATAATTTATCTTCTAATCCTACCCATAGCTCAAATAACCCAAATAGAGGGATAAACCAACCGACCCCACAAAATTTCTCTACAGGAAGTTACCCTTTACCAAAAAATATTAATCCAAACTCAACAAAACCCATAGGTGATAACTTACCTGCAAATACTAATGCAAATACTAATGCAAATACTAATGCAAGCGCTAATACAAGTTATCGTAGTGCACCTGTTCCAAATCAGCACATAAGCAATACTACAAATTCTTATAGTAAGAATGCTAGCTTGCCTACAGCTAATTCAGATTTATTAAAAAAAGAGCTAAACCTAAATTTACCTAAGAGTAGACAAGAGGTTAATGAGCAAAAGCTAAATACTAATGAGTCAGTAAAATATCAGCTTCCAAAAAGCAATGCACCAATAACTACCTCTGCTAATCGTGTGCCTACTGCAATAGATTTTTATATGAGAGGTATAGAGTTTTATGGGAAGAAGCAATATGAACAGGCTATAACTGTTTTAAGAAAAGCTGTAGCGCTTGCTCCAGATGATGCAGAATATTGGGTACAACTAGGAAGGGCATATAGCAAAATACCTGATAATGAAAGACAAGCAGAAAGTGCCTATCAAGAAGCCCTAGAATTATCTCCTAGTAACTGTGACTATATAGCAGAGTTAGGCTTATTTTATCAAAGTTTAGGTTTGCTTGAGCAAGCAGAAGAACAATTTAGAATTGCTTTAGAACTTAATCCAATGCATTCTGGTGCAAAAAAAGCTCTATCCAACTTGCCTAGAAATGAAAGTAAGGGTAAAAGCGGTTTATTAAAATTTATCTCTAAGGTAATTAACATTGATGAAAAATAGTTTTGATTAAAAATCAATGTAATTGAAAAATAAAACTTAAAAACCTAATAAAAAGTAAAGCTATGAGCGATAACCAAGATAAAGATGTAGAAAGTGTAAGTTCTCCGGCCAAAACTAAACCGACAGATTCTTTAGTAGGTACACTTTTTGATGGAAAATATCGAATAGAAGAAAAAATTGGGCAAGGTGGAATGGCAGTAGTTTACCGAGCTACTCACATTTTTATGGAGAGGTTAGTAGCAATAAAATTTTTACGCGGAGATTATCTTAATAAAGATGTAATTATTGAAAGGTTTAAGCAAGAAGCCCGTGCCGCAGGCCGCATTCAACATCCTAATGCTGTAGCCATAATTGACTTTGGTGTTACTAGTGATAATACTTTTTATTTGGTAATGGAATATTTAGAAGGCGCTACTCTGCGTCGCTATATCCGTAACGAAGGGCCTTTACCAGCCGATGATACAATAAATATTTTATCTCAAGTTTCTGATGCAATAGAAGCAGCACACAAGGTTGGTGTAGTTCATCGAGATCTTAAACCAGATAATATTTTTCTTCAGATTAAAGACCAAACAGAAATAGTTAAAGTATTAGATTTTGGAATTGCTAAAATTATTCAATCTGATCCAAATACGGGCTTAACTGGAACGGGCATGGTTATGGGGACTCCACAATATATGTCTCCAGAACAATGTGAGGGTAAAGCACCTACTCCAGCCACAGATATATATAGCTTAGGGATAATTGCTTTTGAAATGTTAGTAGGAATTCCCCCATTTTCAGGAGACTCTGCTTTAGTAATAGCGATAAAACACTTAAATGAGCATCCTCCTAGTTTATGCGAGTTTCGACCAGATTTGCCTGAGCCTGTAGAGACTGTAGTTTTACGTGCTTTATCTAAAGACCCTCAAAAAAGACCTAAATCTGCCCAACTTTTTACTAAAGAACTTAGACAAGCTTTAGGTATGGCTAATACACCTATTATGGGTGTGCCTGCGGCTAGTTGTGCTAACCCACGTTGTAATAATTCTAGACCAGGAAAAACAGGACGTTGTATTACTTGTAGTGCTTTATTAGTAGATATATTAATACGTAATCGATATAGGATAAAAAAAGTAGTAGGCAAAGGTGGGTTTGGAATTACTTATTTAGTAAAAGACCAGGATTGTTTTAATGAATCCAGGATACTAAAAGAATTAAGATATCATAAGCATAAAGAAGAGGGTGAGAGTTTTAGTATAGGTATTAGTAGTCGAAGTGAAAACTCACAAGATAGTCTAAGTGCTACAAGTCAACCAGAAAGCGGACAAGGTATTAATGAGCAAGCAGAACGCCTATTTGAGCGTGAAGCCAAAGTACTTTTAGACTTACAACACTCAGGTATCCCTAAACTACATGCATATTTTGTTGAGGGAGGGTGCTCTTACTTAGTACAAGATTTTATTCCTGGAGAAACTTTACTAAAAGAAATTAGGGAACGTAAAAGAGTTTTTAGTGAACAAGAAGCACGTTTAGCGCTTTTTGAAATGGCAGATATTCTAGAGTATTTGCATACACGAATACCTCCTGTAGTACATCGCGATATAAAGCCACAAAACCTAATGCGTCATTCTGATGGAAGACTTATGTTGATAGACTTTGGTGCTGTTTGCCAAGCCGTGAGTGACCCTACCTCTAGACGTACTTTAATTGGTTCTCCTGGTTATGCTCCACCAGAACAGATAATTGGGCAGCCTGTTACCCAAAGCGATCTTTATGCTACTGGTGCAACAATAGTATATCTAGTTAGTGGTGTTCACCCAAGTCAATATTTTAATATTCAAACACAGCAACTAGATTGGGAATCGCGTATTAGTCTAAGCCCACAGTTTACAGTTTTGTTAAAAGATTTATTAGCAGAAGATGTTAAGAAACGAATTAGTAGTGCTACTGAACTTAAACAAAGATTGCAGTCCATAACCACAGAACCACTAAGTGATAATGTACCATCATTAAATACAGAACAATTTGCTCGGTTATTTGGAACAGAGTCCTTAAGGTTTCAGAGTCTAGGAGTACAAAAATCGCCTCAAATATCTGTTGTTATAGAAGAACCAACAGGTCAGAATTTTGCAGAAACTATAGAAGAAACAGGAGACTTAGCTCAAGTTCCTATTTTTGTTCTATTAAAAAGATTTGCAGAAAAATCTTTAACAGGATTACTTACCTGTATGAACGATAATGCAGTTAAAACAATATTTTTTGATAAAGGAGTAATAGTGTTTGCAAGTAGCACACTTCTTTTAGATAGATTAGGTGAAATGCTACTACGTATTGGTCGAATAAATAGCTCAGAGTTTGAGCAGGCTACAGCCATTATGCAGAGCCGAGGAATAGCCTTTGGAGCAGCTTTAATTGATATAGGGAGTATTAAAGCAGAAGAACTTAGCTCTTTAATTGCTATTCAAGTTTCCAACATTGTTTATTCGCTCTTTGATTGGTCTAATGGACAATATGAAATTCGTAACTCACTGTCTAAATTCCCAATAAAACTTTCTCTTATTACTAGAGAAGTAATAGTTGAAGGTTTAAGAAGAATGAAAAATATTGATATTTTGCGAAAATGGTTTGGTCAAGTAAATAGGGAATTTACTTTAGTAAAAGAAATATCTTGGATTGAACAAAATTACCGTATTAATCAAAAAGAAATAAATATTACCCTACAAATCAATAATGCAAAATCCCTAGAAGAACTCCTAGCACTTAATATTGCTTCAGAGGCAGAAACCCTTAAAACTCTTTCTAGTTTGTTTATGATCGGTGTTCTAGATTGGTTAAAAAGCTCTAACTCTATTAAAGAAAGTAATCAAGCTTTAAGAAGTACACTTAGTTCTAATTATAATCAAAAAGTGCAAAATATAGAGAAAAGTCTTAGCCTGCCATCAGCTAATACTCAACAAAGTTTTGATTTCCAAGCAGCCGCACAATTTTGTCATGAAGTGGAAAGTAAACTAAGCACATTTCAAGGAGCTAATCACTATACTATTTTGGGAGTAAAACAAATAGCTAGCCCAGAAGATATACGTAAGGCATATATAGAATTTTCAGACCGCTTTCAACCAGATAAGCATAAAGAGCTTACTAAACATAATCAAAATCTTTCTAAAGATTTAGAAAAAATTTTTGCACGAGTCTCAGAAGCTTATAGAGTACTTTGTAATTCTAGTACACGTATTGAATATGATCAGAGTTTGCGCGCAAGCACTATTACTAGCAGCAATGCATTTAGATTACCTACCACAGTTTTACAAAAACAAGTAGAGAAAATATCTTCTCAAGAGCTTTTTCAAAAGGGATTAAACCATTATAAAGAACAAGCCTTTGATAAAGCTTGTAGGTTATTTAGATTAGCTGCTGTAAATGAGCCAAAAGAAGTAGATTATCGCATTCATTTAGCTAGGGTTTTGCTTATGCAAGGCTACCTTCAAGAAGCAGAGCAAGAATTTTATAAAGCTATTGATTTATCTCCTAAGGTAATAGATTACTATATAGAGCTAGGGCTACTTTACCAAAAAATGAAAGCTTTTCAGCAAGCTTTTGATATTTTTGAAAAAGCATTAAAGCTTGCACCTAACAATCCTTTAGTCTTGCGAGCTATTAATCAAATTAGTCAAATTCAGAGAAAGTAATTTAAGTGTCTCCTAAGAAAAAAACATTAAAAACCCAAGAACTAACTAGTAATCATGCCCAAGAGCTTTTTTTAATTAATAAGAAATTATGTACAGAAATAGCAGAGCGTAAGCAAGCTGAACTTAGGCTTTTTACTCAATATAGCATTGCGCGAATATTAGGCAATTCAACTAGTTTATTTCAAGCAACCCCTGCAATACTTGAGGCAATTTGTAAAAACTTAGAATGGATATTAGGTGAATTGTGGTATGTAGAACGTACTAGTAATTTACTACGCTATATTGCTGGATGGTATAGCTCAGAATTAAATGCTGAAGAGCTAGAGACAACAACTCGGCAATATGCTTTTCCTATAGGTGCTGGTTTGCCTGGTTATATTTGGGAGAAAAAAAAACCTATTTGGGTTAGTGATATTTCTAAAAAGAAACATTTTTCTCACTCTACAGTAGTTTCTGAACAAGGCTTACAGGCTGCTGTAGGTTTTCCTATTTTGCTTGGAGAAGGTGTTTTAGGTGTTATGCTGTTTTTTAGTCCTAATGTAAAACCATTAGATCGTAACTTATTACATATGATGGCTACTATTGGTGGACATATAGGTCAATTTATAGAACGTAAACAAGCTGAAGAAAATCAAGCTCAACTTCAAGCTTCAATACAAAAATCTGCATTAGAATGGCAAGAAACTTTTGATATTATTGATTCATTAGTTTTAATTTTAGGTGTAGATGGTGAAATAAAAAAACTAAACTGGGCTGCTCGTCAGCTTTGTGGAAAGTCTTATAAGAAGCTTATTGGTCAATCTATTTTTAATATAGCTTTAGGCCAGCCTTGGCAAAGAATTGCAGAACTTGTAAGAAAACTCTCTGAACATCACACTCAAACATCACACTTAATTCAAGATATTTCTCAAGATAAAAGCTGGAGTATTTCAGCTTTTTTCCTAAATCAATCTGAACTTGAAGACCAAAGAATTATTGTTGTAGCTCGTGATATTACTAAAGTAATTGAGTTGGAAGAAGCCTTACGTCGCAATGAAACTATGGCTGCAATGGGAACTTTAATTGCTGGGGTTGCTCATGAGGTAAGAAACCCGCTTTTTAGTATGACTGCTACTATGGATGCTTTTGAAAAAGAGTTTAATGAACGTCAGGAGTATAAAGATTACTTTAGGGTGCTAAGAAATAGCTTAAATCGGCTTACTAATTTAATGAAAGAATTATTAGAGTATGGTAAACCTGCTAACTATGAATTTGCTAATAATTCTCTTTCAGAAATACTTACTCAATCTATCTTATCTTGCCAAAGTCTGGCTGAAGAACTTAAAGTAGAAATAAAAGACTCTTTTATTGGGAAAATTTTTCCTCCAGTTTTTTGTGATAGAATGCGGCTACTCCAGGTTTTTCAAAATATTTTAGAAAATGCTATTCAACATTCTCCAGCTTATAAAACTGTTAGTATCGATGTTAATTTAGTTATAACAAATAACCAGAATTGGTTAGAATGCCTAATAAAAGATTTAGGCCCAGGATTTTTAGAAAATGATATAGCAAAGGTCTTTGATCCTTTTTTTACTCGCCGTTTAGGAGGGATAGGCTTAGGTCTTTCTATTGTAGAGCGTATTGTAGAAAAACATCGAGGCAAGGTTACAATACTAAACCATAAAGAAGGAGGGGCGATGGTTATAGTACGACTACCAATACCTCAAAATTAAGCCACTAGTTTTTACAAGTAATCAAATTTTAACTATAGAGGTTTATGCCAAAAAACAGAGTTTTAATTATTGATGATGAAGAAGGAATACGTTTTGGTATTCGTAGATTTTTACAATCAGAAGGTTATGAAGTACTTGAAGCAGATAGCTGTAGAGTTGCACAAGAGGTTTTTCAAAATGCTAAACCAGATGTTGTTATTATTGATTATAAACTTCCAGATGGGGATGCTTTAACTCTTCTACCCATATTTAAGAAAATTGATTCAGAAATACCTCTAATAATTTTAACAGCACATGGATCTATAGATTTAGCTGTAAGAGCCATTAAAGAAGGAGCAGAACAGTTTTTTACTAAACCTATAGAACTACCAACACTATTAGTAATATTAAACCGTGTGCTTGAAAATCAACGTAATAGACGAAAAAATATTGTTGATAATACAAAACAAGCCCGCAAAGAGCTAGAACCTTTCCTGGGTACAAGTGGAGCAATCCAAGAATTAGCTGAACTTGCCTATAGAGTATTACAAGCTGAACGACCTGTTTTAATATGTGGGGAAACAGGTGTGGGTAAAGGGGTTTTAGCCAAATGGTTACATAGTAATGGCAATAGAAAAGATGAAGTTTTTCTAGATCTTAATTGTGCAGGATTATCACATGAACTTTTAGAGACAGAACTTTTTGGACACCAAAAAGGTGCTTTTACCAGTGCTACTACAAATAAAATTGGACTTTTTGAAATTGCCCACCGAGGAACGGTTTTTCTAGATGAAATAGGAGATATGGACATCCAAATCCAACCTAAACTACTAAAAGTCCTAGAAGAACAGAAATTTAGACGTATAGGTGATGTTTATGATAGACAAGTGGATATTAGATTAATTGCAGCAACCAACCAAGAACTTAATCAACTTGTTAAAGAAAAACGATTTCGTAATGATTTACTTTTCCGTATTAACACTATTTCTATTAATATACCTCCTTTAAGACAAAGGGTGGAAGATATACCTGTAATTGCTAATAAACTTGTAAAACATATCTCTAGTCAATTAGGACGTTGTAGCGTAGAACTATCTCAAGATTCATTAAAGGCATTAAAATCTTATTCTTGGCCTGGTAATATTAGAGAACTAAAAAATACTTTAGAGCGTGCTGTTTTACTTAGTGAAAGTAATATAATTAGAGCAAAAGACCTACAGCTTAACAACCTTTTAAGTACTTCTATTGATATAGATGATCTAAATATGACTCTAGCACAATATGAACAACTATATATTAAAAAGGTTTTAGAAAGTGAAAACGGAAATATTGAACGTTCTGCAAAAAGGCTAGGTATTTCTAGAAGTTCCCTCTACCAAAAAATTAAAAACCTAAATTACCCATTAAGCTAAAAATTCGAACTCTGGATTTTTCCAAAATATAGAATCTGTGTCCAATTTTTGGAAAAAAGTTTTTTTTCTTATCACTAATTTTCTAACTAATATATTTATCAATAAGTTATATATTTTTTCTTGATTATTTTTTTTGGTATAAAAGTTGCCTTTGCATAGAAGCGACCTACTTATCATTTCTAAAACGAGGTTAGACTAATGCAAACAATTATTAAAACTCTTGCTGCCTCTATTTTAGGCAAATGCTATCAAGAAAAATATACTGGAGTAGTCCAATTCAGTAATTTACCAACAGTTAAATCTATAGATTTTATTGATGGAAATATAAGTTTTGCTAGTAGCAATTTGCTAGAAGATGGACTAGAAAAAAGACTTATTGATTGGAATATCTTATCTGAAGAAGTACTTTTTCAAGTAAAACGCCTAGCAGAAAAAATTCGTATCTCTACCATAGAAATGTTAGTAGAAATGAGATATTTGGGACAAGAAGAATTAAATCAACTACTTACTTTTCATATTACCGAGATAATATACCCTATTTTTACTTGGGAGAGCTTAGACGTTAAATTTATTAATAAAAAGATAAACTCTTATAACTGTATTTCTGTTTTAACTCCAGAAGTGATTCTAGAAGGTATCTACCGATTACAAAATATAGAGCCTATTGAGGAAATATTAAGGAATTTAACTGGGGTATTAAAAATTATTTCTAGTGAACATATTAAACAAAATCGTAAGTTAAAATATCAGATATTAAATATACTTAATTATATAAAGTCTAAGCCTTGTACTTTAGACTCTTTAATAGCAGCAGGCATAACATCTAAAGTCTTAACTCTAAAAAATATTTATGCATTAGTTTGTATGGGGATATTAACTGTAGATAAAGTTTTGCATAAAGATAAGGTTTTACATAATGAGAAAGTAAGTGATGATGAGGATAGTTTATTAGTTAATACAAATGCTGTTATGAAGTTTTGTTATGACGTAGAATCAAAAGTTAGGCAAATAAATTCAGATGCCTCATTTTATGAGATACTAGAAGTTAATCACCGTGCTTTAATTGATGAGTTAAACCAAGCTTATGCTAAACTTGCTCGCTATTTTCACCCCAATAGACAAAAACAGCTTGTTATTTATAAACTTGACCTACATAGAGAACTAGAGCTTATATTTAATAAACTTTCTCAATCTATTTATACACTGACTAACCCTCTAGAAAAACAAGCTTATGATTATAAATTAAGCCAAAAACTAAAACGTGTTACAGGATACCTTCAAATACCTAGCGAATTACAAATAGACAATTCTACTAGAGTACCTCTTAAGCAAGTACTGTCTGCTCTAACGCCAGAAACTAAAGAAACTAAAGAAACTAAAGAAACTAAAGAAACTAAAGAAACTAAAGAAACTAAAGAAACTAAAGACATTGATGCTCAATTCTTAAAAGCGGTAAATTCAACAGAAGTTAATAACTCTCAACCTAATGGTGAAAATCTTAAATCGTCATTATTAGCGGAAATAAATCAGTCTAATCAAAGTAAATCTATGACGGCAATAGATTTCTACCTCCATAGTGTAGAGTACTATGAAAAGAAACAATATGATAAAGCTGAAACAGCTTTACGTAAAGCTTTAGAACTTTCTCCTAAGGACTCAGATTATTGGGCACATTTAGGGCGAGTTTATAATAGAATGCCTAATCAAAAGCATGCAGCAATAATGGCCTATCAAAAAGCTATTAATTTTAATCCTAAAATGGAAAATTACTATATTGAATTAGGCTTACTTTATCAGCATTCTGGAATGCGTGGTAAAGCAAAGGAACTTTTTGAAAAGGCTTTAGCTATAAATCCTGATAGCATAAAGATTATTCGTAATTTAGTAAAAGATTATTTACTTAAGTAGCTAAAAATAAAATACATTTTCAAATTTTTAATAACCTTGTAAATCTATTAAGTAAAATCTATGAGTTCTTTCCTTTGTGAGAATAGTATAAGTACTTTGAAGTATTTTTCCTCTAAAGAATTATCAAAGGAAGAGAAAACTTTTTAGCAAATAATCTTGACAAATTGATAGAAAATACTCATAAGTTAGTAAAACTTTTTCTATTAAACTTACAAAAGCAATTAATGTTAATTAATATATTTTATATGTTTATATTGGTGTATAAAACATAGCTATATAACCATATAAAGCAAAGCCAGAAGGATTTATTCTTATGATGAATAAAGAAAAGTTTTTTCCTCAATTGCTTGGACAATGTTACAAAAGTTGCCGTAGCGGTATTCTTA
This sequence comes from Acidobacteriota bacterium, assembly GCA_016213785.1. Lineage (GTDB taxonomy): Bacteria > Acidobacteriota > Blastocatellia > Chloracidobacteriales > JADJPF01 > JADJPF01. The sequence goes on from JACQZQ010000053.1 coordinate 153,904, forward strand.
CTATAAAATTAGCCTCTACCATTAAAACAATACACTTTGATATAGGTGATATAGTTTATGCTACTAGTAATATTGCTGGCGAACGCTTAGCTGATAACTTGTTGGAAAAAGGAATATTAACCACTGAAAGCTTAAAACAAGCAACTGAATTATCAGAACAATATCAAATGAGGCTTGTAGAGATTTTAATAAAAATGAATTTTGTGCCTGAAAGTACCCTAAGAGAAATTGCTAGGCAACAGGTAGTAGAAATAGTCTATAATACTTTTTCTTGGGTAGATTTTACAGCAGAATTTGATTATTGTCGTCCTAGTCATTACGATTTTAATTTTGCACTTCCTACCCCTCAAATAATTTTAGAAGGTATCAAACAGCTTAATAATTTACCCTTAATTAAACAACTTATAGAAGACTTAAACTCCCCTCTACAATTTATTGATGATCCTCAACTACTCCCACACATATTAGCTTTACAACCAGAAGAGAATAAAATTATTTCTTATTTAAAATCAGGCTATACTACTACTCAATTGATTGATAATAAATTGATGGCAGAAGAAACTCTAGTAAAAATAATAGCAGCACTACTTATAAGTGGGATACTTAAGTTAGGTAAAGAGCAAATCAACCCGCTATATTTTTCTAATACAGAAAAGTTAGTAGATACTAAATCTGTAATAGAATTTTGTTATGAAGTAGAATCAAAAATTAATGCTATAAAAAAAGGAGCATCCCACTATGAAATTCTAGAAACTAAAGCTAATGCTTCATCTACAGAACTAATTATGGCCTATACAGAATTAATTAAGCGCTTTCACCCTGATCATCAAGTAACTTTATCAAGTTATGGGTTAAATATAAGAAATGAGCTAGAGTTTATATTTAATAAGCTTACAGAAACAGTTCAAGTTATGGTGGAGAATAAACCCCTAGAAAAACAACCTAGCTTAACCAATAAGCCAAGTATAAATAGTACTTCACCTAATAAATTTTCTACTAGTGAAAATAATTATACTCAAATAATGGAGTTTTGCTATAAAGTGGAAAATAAACTTAGTTCTATTAGAAAGGGTGATAGTTACTATCAAATTTTGGAGTTAGATAGAGATGCTACTACAGAGGCAATAATAGAAGCCTATCATTGTTTATCAGATTATTTTAGTAGTAAAAAACAAGATGAGCTAGCTAAGTATAGTATTAATATGCGAGATGAATTAAATAAAATAGCCTCATCTTTAACTAAGGCTTTTGATGTACTGAAGAATTCTTATCAAAGACAATCATACAATCAACAACTTGGAAAACACTTGGTTCGTCATGCTGTTACACAACAAGCTTTTAATCCATCAAATATAGAAAATCAAACTCAATTTTCAGATAAAAAGAATTTTTTGCAACCCTCAAAATCATCTTCTAATCTTCAAACTTCCTCACAATTTAATAGTAATTTACCTAAACAACCTCTTAATACATCTTCTGGTATAACCCAATCTTTTGAAGCAGAAAATAAACACTCTGGCATTAATCGTTCTGAATTTCTATCATCAACCGCTATTGATAATACTTTAGGAAAAAAGCCAAATACACCACAAGCTAATACTCGACCAAATCCCCCCCTATCTGCCTCTATTTATGCTCCTCAATCTCAAATGACTTCTAGAACTAGTAATAGTCAATTAAAGGCTACACCACCAACAGCTAACCCTCTTTCCACTAACCTTTCTAGAACGGTTGAGCCTCCTCCAGGTAATCCAAACTATATACAACAAAAAAATCTAAAAATGATGGAAGATGAATCTGTAAAATATCAACTTCCTAAAGCTAGCCATTCTAGTGCTTTAGTAGATCCAAATAGAGCACCAACAGCGGTTGATTTTTATGTTCGTGGAACACAATTTTATAATGAACGGCAATATGATAAGGCTGTTACTTTTTTACGTAAGGCAGTTGCTTTGTCTCCAGATAGTGGAGAATATTGGTTACAATTAGGTAAAGTTTATAGCAAAATGTCAGGCTATGAAAAACAAGCAGAGGCTGCTTATTTAGAGGCTGCTGACCTTATTCCAGACGATGTTGAGACAAGAATAAGTTTAGGCATCCTTTACCAAAAATGTGGTTTACCAGAAAGTGCTACAGAAATGTTTGAGTCTGTTCTAGAAATAGATCCTAATAACATTGTCGCAAAACAAGCTTTATCAAATGTTCCACAATCAGAGAGAAAACTTTTTAACTTTTTAGCAAAAATTGGTTTGGTAAACCCTAAGTAAATAGATAAAATACCTTAGACTATTCTGTGGAGGCATATTTTGGCAGAAAAAGTTAAAGAAACTAATATAATCCTTGACTCAATAAGTACTGAATCTGTAGCGGCAATCTCAGATAAATTTATAGGAACTGTTTTTGATGGTAGGTATAAAATAGAGTCAAAACTTGGCTATGGGGGTATGGCAGTTGTTTATAAAGCTACACATCTTTTTATGGAGCGCCTAGTAGCTATTAAATTGCTACATAGTGAAAATGTTGCAGATGTTGGCTATATAGAACGTTTTAAGCAAGAAGCACGTGCTGCGGGCCGTATTCAACACCCCAATGCTGTGGGAATCTCAGATTTTGGTGTTACTAATGATAATATATTTTATCTAGTAATGGAGTACTTAGAGGGCTATTCTCTACGAACTAGACTACAAAAAGAAGAACCATTGCCTCTAAAAGAAGTGACTAGTATTATTACTCAAATATGTAATGCTGTGGAATTTGCACATAAAAATAATGTAATTCATAGAGATCTTAAACCCGATAATGTTTTTGTACATATTAAAGATGATGTTGAAACCATTAAAGTATTAGATTTTGGAATTGCTAAAATACTTCAATCAAGCACTTATAACACTAGGCTTACAGCAACAGGCGCTATTATAGGCACTCCTCAGTATATGTCGCCTGAACAATGCCAAGGAGATACAGTTGATCACCTAACAGATATTTATAGCCTTGGAATCATAGCTTATGAATTATTAACTGGAACCCTACCCTTTAATAGCGAAAACCCACTTTCTATTGCTCTAAAACAACTTAATGAACCTCCTCCAAATCCGTGCCTTTTGCGACCAGATCTTTCTGAAGCTGTTGATACAGTAATAAAACAAGCTTTAGCTAAAAATCGGAAACAACGTATTCAATCAGCTAGCACTTTTGCTAGTGAGCTATCTCAAGCTCTTAACTGCGCTAATAAAATAGCTCCAGTTATTATTACAGGAAATCTTAGTAATAATAATGAAATAAAATATAAAGAAAAGCTTCCTACAATTAACTTAATAACAACAGATAAAATTTGCTCTAATCCAGATTGTAAAACTCCTAAACCAGATTTTGCAGGGTATTGTGGGTCTTGCAAATGTCTGCTAGTTGGTAAGATAATGCGAGACCGCTATGAAATAGAACAGCTTATAAGTAAAAGTAGCTCTAATTTTACTTACCTAGTTAAAGATAGAGATTGTTTTGAACAAATATTAGTTCTTAAAGAAATACGTCATAAAGTCCCTAAAAATGAGGAAAGTCATAACTTATACCAGCAAATAAAAACAACATTTGAAACAAGTGCCCGCTCTTTACTTCGCTTTAACCATAAAGGTTTACCTAAATTTTATGCTTACTTTATGGAAGGAAATAATTCTTACTTAGTACAAGACTATATCTTAGGTAATACCCTGGCCCAAGAGGTTAAAGCTTCAGGCCCATTGAATTCTGAAACCTGTTTTAACCTATTACTAGAACTTGCCGATATTCTAGATTATCTTCATAACCAAGACCCTTCTATTGTTCATTGTGGAATAAAACCTCAAAACTTAATTATTACTTCTAAAGGATTAATATTAGTAGATTTTTCAGATTTTTGTAAGGCTCTGTCTGATAAGTCTAAAAGTTCTCAGCTTACTAACTCTCGTGGTTATGTAGCTCCTGAACAAATCTTTGGCCGCTCCGTCCCCCAAAGCGATCTATTTTCTGCTGGAGCAACTATTATTTATCTTTTAAGCGGTTTTCATCCTAATTTACTCTACGACGATAATTCTCAAGTAGAATTCCATACAACAATTGAGGTTAGTAGAGATTTTCTTAATGTACTAAAAGAATTATTAATACAAAATTTTAATCAACGACTTGCCACCGCTAAATTACTTAAAGAAAAGCTAGAGAGCTTAAAACTTTCTGAAAATACTTCTGGTACAACAACTTTAACCATCAATAAATTATTTCAGATCTTTAAGGACCCTATTAGTCTTCTTCAAGATGAACTTCAAGAAAATATTAAAAAAACAATAAATCTAGAACCTAATCTAGAACCATTAACAAAAGCTCAATCTATTGAAAATAACACTACTTCTTTAACAGACTCTCAAGTTGTTTTTACTAAACCTCCTGATGAATCTGGAGATATGAGCCAAATACATATTGCATTTCTATTAACAAGATTTTTATCAGATAATCGTAGTGGGTTACTTACCTGTATTAATGAATTTGGAGTTAGAACTATTTATTTTGAAAAAGGCACTGTAGCCTTTGCTAATAGCACTTCTGCTACCGATCGATTAGGAGAAATTCTAGTAAGAATAGGCCGTATTACTGCAAGTGAATATGAGCAGGCTTTAACAATAGTAAATTTTAAAAAAATTTTCTTTGATAAAGCCTTAATAGAAATAGGTATTGTTAAACCAGAACAAATAAAATCACTTATTACTATTCAAATCTCTCATATTATTTACTCTCTATTTGAATGGACTAAAGGAAAATATGAAATTCGCTATGATTTACAGCTTAATGAACCAACTATTTTATCTTTGTCTATACCTAAAATACTTTTTGATGGCCTATATTATCTTAGTAATTTCGATATGGTGAAAAACTGGCTAGGCGATTTTACTCGGAAGTTTGCTTTAACTGTAGATCCTATTTTGTTAAGAGAGCTTAAAAATCTAGGTAAGAATGAAACTTTAATAATCAGTAAAATTACTTCTACTACTTCTGTAAAAGAATTATTAGAACTAAACTTTTTACCAGAATTAGAAATTATTAGCTCAATATATGGATTATTTGCTTTAGGCATATTGTCTTGGTCAAATAACATAGGTAAACAAGCTAGCTATATTAGTGAAAATAGCGTTGAAGAGAAAAATTATGACTCTATAGAAAGTGCTAAATTTGATCTTCAGACAGTAGCTTTATTTTGTCATGAAGTAGAAAATCAATTACAAATCACAGAAAAATTAAACTACTATGGCATACTTGGTTTAGAACGCAACGCTAAAGAACAAGATATTGAAGTTGCTTATAAAAATTTAGCAGAAAAATTTCACCCTGATAAGCATATCAAACTATTAGGTTTTAACCAAAACCTACGGCTAGATTTAGAGAAACTATTCTCAAGAATTTTACAAGCTTATAATAGCTTAGGTAATGTATTGAGCCGTAATGAGTATGATACTAAATTAAAAAATGATAGCAGAAATATAAACCGAAATCCTATTAATAGCTTAGAATCCAATATTAAGGTTAATACCCCTAAATTGGCTCCTCTTTTAGAAAAATCTTTTAATTCTTCAAATTCTTCAAATTCTTCAAATTCTTTAACCCAAAAAAACACATACGATTTATCTTTAAGAAAAATTTCAACCATCCTACCTTTGCCAGCAGAAACTTGGTTTAGAAAAGGGGTAGATTATTATGAAACTAAACAATTTGAAAAAGCTAGCCGAGCTTTTCGAGCTGCAATTGTTAATGATAGCTATGAACCAAAATACTATTTATTTTTAGCCCGTAGCCTTGCTTTACAAGGGTATGTAAAAGAAGCCGAAATGGTCTTTTTACGAGTTATTGATCTAGTTCCTAAAAATATTGATTACCAGATTGAGTTAGGGCTTTTTTATAAAAAAAATAATCTTTTGGAAAAAGCAAAAATAACTTTTGAAAAAACCTTAAAATACTCTTCTAATAATTTTATTGTTAATGCTTTAAGCTAAAGTATTTAGTGCTTTATATTGGATATTTGCTAAACAGAATATGTCTCTATGATTTTACTTAATCTAGGTATATCTATATTTCTACCTGTTACTACAACTCCAATATTTTTATATTTGTCTAAGTCGATAGCGTTTGCTAGAAGCCCTGCGGCGGCTACTGCTGCTGAACCTTCTACTACCATATGATCATAGTAAAGAAAATTATATATTGTTTGCTCAATTTCTTTTTCTGTAACAGTAACAATGTCTTTAACATATTTTTTTACTAAGGAAAAAGTACAGGTATTTTCTTCTAAATTTCCTGAGAGTCCATCAGCATAAGTAGGGGATTCTTCAACCACAACAATTTCACCAGCACGAAAAGAGCTTTGCATTGCTGTAGAATTTTTTGGCTGTACTCCTATAACATCAATAGGTTTTTCAGGATTAAAATAAGTTGCTGCTATTGCTAAACCAGAAAGCAAGCCACCACCGCCTACAGGAGCAATTATTAAATCTAGAGCTTGTTGTTTTAACATCTCAATTGCAATAGTTCCTTGTCCCATAACTACATCCTCATCATTATAAGGAGATACAAACTCAACTTGGCGTTCTTTAGCTAATTTACGAGCAAATAATTCTGCTTCATCATAACTATCCCCATAAATAATTAATTCTGCTCCAAATCCACTAATTGCTTTCATTTTAGTTCTAGCTGCATTTTTAGGCACAACAATACTTGCTTGCATTGATAATTTTTTAGATGCATAAGCTACCCCAATACCATGATTACCTGCTGAAACAGCTAAAACCTTATCTATTCCCCTTTTTTTAAGTCTTAGTATTTTACTTAGTGCTCCACGTGGCTTAAATGAACCTGTTAATTGTAAGTTTTCCCACTTTACCCAAATTTCTTTTTTTGACAAAGGTAAAGAACTTGGTTTATTAACTACATCTGATAACCAATCATTTTGTAGAAAAGGCGTAGGTAGCAGATAAGGGGAAATTAGGCTAGATGTTTGGTTAATTTCTATAATACTTATGTCATTTGTCATAAGATAAGTTTCGCTTTCTTAGATTTTTATTAAATTTTATTAAACTCTTTTGCTGGTTAGTTTGCTATTTAGTATAGGAGTTACACGAAATAGTTTAAGACAAAAGAATTTTGTAAAAGGTTATGGACGAAAAAATGCTTATTTAGCAATAAAATAACTTTTTTATAAACATTTCATAAACATGGCATAGCTTTTGTGTAAGCGTTTCCTAAAATTTTATAATCAATTTTAAGCTTTTGAGGTCAAAGAGTCATGATCAACACATCAACATCAATGAAAAATTTTGGCGTATTTATAGCATTTATTTTATTTTGGTTAGCTATAGCTTTCTTGCTTCAGTAAGTTCTTTAGTTTTCTAGACACTTTGTTGTAAGCCTTTTATTTATCAATCTTTATCCTTTAGTTTTTCTAGTTGTTTTTTAATTTCTTCTACTTTGTTTGGCGTAGTCTTACCATTAGTACACCAGGGACAAGGAATTTTTCTTTCTCTTGGAGCACTTAAATTATTAGTTTGAGGTTTACTAACTTGCATTTGACCATTGGAATCAAGTGATGCTTGTGGCCCGAACTCAATTTTTACTCCACCTTTTAAGGCTGGTTCTTTAGTTATAATTTGTCCTGAACCTTCACAAACTGGACAATCAGCCGTTGGTAGATTAGGAGCTATAACATAGGTATAAAGTCCATATATTCCTGCTACAAGCAGCGCAATAGTTATAAGCTTTTTCATAAACTTCCCTTTATTTTCTGCTTAATTTTTTACTTAAAATCAATAAATATTTTAATTTACATAATATTTCTTCTAGTTTGATTTTCCAAAAGATTTTTACCCTACTACAATAACATCTTTTATTTTTATAAGTATCGTTACAAACCTTTCCAAAAATTTTTTAAGGGAAATATATGAAATTTGAGCTATTAAAAGAAGATAATGGTGCACGACTAGGAAAATTAGAAACAGCACATGGAATAATTGAGACTCCTATTTTTATGCCGGTTGGTACAGCAGGCACGGTTAAAGCTTTAACTCAAAATATGTTAGAAGAACTAGAGGCACAAATTATTTTAGGTAACACCTATCATCTTTATTTAAGACCAGGACATAAATTAATTGGCTCACTAGGAGGATTACATAAGTTTATTAGTTGGCCTCGTCCAATACTTACTGATAGCGGGGGTTTTCAAGTTTTTAGCCTTTCAGAAATCCGCAAAACTACTGAAGAAGGGGTTACTTTTAAGTCACATCTTGATGGGTCAAAACATTTACTTAGCCCAGAAAAATCTATAGAAATTCAACTTGCTTTGGGTTCAGATATAATTATGGTTTTTGATGAATGTACCCCCTATCCTGCTACACCTAAACAAGTTGCAGACTCGCTAGCTTTAACTGCTCGTTGGGCTAGACGTTCTTTAGAAGAATTTAATCGTAGAACAGGCTCAGTAAAAGGAGAATCGGAAAGATCAGCCCTATTTGGTATTATTCAGGGAGGAGTTTACCTAGAGATGCGCAAGCAAAGCGCTGAAACACTACTAGAGCTAGATTTACCTGGTTATGCTATTGGAGGGCTTTCTGTTGGTGAGGAAAAAGGCTATACCTATGATGTGACAGAATATCTTGCTCCTTTAATGCCAAAGAATAAACCCCGTTATTTAATGGGTGTTGGAACACCTGAAGATCTTATAGAATGTGTAGCACATGGCGTAGATATGTTTGATTGTGTTATGCCTAGCCGTAATGCTCGTAATGGACAGTTGTTTACTAGTAAAGGAAAAATCAATATTAAAAATCTTAAATATGCTAAAGAAGATCGCCCTCTAGATGAGGATTGTAGCTGTCAAACCTGTAAGCGTTACTCTAGGGCTTATCTACGGCATTTATACCACTCTAAAGAGATTCTTTCCTCTATACTCTGTACTCAGCATAATATCCACTTCTACCTTGACACTATGAAAAAAATCAGGCAAGCTATCCGTCTTGGTCTATTTAAGGAATTTCGCCAACAATACCTAGATAATCTTAAAGTAGAAAATTAAAATTTTCAAAAGATTAACCTTAGGTATAAAAGATTAATTCTTAAATAATAAAACTCTGAAAGTACTGAAGTAGATTTAATGATGAATTGTTTTCTAGTATTTTTCCTTCAAGGTGCTCAAGGGGGCATTGGCTCAACATTAGTGTTGTTAATGCCTATGGTTTTTATCGTTATACTGTACCAATTTATGATTGCTAAACCACAACGTGAACAACGCCGAGTTCATGAAGAAATGCTTAAAAATCTAAAAGCAGGTGATAAGGTTATTACAAATAGCGGAATTTATGGCACAGTAACAGAACTTAATGAAAAAGACCCAGAAGTGGTTCAACTACGCATTGCAGAAGCAGTAAAAATTAATATTGCTCGCAATGCTATTTCGGCTTTACAAGAAGCAAAAACAGCTAAGGAAAGTGAAAAGAAGTAAAAATGCGTAAGAGTGATTTAAGATCTAGAGTATTTGTTATTGCTATTATTACCTTAATCAGTTTGTTACTTATTTTTTATCCACGTACTACTGATGAACAAGGGCGCAAACGAACTGGTCAAGAAATGTTAAAAGATTTTACATCTTTAACAGCTATTAAAGCTAACATGCAGAGTCATATTAAGCTTGGCTTGGATCTAAAGGGTGGTTCTCACTTAGTGATGCAAGTGCAAACAGATGAAGTTATTAAGCAACTTACAGATAATAGTACTAACCAAGCTGGAGAAGCATTAAAAAAAGCTAATATCCCTCTAAAAGCTGTAACTAGTCCTGCTCCTGGACAAATAAATGTTGAGTTAAATGATGCAGGTCGTTTTGATGAGGCAAAAACTAAAATACAAAACGAGCTTGGCCCAGAGTGGCAATTTAGTAAAACAGGGGCTACAACATTAAGCTATACATTACCCAGTATAGCTGCTGATGAACGGCGTGCACAAGCTTTTCGCCAAGCAATGGAAATTATTGAAAACCGTGTTAATGCCTTTGGTGTAGCTGAACCTACTATTCAAAGTCATGGCCCGGAAAAAGCCTATCAGATACTATTGCAACTCCCAGGTGTAGATGACCCAGAACGTGTTAAAGATTTGATTAGAACTGAGTCGCGATTAGAATTAAAAGCCGTTGTAGGCCAGCCACAAACTCATCAAACAAAAGAACAAGCCTTACAAGCTGCTGCTAGTAGCGGAACACCTGTTTCTAACATTGAAGCCCTACCTGTAGCACCAGAGCCAAATAGTGGAACTACTGAGGGTGGTTTTATTGCAGTAGAAAAAACTGCTGTTATAACAGGTATTGATCTACGTGACGCTTCAGCTGTTCCTTCCCGCTATAATGTACAAGATTACGAAATACACTTTACGCTAAATCAAGCAGGTGCAGAACGATTTGGAACTTGGACAGGTGCAAATATTGGAAAATATCTAGCTGTTGTTCTTAATGGTCAAGTTAAAACTTTCCCAAGAATAAATGATCGTATTACTGATAGAGGCCAAATTACAGGAGATTTTACTAAAGAAACAGGAGAAGATTTAGCTCTAGTCTTACGTTCAGGCGCTTTACCTGCAAAAATAGTCTACTTAGAAGAGCGAACCGTAGGCCCTTCCCTAGGTGCTGATTCCATTCAACAAGGTGTTCTTGCTTCAGTTGTAGGGCTACTTCTAGTAATGGTTTTTATGCTATTTTACTATCGCCTTTCAGGATTAAACGCAATTATTGCTTTAATCTTAAACTTAATTTTTCTTATAGCAGGTCTAGCTTTATGTAAAGCTACATTAACCTTACCAGGTATTGCAGGAATAATTCTTTTAATAGGTATGGCAGTAGATTCTAATGTGTTAATTTTTGAGCGCATTAGAGAAGAATTAAGATTAGGTAAAATAGTTCCTTCTGCTGTGGATAGTGGTTTTAATAAAGCCTTCCTTACAATTATTGATACTCACGTAACAACTATTGTTTCCGCTTTTTTCCTTTTTATCTTTGGCACAGGCCCTATTAGAGGTTTTGCTGTGACTTTGATTATAGGTCTACTTGCTAATCTATTTACTTCTGTTTATGTTTCTAGGTCAATGTTTATTTATTGGCTTGCTCGGGGTGGGCCAAAGGTCGATAAAATAAGCATTTAATTAAATATAGTTAAACGCTTTAACAATTTTGGCTCCTTTTATAGATTAAAATTTTGGATATAGGTTATGATAGAAATTTTTAAGCATGCTAACTACGATTTCATAGGTAAAAAGAATATTTTAATTTCTATTACTGTTATTATCTCTTTACTAGGAATCATTTCCTTTTTTGTTAAAGGATTTAACTTAGGTATAGATTTTTCTGGTGGAACATTAGTTACTGTAAGATTTAAGAAAGCCCATGATGATACTAGGTTGCGTACAGCTTTAGCTAAACAAAATATAGACGCTACAAAAGTAATTATTCAGCCCATAAGTCAGATTGGCGAATCAAGTAAAAATGATGTTTTAATTCGTCTTCCTCAAACCCTAGCTGATGAAAAATCAGGAGGCGGGATAGATGCTGATAAAAAGCGAATAATAGAGGCATTAAATAGTCATTACACAGAAATTTCTCAAGAAACGCGAACCGGAAAAGTTGATGTTAATAATAGCGGTACAGAAACTATTAAAAATGCTTTGATTGCTAAAGCCCCTTTAGGTGGAGAGGCTGGTGCAGAAGAAGAATATGCAAAACTTGCTTCTTCCATTACTAAATTCCGTGACTCACAACGAGGTGGACTTATAAGTGATATTAGTGAAATTCCTAGCACAGGTCTTGATGCTAAACTAACAGGAGCATTAAAAGATGTTTTTTATGCAGGGGATTTTAATATTGTTGATGCTTCAGTTGTTGGCCCACAAGTAGGAAATGAGCTACGTAATCGTGCTATTTATGTAACACTTGCATCTTTAGTAGGGATGCTTATTTATATTGCTTTCCGATTTGAGCTTATTTATGGAGTAGGCGCAGTAGTAGCCACAATCCATGATGTTATTGTAACTTTAGCCTTTTTCTCTATTTTCCAATGGGAAATAAGCCTTAATGTAATAGCTGCTTTACTTACCTTAATTGGCTATTCAATGAATGACACAATTGTAATATTTGACCGTATTCGTGAAACTCTTAGGATTAAACGCCGAGATGATTTAGACTCATTATCAAATGAGGCTATTAACCAAACACTTTCAAGAACAATTATTATATCAGGTTTAACCTTTTTATCAGTTTGTGCTTTAGTGCTTTTTGGTGGGCCGGTTTTAAGAGGCTTTTCTCTAACTTTATTTATAGGTATTCTTGTAGGAACCTATTCTTCAATAGCTATAGCTACACCTATTATGCTTTGGTGGAAACATATTACTATTGATAGAGTAAAATTAGCTGAACAGGCTAAAAAGGCTTCTAAATCAGCAGATGAGCCTAAGTTTAGTAAAACAGAGAAAAAATCAGAGAAAAATTAAACTAATTAGTTTTTAATAGATATATTTCCTAGGAAAATAAAGCTCAGAAAACTTTCTGAGCTTTATTTTTTGTCTCTTAAAGCTAATTTAACCTATTCTAATTTAAGGGTTTATGTAATATTATTGACCCATAGAGGCTTTTTTAGAATATTTTGGTAGGTAAAGCAAGAAAAACTCTTGACTAGGATAATTATGAATAGTAAAATTTTTTCGTTGCTGGCCTACAAATATTCAATATAAACGATACGGACTATCCAAAAATGTAACAACTCTATTTTCTAAAAATTAGAAACATATTCTTTATTTTTAGCAGAAATATTAGTTTTTTGTTAGTCTTATCTTGTTTTATTCTTTCATGCACGTCCTAAAAATCGAAAATCTTTATTCTTAAATCCTAAAGAAGAAAACCTTCGGCCCATCGGTACCGAAGGGAGGTTTAGCCCAACTATGTTTGAATCAACCCTAGTAGAATCAACTCAAGGGAAGCGTGACAGCAGAACGGCTTTTTTCTTTGTTGCTACTTCCACTATTTGGACTTTGTCTTTAATTGGGGCTATTGTTGGTGGTATTTTATTTTATGATGCTAAGCTAGATGAGCAAATGCAAATGCTTACAATGCTAGCACCACCACCACCACCACCACCACCACCACCACCAGCATCTTCAGCCCCTAAGGTGACTCCAAAAACAGCACCAACACTCTCTATTAATATGGCTGTAAAAGAGCCACCAAAAGAAATTCCTAAACCTACACAGCTAGCAAAAGTCGAAACCAACACAGGTAACTTAGATGTTGGCGTAGAAGGTGGCGTAGAAGGTGGTGTAGCAGGTGGCGTAGCAGGCGGTGTAGTAGGCGGTGTTATTGGAGGAACTGGCCCAGCTGCAGAACCACCACCACCACCACCAGAACCTGTACCAGACCCACCTAAAGCAGAACCACCACCACCTTCTATTGTACGACGTAGTGAAGGCGTTATTCGTGGTAATGCTTTAGATAAACCTTCTCCTGATTATCCACCATTAGCTAAAACTGCTCATGTGGAAGGGGATGTAGTAGTTGAAATAACTATTGGTGAAGATGGTAGTGTTTCTAATGCTAGAGTAATTAGTGGACACCCACTATTACAAGCATCAGCCCTATCTGCTGCAAAACGTTGGAAATTTAAGCCTACTCTGCTTAATAATACAGCAGTAAAGGTTTCTGGCGTACTTACTTTTCGTTTCAAACTCTCATAAACTTATAAAATACTTTTGGAGGTTATAGCTCAGATGCTTTTCACTAAACTTACATTAATTAGTTATCAAGTAGCCTTTTTCTTACAAGAGGCTAGTCAAACAGAAGACTTCACTATGTGGGGTATGATTCAAAAAATGGGTTGGACTGCTCGCGCTGTTGCAATCATCCTTGCCTTTATGTCTATGTATTCAATAGCGGTTATGATTGAGCGCTTTCTTACTTACAAAGCCGCTCGTGATCAATCTAGAGAATTTGCTCCTAGAGTAGCTCAAGCCCTTAAAGATAATCGTATTGAAGAAGCTATTAATATTTCTGACCGTCATCGTAAGAGCCACTTAGCTATAGTTGTTAATGCTGGTTTACAAGAATTCCAAGCTCATCAAATGAGTAATGAAATCTCTGGTGATATAATTGACGCTTCTAAACGCGCTCTACAACGCGCTACAGCCGTTAAATCTGCTGAGTTTAAGCGTGGCCTATCAGCTCTTGCTACTATTGGTTCAACCGCTCCATTTGTAGGATTATTTGGAACTGTAGTAGGTATTATTAATGCGTTCACTGGTATGAAAGCTGCTGAATCTGCTGGTATTTCTGCTGTAGCAGGTGGTATCTCTGAAGCTCTAGTAGAAACAGCATTTGGTTTAATCGTGGCTATTCCTGCTGTATGGATGTATAACTATTTCCAAGGTAAAGTGGATTCTTTCCAAGTTGAAATGGAAAATTCTTCTAGCGAACTAATTGATTACTTCTTAAAGAGAAGAGGAGCTAGATAAATATGAGTATGTCAACAGGCGGTAGTGGCGGTTTTACCTCAGAAATAAATGTTACCCCAATGGTTGACGTTATGCTGGTATTACTTATTATCTTTATGGTAGTAACCCCAATGTTACAATCTGGTGTTAGCGTAGTAATGCCAAAAACTAAAAACTCGGAAGAAGACCAAAATATCAACAAAGAAACAGCTGTTGTTATTGCTATACCAACGGATGGACAATTTTATGTTGGTAAAGAAGTTATTACTAAAGAAAGACTGACAGAAAAAGTAAAAGCTATGATGGAGAATCGTAAAATTGAAGACCGCGTTGTTTATATAAAAGGCGGAGCAATGGTTAGTTATGGTTCAATAGTTGATACTATTTCTTCAATTCGTGAGTCTGGTATAGACCGCATTGGTTTGGTAACAGAAAAAGATAAAGACGTAAAGAAATAAGCAGTCTAAAAATAAAGCTAATTACTGCTTGAGAGGAGTAAGAAACTTATGAGTATGTCAGCCGGTGGCGGGGGTGCAGCAAAACCAGATATTAACGTTACCCCTTTAATAGATGTTTTGTTAGTGCTTTTAATTATCTTTATGGTAATTACCCCATTAAAACCACATAAGTTTGAAACTAAGGTGCCTGAGAAACCACCTGAAGATATCGACCCTAATATTCAACCTGATCCTAGTTTACTAGTAGTAACTATTAGTAAAGATCGTAAACTAGACCTTAATAGCCAGGAACTTGATGAGGTTGGTTTAGGTGAGAGATTAGCAAAAGAACTAAGTGAGCGTCCAACAGATAAAAAGACGCTTTTTATTAAAGCTCCAAAAACAATAAACTATGGCTATGTAGTGCAAATAATAGATATAGTTAAAGGTGCAGGAGCACAGCCAATAGGGTTACAAATAGATTATCTTGATGAAGTACCATCATAAGTTACTAAAATTTAATCTATTTTTGTGACATTTAGAGAAGCCTATATAGTTGATGCGGCGGGATCTCTATTAATTGCTAAAATTAGACAGCCAGACCGCACTCCTGACTGTCTCAATATCTTATAATCTTATACTTAATATTTTGAAGGAGGTAGTGCTTACTTTTTAATTTATTTATTAAAAAGCTTTGCACTAAATAATCGGGATGAAAATGGTTTTGCGCTTAGCAATAATTCTTATATTTGCCATTTCCCTAACAGGCTGTGGTAAGCTCATAGCTAAGGACAGATTAAATGAGGGCACCCGCGCTTATAATAAAGGAAATTACTTACAAGCAGAAAAACTTTTTGAAGAATCTATAAGTTATAATCCTGATTTCCCTTTAGCAAGACTTTATTATGCTTCTGCCCTTCGTGCCCAATATGCCCCAGGCGGTGATTCTATTGAAAATAAAACATTAGGCGAAAAAGCGATAAAAGCTTATCAAGAAGTCATTAAATCCAGTACTAAAGCACAAGATGTAGATGCTGCACATGCTTTTATTGCCGACCTTTATAAAGGCTTAGACCAAAAGGAAGAAAACCGTAATTGGGTATTAAAAAGAATTAATCTTCCTAATCAACAAGATGATATTCGTGCCCAATCTTACTACACTTTAGCTGTAGGTTACTGGGAAGATGCTTATAAAACTACCCAAAAATATGTTATTCCTCGTACTCAACCCACACAGTATAAGCCTGTCAAAGAATGGGATGCTGGCGATGAAGAGCAAGTTAAGGCTTTAATTACTAAAGGCTTAGGGTATATGGAGGATTCTCTTAAGATTGATCCTAAGTATGCTAATTGCTATAGCTATCGAAGCTTACTCTATCGTGAACAAGTAAAAATAGAAGTTGATCCCCAATTAAAAGAAGAATTAACAGAAAAAGCTAATAGAGATATAGAGGAATTTCAAAAACTTAATCGTGAAGCGGCTGCTGTTCAACAACAACCAGCTAGCTAGTTAAACTAAGATTTATTCCTTAATTAGGAAGAAGCCGCAGGTCGGCTTCTTTCTTTTTTTGTCATATTTTTTTGCAGTTTTAAATAGTTGTTTGCTAAGCTTAAAATATTTTTCATTGTAGTTTATTTTAAGTAATTTATAATCTAATTCCTATGATTCGTTTTGAAGACATATTAAACAAAGTTGAAGCTTACTATAAGGTAGAAGATATAAATCTACTACGTGCTGCCTATCTTTTCTCTGCAATGGTACATAAAGGGCAATTGCGTAAATCAGGCGAGCCTTATCTTGCTCACCCTATGGAAGTTGCTAATATACTGGCAGAACTACATTTAGATGCTATTTGTGTTGCTACTGGATTTCTTCATGATGTAGTAGAAGATACTAGTGCTACTTTAGAAGAAATAGAGCAAAGATTTGGTAAAGAAATTGCTCATCTAGTAGATGGTTTAACAAAAATTTCTCAAATTGGTTATGCATCCCGCGAAGAAAGCCAAGCTGAAACCGTCCGTAAAATGCTTCTTGCAATGGTTGATGATATTAGAGTCGTAATAGTAAAACTAGCCGATAGACTCCATAATATGCGCACTCTAGATTATTTACCTGCCGAAAAGCGTCGCCGAAAAGCAGAAGAAACCTTAGATATATATGCTCCTATTGCTCATCGTCTTGGAATGGGAAAAA
The DNA here is from genome assembly GCA_016213785.1 of Acidobacteriota bacterium. Classification (GTDB taxonomy): domain Bacteria; phylum Acidobacteriota; class Blastocatellia; order Chloracidobacteriales; family JADJPF01; genus JADJPF01. Next base: position 171,055 of record JACQZQ010000053.1, read on the forward strand.
TCCGTAGCGAACTTGAAGATTTAGCCTTTAAGCATCTTTACTCTTCTGATTACACTAACATGCATTTAATTATTGAGAAACGAAGACCTGAATTAGAAAAGCATGTTGAAGAAATAAAAAATCTTGTTAATGAAAAAATGGTAGAAGCTGGAGTCCCTTTAGTACGTATAGAAACAAGAATTAAAAGGCTTTATAGTATTTTCCTAAAACTTAAACGCCAAAGAATTACTATTGATCAAGTCTATGATTTAATGGCAATTAGACTAATTACTAGAAATGTTCGTGATTGCTATGGTGCTCTAGGTGTTATTCATAATATGTGGAAACCTATTCCAGGTCGTTTTAAGGATTGGATTGCGATTCCTAGAGATAACCTATATCAGTCCTTACACACTTCTGTAGTTACTGAGTCAGGGCAAGCCTTTGAAGTACAAATACGTACTGAAGAAATGCATCATATTGCTGAAGAAGGAATTGCTGCTCACTGGAAATACAAAGAGAAAAAACTAGGTAAACAAGGAGATGATGAAACTTTTGTTTGGCTAAAACGCTTAGTTGAGTGGCAACAAGAGGTTCCAGACTCAAGAGAGTTTATTGATGGACTAAAACTAGATCTTTACCCACAAGATGTTTATGCATTTACTCCAAAAGGTAAAGTTATTGAACTTCCAAGAGGTGCAACACCTGTAGATTTTGCTTATGCAATCCATACAGATGTAGGTTCACACTGTACAGGCGCAAAAGTAAATGGTCGGATAGTTTCCCTACGCTATCAGCTTAAGAATGGCGATGTAGTCGAAATCATAACCCAGTCAAATGCACATCCTTCTAGAGATTGGCTTAAGTTTGTAGTTACTGGAAGAGCACGAAATAAAATAAAGAAATATATTACTGAAAATGAGCGAGAACGTGCCTTAGAAATAGGTAAAAAGCTTTTTGAAAAAGAAGCAGATCGTTTTCGCCTAAGTATGAAAAAACTAATTAATGAAGGAGATTTGCAGAAAGTTGCCCCAGAATATGGCTTGCAACGGGCAGAAGATTTAATAGTTGCAATGGGTTATGGAAAAGTTTCTGCTAAAGGTGTTATTGCTAAGTTGCTTTCTCCAGAAGAGTTTGAGCGCTTAGACCAAGTTAAGGAAACAAAACTTGGGCAGGTAATTAAAAAAGTATTTCGTATTGGTGGCGATAGAATAAAAGTTCAAGGTATAGATGATCTACTTATTTATCGTGCAAGATGCTGTAACCCAATACGAGGTGAAAAAATAATAGGCTATATTACTCGCGGAAAAGGTGTAGCTGTTCATAGTAGCAATTGTCCTAATGCTAAAAATCTGATGGTGAATAAGGAAAGAACAATTGATGTTGATTGGCTATCAGAAGATAATCAATCATCTTACTTAGTTACTATTTCTGTTTTAACAGAAAATCGACAAGGTTTATTAGCTGATGTGACAGCGGCAATTTCTAATATTAAAACAGATATTCGAGATGCTCATGCTGCTTTATCATCTGATGGACATGGCGTAATAGATCTTACTACTGAAGTTTATGATGTAAAACATTTAGAAAGAGTAATTAAGGCTGTTAAAGCTGTTCATGGAGTTTTAGAAGTTGAAAGAGCAACACATCATTAGATAAGAAGAGGTAAAAAATGGAAAAACAAGCAGTTAAGACAGATAAAGCCCCTCAAGCTATTGGGCCATATTCTCAAGCAATAAAACTTAATAATTTAGTTTTTCTTTCTGGGCAAGTTCATTTAGATCCTGCTACAGGTTATTTAGTAGAAGGTGATATAACTGTTCAAACAGAAAGAGTTATGGAAAATTTACATGCTGTTTTAACAGCAGCAGGAAGTAGTTTTGAAAAAGTTGTTAAATCTACGATTTATTTAGCTGATATGGGTGATTTTGCTAAAGTTAATGAGGTTTATGGAAAATATTTTCCTTCTCCTCAACCTGCTCGCTCAACTGTTGCCGTAGCAAGACTGCCTAAGGATGCTAGAGTAGAAATAGACGTTATTGCTTATTGTTAAGCTCTATAATAAGTTCTCTTAGTTTATTACGCTCTAATTTACCCATAATATTTCTTGGTAGCATATTTATAAAACAGTATTCTTTTGGTCGTTTATAAGGGGCTAGTTCGTGTTGACAAAGTGTTTTTAGGGCTAGCTCTAGTTCTACCAAGTTAGTATTTGGTTTTGCTACTATACAAGCAACAATTTTTTCCCCTAAATCTAGGTCTGAGAGGCTAGTAACAGCACATTCTAAAATCCCAGGTATTTTCTCTAGAATTTTTTCTATTTCTCCAGGTGTAACATTTGTTCCACCAACAATAATTAGCTCTTTTATTCTACCAACTATTGATAAATAGCCGTCTTGATCAAACTTTCCTAAATCTCCTGTACGAAACCAACCATTATAAAATACTACTTTAGTGTTTTCTTCATCTTGCCAATAGCCAGGAAAAACATTTGCTCCTTTTATCCAAATTTCTCCTACATTGCCTATATCAACAGAAGTAAGTGTTTCTAGGTCAGTAATTTGGATTTCTACTCCCTTTACTGTCAAGCCAACACTTCCAGCTTTACGCAGTCCATTTAGAGGGTTAGAGGCATTAAAAAGAGTTTCAGTTAAACCATAGCGTTCTAAAATAGTTAGACCAAATCTTTTATTAAACTGCTCAAATGTCTCGCTTGAAAGTGGTGCTGAACCAGAAATAAATAGCCTTATTGAAGTAACATCAAAATCGCCCTCTATATTTAACATTCTATGATAAAGGGTTGGAACTCCCATAAAAACAGTAATTTGATGGTTTTTAATGGCCTGAAGTGTTACAAAAGGGTCAAATTTTTCTAATAAAAATACAGCATTTCCTACTAGCAAACTCCCATAAATACCTAGCCCTAATCCATGTATATGGTGAGGTGGAAGAACGTGTAATAGTTTATCTCTTTTACTAAAGCCCCAAGTGTCTATTAATAGGGTTGTGAGATTTGTAAAAAGGTTTTGATGAGTTAATCCTACACCTTTGGGTAGTCCAGTAGTCCCACTAGTAAAAACTATTAAGGCTATATCATTTTTATCTACTTCAACTATATCAATAGTTTCTAGATCCGATACTAAAACACTACTTAATATATCTATCAAGTTAAAAATATTTTCTAGATTATTAGATTCTAGATCTTCAACCCAGCAAGAGCCATCAATATAGTTGGTTAATTTAGGGTTTTTGGATAGAAAATTACTAGTAATAATAGCTAAGCTAGGTTTAGCTTTAATTAGAATTTTTTCAAGTTCTATAGTGCTTAAGCTAGGATTAAGTGGAACTACTACTCCGCCGCTAGCAAGAATTGAAATATGTGCAGCAACTAAAGATGTTGATTTAGTTAAAGAAAGTGCTACTCTATCACCTTTTTTAATACCATAATTTTTTAATGCTCTTAAGTAAGAATATGTTTCTTTAAGAATTTCTTTTTTAGTACTTTGCCAAAGGATTTCTCCTTTTGTTGAAAGGCCAAAGAGGATAGTTTTATTTTCGTCATTCTCTAAATTTTTAATAAAAATATTAGCTAAATTCATAGTTTAAAAAATTCTAATGAGTAATTTTTAGCATTTTGCGAAATATTACACTTAGTTTGCGTAAAGTTCCATGCTTAAAGACAAAAAGAGCTAGAAAATAGGCTAAAATTTTAATAAAAATATTTATAGTGGTTTGCTAATTTGTAGTGAATAAAAAAGTTATCTTATATTTAAGTTGGCATTTTTCTAGCTAGAAGGATACTAATTTGGCATATAGTTTGCCAATATTAAAGGTGCCAAATCGCTTTAGAAAGGAGGTAAAGTTATGGACAAACCAATGGAAAAAACCACAAAAGAAGAACCCAAAGCGATTAACCGTAGAAGTTTATTTACTCCAGGGTTTTTTATGTCTCCATTCTTTAATGCAGATCCTTTTGATCTAATGAGAGAATTTGCTAAAGAAATGGAACTTTCTTTTGAAAACCTTGGCTTCCCGAAATTTGAAGCTAAAGAATTTGACTGGAAACCTGCTATTGATGTCTTTACTAAAGAAGGAAAATTCTTTGTTCATGCAGAATTACCAGGAATGACTAAAGAAGATGTAAAAGTAGAGTTGGAAGAAAATAGGTTAATTGTCAGAGGCGAACGTAGGAAAGAAACCAAAGAAGAGAAAAAAGACTTTTATAGGTCTGAACTAAACTATGGCTCTTTCTATCGTGCAATTCCTTTACCTAAGGAGGTAGACTTAGAGAAAATAGAAGCTAAGTTCTGTAATGGAATACTAGAAGTTACTATGCCTGTTGCCGTAAAAGTAGAAGAAAATAAAAAAGAAATTCCTATTGGTGAAATACCTAAAGTAGAAGAAACAAAAACAGCAAAGGCATAGTTTTTAGCAAAGGTTTTTGATTTTTTAATCCTAAGGTGAATTGTTAAATAGAGTGTCTAAATTGTAGGTGAAACTGTTGCCCGCTACTTAAACCAGGAGGTTAAAAAAAGTAGTGGGCAACGCTATTTTAACTATTATTAGTTTTTTTAGCTGGTCGCCACATATCAATTAATGGTACTACTACCATAATTATTACAGTTAGTCCCATTAAAATAGCTCCAATATAAAGCAAATTACTTAAGCTAGTTGAAAGGTAGCGAACTAACCAAGGTGTAGCTAGAAAAGCAACACAGCCTCCAAAACTACCCGCATAAGTTATAAGCTTAAAGAATTCAGGGGCACGGGTGCGCATTAGAAAATGTGCTAGCACAAAGAGCACTAAGGGGATTTCAAAAACATGTGGATGAGTAATATCTAGTAAAGTACTAAATGTATTCATTCTAGCTACAAGCTCACCTTCTAGAGGAAGAGGTGTATTTTCTTCTGTTGGAGCTAAATTAGAGGGTAGACTAGGTTCTGGAGATTGTAAGTTATTTTCAGGAGAGGTGGTTAGCTCTGGGTCTGGCCCGTAACGTAGCGCTACACCATTTTTAATTTTGCCTACTTTGTCATAAACGTTTAATTCTGCTACACCAAAAGAGACTAGCATTACTAAAAGAAAAATAGTTATTAAGATTTTTGTGTTCCAATCACTACGAGAAAGAGGAAAAGGTGTCATAAAATACCTTTCAAAATATTATTGGTAAGTTTTCTGTGTAAGATAAATGAGTATTATTATTTTCATCTAATTTTTGTATTAAAAGACTATCTACTGCTAAATCATTTTTTTCACAGCAATCAAGGGTTTCTTCTTGTCCTAAAAATAAGAGCATTTTAGAAATTACTTCGGCCTCAAGCGCTGATTTAGAAAGCACTGTAGCACTAACTAAACCCGTTAGAGGATAACTTGTTTGTGGGTTTAATAAATTAGAAAATCTTAAATTTTCAATAATAAAAAACTTTTCATTAGTTCCTGAAGTAGAAATAGCAGTATTAGTTAAATTAAGTATTGCTATAATACTGTTATTTTGTAAGTGATTGATTGCTAAAGGCCAATAGTTACTATTTGGATTTTCTCCCCAAGTAACAATGCTACTATTGCCTGCATTTATTAATCCAGAAAAGACTCCTATTTTAACAAGCATATTTTTAACACAATCCACAGCATAGCCTTTTACAAAACCGCTTAAATCTAAGGACATACCTTTTTTTTGAAAAAAAATAGTTTGAGTAACAGAATTTAATTTTAGTAGGTTAGAGTTAGTTAATTTTTGTTTGTTTTTAATAGTTTTTGGGCTAGGGAGTTTATTTGTTTTTTCTGCTCTATGCCAAGATTTCATAAGAGGAGATAGCATAATAGAAAATGTATTTTTAGATAAGGAAGAATACTTTATTGCTAAGGAAATTACATTAAATAGTTCTTGAGAGACTTTTATAGGCTGATTGTTTGCTTGCAAATTTAGCCTATAAAGCTCACTAGTAGGATCAAAGTAGCTAAAGATTTTTTCTATTCTATTAAATTCAGCAAGAACTTTTTCTATTATTAATGCAGTACTAAGTGTAGAGCTATCTAGATAGAGAATAATTTCTACTATAGTTCCCATTAAGTAATAGGCTTGTTTTATTTCATCCAGCATAAACAGTTTCACATAAAACAAGGGCTTTTTTTGTTCCACGACAAAAAGCCCGAGCCGAAAGTGTTGCTCCAGTAATTCCTACAATATCAGCACCAATTAATAAACGGTCTTTACTAGATTTATTCTTAAATTGGTTACAAAATCTAGCGTCTTGAACTTCCCAACCGCGAGTTTCTCTAAAAACCATTAATGCAACTCGTGAAACCTTAAAATCAGGGTTTAGACCTACTATAAAAGTTATATACTGGTCTTTACCTATTTCATTAACAATCATTGCATAACCATCTGTAGCACCTACTGTTGTAGCATGAAAGAACACCTGTTCTTTATTTACTTGGGTTTTTAAGATATTTGCTACTTTTTTGATTTGCTCATCAGATAGTTGTTTTTGTTCAATAGAAATTTTTTCTGACTTAGGAAAAATTAGTTTTAATGCTTGTTCTGAAGTCAGATAGGTTTTTTCTTGTGCCCAAACAGCTAAAGGGCTAGAAGCAAGAGTTATAGCTCCTGCTCCTAGTATAGTTTTTGTAATAAATTCGCGTCTTTTCATCTTGTTTATTATAAAGAGCTTAAAAATGTTAGCACTTGTTGTTTTTGTTTTTTGCTTAAAGCACGATATTTATCAATTACAAACGAAGCTTCGCCAGCATGACGCAAAATAGCTTCATTAACGGTTAAAGATAGCCCATCGTGCATAAATCTATTTCTAGTGCGAAGACCCCAAAGTGGAACAGTGCGGATTTTATTTCTAGTTTCTTGTCCTGCATTTTGAACAATTCCATCACCTGTCCCTATATCGTGTAGCAGAAAGTCGCTATAAGGATGAATGATTTTATCTCCTATTGCAGGAGGGATAGTAAAAGTCCCACCATTAATCTTAAATGCTGCTGGTAGGGTCTTAAATGTAGAGACATGGCATATTACACAGCCCATATTATTAAAAAGTCCTTCTCCTGCTTGAGCGCTACTAGTACGGGCTAATTGCATATCACGCGAAGGAGCTTTAGTTGCACGCATAAACTCAGTAAATATTTCAATATCATCATTATCGCCTTCATCAGGGTCTGGTAGCGGATCAAATTTACTAATAGATTTTCCATTAGATGTATTTTCTATAGGAAAAAGTGGTGTAGTAATTCCCATTTCATTAGTGTAAGCATCACCAGAAAATGAAAGCAGGCTAGCTTGTTGAGATTTCCAACCAAAACGCCCAATACGCATTACACCTGGGGCTTCTTCAACTGGCACCCAAAGAGCTTGACCATTGATTTTTCCACCAGAAAGATTAGGTTGTTGTTTAGCAATATCAAGTAAAACAGAATCATCAATTGCTTCAATATAACCATCCCCTAAAATACTTAATGAGAGTCTTAGTGTGCGTACTTCATTGCCATCTAAGACTTTTTCTACAATGGATGGGTCAATTGCACGGCTTTGAATAAGAGAGCCACCAGGATGGTCTATAAACTTTTGTCCATCAAAATGGCCTGCACGGAGTTCTGTTATTTGACTACTTCCGCCTATTACAGGATTAGAATGACATTCTCCACAAGAAAAAGAGTTAAATACTGGGCCAACACCATCTTTTATGCCTTCAGTTTCGGCAAAAGCATCAAGATTTTCCCTATGGGTAGATGCATCAGTAAAACCATTACTTTGGTCATCAAAACCTGTTAAAGCTTCTGTAACAGATTGTTGAGCAGTTATTGTTGGCTCATTACTAAAAACAAAAAGAAAAGAGAAAATAATAAAAACAGCAAGAATTATTTGTTTTAAACGGTTCATTTTAGTGGGTTTCCTCCAGTAGTCTTAAAAAAAGAATAAACTCAGATCCTAAAAAGGATCTGAGCATATCGAGTTAAATTTCTAAAAAGTCTAAAAAGACTAAAATTTAATATTTTTAGAACGCTACAGCCATTCCAAATGTAAAAGTATTTACTCCTTGATTAGTAAAATATGGTGGGAATGGTCGTCCATCGGGTAAGCGTAAGAATAAGTCTGGCTTACGGTTAAAACTGTAAGTTGCATTAAAAGTAGTTGCTTCAGTAGGTCTAATTGATATACCTACGCTATAACGACGGCGGTTAAGTGGAAAACTAAAATCTTTGTATGAACGGTCAAGATTGATTTGATCAAATCTAAATACAGGAGCAATAGAGCCTTCTTCGGTTGTGCGATCTGTAAACCATTTTGGACGAAAGCGATAACGTGCTTCAAAATAAAGTCCATCCATCGAACGAGCTGATGTATCAAAAATAGGCTCATTGATATTTGAATCTAGAAAATCAAAAGTATTTACATAATCACCCTTAGGTAAAGATTGAAGGAAAGCTTTTGCAGCAAGCTCCTCGTCACTCTCAGGTGCTCTTTCTATAGCAGCACGAGCATATTCGCCAATAATTTGAAAATTACCTTTTGCAAATTTCCAATCATAAGAAAAAATTGAAAGGTCATATAAGCCTTTATTATCATGTTTACCGCGATAGCCTGATGTACCTAGTTCTAATCCGATTATAGGGCTAAACATTAAACGGCCTACAATAGACTTTTGAGGATTATTATCAAAGAAACGATTATTTTCTAAAGTTTCTGCAAGTCCTGCTTCACGAGCAAATTCCCCACCTTCATCGCTACGTATACCATTGACTACATAACCTTCATAAGTTAACTTAGAGCGTTTACCAATATTAAACTCACCTAAGAAACCTGCTCCAGCATCTTTATAGGTCGATGGAATGATAAAAGTGCTAGCTAAAGGTCTACTTGCAATATCTTGTAAATTATCGTCATGAAAGAGGTTAAAACGACCTAGAGGAGGAACTACTACACCACCTCTAAACTTAAACTTATCGCTAAATTGATATTCTAAGTAAGCTTGCTCAATAGAAATTTCTTTACCCGCAAACTCAACTTCATATTCACTATTAAAGACTAGTTTTGGGGCTATATTAGCAGCAATACCTAGCACTAAACGAGTGGTAACAAACCCAGAGCGCTTAAAGTTAGTATTATCTGTCATTCCAGCATTTTCTTCATCAACGTTTTCTTCAATTTCTACACCATCATCAATTCCACGAGTCTGATAACGAAAACCAAAATAACCACCTATTTTTACGCGATCAGTTTTAATTAAACCTTCAGCCCCAGAGAATTGTCCACCTTCTAGTTTAGGTTTGACAAGTTTATCTATAGTAGCTTGGTCTGATTGTGCATCTCCTTGATCTTTAGCGCTACGTTTAAGGCTACCAAAGATTCCACCTGTTTTGCCTGGAGCATTACTAGGAGTTGCACTAGAGTTAGCAACACTATTAGAAACATTAGCAGCATCAGGTCTAGCTTCGGTTTTTAATTTAGCCTCTAGTTCTTGAACTAGTGCTACTAGTTTTTCTACTTGTTGATTAGTTTGATTAAGTTGCTGGGTGGTTTGTGACAATTGCTGACGCAACTGTTCTACTTCAGCAGCACTAGCAGCATTTGTATTGTTTGAAGGTAATTTTTTATCAGCTAGTGGTGTTAGAGTTAAAGCAAGCTCTTCATTTAGAGGTAAAGAAATATTTTGAATAACAGGCATAAAACCTGTTGCTGTAACAATAAGTTTGTAGTTTCCTTCAGGTAAATTCTTAAGTAAAAAACTTCCTTGTTCGTTTGAAACTATATTTTGTTCATTATTAAATGTCTGTGATTGTAAGAGGATGTTTGCTCCGCTAATAGGATTACCTATTTGATCAATTGTACGACCAGAGAAGCTAACTAAATTGGCTGCAAGGCTAACACTTGCTAGTACTAATGCCAATATAAATGAGGCTAAGCTTTTTGTAGGGTGTTTACAAAAAATAAATAGACTAGAAAATTTAAGTAAAAAATTACTTATTTTCTTATCTTGCTTGAAGATAGTAACTGTGTTACACATTTAGAAAGATCCTTTCTAGTAAAGGGCTAAATTCCTCCAAATCAGGTGTTGGCGCACTAGGGATTTGGAGGATTATTTTTGCTCAATTTTAAGAGTCTTGATTTATAAAATAATGTTAGTAAATTTTATTAAAAATGAAAATGATTTTCATTTTTGAACTATGATAATACTAAGCTTAGATATATTTTTTTGTCAAGCTATAGAGGGAGTAAAGTTAGTTAATCCAAAGTTAGAAAACATTTTCTTGACAAAAAAAAGAGAACTAGTTATTTTAGAAAAACAACTTAATTTGTGGCGATTTAAAGCAAATTGCTCCACGTTAAAAACTGCTAAATAGCTGGGAGATTTTTTAAACCCTGTGCATTTAGCACAGGGTTTTTAGCTTTTAAAGTCTTTCAGTTGTAAGCTGTTCTTAAAAACAGCAAGGAGGACAAATTGAATAATTCATCATCTATAGCGCTCTTAGGACAAGAGAATAACGAAACTTCTATATCAGACTGTATAAACAAGCTAAAAGCCTCTCGTAGCCAACTTATTCCCCTTATAGAAAACCTTCCCTCACAAGCTTTTATTTGGCAACCAATACTTACAACCCAAAGCATAGGTGCTCAACTACTTCATATAGCTTATACAGAAGCTTTTTGGCTTAATGAAGCCCTACCTCAAGATGCTAAAGACTATCTTTGGGATGATTATAAAATAGAATCTTTTTTATCTGCCCCAAATAAACCACTTAGATGGTACTTAGATTTACTTGCTTCTACTCGTTATGGTGCAATAGAGAAAGTAAAACGTTTTTCTCAAGATGGCTATATTTCTTTAAGGCTTGATAACAATAGAATAGAAAAACACTCACTTAGTTATGTAGTCTGGCGTTTAATTGAGCATGAAGCACATCATAGAGGCCAAATTACTTTACTTAAGAATTGGTATCAAAAAGCTTATACTCCAGTTTATGCTTAGTACATTGTAAACTAAATAAGATTAAATTCTTATTTCCTAAGCCCTAGCGAAATAATTGTAGCCAATGGTGTAAACCCTTGGAATAGAATGAATTAACAGAAAAAGCCGCAAAGCGGCGAAAGAATGGTTTAATATGTCGCCCTGCTGGGGCTAGAAGAGCTAACTAACTGAAAACCCAGTGCTTATGCACTGGGCTACAATTATATCGCCCCTCAGGGCTTAAGATTCAAACATATAACATTACTTAATTTACAGAGTACTTAGTAGATAAATCTTAAAATATAGTAAGTAAGATTTAATAAAGGGCTAAAAGTTTTAAGAGAAATAGACAAAACAAGTTTGCTTGTTCTAAAAAATAAGTCTATCCTCTTAAAACACTATAAAGCTTTTTAGGGGATTTTCTTTGTCTAACGGAGATTTATTTTCAAAACGCAATAAATTTTTTGTTATAACAGGTTTTATTGGGTTTAGTATACTAATTATTTTGCTTGGACGTTTTGTATTACGTAGTCAAGCACCTTCGGTCTTAAAAGAAACTAAACCTGAAATTAGTACTTCAAGGCCAAATTTTAAATCTGATCTTAAAATGTTTGGCGAACTTTACGGAATAGAAAAGGATAAATTACTTTTACCAGAATTTGTTGATTTGCCTCAAGGAAAGTTCTTAATGGGTAGCTCGACTGGCGCAATAACCGAACAACCCCAACATGAGGTTATAGTAGATGCTTTTTCAATAACTCGTACTGAAGTTACTAATACACAATATTTAGCTTTTTGTGAGATTACAAAACGTAATTTGCCACAAGACCCTCGTTGGCAAGGTCTTTATATGCGTGACTATCCTAATCACCCTATAGTAGGCGTGTCTTGGCAAGATGCAATGGACTATGCAGCATGGTTAGGTACTATTCTTGGTAAAGAAGTCCGTTTACCTACCGAAGCAGAATGGGAATATGCTGCTCAAGGTGCTCAGCCAGGAACTACATTAGAATTTGCTGCTAGAGAATTATTACCTACTACTAAAGTTGCTAGCTATCCGCCAAATCCATCAGGGTTATTTGATATGTTAGGCAATGTTTGGGAATGGTGTTTAGACTGGCATACTCCACAATACTATACAGAAAGCCCAAAAGAAAACCCAACAGGCCCAACAGAAGGAGAATTTAAGGTTATTAGAGGTGGTTCTTGGGCAGAAAGCATTAATGTTAGCCGAATATCTCACCGTAATCGTGCTTTGCCTAAAGGCGGTAGCCCTACGATAGGTTTTCGTGTAGTCATTAGCCAAAAGCCTATTAACAAATAGAAAATAAATAATTTAGAGAGTGCCAACTTCGCCTGTTCCTTGATAGCTCCAATCAATTAGCATACGAATCTGGTTAACTTGATTAGAAAGACCAACAAACTTTATTTGGCAATTAGGACAAACACTTTCTTGGCCGCTTTCAGGGACTCTAAATTTAGTAGAAGTAGGGATAAAGTTTTGAGCCTTAAATTCTATTTTATCCTCAGGCCCTTTATAGTTATAAACATGTGCATTGCAATAAGTACAAAAAACAGGTTTCATAGTTTTATTTACTTTCTACTTGAAGTTTTTTATCTACACTACTTAGCAAAAAGTCTCTTGGTTCCATATATAGATTTTTTCCTTCTAAGTTCATTGAAACACCACGACCATTTTTAGGGTCAAAGTTTTTTTCTGGTTTTCTTTGAAAAACAATTGTCCAACCTTCTCCACTACGGCGTTTTCTAATTACTCCATAGGCTTTAGGCTCTAGGCTATTATGTCTTAGTTTCATTACTGTTTCAGGTGATACTAATTTATCTAGCAGTTCAGGAGTAATTTCTTTTCCTGGAGCTAAGTTTGTATATCCATTTTTTATTATAAACTCTTCAGCTAAAGAAATAGCCTTTTCTTCTGTAATATTTTCTTGAGCATTATGTAAATTTCTGAATACAAAAGCATTAGCTAAGTTGCCAGAATTTAGAAAAAGGCCAAATACAAAGAAAATACTTAAGAATATAAAAAAGATGTTATTTATTTTTATCACTGGTTTTATCACTGGTTTTTAAAGATTTTGCTAAATATTTTCATAGCCCTTGCTCGACGAGCACGAGTGTCATCATTTGGTTGCTCATCACTTTCTTGATTAGGTGCAAAACCTTCTTCTCCATCATTAGGAGGTGAAAAAGAGTCTGAAGAACAATTTTCTGTAGGTTCGGTTCCTGTTATAAAGTATTCTTCGTAAGATTCTCCTGAACATTCTGGGCTAAAAAGTAGACCTGATCTAGAATCAATAGCCACTTTAGTTAAGCCTGTTTTAGGTGAAGGAAAACCATCTCCGCCAAGGTCTGGCCGTTTTGCTAAAGCTTTTTTCATAAATTCAGTCCAAATAGGCAAAGCCGATTTTGAGCCTTCTAAACCTAGCTGAGAATTATCATCAAAACCAACATAAACTACACAAACTAAATTAGGTGTAAAACCTGCAAACCAACCATCTCGACTTGTACCGGTTTTTCCAGCAGCTAAAGCATTAAAACCCATTGAGCGAGATTTAGCCGCAGTCCCTTTATTCATAACATCTTGCATAATAGATGTAATAATAAAAGCTACTTGAGGTGATATGCTTTGTTGGGTTTTAACAGTTCCTTGATAAATAGTTTTACTCTCAGAGTTGACTACACGGTTAATAGCATAGGGTTCAACTCTTGATCCTAAATTAGGGTAAGTTGTATAGGCTCGTGCTATTTCAAATGGTGTTGCTTCAGCAGTTCCTAATGCCAATGATGGAAAAGGCTGAGGTTTAGGTAAACCAAGCCTTTCAGCCATTTTTGCAACTTTTGTATATCCTGTTTTTTCAGCTATACGTACTGTTACTACATTAAGGGATTTGGTAAGAGCATAGCGTAGGGTAACATTCTGATCTGTATAATTTTCTCCATAATTATCAGGTTCATAAGTTTTGCCATCACTAAAATTAAAAGTAGTTTTTTGATCTAAAAACTGTGATGCTGCTGTAATTATTTTGTCATCTTTTTCTTCATAAGCGCTATTAAGTGCAGCGGTATAAACAATTGGCTTAAAAACTGAACCAGGTTGGCGATGAGCATCAATAGCACGATTAAGTTGACTTGTACTATAGTCACGACCTCCAACCATAGCTAAAATTTCTCCTGTTTTAGCATTTAGAGCAATTAAAGCTGCTTGCAGTGAGCCAGGCTTAAGACGTTTACTATAGTCTTTTTCTAGCTGTGTTAAACCATTACGCAAGGCTTGATCCGCCGCTCGTTGTAAGTCCATATCTATAGTAGAATAAATACGGTAAGATTGTTCTGCAAAAATCTGGTCTCCTAATTCTTCATTTACTTTGGTTTGTAGGAAATCAAGAAAATAAGGTGCTTCAGCATTACTACTGGATGATTTAGGACGAACTTGCAAATTAGCTTTTTTAATTTCTTCTGCTTTATTTGGGTCTATAAAGGTAGCAACTGTCATTGAATCAAGCACTTGGTTACGACGCTGAATTGCTCTTTCAGGATGTTGGAAAGGTGAATAATAACCAGGCCCTCGGATTATGCCAGCTAAAAATGCTGACTCAGATAAATCTAAGCGGTTTACATCTTTATTAAAGTAAAATTTTGCTGCTTCTCCAAAACCATTAATTGAGTAGCTTCCATCTTGACCTAAGTAAATTTCATTGCAATACATCTGAAAAATCTGTTCTTTAGTAAGTCTAGTTTCTAGGAGTACAGAAATAAAAGCTTCAGAAAATTTACGCTTAAAAGTTCTTTCAGAAGTAAGAAAGAAATTTTTTACCAGTTGTTGAGTAACTGTTGAGCCGCCTTGTTGAAGTTCTCCTTCAGAAAAATTACGCCAAATTGCACGAGCAAGACCACGAAAATCAATTCCTGGATGATCAAAAAAACGTCTATCTTCAATGGCTACAATCGCATTGACTAGATCTTTAGGTAAATCTTTATATTCAACATTTTTACGTTTTTCTTTATCGCTATTTATTGATGTAAGTAGTTCAGGCTCAATTACAGATTCGTTTAGGTCTTTTTTTTGCTCTAGGTCATAAATTGAAGCTATGTTTTTACCATCATTAGAATACTTAATTTGTAGATGAGGAAAAAAGACTTGATTATCTACATTAGTATTATCACTAGGCTCAATTTCTACTATATTACCCTTAACTGTGTAAAAACCTCTTGCAGGATCTCGTTGTTTTTCGTCATTTATATAGCCAATATGGTCTAAATAGCTGGTTAGCTCACCTTTTTTCGTATAAGCACCTAATCTAATTTTTACAGGTGAAGTATAAATTCCAGTAGCACGAACAAAGATTGCTCCTTGGAGTTTAGCATCAATCATTTCAGAATAAATAACGTAGAAGTAAGCAAACACTCCTGTTAGAGCAAGTACTAAAATACCTAACAAAAAGACTAAACGAGGGGTAAAAATCCTTCTCCATAAACTCTTTCTTCTAGGGGTGACTCTCTGATTTGAAGGTCTTTCTGCCATATTGGTTATCCTTAATTTGATTAAAAATATTTCTAAAAATTAGAAGGGATATCTTCCTATTTCTACAACTAAACTCTAGGAATGATTAAAAATATTAGGTGTTAAGTAATCCTAAGAGTTTTTTTATAGTTGGTTTAGAAAAACAATACGTTGTAAAGCTTTTTCGGTTTCGCAGAAATTTTTTCAATTATATCAGCTTAGCTAGTCAATTCTATAGAGTTAATTCTATGTAAAAGGAGTGAGTCTTCTTAGATTAAGAAATTATACTAATAAGTGAGTAGACTCTAAGACTTTTTACTTCTTTTAAGTCTATCGTTTAAGCATAAAGTTTTTAATTAACGGCTATTAAGCATTTTGTTATAAAAACGGCTATTACTACGCATTTTTAATTGCCATTTACTACGAGGGCTATCTTCTCCAAATTGCCCTAAGGCTTCTTTAAGGGTTTCCCCACCAGCTTGTCTTAACTTAAAGTAAAGTAGTGCAATACTTATAGAGAGTATTGGGGTAATTAAAATTACTCCAAGTAAACTTAAAATGGGAGGGCTGAGAAACTTTAAGTTTATATTTATCTCACCATCGGAAAGGTTTTTAGATACAGAAGCAAAGTTAATAAACATTAATGAGGCTATAAGAAATTTTACTGCTATTACTTTTAATGTAACCATTGGTAATCTATTTACTAAAGCTCTAGATCTAAGAAGCGCAGCACGGTTTTTTAAGCCTTCCATCATTATTACAGGCTTAAATAAAACATAGCTTACCAATGCTTTTAACCCTGGAAGAATCAATAGCATAGACCAAAGACATATATATATTTCAAAAACAAGGTTAGTTGTAAGTATAGGAACAATTTTTTTCTTTAACTCAGAAAAAATCTGACTTACTGATAATGACTTAAAAGGTGTAATCAGTACTTGTGCAACGGCTGGAACAAAGGCTGCGTGGACTACTGCTTCAGTAAATAAACAGCTTATGATTAGAAAAGTCCCAATAAGCAAATAAATAATAAAAGACGCTTTATCAGTTATCATACTAGACACAAAATCTGTATGTAACCGCATTAGTAAGGAAAAGAAAATAACAGGCATATAACCTATTGCAGAGATTTGAAGAAAAGTAGGAAAGTTATTGTTATAAAGAGAAACTGCTTGTCTTAAAACCGTTGAAGCACCTTCGCTACGTGCTCTTAAGGCATTTGAAAAAGCTACTGCTGTAGCAGGGCGTTCAGCAGGATTTTTAGCTAATGTAGACATTATTAATGATGCTACTGACTTAGGTATATCGCCTCGTAAATTACGTAGATGTTCTGGAGATGTTTGTATATGGTGTGTAATAAGGGTTTTAGTGTCTCCACTAAAAGGGGTTTGACCAACAAGCATTTGATAAGCAATAATGCCTAGGCTATAAATATCAGAGCGAGTATCAAGGCTTTCCCCTCTACATTGTTCTGGAGACATATAAATAGGAGTGCCTAAAACGGCTCCAATATGAGTAACAAGAGCAGATTTTTCTATTGGATTAGCTGTTTTACGTGCTATTTGGATTTGTGTTTTTGCTTCATCGTCTAAAGAAGACTGTATTTCTGTAGGGGACTCAGTAAATTCTAAGCTTTGGGCACTACTAAATTCTGTACTTGCTTTAAGAGTAGTGATAGCTGTATTACTTGATGAGATGGCTAGAATTGGTGTTGAGCTAACTACAGGTTCTTGATGTGTATTTTCATTGGTGTTACAGCCATTTTTATTAAAAAATTTTTGAATAACACAAGGTTCTTCGGGTTCTAGAATTGCTGCTTCACCAGAGGGTCTATTAGGCACTTCTCCTAGTTTAGCTAGTCCAAAATCTAAGACTTTTACATTATAACTTCCGCATCCATCGGGTTCTAACCAAATATTATCAGGTTTTAAGTCTCGATGAATAATACCTTGTTGATGAGCCGTATCAATTGCTGCACAGACTTGTTCTAGGATATCTACAGTAAATTTTAATGGTAGTCTGCCTTCCTCACTAAGGACTTCGCTAAGAGTACAACCATCTAAATATTCCATCACAAGATAAGCAATACGTTCTTTTTCTATTTGGGCAAAGCCAAAGTCAGTAACATTAACTACATTAGGATGACGGAGTCGTCCAGCAGCCTTTGCTTCTCGCTTAAAACGTTCTACAAACTCAGGATGACGCATAAATTGAGGTGCAATAATTTTAAGTGCTACAGGGCGTTCTGTCCCTAAGTGAGTAGCTAAATAGACTGCACCCATCCCACCTTGGCCTAATTTTTCCTCTAGACGATATTTTTCGTCTAGCACTTGTCCAATTAATTCTTCTAGTGCCATAACTTTCTCCTGAGTTTGGGGTGTAGGTAAATATTGCGGCTTTCTAGTATCAATTGCAAGTGAATGTGTAAACATAATTTTTCCTTAGGGTGGTTTGGGGGTGGGATTGATAGTTTAAAACACCCTAAACTACCAACGATTGACAGGTGCAATTTATTACAATGGAGCGGAAAAATTTTAAGAAAAATTCCTTGAAAACTGGCTAAATCTGGTAAGAGTAATTGCTAGAGTTAAAAGCAGACATATAATTGAAGGTTTATTTTTTAATAAATTTTTGGTCAAAGGGTAATTAAATAGTTTTATTATATGGAAAATAGAGGTAAGTTTTTTTTAGTTGGAGGCGGCCCTGCTGTACGTTCTTTAGGTGAACCATTAATGGGACATTTTATTAATGAAGCAGGTAATAACGATGCTCATATAATGATTATTACCGCAGGCACAAATGATCCTTCTGATGTAAATGCTTGTTATTGGGAAATCTTTGAATCATGGGGGGTTAAAAAACTTTTCTCACCTAAAATTTTTTCTCGTGAAGATGCCCAAGCAGATTGGCTTTATAAACGAATTATAGAATGTAGCGGCGTTTTTATTGCAGGCGGCTCACAATATAAATTAAGTCAAAGGCTTAATAATACTCCTGTAGAAGAAGGAATACGTAAAGTCTTAGAAGGAGGAGGTGTTGTTGGGGGTACTTCTTCAGGTGCTTCTATTTTTGCTGGCCCTATGATTTTAAGTGGTGGAAATAATGATGCTCATTTAAGACGCGATATGGTTGAGCTTGGAGCAGGTTTTGCTATGTTAGGAGAAGATATTCTTATAGATACACATTGTGCTTCTCGTGGACGGCTTCCAAGGATAATTTCTTTTCTAACTGAACAACCAAATGTTTTATCTATTGGACTTGACGAAGATACAGCCTTACTTATTGATAGAGAAGGGAATACAAAAATTTTAGGTAGTAATGCAGCTTATTTTTTAGATGGTAGCCAAATGACGCTTACTCACAAAAAACTTCCTAATGACGAGCACTTATGTGCTAGTAAAATCACTTTACATGCATTAACTTCAGGTGATGAGTTTAGTCTAAAAGAAAGAAAACCTTTAATTAAAGAAATAATAAATAATTGAAAAAATTATTTTTGTGGTAATTCTGGCAAAGACATAGTTGGCAAATAGGCACGAGCTTTTCTTGCCAGTAATACTAAAGCTGCTCTAGCGTCTTCTGCTGTAACAACAGGTTTTTCAAACGAAAAGCGAAGTTTTTTATTATTTGCAACTATATCAAAACCTTCGTTATCAATACCTAACATTTTGACTTCGCCAGCAACAAATCTCTTAAGCCCTGCGCAGTAATCTTTCATTGTTGCTATATGGTCTTGATTCATATGGTCAATAATATCATCTTCAACCCTATATAGTGGATTTTCTAGTAACATTGTTGGTGGTTCAACCCAAGCAATTTGCCCAAACCCGCCTATAAAACGAACGCGTTTTAATTTTATTTCATAAAAACTAAAATCAGACATTTCGGTGTGAGTTTTTGAGTTTGGAAAATAGCGTAAATATCGTTTCTTCATTTCTTCTTTATCATCATTTAAGGCTAGAGCATCACCAATCCAAGTAAGACGTGCGCCGCTTTGAACATCGTCTGTGTCTTGAGAAAAAACTGTTAATGAAACTTTAGGGTTAACTTTTATATTGCGGGTATGTTGAGCTAGATTGCTGATTAAAATTGTAGGAAGACCCTTTTGATTAACAATATAAGGCGTTACTGAACCAAATGGATAACCATCTACATCAAGTGAGTGAGTAGCAAGTACTCCTACAGAATTCTCTCTTAAAAAAAGACGTGCTATTTTGCCAATGTCATCTGTATTACCCATAAAACCCCACCTAAGTTAAACTTCTATATTCTAGAAACATGTTGATTAAATTTTTATCTAGGATATTTACTAGGTTACATTTTAGCAATCTGGATATTTTGCTGCAAGCTTTCTAATAGTATTTATCCCACGAAAAGTAGCTTTTATTTTTAGTTTGCTTTCAAATAAAGCATTTGAAAAAGTTGATTCACTTTGTTTTTTATGACATAACCAATAAACTTCACAGTCTTTAGTATGAAAATCATCAATATCTGTTCTAAATTTCATTAACTCTATTTTGGCTTGTTCTTCTAGTGGGTTTGATAGAAAAGCTATATTTAAGGCCATAGATTCGGTTAATTCAAAGTCAGGAAAGGGATTATATTGAGAAATAGTTTGTATTTCTTTAGTCGTTCTAAGAAAAGTTGCTACTTGAAACCCAAGTTTTTTTTCTAAGTAGTTTTCAATTTTCTTTTCTAATTCTTTAGTATTTTCAGAAGTAGAATTAAAAACCACATTTCCACTAGTAATAAAAGTCTCAACATTTATAAACTCTAATTCTTCAAAAAGTGAGTGTAGATAATCCATCTTAACTCTATGACCACCAACATTAATAGCACGAAGAAGAGCAATAAATTTTGTCATAATTAGTCTTGTTTTAAGCGATATAGATAAAGAATAGTAGCAATTACTAAACAAATAAGAGCTATTATATCTGCAATAACCACTCTAGCAATTAAGCTATTATAGTTACCTATTGAAAAAGCTAGCCATAGGAAAGAAATAACACTAATAAAACCTGCAACAAGAGCAAAGGATTGTAGTGTTGGGCGAAATGCAGCATAGATTAAAAATAATCCAAGTAGGCCAAATAAAACGGCTCTATGCCGCATAAGAATTATAATATTGGGTTCTGTAAGAGAAATTCCATAAAGAGCAATAAGGCGCTCTTTGCTAAAAACACCTGTCAAAGGTAGCAAATGAATAATACCAACAATTACCAACATTATTGAGATAACGTAATGCATAAGCCCTAGTCAAAGGATAAAGCTATAAATTAGGCGTATTTTCCATAGAAAGTAGCCAAACATTATTTTTTAAATCCCACTTATAGATTCTTGATACTTGTTGAGCTTGTTTTTGACCTGCTCCAAGACGATCTTCTATAACTTGAACTTTAACTGATTTGTTATCAGGTAAAACAACAACTCTTTCAATTGTGAATTTAGTGATTTTATACTCATAAGTACCAAGATAATTAGTTAATGCTAAATCTAGTTCTTTATCAAAATCACCGTTCTTAAAAACACACCTAAGTAAAGCTTCTTTATAAGAATCTCCAAAAGTACTGTCTTCAATGGAGCGACGTACATATTTTTCTGTAAAAACACCCTTTTTAAGGTCATCTCTTACAGTGATATACTGAGCTTTAATATATTCATGAACCTCTTTAACTTTTTCTATATCATAGTATTTACGCATAACTTCACCTTTACGCGTTTGTCGTGCATTCATAAATTCTTCTGTGCGTTTACGAATAAAGGCTTCAATATTAACTTGTGCTGATGAAGTGGGAATAAAAGTAATTAAAAAAGAAAAGAAAACTAGTAATAAAGCTATATATTTCATAATCTTAACCTAAAATTAATTAGTGTCCTCCTGCGCCTTTCTTTTGAGGTTTAGCATTCCAAATGGTAAGCATTAATATCCCGCCTATTATTGAGAATGGAATAATAGTATAAGTCCAAACTCCCCATCCATATTTGTCAATAATTAAACCTAAGCCAAAGCCAGTAAAACCACTAGCGACATATTGAACTCCATCTAGTAGGCCAGTTACAGTAGCAGCAGCTTTTTTACCTCCAAAATCAGCCGATGCAGTACCAGAAAGCATTCCATGAACACCAAAAATCCACATACAAGAAAAGCCAACTAAGGCTGCTGCCATTGCAGGCATACTAACCCAGCCCAACATTAGGAGGGCAACAATTTGAGCCATATAGAAAATAAAAGCTACTGGAGGGCGACGGGATTGGAAAACTCTATCTGAGAGAAAACCACATAATAAACCGCCTAAAATACCGCCAATAGTAATACCTAATCCTGCCCAAACTGCTGTAGGGGATTTAGGTATAACATGGTGAACTTGTTCTAGAAAGCGGCTAAAGTAGGCAAGTAGTCCTTGACGAACAAAGCCTGTACAAAACTCTGCAAATGCAAGAGTTATAATAATTGGGTTGCTAAGAATTTGTTTAAATAAATAATTCCAATTAATAGGAGTGTCATCACCTGAAGAAGCATCTCCAGTGTTAAAGTCCTTAAATCCAGCTTCTTGAGGGGTTTCTTTTACTATAAATAAGTCTACAGTAAACATAACCATTAGTATTATTGATGGAACAATAAAGACATAATACCAGGGTAAATAGCTAAGAATTAGACCACCTACACTAAAAGCAAGTAAATAGCCACTAGAAATCATAATACCGAAAATTCCACCAAAAACACCTCGTTCCCTAACATGAAACCAAGGAGCATTAACTTTTACTACTGAGAGAGCACCAAAACTTTGAAAATAGCTATTCATTGCATAAAGTACTGCCATAACAAATAAAGCTTGTGCTTTATCAGGAGTTAAAAGAGCACGACCAGAAATACTATTAAATCCATTAATTATACTTGTAGCTATTGAACCAAGTGGGCCAAGTGGATCGCTTTGCATTAGCCAACCACTAAGAAGCACAAGACCTATTATCATATTCATAATAGCTGCGCCTAGAGAACCAAAAAGAATTGCTTTTTTTCCTCCAAGCTTATCTGCTAATGGGCCATTAAACATTACACTTAAAGCATAAACCCAAAAACCAGCCGTCAAAATAACACCAAATTGTGTATTATCAATACCAAAGGTTTCTTGCAAAGTTTTAGCTACTACATTGATGTTATAGCGTCCCATATAGAAAGTTGCGTAAGTTAAACCAAGCGGAAACCAGTTCATAAAACGGCGGCGGCGATATTCTGGGCTATGTTCTATGCGAAAATCACCATCATTAGTCGAAGATATAGCAGCCATAAATTATTAAAGCGCTCCTTAGCAATTAGTTTTTGTTAGGAAGGTTTAAGAAGAAAATTAATAATAACATAAAGCTTTTAATATTCTAGTCTTCTAGCTATCTAGTTAATAACTGGGAAATGTGCTGTATTTATTTATAATGTAGGATTTACAATCTAGGTTGATTTTAAGGGTTACTAGGATGTACTAACTTTAATGGTAAGTTATAATTGCTCTTAACTTTAAGAAATTTAGAAAATCAATAAAAACAAAATAGGAAAAAAATATGCATCTAGTCTCTGATTTTGATGGTGTTTGGACAGATCCGCGTGCTGAAGCCGATGCTATACGCGATTTAATGATAAGCCGTTTAATCGAAGTAACAGATTTAAGCCTAGAACGAGTAAAAACGATTTTCTCAGAGATTGAGCAGGAATTTATCAATAATCCATTTAATTATGGTTGGTTATTTGAAGGTAATATTACTGCTTATGCTATGGAAGATATGTATGGGCGTAACCATGCAATTGCAATTGCTATTTGGGATAATAAACCAGGTTTTGAAGAATCAGGGTTACTTCGTGAAGCAATAGTAAAGATCTCAGGTGATGTAGATAATTTTGCTAATGATTCTTTTAGAGATGGGCGCAATCTTTATCGTGAAACTAATAGGTCTTTTTTAGTCCCTCAAGCTGCTGAGGTGGTTTCTAAACTTAGAGAACGAGGCTATAAAATGACTATAGTATCTAACTCTAAAGTAACACATATCTTAGATTTATTTGAAGAAGCCGATGTTAGTCTAGATTCTTTTGAAGTAATTGGAGGTGCAAGAAAATTTCACTTAGGTTTTGTTCCAAATGTTCCAGAAACCCTAGATTGGCAAAGTGCGCAAGTTTCACTTAAAAGACCTCATTACTTAGAGCTTTTAGAAAGACTAAAACCAGATGCTGTTATTGGTGATGTCTTTTCTCTAGATTTATCTTTACCCATTTATTTACGTAATAACCGAGAAGGTTGGAGACATCTTCGAGCAGGTCTAATAACGCAACCTTATACCCCAAGTTGGGTACTAGGCGTTGAGCCTAGTTTTGCTCAAGAACAAGGTTTAGACCCACTACTAGATTTAGCCGCTATTGTTAAATGGTTAGATAATCTTGGTTAAAAATAAAATTGTAAGCTTCTAGGAAAAATTCTTAAAAGCTTAAAAGCTAAATTTTAGTGTAATTAATTCTACTTTTTTTCTAACTTACTTATGCTTTTAGTTGCACAAGGAATAATACTTTTTTTTCTAGTTTTTATTATAGTTAATTTTTTTCTTAACTTAAGAGTTATTAAAATTATTTCACCAAAATATAAACTAGAAAAAGATTTCCCCTTAATTTCTGTTTTAATACCTGCTCGTAATGAAGAATCAAATATTACTGAATGCTTAAAATGTTTTCAAAATCAAACTTATCCTAGCTTAGAGATTTTAGTTTTAGATGATGAAAGCCAAGATAAAACTAGCTTAAAGGTGAGTGAGTTAGCTAAAGAAGACAAGAGAATAAAGCTAATTAAAGGTAAAAACTTACCTCAAGGATGGGTAGGTAAATCTTGGGCATGTCATCAATTATCTGAAGTAGCACAGGGCGATTGGCTACTTTTTACTGATGCTGATACTCGTTTTAGCCCTGATGCTATTAGTGCAAGTCTATTTTATGCTATTAAAAAAAAGGCGGATTTACTTTCTATTTTTCCTAAACAACTTGCTAATACTATAGGAGTACAAGTCATAATCCCTCTACTTTATTTTATGTTATATACTGTATTTCCTGGTATTTTTTTAACTAGATCTAAAGATATTTTTGCTGCTATTGGACAATTTTTACTCTTTAATAAAAAAGCTTATCAAGAAATAAATGGGCATAAAGCTGTTTCTAAATCAATTATTGAAGATATAGATTTAGCTAAAACAATAAAAAAAGCTGGTAAAAATTTAGTTTTAGGTGATGGTAATTTATTAGTATCTTGTCAAATGTATAACTCGCTAAGGGAATTATGGAAAGGCTGTACTAAAAATTTATTTGCTTGTTTTTCTTACTCGCTAATAAATCTATTTATATTTACACTCTTATATTTAGCGCTTTATATATGGCCTTTTATAGCATTAGTAATTTATCAAAAAATAGAAGCACAAACTGAGTTTTTAATTCTAATACTAGTGCAAATACTATTGATTTATATGATAAGAATCTTGTTAGCTAGACGACATTGCGCTACTAGTTTTTCATTACTACTTCATCCAGTTGCAATACTTATATTTTTAGCTAATAGTTTCTACTCAACCTATAGAGTTATAACAGGTCGTGGGGTTGAATGGAAAGATCGTACTTACCAACAATAGATTTATTTATATTACTTAAAGGAAAATGGTTATAATAAAAAACTAAGGGGTAAAATAATGTTTAATAAATATTTAATGCATATTTCGATAATTTTAATTTTGATTTTTATGGTTTGCGAAATCTCTACTTATTCTTATTCAAGCCAAGATCCTGTATTTAAGCTAGTTATTCATGGTGGCGCAGGAGTTATTTTAAGAGAAAACCTTACAGCAGAACAAGAACAAGCTTATAGAGATAAGCTAAAAGAAGCTTTAGTTGCTGGTCACGAAATCTTAAAAGATGGTGGTAAAAGTCTAGATGCTGTAGAGGCAGTAATAAAAATTTTAGAGGACTCACCGCTTTTTAATGCTGGAAAAGGAGCAGTTTTTACTAGCTCAGGAATAGTAGAGCTAGATGCTTCTGTTATGGACGGAGCCACATTAAAAGCAGGCTCAGTTGCAGGATTAAAACATATAAAAAACCCTATCTCTTTAGCTAGATTAGTTATGGAAAAATCTCCTCATGTAATGATGGTTGGAGTAGGAGCAGAAAAATTTGCTCAAGAACAAGGAATGGGTTTTGTTGAGCAAAAATACTTTTTTACTGAACGACGTTGGAAACAACTCCAAGAAGAAAAGGCTAAAGAACGTAAAAGTCAGCTAAATAAGAAAAAGACGGTTTTTAATTTTTCTACCTCTCAACAAGAAGCACAAAAATTTGGTACTGTTGGCGCGGTAGCTTTAGATAAAGCAGGAAATCTAGCCGCAGGGACTTCTACAGGCGGAACAACTAATAAAAAATTTGGTAGAGTAGGAGATTCTCCAATCATAGGTGCAGGAACTTATGCTAATAATCAAACCTGTGGAGTTTCTGCTACAGGGCATGGAGAATATTTTATTCGTTCTGTAGTTGCTTATGATATTTCTGCTTTAATGGAATATAAAGGTCTTTCATTAAAAGAAGCTGCTGATAAAGTAGTTATGGATAAGCTAGTTAAGCTTGGTGGTAGCGGCGGAGTTATTGCAATGGATAAACAAGGCAATATTGCTACTCCATTTAATAGCCCAGGAATGTATCGTGGCTCAATAGATGAAAAAGGAAAAATAACAATAGGAATTTTTAAGGATGAATAAAATATACTTTATTCATCCTTAAGGTGTTTGTATTTTTTGGCCTCCATAAATTCGGCGATATTGTGCACTGTTACGCATCACTCCAAAAACATAAAGTCTAGTTTCTGTAATAGGAATGGCTTCAACCCAGTCTTCTATGTTACTTGGTAAAGTGTTTAACCAACGGTCTACACGTCCTGGGCCACCATTATAAGCAGCGGCAGCATATTCAATCTTTCCGAATTTATTAAGCATTTCTGCTAGATAAGCAGTGCCAAGCTTAATATTTAATTGAGGGTTATAAAGTTGTTCATTTGTAATTTTCCCAACGCCTTGTTTACGTGCTACTAGTTGGCCTGTAGAAGGTAGTAGTTGCATTAAACCTAATGCATTAGCCCGAGAACGAGCACGAGGGTCAAAAACTGATTCTTGACGAATTAATCCTGCAACCGTGTATGGATCTAAACCCTGACGGGTAGCTTCGGCTTTAATTGTCTCCCATTCGATTAGGGGAAAGAAAATATCATATACTTCTTTAGGAACTTCTTCGCCTTGATAAATACTATAATCAGGGTGTGCGCGTTGAAGGGCTACTACAGCACGGAAATTTTCTCCTCTATCACGATAAATTGTAGCAATAGCAAAGTTTATACGATGAGAATTAGGAGCATCTTTTCTAAGATTTTCCACTTCATTAAGTGCTTGTTCATCTAATCCTATCTCATGGAGTTGATCAGCCTTTTGTATATAAGGTGTGGCTTTTTCTGTTGCTGTTTCAGGCAAAGGAGTTGCAGGCTTAATATTAGAAATAGCTTTTTCTAAAGCCCCTTCAATTGATTTTTGTGGAGAAATATTTTGTTGCTTTAGTTTTGCTATTCGCTGAAGGGTTAAATAACCATAGTAATTATATTTATAGCGTTTTAATAGGGCTTCATAAAGAGCCATTGCTCTAGGTAGTTGTCCAGCCCGTTCAGCATCACAGGCTGCCCAAAAAATTGCTTGACCTCTAAACTCAGGATTAGGAATATTTGCTAAATGTTCTACTAGTGCCTCACTAGATTCAGCATATCTTTTCTCATTATGAACTTTCCAAGCTACTTTATAAGAGGCTTTATCAGCTTCTTTACTATCAGGATAATTTTTAATTAATTGATTGCGGTAACGAGTTGCTTGAGATTCATTAACATTATCATAATAATCTACTAAACTGCCTAATAGCTCTGAAGCCTTTTCTGGAGAAGGTTTTAAGCTTAATACCTGATTTGCTGTCTCTACAAATTGACTCATTAGCTTTTGTTTTAAGAAACTATTAGCTAAATAATAGCGAGCCTCTAGAAAAAGCTCTTTTTCGCTACTTGGGACATTTTGTAATGGCAAAGTAGCTTCGCGAAAACGATTTAATTTATATAAACTGATACCTAAATTTAATTCGCTAGTTGGTTTAGCAGGAAATTCTATATAAGTAGTCTTTAGTTTCTGGTAATTTTCAACTGCTGGAGCAAAAAGACCTGCTTGGAAAAGCTTATTAGCCCGAATTAAAGATAGCTCATAAGCTTGTTTTCCTATTTCTGGAAAGCGAATACCTATTTCTGTTAAACGAGTTAAAGCTTGGGCGCTTTCACTGCTTTCAGGTGTTTCATAATATATTTTACGGTAGGTATTAATAGCTAAATCTGTTTGTGAGAGCTTTTCATGGCTTTGTGCTGTAATTAAAAGCGCAGCCCCATCTTTATTATCAGCTAGTCTACTTAATAATTTTATCGCTGTTTTAGGGTCATTAAGCTGATTTAAGGTTAAATTGCCTGCTGCAATTTCTGATTCACGTGCAAATAGAGAATCAGGATAATTTTGTGCTAATTTTAGAAAACTAGCTTTAGCTTTATTATATTCAGCAATTTCTTGATAGGAGCGGGCTTGATAATAAAGCGCATAATCTCCTATAAGTGTTTCTTGTTTAATAAAATCTTCGTCAAAAAGTTGGCTACTTGTAAGGAAATCTTTATTTGTAAAATGTAAATAAGCTCTTAAAAAGCGTGATAATGAGCCTGTACGGGATTTAGGGAATTTTTGCTCTAGGCTTAATAGATCTTGGCTTGTAGGTTTACCATTACTACTTTCAACTAGCTTACGTAAGCTATCGCTACTAGCTACACGCTTGCGATCTGCTCCTGCTTCTACAGGAAGAGTGGAGTTGTACTTTAATACAAATGCAGAAAATATTATTAAGATAATAGCTGATAATAAGATAGAGTAATAAAATTTAGGATTACGAAAAAGTGTTTTCTGCATAAGTTTTCCTTAAGAGTTAGCTAGTAATCAAACTAGTAAGAATAATTTGGTAAGGTTATAATTTAGGTAACAGTTTAAACAATTTTATTAGATTAATTTTGGCTTAAGTAGAGCTAAAAGAGCAATCACTTTTTGGGAAAAGTTAAGTTAGTTTTTAGAAAAATGGTTAGAGTTTTTATATTGCAACCACGCAAAATACAAAAAGCACGAAGAAAAGCCTCTTAAACTTCGGGTGTTTGGTAAAATGCGTGGCTGATGAACTGGGCTAAAAATAAAAGGACTGGAAAAAATTAACCAGAGGGCATGCAACAATTTTTTGTTGTGGCTTGCCACAGTAACGCCAGAAAAGACAAAATTATTTTATTGTGTAGCAATAAAGTACTCTACAATAGCCCCTTTAGCTTTTAGTTGGGCTGCTACTTTTTTAGCTTCTTCTATACTTTGATATTTACCCATTCTTACCCGAAAAACTATTTTACCTGCTGCATTTCCTTCCATTACATAAGTTTCTAGTCCTGCACCACGAAAACGATTAGATACTTCATCAGCCTCTTGTTTTGTAGCTAATGCTCCTAGTTGAATACTATATTTTCCTTTTTCGTTCTTATTATTTTCACTCTTATTATTTTCGCTTTTATTAGAAGTATTAGGTTTAACTATTTCCTCTTTTAGAGTGTTTTCTTTAACTGTTTCTTTAGTGTCCTCTAATTTAGCTATATCTGTTTTAGGGCTAGAAATATCTTCTTTAGTAATAATAGTTTTAGTAACTGATTTTTCATTTATTCTTTTATTTGGAATATTTAACCCGGAAATTTCAGGAGTTGTAGGCTTAGGTAAAGCTATTGTAGGTTGAGCTTTATTTGTCTCTAAATTAACACTGTTAGATAAAGAATTATCATGATTTTTAGTATTTTCACTAGACTGATTTTTACTGTCTTTAATTATATTATGAGAATTATTGGGGTTATTAGCGTTTGCTAAAGGATTGGTATTGCTAGCTATATTAGTATTAGTTATATAGGGTAGATCTTTATTAGCTTTATTAATATTACTTAATGCCATTATTTGTTGAGAAGTTTTATCGAAATTTTCTTGATCTCCTAATGCAGAATAGACTTTTGCCATTAGAGTAAGTGTAGTTTGTTCTTCATAAGTGTCATTAAGTTTTCTCCAAAGCTCTAGGGCTTGGCTAAATGCTTCTAAGGCTTTTTGCTTACTACCATAACCATATTGATTAGAGTAAAGAAAATGTTGAGCCGTTTTTTGCTCACTAGAAACCATATGTAAATAGCCTATGTTGTTAAATGTGGTTGCTTGGCCTTTTACATCTTGAAGCTGTTGTTTTTTCTTTAGTGCTAGTTCAAAGCTTTCTAAAGATTTAGCAAAATTATTTAATAGCATATAGCTTCTACCTAAATTATTTAATGTAGAACCTTCTCCAGATGTATCTCCTATGCTGTTAAATATTGCTAAGGCTTCTAAATGATAATCTAAGGACGCTTGATAATTTTCTAAAACAGTATAAATATTTGCAATATTACTTAAAGTAATAGCTTCACCTCGTTTATCTTTAAGAGATCGTCTTATAGCTAGGGCTTCTTTATAATAACTAAGAGAACTTTCCATTTCTCCTAAATCTGAAGAGACTTTACCAAGCCCGCTAAAGGTAAATGCTAGCCATTGAGGATCATTTAATTTAGTCGCAATTTGTTGGGCTTTTAGGTAGTATTGGAGAGCTTGTCGATTTTCTTTAGCTAAATTACAAACTGCCCCTAAGCTTGTTAGGGTTGCTACTTCCCAAGTAGGATTATTTAAGTCTCGCCAGATCTTTAGGGCTTCTTCAAGAGTTTGTTGGCTTTCTTTATATTGTGTTGCTGTAAAGAAAATAGCTCCAATAGCATTGAGTGTTGCTCCTTCGCTTTCACGATCACCTAATTCTTGCCAAATGGGAATTAGGGAAGTGTAAATATTAAATGCTTTTTCTAGGGATTCTTTAGTATTTTGTAGTCTTAATTTTTCTGCTTCATCATAAGCAGATTGGCTAGCTATTCTATCTTTATCTTGTTTATTAGACGGGCGTAACTCTTTTATTTTCAGTGCATAGCCTCCCGCAGCATCATTTCTAGCAATAATATGTAATTTATATTCTCCTGTTATATCAATTAGTAAATATAAACCTATTTCTGGGTCTTGTGGACGACTAAGACTAGACACTTCTACTAGCTTTTTATCATTAGGATCAAAAAGCATTGCAACTATATCGACATCTTTTTTGCTAATGCCTAAACTTAAGTACTCGCCTTGTTTAAGACTAAGTTGATAAATATGTTTTTGTCCAAAATCTAGTTGTTTAGCAAAGTAAGCGTCTTTTCCAGATAATAAAAAGTACTCCTCAACACCAACTCGTCTTTTACGCGAGGACTCTTTTGCGTCTTGCCCCGCTAAAGTTAAAGAAGTTATAGAGAGACATATTAAAAGGCTAAAGAAAATGCAAATAAATCTAGATGTATGTCTATTTAATCCTAAGAGCTTTAACATAAATACTATTTCCTCAGAATTTGAGAATCTCTGGAAGAGAGTAAAAAAATAATAGCACAAGCTTTTTAATAACCAAATTGTTTAGCTTTCCTTAAAGCCCAGTATTAGCTTAAGGTTGCTCATATGGCTAGTTTCAATAACTTATAGTAGAATCGCTTGCTTGTAAAACACATCATTAAATAAATGTTAAATATTAAATAAAACAAAATGTTACAGGTTGGATTAACTAATTTATGTATGAGCAAGAATTTGATCGCTTGTTAGATTATTGTAAAGAAGAAGAATGGCAAGGCTATGACCCCTACGATGGGCTCAATAGCTCACTTTACCCTCTAATGCCTGACTCAAAATTTTTACGAATTGCTTTAATCCAATTAGTAAAACGCTCTCCAGTTAATTTTAGGTCAATCTTTGGTATAAAAAAGGGTGAAAACCCTAAAGGACTTGCCCTTTTTGTTAGAGCGTTACTTAGTGCTTATCAAAAAACTAAAGAGCCAAAATACCGCAATTATGCTGAAGAATTGCTAGAACGCCTATGGGCACTACGTTCGCCTGGTTATGAAGATCGTATGTGTTGGGGTTATAACTTTGACTGGCAATCAAGAGCTTTTTTTGTCCCAAAGGCAACACCTTCAATAGTTTGTACTACTTTTGTTGCTCAAGCTTGGCTAGATCATTATCAGCTTTTTAATGAAAGCTCTTCTTTAGAAGTTGCAAGGTCTTCTTGTGATTTTCTTCTACAAGATCTACACCAAAGCCAAGAAAATGACTCTTTTTGTTTTAGTTATACCCCCATAGATAAAAGCCAAGTTCATAATGCTAATTTGCTTGGTGCTGAACTTTTAGCTAGAGTAGCAAAATTTACTCATGAAGTTGAATTAATTGAAAAAGCCATAGGCTCTGCTCGCTTTACAGTTAAAAAACAAGCAGAAGATGGCTCTTGGCCTTATGGAATGGCAGAAAATCAACAGTGGATAGATAATTTTCATACAGGGTTTAACCTAGTCTCTTTATATAGAGTTATAAAAGAGTCTGGATTAAATCAGTGGAAGAGTGTTTTAGAAAAAGGTTTAGAGTTTTATCTAAAATCATTTTTTCTTAATGATGGTACGCCTAAGTATTATCACAATAAGACTTATCCTATAGATATTCATTCTTCTGCCCAAGCCATAGTTACTTTTGTTTATTTAAAGAATTTAATTTCTGATTCTACTTTGCGTATTGAGCAAGTATCAAAATGGACTTTAGCTAATATGTTAGATAGAGAAGGTTTTTTTTATTTTCAAAAAGGGAATTTATTAACTAATAAAATTTCTTATTTACGTTGGTCACAGGCTTGGATGGCTTATGCCTTAGCCTTAGCAACATATGGAGAGATCAAAGAATCGTCTAAATAAATTAATAAAATTAATCACATAGATAGACTTTTTAAGAATTAGATTAAAAGAATTAGATTAAAAGCTTTTGATAGAGGAAATTGAACCTATACAGCAAAGTTTGGTTTTACATGTTAAAAATTTTGTGTAAATTACAAGTCTTGCTTCTTAAGAGAAGTACTTTATTCTAAACAACAGTATATGCAGAACTCAGAAAGCGCAATAAAACTTACTAATCCAACTGATATTTTAGCTTTAACTCGTCACTTGAGATACGAAGCTTATTTATTACCTTTATGTACTGCACTTATTATTTTGGCAGATATTTCTGTTTCTATAGGTAGTTTTGTCTTAGCTTACTGGTTTAGACAAGGTGATGCAGCTTTTTTTCGCCCACAAGGTGCTTTTCTTCCTGTTGATGTAACTTGGGGGTTTAGACCTTATTTTAGTGTGCTGCTTTTTATTCCTTTGGTAAGAATTTGGGCACTTCGTCATTATGATCTCTATCGCCTTAGAGGCGAATTTTCCTTACTTCAAGATGTTCAAAGTATTTTTAAGGCTGTTTTAGTAGGCTCTCTAGCTATTATCTCTATTACTTTTCTTTATCGTGGTGGCGTTGAGTTTAGAGACTTTTCTTACTCAAGGCTTATTTTTGTTTATGATTTAGTTTTTTCTTTTGGCGCTTATGTACTTTTACGTTTACTTATAAGATCTGGTCAAACTCTTTATCGTCAACAAGGAGGAAATTTAATTCCTGCTTTAGTTGTTGGCTCTGGGCAAAATGCTGAGGTCTGTATTAGTGAAATTACAGAAAAATCTCGCTTAGGTTATAGAGTAATCGGGGTTTTAACCCTAGATAATGAACAAAGTAGTTCTGTTGCTAATATCCCTGTTTTAGGTGGTTTTAGCGAACTTCCTAGCCTAGTTCGCCAATATGGAGTTAGAGAAGTCCTTATTACTGATGATAGAATTAGTCCACAAGCTATTTTTGAAGCTATTATGCGTTGTGGACGTAAACACCCTGTAGATTTTCGTGTATTTCCTAATTTATTTAATTGCTTACCAAGAAAAACAGAGACTGATCAAATAGGCTCGCTTCCTATGATCAAACTTTTTAAAGAACCTCTCCAAGGGCCAAATCGCTTGCTTAAACGTGGTATTGATATGGCTCTTGCTGCCTTAGGTATAATCTTAAGCGCTCCTATTTGGATATTAATTATTTTAGCTATAAAACTAACTTCTCGCGGCCCAGCTATTTACCAACAAGAGCGTGTAGGAATGGATGGTAGAGTCTTTAGAATGTATAAGTTCCGCTCTATGTATAGCGATAGTAGAGATGACTTACATCAAGAGCTAATGCGTAAGAATATTTCTAATAAAGACGAAGCTAATCAAGGAACTATTGACCAACCCATTTATGGAAAAATAAAAAATGATAATCGTGTAACACCTATTGGTGTATGTTTACGAAGATATAGCTTAGATGAACTACCACAGTTATTAAATATTTTGCTTGGAGAAATGAGTTTAATTGGCCCACGTCCTCCAATCCCCTATGAAGTAGAATGTTATCAGGATTGGCACCGCGCACGTTTTCATGTAAAACCAGGACTAACAGGACTTTGGCAAGTCTCAGGGCGTAACCGCCTTAGCTTTGAACAAATGGTTAGACTAGATATATACTACATTGAAAATTGGTCGCTTTGGTTAGACCTAAAAATTTTACTTAAAACTATCCCTGTAGCACTACGCGGAGATAATGCCTATTAATCTTACCTAATGGATATTTTACTCTCTTATATAAACCAAGCATTAGCTAATGATGAAGAAGTCATTTTAGTTACTATAATAGAAACTAGTAAAGAACCTGATTTTAATTTAAAAGTAGGGCAAAAACGTCTTCTTTTAGCTAATGGAACCGCTATTAATAGCTTAGGCGAGCCAAACTTAGATTTAGCTATAGATAGGGAAATTTCTTTTCGTAAGCAAAATATAACTACCTTAAGCTTATGGACAGATAAATTTCAGTCTCTTGATAATTCTGATTTTGTTAAAGATATTAAAAATAAAAAATCTCCAAAAGTACGAATAGCAATAGAAATAATTCGACCACAACCATATTTACTAATTTGTGGAGCAGGTCATATTGCTAGAGCCTTAACCCAACTAGGAAGAGTTTTAGGCTTTCGCTCTATAGTAATTGATGATAGGGAAGAATTTGCTAATAGAAATTATTTTTCTGAGCCTAGTATTGAGTTAAAAGCAGAAGCTTTTGAACAAGCGATAAAATCAATAAATATTTCTCCTAGTATGTCTATTGTAATTGTTACAAGGGGTCATAAATATGATGAAGACTGTCTAAGGCTACTACTTGGTTCTAAGGCTAGTTATATTGGTATGATAGGTAGTCGGCGTAGAATAGTAGTAGTAAAAGAGAAATTACTTTTAGAAGGGTTTTCCCTAGAACAACTTTCAAAAATCTATGCTCCTATTGGGCTAGATATTGGGGCAAGAACTCCTGAAGAGATCGCTTTAACAATATTGGCTGAAATAGTATTGGTACGTAATCGAGGTGAAAGAGTAGTGGATTGTCATCCACTTAGTCGGCTTGCTAAAAGAGAGTGATTATTTATTACTTGACGAAATGTTAGGATAGTTTTATAAGCTTTTGGGAAAGGTTTTTATAGTTAAAAGTAAAGGAGTTGCTACTTTGAATAAAGAAGTCCATTGGTGGTATAGCCCAAATCTAGGAAGAGAAATGCCCATAGGCGTTTATGGAAGTTATGGAATGCCTCTACTAATGTTTCCTACAGCCGCAGCAGATTTTGAAGAATATGAGCGTTTTCTAGTTATTGATGTTATTGCTCCCTATATTAATGCAGGAAAAGTAAAAGTATTTAGTATTAATAGTATTAACCGTGAAAGCTGGTTAAATGATCATGTACATCCTGCTGAGGCTGCTCGTCGTACAGTTCAATATGATAAATATATTGCAGAAGAAGTAGTTCCATTTATTTATCATAATTGCCGTACTCCAAGCATTGGAATTGGTGCTACTGGAGCAAGCTTTGGTGCTTTTCACGCTGCTAACATTGTTTTTAAACACCCAGATCAATTTAAAACACTTATTGCTATGAGTGGTTTTTATGACTTACGCAATTATTTTCAAGGTTATTATGATACTAATTGTTATTTTAATAACCCAGCAGATTATTTACCTCGCCTAACAGACCCACATTATTTAGAGGCTTTAAGACATGATGTAAGTATAAATATTGTTACAGGGCAAGGTGCTTATGAAGCTCCTGAGGCTTCTCGTAAACTATCTCGTATCTTAGATCAAAAGGGAATTCCTCATAATTTAGATATTTGGGGTTATGATATGGAACATGATTGGCCTACTTGGAGGCAAATGCTTAAGTACTACATACCTAAGTTATTTTAATCTAAAGCTAAGAGTAATCTAAGAGGATTTAACAAACACAAGTAAGTATTAAAGTTTTTACTTACTTGTGTTTTTTTAATAGGGCTACTTATTTTTTACCTAGAAATAAAGTTATAGGGCTAATTGATATGTTGAATTAAGTTATACACCTATTTTGCTCATTTTACTGATTTTAGGTAATCGTGCTAGTTTACTGATTTTGCTAATATTGCTATTATGCCCTCTTAAACTCTTAGCTAAGAATTAATATAAACCTCATTACATATTTTCGACTTTCTATATTGCAACTTCTTAGTTTGATAAGCTAGTATTAATTGCTTAATAAAAAAATTTTAGTATAGATGGTGAGTCCATGCTAATTAATCGCTTGCTTTAAGGCAAGTAAATTTAAGCCTAACACCATCTGTTACTTAAATAGCATGGCAGGCAAAGATTAGGTGAAGAGAAGGGAAATGGGAACATATAAAGATAAATTACGTGTTTTATTAATCAAAGAAGAACTTAAACGAGAAGGTTATGATACCTTACTTGAAAATGAAGGGAGATTTGATATTGTTGGTGAAACCACTAGTGTTGATAGTGCGGTGGAATTAGCTAATGAACAAGTTCCTGACATGATTTTAATTGAAAGTTTTACTGCTGAATCTAGAATCATAGAAGCTATTAAAAAGCTTAAAGAATCTAATCCAGACATTAGCTTAGTATTAATTTCTTATCCAACAGAAGATAAATTTATGTCTGAGGCACTAAGAGCAGGAGCTTCAGGCTATATAATTAAAACACATGTTGGCAATGAAGTTGCAGAAGCAATTTCTAAAATTGAAAACGGTCAAATCTACCTTAGTCCACTTACTCCTAAATCTGTAGTAAGAGAGTTCTTACCTAAACGCCGTGATTCAGAAGGTCTTACTGAACGCCAAAAAAATATATTAAAGTTTTTAGTTTCAGGTCAGACTAATAAAGAAATTGCACAATATTTTAACCTAAGTGTAAAAACTATTGATGCACATAGGGCAAATATAATGACTAAACTAAATATTCATGATTTGCCTGGTCTTGTAAAATATGCTGTTCGCAGTGGAATAGTTAACTTAGAAGAGTTATAAGCAATAAAAAATAGCTGCTAACTAAAAATTAGCAGCTATTTTTCATTAAATATGTAATTAATCTATTTAGTCTCGCTACTCATTTGGCTAAAGTAACCTTCACGAG
This sequence comes from Acidobacteriota bacterium, assembly GCA_016213785.1. Lineage (GTDB taxonomy): Bacteria > Acidobacteriota > Blastocatellia > Chloracidobacteriales > JADJPF01 > JADJPF01. Next base: position 208,112 of record JACQZQ010000053.1, read on the forward strand.
TACGAATGCTTAGTGATGGCATTCCTTTGGGCGCTTTTATTTTGACTTGAATTTTATGCCAACGCTTATCAGTTTTAGTATTAGTTGGTTCATAACCAATACTATATTGATGGCGCAGTTCAAGACCAATCCTAGTAATCACCTCTGTTAATTCTGCATCATTATTGGGGAAAAAAGCCCTACCGCCAGTTAGACGGGTTAGCTCTTCTAAAATTACCTGCCCTTCTATATCTAAATCACGCCCAGAAAAAACATTAGTAATACCAATAGCATAAAGCTGTACGTCTGACTCTTTAAGCAGTTGTCTAAGTTCTTTTAAGGAGTAACGGCTATTATTATCTTGACCATCACTAATTAGTAGCAAAGCTTTACGAGTATGGCGGCCTGTTCTTACTTTCTCAACGCCAATATATGCAGCATCATAAAGTGCAGTTTGGCCTTTAGGGTCTACCAAAGAAAGCGAACCCATAATATTACGGGAATCACCTGTAAAATCATGAGCTAATTTAGCGTTGTTATTAAAAGTTACTAAAAAATATTCGTCTAATTGATGGCTAGTGTCACAGAATTTATTTAAGGCTTCAAAGGATCTAGTAAGACGGCCTTTCATACTCCCAGAAACATCAAAAATTATCCCAACACTAGTTGGAGCATCATCATCATTAAAAAATTCTATTTTTTGTGGAACTTTATCATCGAAAACTTCAAAATGGTCTTTAGAAAGTCCTGTAACATAACGACCATAAGGATCTGTTACTGTTATATTAAAAGTTACTAAATTAGTATTTAACTTAAATGTTGGAATAGAATCTTTATCATTTTGTGGTGTCTCAACAGGAGGTGGTGGAGGTTCAGATAAAATAGTTTCTGGTATTGTTCTGTTATTTTGTTTTGGTTCAGATTGGTCTTTATTAGGCTCTTGTGGAGATTGAGCCAAAGTTGTTGGTAATAAAGCTAATGTTAAAGAAAGTATTACCGACCAAAGTGCTAAAGATTTTAAGGTAGTTGATTGCGTTTTCATACGTAGCTCCTAGAGATAGAGAGGGGAATAAACTACCCCGTTTTTGTTAGTAAATAGAGTTTTTACGTATTTGATTTTGTTAATAGAAAGCTAGCCAAATTTTATCACAAACAAAGAGTCTAGCAATAATATAACTAACAGATATTTAACAATAATCAATATTTAGTAAATATTTAATAAATTTGATAACTTATTAGATGCAAAATTATATTAAAGTTATTATTAATTATTAGGGGCTGATTCTATTGTAGTGGTTGGGGCCAATTCGCTATTTTCTAGAGATGTGACTTGCCAAAGCCCATTAGCCTGTTTCTCTAGATTAACTGTTATTGATGTAATCTCATTACTTAATGAATAAGAAACTTTATCTAAGGTTTTTACTTGGAATAAATTATCTGTTGTTAGATTTGTAGCTTTCCATTTTTGGTTAGTTCCTCGATCAAAACCTTGTGAAATAAGAGGATCAAGTGTATTAGCTACAAAATCACGCTCACGTAGAGGTAAAGTTCTTTGGTCTAAAGCCTGGGCAAAAATATAAAGTACTGTAAAAGGGTCATTACTCCAGTTTTTAATCCCAATTTGATAATCTGCTCCACACCAAGCCACTTCTTGAATATAGTAGGCTTGTTCACATTCAACATTAGCACAATTTTCAAATAATTCCATTTTAACTGGTAGCTTAATATCAAAATCAGGCCCTTTTCTAATAAACTCTGCTGTAACATTACCAAAATTATCTAACTCATCTGGTAATGTCTCTTTGCTTACGTCAGATAAGGTGCCTCCCTCAAGCTTAAAAACAGAGGCTAAAAATTTTTTATTACTATCATCTCCATCTATTCTTTCTAAACCAAGTAAAACTAAGTATTGATCCTCATTTTGATTAACTACACTTATTTGATTGGGTAAATTATCCCCTAAGCTAGTACGATAGCGAGATAGTACTTTAACTGGGACCATATTAAGCAAGTCTTGACTGCTTAATTTACTTAAGTCTAGTAAATTGGAAGATAGATCAGTAGTGTTTATTAAGGGAGTAAAATTAGTTGTAGGATTAGTTTTAGTTAAACGTCTATTTTCTACATACCAAAAAGTTGCTGCTAGTATTGCTATACTAAGTAAGAAAAAAAATAGCCCAAATGCCAACCAAATACGGCTACTAAGGCTAGACAAAGTTTGGTTTGGGCATTTATCACAATTAGCCTCATTAGGAGCGAGTACGCTTCCACATTGAGGACAAATTTTTTGGCTTATTTCTTGATTTCTCACATAAAAAGAAATAGCACGAATTTACAAATTTTCAAAGAATTTATTAAGACTCTTGCAAATGTCACGGAAAAATTTCTTAGCAAAAGACAACAAAATAAATTCTTGTGCCGATAAAAAAAACAATTAGCGCTCCGGTTGAGAAGGTTGTGAGTTTGATTTATTCCAACCTATGCATATCACAACTTTCTCAGCCGGAGCGCTTCTGCTTTTAAAACAAAATTACGAACTAGTTTTATTTCGTTTTAACCAGTCCGTATTGTGTTTTTTCTATAACTTAAAATCTAGTTCATCATTGGATCAGAAAGCGGCTGTGTTCTTGCTTCGGGGGTTTGAGTATCTTCTTCAGGTGTAGGATAAAATGAAACTATAGAATGAACTGAGTGTTCAAAATTTGCCTCTTCAAGTTCTGGAGCAAGCCCTTCTCCCTCAAATTGCCCTATTATTACTGTAATATTATCTTCCCCACCTCGTCTTTTTGCTAGTTCTATTAATTGCTTACACGCCATTTCCATACTACTTGCTTTAAGTGTAAACTTAAGCATTTCTACTTCGGTGACTTTGTTAGATAAACCATCTGAGCAAAGCAATAAATAATCTCCTCTACGTAAGTCAACACCAGTAAGGGCTACTTTAACCTCTTGTTGTGTTCCCATTGCTTGTAGAATTACATTTTTTATTGGTGCATGTTCGGCTTCTTCACGGGAAAGTTCACCCGCTAAAATTAATAATTCTACTAGGGATTGATCCATAGTTACTTGTAGTATGGAATCGCTTCTAATTAAATAAGCTCGACTATCACCAACCTCAGCAATATAAGCCTTACCATCACGGACTAAAGCAGCCGTTAAGGTTGCTCCCATTCCAGATTTAGAAGCATTATCTTGGCTTTCTCTCCAAATCAAATAATTAGCACGTTGAACAGCCTTAATAAGTTGTTCTTCAACAGGGCGAGAGGCTACAGACTTCATTAACTCGCTACGTACAGATGCAACAGCCATTGCTGAAGCAACTTCGCCTGCTTGAGCGCCTCCCATACCATCAGAGATTATTAATAATGTCCCACGTTTACTAATTTTTTGGTTATTAATTTCTTCTCCAGCTATTTGTGCTCCTGTAGCTAGATCAGAAAGTAAAAAATTATCTTCATTATTACTACGCACAACGCCCACATCTGTACAGCCATAGGCTGACATTCTTACTTCATTAGATAATTTTTTTGTTTTTTTGTCGCTATTGGCGTGATTTGAATTTTTGGAACTTATAGTACTAGTTGAACTTGACGATTGTCTTCTTGGACTCATAAAGATAAAGTCTACCTCCAGTTTCCTGGGCAATAATTTTGTAGTGTCATTTGTTAACACCCAAGCGTTGATTTGCTATTGTAAATAACTTAATAATTATTTGGTAATCGATTGTTGACAATTTAAGTTAAATTGTAAAGCACTTATTTCCAAAAATCTTTTGTTTGACATTAAATCTTTTGTTTTGACGTTTTCTTATAATGCACGAACCATTGCTTAATAGACAAGTGGTTTTTGATAGGCTTTGGCTAGAGTTAGCAGTTTAGCCTAAGATTTTGTTAACTCTACTTGCCCTACACTAAGCCTATATGAACGATCTACTAAATAGCCTTTAGTAATTAGCTCTGAAACAATAGTTAAAGCTTCTTTATAATCAATAAAAGCCTCTTTACTAATAGCTTTATCGACAATATAGCCTGCTAGCCCGCCTCGCTCTCTACCTAAACAATGAGAAAGCGATTGAGGTGTATAACGTCCAGGAAATTGCATCACAATTTTAATTAATGCCTGAGATGCGGCCTCATTAGCTGGAATAGGTGCACATAAGTTGCGTACAGGTTGTTCAAATGCTGTTACTACAGGTCTTTCCTCATGATAATTAAAGCGGTTTTGACGTGAGTATTCCCCTGAATAACCTGAATCAGTAACTTTTTTATAAAGCATTAATGCAACTACTACATCTTTTGCAGCATATTCAAGCTGTTCTTCTGATAATGGGCGAGTTGCCCAATTTGAGCGCTGATGTTTTTTATCTAACTCTATACCTAAATGACGCATTGCCATTGCAGCAAGTGAACACGAACGCTCTTTAGCACGACGGGCGGCTAACATAGTATCAAAAACATTCTCTACAATAATATTAGCTAATTTTCTTAGTTTATTTACATCAAAGCTGGCATTGTGAATGATTTTAAGAATATTAGTATTAAGTAGTATTTGTTGTAATGGTGCTAAGTCTAGTGAGGAAAAGCAATCTATAATCCAAACATCAACATTGTTTTCACTTGGGACTCCAATTTGAATTATAGAGACACGCTCAGCTGTCTTATCCCACCAATAAGCCGTTTCAATATCTAAACCAATTAAAGGTGTTTCATCTAATATTTCTTTTAGTGAAACAAGAGCTTTATCATCTTTTACTAGCTTTATTTGAAAAGGTATTTCTTTAGACTGCATTTTCCTTGAACGAAAAAATGCCGAGAATAAAAAATCTCGGCACCTTTTCTTTATATTAGGTAATAACTCTATCTATTTTTCTTAACTTTTTTAGTCTTAGCACTAAAGTCTACAGCATAAGCAAATCCACGAGGATCAGAGATCCAAAGACGATAATCGTATTTAGTGTTTGCTTTAAGACCGCTATCTACAAAAAGAGCTTTTCCATCAGCAGGAACTGTAGTGACAACTTTAAGCTGATTACCTTCAAAACGGCTAACTTCTACTTTAGAGCCTCTTAGCTGATCATTATGAAGACCAAAACCCCAAGATATTTCTATTTCCGTTGGCGAAAGAGCACGGCCTCCAGCAATACAAATAGGCCCAAGATTTAATACACCAACTCCAGTACCTAAAGCCCCTCCACCTACTAAGTTTATACGAGCATAAATATTAGTTGGCCCTCCAGCATTATCTATGGTCAAACGATCATTTGAAGTAAATGCTACTACATCACCATCATCGCTAATTACAGGGTCAAAACTATCGCCTAAGCCAAAATCTCCTGTATCTTTAAGGCTAATTACTGTAGGTGTTTGAGTTGGGCCTAAATTTAAGTCAAAGATATAAATATCAGTAAAGCCATTCATATCATTAGGCGCTAAAGGTTGTGCTGCTGTAACTGCTAAAAAGCGTCCATTACGGCTTAAAGTTGGACGAGAATTACGGCTATTTTGTGAAGGAACTATAGCATTTACAGGAAAACGAACTGTGCTATTAGCCGTTCTTACTACAACATCTGAAGTAGTAGTTATATAGGCTACTGTACTACCATCCCCGCTTACTACAGGTAAAGTACCGCTTGGTAAACCTTGTCCTAAAGGTTGAGCACTATTGGAACCAGAACGTTTAACAAAAATCTGTCCTGCGGAAGCAAAAACAATTACTGTTCCATCTTCGCTAATAGAGGGGAAAAAGCAAGGAGATGTAAAAATATTTCCTTGAGCATCTTTACTTACTAAATCAATAGTTTGGGCTGCTCTATTAAAAAGGAAAATATTACCTATACCAGAAACTTGATTCATGCTTTGAGTAGAAATATTAGTAGCTGTAGAAACAAAAGCTACCAAACTACCATCAGCATTAACAGAAGGTGAACCACTACTTCCATTAGGAATGGTAGTAGGATCAAGTGGCCTGCTTACTAAAACTGTAGTGTTGGCTGCGCGATCAGCTAGGTAAACATTAGGTTGTACAATTCCAACAGGTGCACCGCTTACTATGTCAGAAGCACTAGATTGGAAAACAACAACATTTCCATTACGGTTTATTGACGTTGCAAAACCTTCTCTAGGAGCACCATCTACTTGTGAGCGACTAATAAGAGCACCTCCATCTGTTAGTCCTCTACGATCTCTAGCTACTGCTGGAAAACCTGTATTTGTAGGGTTATTGGTGACAGTATATGAAACAGTGTTGCTATCTCCACTGATAGAAGAATTTACCCCACCAACAAATGTACTATTAGTAGTATTATTTCTAATTGGTGCGCTAATTAAAATAGTAGCTGGAGGTTGTTGACCTTGCCCATAGCAAACACTGCTTAAAAGCATTAATGTAGAAAAAGATAAAATAGAAGTTTTTAATAAGTTAGAAAAACGACGCACTCCTTGGAACATGTTTTCCTCGCTATTTATATAAATTTATTAGAACTAGTTTTGTAAGGATAAATCTATTTGGGTTAGTTTTTAGGATATGTGGCATTTTAGCCTTATCCTATCTATTGGCAATTATATACAGAATCATATTTATCACCAAACATTATTTACAATACAAATGGATTTAGGGTTTATCTCTTAAGTTACTTATTTAGCCTTCAAATATAATTAATAAAAACATTAAGCCACTTAAAATAAATGAAAAAACACTTAATATCTGCCCAACTATTGCCCAAGATTTATAATTATTGCCTATGTTATAAGTATGAATTAAGCGCAAAGCTTTACGAGAGAGGAAAAAAGACACAGGGCCTACAAATATCCCTAAACAAAATAAACTTAATACAGAAAGAGCAAAAGATAACATTGCACTAGTTTTAATTTTTTGAATTAGTGCTTCTTGCCCTTCTATTGATTGATTATATGACTGATTATAGAGAGGATATTGAGCCATATTTTGTATCTGCATATTTGCTTGGGGATGATTTGGAGGGTTAGGATAAGGCGATCGACTAGGATCATTACTAGGATCTCTATATGGATCCATATAAGGTCTAGGGGGCTGATTAGGGTAAACTTGCTTTTGTGGGCTAGGGTTATAAGGTTGAGGGTTTTGATAATTAGCTAAGTTATTTATATTGTTAATATTTGCAGCTAGCTTCACTTTAACATATAAATTCCCACGCTTAGTCTCTCCAACTAAAGGCATTCCTTGACCAGCTAAAGTAATAACTGTTTCATCCTTAGCTGTAAGAGGGATATTACAAGTAACTATTTGGCCGCTTAAGCTTAAAATACTTATATTTTGACCTAACTGGCTTGCACTAATATTAGCTATGTAATAGAGATCATTTTCTTCTCTTTGAAAAGATGGATGTTGTCTAACTAAAACATTTACATAAAGATCGCCTGACTCTCCACCTTCAAAGCCTGCTTCACCTTCACCCACCATACAAAGTCGCTCACCATCTTTAATTCCAGGAGGAATATTTATATTAAAAGCTTTTTCACTAATAATTTTACTTTGACCCTTACAAGCACGGCATTTAGTTTTTTCATTTAACATCCCTTTTCCATAACAAGTAATACAAGTTTCTAGTTTAGGTATTTTTATAGAAACACTTGTCCCATTAAATGCTTCTTCTAAACTTATTTGTGTAGTGAAATTAAGATCGCTTCCTTTTTTAGTAGTTAAAGGCGGAGTAGAAACTGGTTCAAAAACTGGCTCCATAATTTGAGTTGGTGGGATAGCTTGCTCTACTAATTCACTAGATTTATTAAGCTCATTAGACTCAATAGTTTGATTAAAAATCATTGCGTTGCTATCCATTGCTCTAGTATCAGCCTCTATAGCATTAGTTGAGTTTGCATTAGGATCTTCACTAGGAAGTATACTTTGTGTAATAATGTCTATAGATGTTGTTTGTTGTTCAGTAAATGGGCTAGTAGGCTTTGACTTAGGGAGTTCTAATTGATTAGTTGAGACAGGCAAAATTTTATTTTCATCTACTTTATTACTTAAAGAACTAACCCAGTCCATTTTAATAATTGGATAAAACTCTCCTTTAACTTTAATACCTTTAACTAGATAGGTTAAATTATTTTTACCCTGATGCCAAATATCAGCCAAATACTTATCAAAAACCTTTTGCCCATAGTTTTCTTCATCACTTTGTTTAAAATCTATTGGTTCTAAAAAGCAACAAACTGCCCAAGCTCTATCATTGGTTTTTAAGTGATAAATAATAGCTTTAGCCCCTAAAATACTTTCAACCAGACCATTAGATAAAATATTAGGAGTAGATTTAGATAACTCAAAATCTTGAAAACAAGACTCTGTAGTTTGTATTGCTTCTTGATAATCGGCTGGAGTAGGCCAGTACATTATTAAGTCTCCTAAACACTTCAGATTACAAATATTTTTTAGATTTTTAGATTCTTTAGATGCCTGGGTTATGTGTAAATTTTTGTTATAATGCCAGAAAATTATTTATTAAGAAATATTATTATTGTAGTAAGGATATTTTAGATTACTTATGACATTTTCAAATTATATCTTTGACCCACGCATTGCTTTTGCTGATACTCTACCTTCTGATTGGTATCGAGGTGATGAAATCTTAAGGATAGAAAAAGAAAAAATATTTGCTAGAACTTGGCAATTAGTAGGCAGAGTTGATCAAGTCGCCAGTGTAGGTAATTACTTTACTGCAATAGTTGGTAATGAACCTATTATAGTTGTATGCGGAAAAGATAATAAACTCCAAGCTTTTTCTAATGTCTGTCGCCATCGTGCAGGCCCAGTTGCTAAAGGCTCAGGTAAAAGAAATGTTTTGCAATGTAGCTATCATGGTTGGACTTATAGCTTAGCTGGGAAACTGCTTCATACCCCAGAATTTGACGGAGTTGAGTGTTTTGATAAAGCCAACTACTGTCTACCTCAATTTAAGGTCGAAACCTGGGGAGGCTTAATTTTTGTTAACCTTGACGTAAACGCAGTAAGCTTATCTGCTTATCTAGAAGATCTGCCCAATCGTTTTGGTTATCATAATACCCCAGACTTAAAATTAGCAGCACGTAAAGATTGGTATGTAGATTGTAACTGGAAGGTGTATGTTGACAACTACTTAGAAGGCTATCATATCCCTTTGGTACATCCAGGATTAAATCGTGAGCTTGATTATGGTAAATATGAAGTCGAAACTAAGCGTTATTACTCAATCCAACATTCTCCTATAAAGGAGAATGCGACTCGTTTAGTAAAAGGGCAAGAAAATAGTAACCCAGCACAATATTTTTGGCTTTTTCCAAATTTAATGATTAATGTTTATCCTGATAATTTTTCTACTAATTTAATTATTCCAATTAGTCCAAATAAAACACTTACAGTGTTTGAGTGGTATTTTCGTAATTCAGAAAATGAAGAGATTAAAAAAGAAGTTGAACGTGTAGTCAAATTTAGTGATGAGGTTCAAATTGAAGATATAGAAATTTGTGAAGCCGTTCAACGAGGTTTAGACTCACATACTTATTATCAAGGTCGTTATTCAGTAAAGCGCGAAAACGGTGTACATCATTTTCACGCTTTACTGATGGAATATTTACAAAAATAAGAGCTACAAACTATTTATAAAATTTCTGGGTCTATACCAAGCTCTTTTAATTTAGCTGCTAAGCGTTCAGCACGAGCTAGAGCTACTTCCTTTTCCTGACGCTCACGTTCTTTTTCCTGACGCTCATATTCAGCTAATTCTCTACCAGATAAAATAAGATTACCTTGGGAATCTGTCCAACGTAGCCAGGTATCTTGTTTGCTTTCAAATTCTCCTTGCCAAAGTGTTAGCCTAAGGTTAGGTAAAAGATCTTTATCACTAGCATATAGTTGATAAGTTCCGCCCTCAAGTTTATAGATAGTTAGAGCCTCTTTCATTATATGTTTCATTGGATCATAAATAATATAAACTTGAACTTTCATCCAAGCATAACGACCCAGTTTATCAGTATTTTCGCCTCCTTCTTTATTTGAGACAATTTCAAGTACTAAATCTGGAGGTTTACCAAATTCCCAAGTAAAGTAAGAACGATGTTCTTTTTTCCACCAGTTACCAGCAACCTCTACATCTAGACTTATAAACATATCTGGAACAACAGGATTTTGTTTTACCCAGTTAAAAACGCCAACATTTGCTGCTGCTAAAAATTTACGCTCTTGGCCTATTTGCCAGCCACTATAAAGAGTTTCAACTAATAATCGCTGTTGTTTTTCTGATGGTAAATTATCCACAGGTGTATCATCCTCCGTTATTAAGTGGCTTACATCTAGCTCTATTTCACTTAGTAATTCTTTGGACATAAAACTAAGGTGCTCCTAAATTATTTTGGTTGGAATTTTTATTTTGCAAGAATTTTGCTATTTTGTCTATAGTTTCCTTGTTAAATTTGCCTATAATTTTCCATAAAAATAAAACGGGCACTTTATTTTTATAAATTAATAAATTATAAAAATAAAGCACCTGCTAGTAGGTATTAAAATGTAAGAAAAGTAAGCTTACTTAAAACCATCTTGGCTAATTTGTTTAGTATCAACTTGTGGAGCATATTTTTTTACCAAGTTAGATATTTCTTGGCTTTTACCTATTAACACAAAAACTAGATTTTCTTTTGGAAAATATTGTTTAATGATTCTTTGAGCATCAGCTAGAGTAAAAGCATCTATTTTTGCAAAAAACTCATTAATTTCTTTTTCATCTAACCCTGAAGATTCAATGTCTGTTAAGACTGCTGCTAGTTGAGAGCTAACTTCAATAGTATCTGGTGCAAATTGGCCTTTAATATAGGCTTTAGTCGATTTTAATTGCTCTTCAGTAATACCTTTTTCATGCAAACGATTAAGTATTTCTAAGGCTAAATCAATTGCTTGCTCTGTAGTAGCATTTTGAGTAAAGGTAGAAATTAGAAAGGGGCCAGGGACTTGATTTTGAGCAAATGAAGACCTTGCTCCATAAGTTAACCCTGTTCTAATTCTTAGCTCAGAGTTAAGTAAAGAGGTAAAACGTACCCCAAATAAAGTATTAACTATTTCTATTCCAACACGATCTGGATTAGTTTTAGAAATGCCAACATTACCAATTACAAAAAAAGTTTGTGTAGTGTCTGGTTTATCAACTAATAATAACTTTTTACCCTTAAATGCTATAGGTTCAGCTAGTTTTGTTGGTGCTAAGACTTTTTTATTCCATTGACCAAATCTAGTAGCAAGGGTTTTTTCCATCTCCAAGCTAGAAAAATCACCTACTACGGATAAAATTATATTAGATGGCCCATAGTAAGAATCATAAAACTTCACAATATCATCACGAGTAATGCTAGCTAGGGATTTTTCATCACCACTAACAGGTCTTGCATAAGGATGATTGCCAAAAAGATAAGCATTATAATAGCGTCTAATGGCTGATTGAGCGCTATCTTTAGCCTCTTTTATATTACTAATACTTAGTTTTTGTAGCTTTTCTACTTCTGTTTGAGGGAAGTTCGAGTTAGTTAATACATCAAAGAAGACTTCTAGCATTAAATCTAAGTCTTTTTTAAGTAGTTCTCCTTGAGCGGAGGTTAAATCTTGTCCTGCATCAAAGAAAAGCCCTATTCCAGCACCTTCTAGTTGAGCAGCGATTTGTTCAGCAGTACGATTTTTAGTGCCTTTACGCATTAAATCTGCTGTCATTGCGGCTAAACCTTCTTTGCCTATGGGATCTGAGGTGCTGCCAGCACCAATAGCCATATTAAAACTAATAAAAGGCACTTCGTGTTGTTCCATTAATAAAATAGTCATTCCATTTTCAAGAATAACTTTTTTGTAAGGAGGAAGCTTTAAGCTATTTGAATTAGTAGTTTGTGCAGAACTAAATCCTGTAAAGATAAGTAATGTTAAAATTAGTGAAATAAAATATTTCATTTTTCCTCCTTATTGTTTATTTTCAGAGCTTTGTTGTTCAGTTTCTTGAATTGGTACTAAAGTAACAACGCTACGGTTACGAGATGTAAAATATTTTTGGGCAATACGCTTAACATCTTCATTTGTTACTTTGGCAAAATCATCAGGGGCAGAGAGTAGTTTTTTATAATCTCCAAAATAAACTTCATAAGTTCCTATGGTGTTAGCTTTGCCTGCAATGGTTCTTAATTGAGAGTAAAAGCCAAATAGTAAAATATTTTTAGCTTTTTTTAGCTCTTCTTCAGTAATACCACTAGTTTTAACTTTTTCTAACTCTTCATAGATAGCTTTTTCTACCAAATCAGAGGATGTTCCTGGCTGGATTTGGCCGTAGAAAGTAAAAAGTGTTGGGTCTATATCAAAATCTATCCCACCACCTATAGAAAGCACTGTTTGATCCTTGTCTACAAGGCGTTTATAGAGTCTTGAACTCTCACCAGAAAAAAGAACAGTTTCTAAAACTCTAATAGGGTAAAACTCTGGATTATTAGTTGCAGAAACATGATAGCCAATAGCAATTGCAGGGACTTGAGCCGCTTTTTCTACTTTGATTCTACGTTCACCTAATTGTTCTGGCTCAACTGTAGTAATAGTTGCTGGTGGATTATGTGGTTTAATTGGCTCAATATATTTTTCTGCTAACTTAATTACTTCAGAAAATTGAACATTTCCTGTTACTACCATTGTTGCATTTGAAGGAGAATAACCAGCTTCAAAATGTTTACGTAAATCTTCTAGCGACCATTTTTCAATATCAGAAGGCCAACCCACTACAGGCCATTGATAAGGATGAGCAACAAAAGCGCTTGCCCAAAGCTGTTCATCTAAAATAGATAAATTATTGCTATCAACAGAGTTACGTCGTTCAGAATAAACAACGCCTCTTTCTGACTCAACAATTTTAGGGTCAATACTTAAATTTTCTATTCTATCAGCTTCTAAATCAAAAATTAGTTCAAGTTGTGAAGAGGGAAACCAATCTTGATAAACTGTTAAGTTACGGTTTGTATAGGCGTTATTTGTTCCGCCATTAGATTCCATAACACGGTCAAACTCACCTGGGCCATATTTCTTTGCCCCATTAAACATCATATGTTCAAAGAAATGTGAAAGTCCTGTTGTTCCAGGGCGTTCATTTCGCGAGCCAATACGGTAGAAAATATACATTGCTGCATTAGGGATAGAATTATCTTCATGAACTAAAATTTTCATCCCGTTTTTTAGTGTATGTGTTTTAATATCAATATTTTGTGAATATGCTACAGATGTAGCTAAAATTGTTAGTACTATTGCAAGAAAAAATTTTTTCATGCTTTACCTCAAAACTTAAAATTTAGGGGAGGAATGCAAAGTGATTTATTTTAAATAAAGTTAATGGTATGAGTAAATAACTAACTCGAAGATTACACCCAAACTTGCTCGCTAACAGGAAGTACTGCATCAGCCCAAAGTGGACGGTGGTCAGAACATTTACTATCTTGTTCAACTTTAGCTCTTGTAATTACTAAATTACGTGTATAAATCCAATCTAGCTGAGGCCGCCAAAAAAGAAATTTGGCTGTGTAATGTGTACCAGAAAGAAATGGTGAGCGAAAACCTGATTCTGATAACATTTCATCTAAATAGATAGTATGATAAGGTCTAAAAGTATTAAAGTCTCCTGCAATAATTGTTGGAAGTTCTTTATATTCATTAGCTGCTTTAATAACAGGGTAAAGTTGGTTTCTGCGCTTTAGAGCATTGATATGAGTATCTAGATGAACATTATAGACTCTAATAAACTCCATTCCTATTTTAATAGTTGCGCCCATTGCAACACGATTTCTTGTACTAATTAAACGCTCATTACGTGGTAAGGGCAAAAGTTCAACGTCTAGTAAAGGATATCTACTTAAAATAGCTAAGCCATGTGTTCCTCTGCGTGTTAAGCGGGCAGGTAAATAGCTTACGTCATAGCCTAAGCGATTAGCAAGGAGTTCAGCTTGATTTAGTCGAAATTTTTCTTCAATCTCTTGTAGTAAAATTACATCACAAAGGGCTAATTGAGGGCTTTGAAAAGCATCTATAATTCGCTCTAACTTCTTGCCACGATGGGCATTAAGGCTAAGAATGCGAATTTGGTGAGTGTCAGAAAAAGAATTACTGACAAGCTCATTTAAGGATGGGTTTATCCCTAAGCTATTTATTAAATGAGGCTGTTTTTTTATCTTTATCCAGTTTATCAACGAGTTATTGACACCTGTAGTTAGTTAGCAATTATTTTAATTGGATAAAATTCTGGGGTTTATCCAAGTTAGAATTCTTATTATATTAGCATTACTTGTTTTTTGTTCAATAGATAATCTAGCCACATGTTGGATAATTTTTCTTGGAGAGAGTTTGCACGTAACCTATCATTAAGATTAGTGAAATCTACTAGATCTAGCTCTTGATCCTGATTAAAGCAGGAGAAAACAAAGGATTCTTTTCCTGTTACAGGGTCAATATGTTTTTGTAAACATTGTGCGCAAACTTCTTTCATCATACATTGCATAGGCGAGTTTATACTTCCAATAGCAATGTGATTTGGGCGGAATTGGTCTACAAGTGAACTCTTACGGGCATTTTTAACTGCTGCCATCATTCTATCACTACCTATTACCACCATATGGTCTATATCACACAAAGCTACAGGCACTTCACCTAGTTCGCCTTTTGAATAAGCTTGCATAGCTTGAACTACATTGCCTCTAAAAGAACGGTCTTGAGGGCGATTAGGATTAACAGGGATTAAATCACCACCATCTACGCTCCAAACTACCATATCAGCTGAGCTTTCTACCTCATCGCGTTTATACATATCTTCAGCTTTACGATAAGCAGCAAAGTAAACTACCCAATTACCGGCTTCACGCATAGCTTTAGCAATAGAGAAAAGTACTGCATTACCTAAACCACCACCTGCAAGAAGAACTTTTTTATCTTGAGGAATTTCTGTAGGTGTTCCAGTTGGCCCCATTAAAATAACTCTTTGACCAGGGCGTAAACTAGCGCAAAGCCTTGAGCTAACACCCATTTCTAAAACTATAGTGCTTAGCAAGCCTTTTTCCTCATCCATCCAAGCACCAGTTAATGCAATTCCTTCTAATGCAAGGGTTGTCCCATCAATATTATGGCTATCTACTTCAAAGTTTTGTAAGCGATAAAATTGACCAGGCTTAAATTTTCTTGCTGCTAGTGGAGCATAAACAATTACTTCAACAATTGTAGGGGTAAGTCTATCTACTCTAACTATTTCTGCTCTTAAATCATTATCTAGTTTTTCTGTTAAGGCTCTAAATTTTTTATCACGAATAAATTGTTCTGATGGGTCTAAATTTGCTAACTCTTGCACAAATAGCTTAGTAATATGTTGATAGCCCTGTTTAGCCGAAGCCATAGCCTTTACAACATTACCAGCATAAGCAGGATGATTATCTCCATAATAAGTAATATAACGACCATCTTTTTCATAGGAAGTAAAGAAAGCATCTCTATCTTTACCTGTAGCAGGAGTTAAAGAAACTTTGCCGCTATCATCAACATCAGCCTTAAATCCAGCAAAGAATTGATTCCATTTATCTAACTTAAATGTTCCTGGTTGTTCTTTTTCATAAATAATGTTTGGGCTAGTTCCAGCAGCAACACAAACTGATTTAGCTGGAAGTGTTATAAATTCGCCACTTGGTTTCCATTTACCATTTTCATCGAGTTTAGAACGCTCAAACTTAATTGCTGAGACTGCTCCATACTCATCAGGGATTACTTCTGCTGGAGTAAGGTTTTCCATAATGGCTATGCCTTCTTCTAGGGCTTTAATTACTTCTTCATGGTTGAGTCTATAGGCTGGAGAGTCTGCTAAGCTTTTACGATAAACAAGTGATACTCCTCCCCAAGAACGAACTAGAGGGACAAAATTAGGTTCTTCACCAGAGTGGCGTGCACGCAAGCGTTCAGCACGAACTAAGCGACCATGGTCTAGAAAAGTTCTTAAGATCTCTTTTTCATCTTGGCTAAGCGTTGACCAGATTTTTTCTTCACCAATATCTTGAGCCATTTTTTCAAATCTATCTAAGGTTTTTTCTACTTGAATTGGATAATAAGCAAAAAGTTCGGTTGCTGTATCAATACCGGTTAAGCCCCCTCCAATAACAATTGCTGGCAGTTGAACTTGTAAATTAGCCATATTATTTTTCTTAAAAGCACCTGTAAGTTGTAGCGCCATTAAGAAATCTGAGGCTTTACGGATACCACGAATAAGATTATTTTTCATCTCAACAATAGTTGGTTTTCCTGCTCCTGTAGCAATAGCAATATGGTCAAAACCCATATCCCAAGCATCATCAATAGTTACTGTTCCTCCAAAACGTACACCACCATAAACTCTTAAGTTTTTACGCCGCATTAGAGTTAGGTAAATCATCATTAGGAAATTTTTATCCCAACGAACAGTAATTCCATATTCAGAAACCCCGCCAAAGCCAAGTAAAATACGCTCATCAAGCTCTTGGCAAAACTCATTAATATTGCGAATTGGTTGAGGTGGGATTGTATATGTTCCTGTTAACTCTTTAGGTAATGGTTCTATTTTTAACCCATCAATTCCAACAACTCCAAAGCCTTCATTAAGTAGATAGTGGGCTAGGGTGTAACCTGCTGGGCCTAGGCCAACAACCAAAACATTTTTGCCATTATAAGGCAACATAAAGGGGCGGCGGACATTAAGCGGATTCCAACGAGTTAGCAAACCATAAATCTCAAACCCATAAGGTAGGCTAAGTACATCAGTTAAAATCCCTGTTTCAGCTTGAGGAATATTTACAGGCTCTTGTTTTTGGAAAATACAGCTTTTCATACAATCGTTACAAATACGATGGCCTGTACCAGGTAACATTGGGTTGTCAATTATTATTGTTGCTAGTGCTGCAAGAGATTCTCCTTCGCGCTTTAAGATATGGGCTTCGGAGATTTTTTCATCTAATGGACAGCCTTCCAATGGAATACTAAGAGGGTTTTTACGAAACGTTTGGTCTTTTTCTAAAAAGCCCTTTGAACAGGAGTCTTTATCACGTTCATGACAATAAAGACAGTAATCAATCTCATGGTAAACTTCCTTAAAGTTAAAACGACGATCGGTTAACTTAAATCCATCACGACGACGAAGTTTATCTTCTGGCCCATAAAGCATTTCTGGTAAATCTGTTTGTTTAGGGCGATTAAGCTTAACTAACTGTTGGTATTCAAGAGCTTCAGGGTGTTTATAGGAAAGCCAATCGGCTACTTCAGCATGAGTTTCTTTTGAGTGGTAACGGGCAAATGACCATGCTTCAAGCATTGTTAATAAACGCTTAATAAATTTATGTTCTTGTCGTGAATTTGCTGTTTCAGTAAATGTTTCAAGCTCTTTTTCGCTTAATTGAGATTCTTCTAAAAGAGACTGCATAACAGAATGTTTTTCTAAAACAGAACGTAAATTATTAACACTATTGCGAGTAGCTTGTGTTAGAAGGTTCTTGGGGTTAGTAAAGTGTTTATCATATTCTTTTTCCAAATTTACAAGTGATACAGCCATTTGTGCCATACCAAATTCTGCATCAACTTCCCAAAGAGTATCAGCAAAGGCTATTTCTTGCAGAAGTGTAGCTTGAGTGCGTAGAGTTGTTAGGTCAAATTCAGGAAGTTGAGCCAAAGTATATTTTTTCATTGCACGAGAAATAAAGTTGCGCTTTAGCTGCATAACTAATTTTTCACGATCGGTTTGTGCCTTGATTTTTCCTAAATCTTCTTTAATTGGAAAAAGTTTTTCTAAAAAACGGCTTAAATAAGGAGCCATTTTTACAATCAAATCTGATTCGGCTTTAGGGCTTAAATTATGTCCTTTGCCCGCAGTATCTAGATAAGGTTGCCAAATACTCCACAACTCAGGGTTTTCTTTTGCCACTTCGCTATAGAAGATTTCTGCTAGTTCGCGTAAGCGGGTTGACTGATAGAGGTCTGAATATTTAAATCCAGCAATACCAAGTTGAAAATTGTTTTCTTCGTGTAAGGAAAAATTTGGCGAGTCACTGATGGAAAAATTTATACTATTAGATTCTGTCATCTTTAAATGTCCTGAACTTTGTTCTCGTAATATATTTTTTGTAGCTAAAAACTACATGTGGAAAACTAAAAATTCTAGCATAGTAAAAATAATGCTCACAACTAAATTTGCACTAGCATTTTTTACGTTCTAAAAAATGAAAAACTTTTATCAAAACCCTTATATTCAAGCCCTAATGCTTAGCCTAGGCTTTTTTCTATTTTTTATAATCCTTTCATCCCGCGATTATATGGCAGTTGATGGCTCTACACGCTGTTTAAATGTTGGTTATAAATATGGGCTTTTTCTCCATGGAAATAATCATATGCTCTACCCTATGCATGTTTTTTTCTGGCATAAACTTTTAGCAATAATAGGGATAAAAGCTAGCAGTAAGCTTGACTATATGCATTTAACTGCTGTGATGAACGCATTTGCAGCGTCGGTTGTCTTAGGAGTTTTTTACTTTTTTCTTTTACGTATTACAGAGTCTATAAAATATGCTGTGGCTCTAACTCTTTGTTATGGTTTTTCAAGAGCATTTTTACTTCATGCTACTAATTCTACTGAACCTACGGTAGGGCTATTTTGGAGTGTAATTGCAATTTGCGTTTTAGTTTTTGCTTTAACTAAAAATTATCCTAAGTTGATTTTCCTTACAGGCTTTTTACTAGCTCTAGCGATGGCTACCTATCAATCTATGGTACTAATTGCCCCTGCTAGCTTAGTTTTATGTTTTTTCTGGAAAAATGAAAACCAAGAATCATATAAGAAATTAACAATTTTCTTTCGTACAATCTACTTAATGGCAGGTAGTATTGTTGGAACAGCCTCAATTTATGGCTTAGCTTATTATCTTACTGGTACAAAAGATATTAAGGAGATGATTAGTAGGTTTTTTGCAATTTCTGGAGATAGCGTTTATGGAAGTTTTGTTTTATGGAAATTTATTTCTCTTCCAGTCCAATTTATTCGCAATGTTTTTCCAATAATGCCAGGAGATTTTTCTGGGATTGTTGGTTGGGCAGTAAATAATCTTAATGATAAATGGTGGTATTGGGCTTGTTTAGTTTATGGATTAATTTTAATTTTAGTTTTTCAAAGTATTTTCTATACTCTTAAATTAAAAGAAAAAATGAATTGGAAGGAAAAAATTGCTATTCAAGCAGCAATTGCAGCGCTTATTTTTCCACTTTTAGCTGCTGCTTATTGGTTTCCCGGCTATGATAAGTTATGGTTACAACCTAATTTTTGTTTAATACTTATAGTAGGGGTTTTAATTAAATATGTTTCTAAGAATTTAAATAAAACCTTAAATAAAAATTCAAATAAAATTTTAATATCATTAGCTTTTTTTATACTGTTTCTAGAAGTGTTTTCTAACTTAATTTGGCTAATTCCTAGTCGTTTTCAAGAAAATAAAGCATTAACTGGTGCAAAAGAAGTATCAGAAATTGTAAAAAGCCCTCCAGATTTAGTAATCGATGGTTGGGATTTTGTTTCCTTACTTTATGGTGCTTTATGGAGCCATCATATTTATAATTTTCATAGTGCGGTTGAAGCAAAAGGAAAAGGTGTTTTAGATGAACTGCCTAAACTTATTGAAGAGACTAAAAAACGTGGTGGAAAAGTTTATTTTATTGGGGTATTGGAAGAAAGTGAAGGTGCTTGGTCATGGTTTTTAGGCCCGCGAGGTCTACCCTACAATTCTTTAGATGAATATAGACAAAAAGCTAAACTAGTAAAACACTTTAAGTTTAGCGCTTTTGAAAGTAGTTTATATGTTTTAGAGTTTGATGAAAATAAAGAAAAGAATAAAGAATTAAACTAATAATCTAGTAAAAGTATTGAGAAAAATTCCACAATAAGTGGAAAAATATTCCCCTCAAAAATTAGAAAAAATAGGAAAAGAAAAATAGTATTAATTAATTTTCTTCTAAGATATAGACTACATTAAAAGTTAAAGCTAACCATAGCCAGAATATTTATAAAACCCCTAATGGCACAATATTTGAGTGTAGAAAAAGCAGCAAATTGATAATTTTTGGAGGTGACAAAATGAGAAAAATATTTGTTTTAATATTTTTTATTCTTTTCACCACCACCTTAGCAATGGCTCAATCTAAAGAATCTACACCAAAAACAGAATTATTTTTAGGTAATTCTTATGTTCGTACAGAAGTAGGGCGTAATTTAGAAGGTTTTAATGCTTCAATGACTAGTAACATTAATAAGTCTTGGGGCATAACAGGGGATTTTGGTGCATATTCATCAACTGGTAGTAATATTTATACTCTTATGGCAGGGCCTAGATATAGTTTACGCTTAAATAATGGAAAATTTATTCCATTTACTCATGCTCTCTTTGGTGCAATCACAAATGACACAGCGCGTTTTACAATGGTTTATGGTGGTGGCCTAGATCTTAAAGTTAACTCGTTTGTAGCCGTTAGAGCTTTTCAAGCCGACTACTTACAGATTCGTGCTGATAGTCGCCATACAAATAACGTAAGGTTTTCTTTTGGTATTGTTTTTCACTTTGGTAATTAAAATTACCTGGTTGTAAGTGATAGAGCTATTATTAGTTGCCCCTTAGGGGCAATTGATAGTAGCCTAACAAGCTCATAACTTAAGAATAATATTAAGGAGTAAGTTATTAGCATAATAGTAAGATAGAAGGTTTTCTTTAATATAAAAGCTTTCTATTTTAAGATAGCTTTTATACGATTAACTACTTCTCTAGGAGCAAAGGGCTTTCCTATATAGTCTGTAGCCCCTTCTCTAAAGCCTCTAGCACGGTCATCTTCGCCAATTTTGGCTGTTACCATTACTACAGGAATATGTTTAGTTTCTTGAGTAGTCTTAATGTTTTTTAAGGTTTGCCATCCGTCCATTATTGGCATCATTACATCTAAGAGTACTAAATCAGGGAGTTCTATTTTTAGCCTATTAACTGCTTCTTGACCATTAGATGCAGTAATTATATTAAAGCCTTCACCACCAAGAATAATTTCCATTAGATCTAGTAGATCTTGTTCATCGTCTACGACCAAGATCGTTTTGCTCATAAATTATTTCACCCGTGAGATAGAATTTACCAATAATAGTACAGTCAACAAAAACAATTAATAGAAGATAGCTAATGATAGCAAATCTCTTATTTACCAAGAGAAACAACACTTTTAACTTCAACCATTAAATCTTTCATTTCAAAAGGCTTGACTATATAGTCTCTTGCTCCTAGTTCATAGCCTCGTCTTATATCATCTTCTTCGCCCTTAGCAGAGACTAAAATAATTGGTATAGGGGCGGTTAAAGGATCAGATTTAAGAGTAGTCATTACGTCCCAACCTGATTGATCAGGCATCATTATATCTAAAAGAATTAAATCTGGTCTTATAGGTTCACGTTTAAGAATAGCAAAAGCTGTATTTCCATCTGATGCTGATAATGTGTTAAATCCTTCTACTGTAAGACGATCGCAAATCATTTTTCTTAGATCAGATTCATCATCAACTACCATAATTGTTGGACGAATAGAAATATCAGGGTTTTTAATAGCTAAACTACGATTAATTTTTGCTTTTAAGTATTTTAAGTCTACAGGCTTAATTATATGATCAATTGCTCCCATTTTAATACTTTCTTGGGGATCATTTAAGATAGACATTATAATTACAGGAATATCTTTAGTCCGCTCATCTTGTTTTAAGCAAGATAATACCTCAAACCCATTAATATCAGGTAGTTTAACGTCTAAAATTATTAGGTCTGGTAAGTGGTGGCGAGCTATTCTTAAACCTTCTTCTCCACTACTAGTGTCTATAACATTATAGCCTTCCTTAATTAAAGAAATCTTAAGCATATCATTGATATCTGGTTCATCATCAATTATTTCAATTAAGTAAGACTTTCTATTATCTATTAATGGCAAACCAGCCTCTACTCCACTTTCAACTCTATCAGCTACATTTAAGGTAAAAGTAAAACTTGAGCCTACATGTTCCTGGCTTTCTACTTTAATAGAGGTTTTATGAGCATCAATAATATTTTTTACTAGCGAAAGCCCTAGACCAATACCGCCATATTTACGGGTAGTAGAGCTATCACCTTGATAGAAACGATCAAAGATTTTATCAATTTTATCTTGGTTTATCCCTACTCCATTATCAGAGATTGAGATTTCCACTTGTTTTTCTAAAATTCGACCAACTATCTTTATTTCTCCACCTTCATTAGTAAACTTTATGGCATTAGAAATTAAATTATCAAAAACTTGAGTTATTCGGTCACGATCCCCAGAAACTAAGGGTAGTGAGTCCATTCCTTCAATATTTAAGTTAATTTCTTTTTTCTCTATTAAAGGTTTTTGTGTAAGTAGAGTTTGATCTAAAGCCTTAACTAGCTTAAAGGGTTGAATACTAACAGGAATAGTTCCTGCTTCTATACGAGAGAAGTCTAGTAGAGCATTAATATAAGTAGTTAAGCGTTCAATATTACGCTGAATTGTTTTTAGAGCACGTTCTTGGCCGCTATTAATTGGCCCTACCATTTGTTCTAATAGGTATTCATTATAGCCTTTAATTGCAGAAAGAGGAGTTCGTAATTCATGAGATAGAGTTTGTAAGAACTCTGATTTCATCCTATCTAGTTGTTTTAATTCTTCATTAGCTTGTTCAAGTTGTTTATTAGCTTGTGCTAATTGGTCATTTGTATTTTCTAGTTGGTCATTAATAACTTCTAGTTTTTTGTTGGTTTTAGCTAGTTCTTTATTAGAGCTTTCAAGTTGTTGATTAGAGTATTGGAGTTTTGCTTGAGAATCTTCAAGTTGTTTATTAGTGCTAGCTAGACGAGCATTAGATTGTTCTAATTTAATATTAGTATCTTGGAGTCTAGCTTTAGAGTCTTCTAGTTTAGAGATATTAATTTTTAGCTGTTCAGCCATAAAATTAAAATTACGTGCTAAATCTTCTAATTCGTCTTTAGTTTGGATATTAAGTTTTTGATCATAATTACCCTGTGCAATAGCAGAAGTCCCTAAAATCATTTGGTCAATTGGTTGAGTTATACGACGAGCAATAAAAACAGCTACACCTATTGAAACTAAAATCCCAATAATAGTGATAATTGCCATTTGCAACCCAGAACTAATCATTTCTTGTCTAAGGGATTCATAGGAAATAACATAGCGGATTAAAAAAGGAATCCTTCCTGTTGTATCAATATAAGGATCCATTATGGTTAAAATAGGTTTATTATTTTTATCTCTTTCTTGTTGTTTGGAAAACTGTAGACGACGAGCAATTTCTTTTAGATCAGCTTGAGCAACTTGACCACTACCTTGAACTGACTTAAAAGAACTATCTAGTTGTTGATTATTTGAGTCAAAAAGTATTTTTCCATCAGTATCTATTAAAACTACTTGAGCTACATCCTGTGTTTTTTTTATTTGACTAGAGACAAGATCACGAAATTTATAAGCTTCACTTGAAGAATACCTTTCATAAGCTTCGCCAATAGTAGTCGTACTAAGTTGAGCAAAACTAGTAGCATGATTATCAATATCTAGCTCAATATCGCCAACCCTAGTATAAGTAACTACAACTGCATAGGTAATCAGTAGAGTCGCCACAAGTGCTGTTAAAGTGATGGCAAACTTAAAAGATAAACTATAATGGACTGGTAACTTTTGTATTTTGTCCGCTTTTGTAACCGATGACATTTAGAAATCCTCGCGTGGATAGTGGTTTTGAGGATTGAAATTAGATTTCTTTCTTTTAAATGTTGATATATTAACACTAATAACACTTTGGTCAAGGGTAGATTAGTACATTGTTAGTCTTACCAAAGTTAAGTAAAAATCTTTATGGAGATAAAAATTTTGGCAAATTTAAAAAATTTTTCTAATCAGGTATTTAATTGTAGTGTCTTTACTATACGCTGTGATAACTACTTTATTACTAAGACTAATAGCACACATAATTTTTTTATTATAGAACCTAATGATTGGGCAAATATTGTTGCAATTACTAGTAACGAAGAGGTCATTTTAGTAAAACAATACCGATATGGAAGAGAAAAATTTACTCTAGAAATCCCTGGAGGAATGATTGATAAAGGAGAAATGCCTCTAGTAGCAGCTAAACGAGAACTTCTAGAAGAAACAGGTTATTTAGCAAAAAACTTACAATTAATTGGTGTTGCTGATCCAAATCCTGCAATACAAAGTAATAAATGCTATATGTTTTTGGCTACAGAGCTAGAATTTACGGGGTCTACTTATTTAGATAATACAGAAGAAATAGATATTATTACTGTTTCGCTTAATAAAATTCCAGATATGATTGAAAAAGGAGAAATTGCCCACTCTTTAGTTATAACAGCATTTTATTACTATAATTTGCTTAAGAAGTAACAAAGGTTACTCTTTCTTTAAAGAATCCAATACTTTAGACGAACCATGACCATTACTTTTAGCCTTAGTATGAATTGAAGCACGATGTTCATAGTCTTCGATTATTGAAGATAAATGGTGTCGTAGTTTTGTTAGGCGTAAGCCGCTAGAACGTATTTCTAAAAGGGGTTGTTTTTTCTCTAATGGTAATTGTAAAACTGCTGCTACACCAAAGGAAAAATCCTCAGCCCCATCAGGTAATTCAGAAGGTAGGGTTTGCTCATCATTTAAGGCTTTTAAGGCTTCAGCAGCACGTTTATAAAGCTTTTTTACTTCTTCCATTAAAGTGTTTGTATCATAATCATCGTTTTGATCTTGAATCAATTCTACTTCTGCTTTTAAGTAAGATTTTTTCTCTATATATTTAATTACTCTATATCGATTTATTCCTACAGTAAGAATATTCATTCTACCACCATCTAAAGGAACTACTGCCATAATTTGAGCTATAGCTCCTATTCTTCCTACTGGAGGCGGCCAAGTTTCATTTTCTGCTAAATATGTTATGCCAAATAACTTATCGCTAGCTAAAGAGTCTTTAATCATCTCTTTATAACGTTCTTCAAAAATATGAAGTGGAAGTAGTGCACCAGGAAAGAGTACTAAAGGTAATGGAAAAATTGGTAATTCTCTTGTATTAAAGATTTCTGTTGATGACATAAATATGTTTTCCAATATTAATAAAGCCTAACCATTTGGGTTAGGCTTTTAGACTTAAGATTAAGTTTCGTCAACTCTTAATACGGCTAAAAAGGCTTCTTGAGGAATCTCTACACGTCCTATCTTCTTCATGCGTTTTTTACCCTCTTTTTGTTTTTCTAAGAGTTTCTTTTTACGAGTAATATCACCACCATAACATTTAGCTAGCACATTTTTACCCATAGACTTAACCGTCTCACGAGCAATAATTTTATTTCCAATAGCCGCCTGTATTGGGACTTCAAAAAGTTGTCGTGGAATTAATTCTTTCATTTTAGAAACTAAGGCTCTACCTCGGTTTTGTGCCCCTTCGCTATGGACAATCAAAGAAAGCGCATCAACAGGATCACCAGAAACTAAGACATCTAATTTTACTAGCTTAGACTCTTGATAACCTGCTAAATGATAGTCTAACGATGCATAACCACGAGAAACTGACTTAAGCCTATCATAAAAATCTAACACTATCTCATTTAATGGAACATCATAAGTAAGCATTACTCTAGTAGTTGTAATATACTCAAATCCTTTTTGTATACCACGTTTTTCTTCTAGTAGCTTTAATATTGGCCCTAGATAATCATCATTAGTCATTATAGTAGCTGTAATAATAGGCTCTTCCATTTTAGCAATACGAGCAGGATCAGGTAGTTTAGAAGGGCTATCGATTTCTAAAACTTCGTCAGCTGTAGTAGTGATACGGTAACGCACAGAAGGTGCAGTAGTAATTAATTCAAGGGAAAATTCTCTCTCTAATCGTTCTTGAACCACTTCCATATGAAGTAATCCTAAAAAGCCACAACGAAAACCAAAACCTAGTGCTAGAGATGTTTCTGGCTCATAGAAAAATGAAGAATCATTTAAGCGTAGTTTTTCTAGTGCATCTCGTAGTTCTTCGTATTTATCGCTATCTACAGGATAGAGGCCAGAAAAAACCATTGGTTTAATTTCTTGAAAACCAGGAAAAGGTTCTTGGGTTGGATTTGTGCTATCTGTAACAGTATCACCTATTTGGACATCTGAAACCGTTTTAATGTTAGAAATTAAAAAACCTACTTCACCTGAGCTTAAAGACTTAATTTCTTTCATTTTTGGAGTAAGTACACCTAAGGCTTCTACTAGATATTCTCTATTAGTTTCCATAAAACGGATTTTCATTCCAGGGCGAATTTCGCCATCAAGAATACGCATCATTACAATTACACCGCGATAGTTATCAAACCAAGAATCAAAAATTAAAGCTTTTAATGGTGCATTAGGATCACCTTTAGGTGCAGGGATGCGATTTACAATGGCTTCAAGAATATCTTCTGTTCCAAGGCCAGTTTTAGCACTAGCTAGAACTGACTGACTAGCATCTAGACCTATTACATGCTCAATTTGTTCTTTAACCTTATCAGGTTCAGCCGATGGTAAATCAACCTTATTAATTACAGGTATTAGCTCTAAATTGTTATTAATTGCTAAGTAAGCATTAGCTAGAGTTTGTGCTTCTACGCCTTGAGAGGCATCTACTACAAGAAGCACTCCTTCACAGGCTGAGAGTGAGCGGGAAACTTCGTAAGAAAAATCTACGTGTCCAGGAGTATCAATTAGATTAAGGATATAGTCTTGACCATCTTTAGCACGGTAGTTAAGACGAACAGCATGAGCTTTAATAGTTATACCGCGTTCTCTTTCTAAGTCCATAGCATCTAGGACTTGATCAGCCATTTCACGTTGAGATAGGGCACCTGTGTGTTCTAATAATCGATCTGCTAAAGTAGATTTACCATGATCGATATGTGCAATAATAGAAAAATTACGAATATTACTTAACATGATGAGAGTTTACTCTAAATACTCCTTAATTAAAATCTATAGAAATTTATTCTAGCCAACTTTACTTAAAAATATCACGAGCTAGAATAGCTGCCCCAATTACGCCAGATAAAGGGCCTAGTTGAGCGTTAACTATTTTGCAGTTGTCAAAGCAAGGGCCAAAGGCACGTTGTTTAGTTTCTGCTATGATTGGGTTTAGCAAGATATTTCCTACTGCCATTATGCTACCACCAAAGATTACCATTTCTGGATTTAATAAGTTTATTAAGCCACCTAAAGCAATACCTAAATAATGTCCTGTACGTTCAAAGACTACTTGGGCTAGCTCATCTCCAGAAAGTGCGGCTTGTACAATATCCTCAGGGGTCATTTCTCTATCACGAGGTATAAAGAAACGTGTTAAAGAAGAGGTTCTATCACGATAAAGTCTTTGTTGCATTCTACGAACAATATTTGGCCCAGAAGCAACTGTTTCTAGACAACCAATATTGCCACAAGCACATTCTATTCCGTCTATATTGATTGTTGTATGTCCAAGTTCCCCAGCAAATCCTGTAGTTCCTCGCCACATACGACCATTAAGAATAATTCCTGAGCCAATACCAGTACCAATAGTTACATAGATAACATTTTGATGACCTTGTGCTGCTCCACATTGCCATTCACCATAAGCACCAAGATTAGCATCATTATCAAAAATAACCTGTACTCCTGTAGCCTGCATAATATCATCATAAAGAGTAGTGGTAGAAATTTGTGGTAAATTTGGCAAAACTTCGATTTTATTAGTTTTTAGGTTAATTAGTCCAGGCACGCCCACCCCAACAGCGATTAGATGCCCATATTGAGGCGCTTTTTGCTTAAAAGTTTGTATTAGTTCAATTAATTGTCTAGTGAGTTCTTCAGTCTTACGATGTGCTGTAGGATCGGTTTGTTCAAATAGTATTTTGCCTTGGGTATCAACTAAGGCTGTTTTTACTTTTGCGCCTTCTAAAACAATCCCAATATATAATTTATCATCTCGGCTACTCATATATTTTCCTTATAAGCAAACAGACTCCTCCTGCACTATACCAGAGAAGCTTAGTAGCTGTTAAGGGTTCTTAGTTAATTACTGATTTATAAAGAATTACCCAAAGAATTACTCAAACCTATCTCCACAGCTTGAACAAAATCTTGCCCCGCGTAAATTAGTAGTCCCACATTTTCTACAAATAGGAGCAGACATAGCCGTTACTTGTGTTCCACATCCAGAACAAAATGTTGCTCCAGGAGTAAGCCAAGAATTGCAATTTATACAGTTTTGTGAATTTGGAGGTGCTTGATTTGTCCAAGGCGGAGGTTCTGGATTTCCTGACCAACCATTAGGAGTATAGCCTGGACTATAAGGCGCATTATAAGGAGGATTTCTTGATGCTTGTACTCTAGATGCAAATGAGTCAATAATTCTCCAAGCTTCTTCACTTAGCCTATATTGGTTATACATACCAATAATAGGAAATAAAATTAAAGGCGGAAGCAGTACATAACCTATTACCCCAGCAGCAGCTTTATCAATCCATTTAGAAGCGCCTATTTCTACTAATGTTCCATTTGGATTAGGCATTACTTTAATAGTAAGAGCAGAAGATTGTCCAGTAATAACGCTTAAGGTACTTTCTTTTAAGGTTTGTAAAACCTGTCCACCTGCAACTGGAATAATTTGAACTTGATGGCCCTGCATACGAAAATAATTTTCTAGTTCTGCTAATAAATGGTCAGTTCTTAGTTCTAAAGAATAAAGCTTACTTTTCATTAGAAATTCCTTTAGTTAAAAAGTCAGTAGCAACATTTTAAGTTAAGCTTACGTCCAAGAGAATAAAAATATGTTGCTAAAGGGGTTGCTTTGCTAATGAATAGTCTTATAATTTTAAGCTCAAAGCAAGACTCACATTTAATTTCAATAAACAATTTATTAACTATTATTTTTACTAGCAATTATTACTAATTTTAGTAGGAGTGTTTTTCAATGAAAAAAAGATTAACTTGGTGGTCAGTTTTTGCTTTAGTTTGTGCGTTTTTACTGACACAAATATCAAATGTTTCGGTTTTAGCACAAGGTGGTTGCAATGCTCCTGACTTGATTTGCAAAGCAGCCAGAAACCAAGATATTTCCTTAACTTTCCGAGATCGTTGTACTTATGAACAACGTGCTCATATTGAGCTTTATGAAAAGAAAAAAGACGGAAGTACAGGAAAATTAGATAAATTAAGAGAAACAACCGTAAAGGTAGAACCTAGCTCAAGCCCTGATGAGACAGGTAAATTACTTGTTATTAATAAAGTTATTGAAGATACAGATGATAAAGGAAAGCCTAAGAGTAAAGTTGACCCTAATGCTCGTACAGGGCTTGCATCAGGCGCTTTTCTAGACTTACTATTTTTTCCCCTTTTACCAGAAAAAATTTCTAATATGGAATTTGAAGAATTACCTAATACAGATGAAAAGTATAAGGGTGAAAAGCTTTTCCGCTTTGGCCCAAAACCAGGTGTTACTAATATTACCCTAGCCTCAGGCAAAGTTTATGTAAATGCCCAAACGGGAGCAGTTTTAACCGTTCAAATAGAAGGGCTACATAACTTAAAAACCTTTGATAAAATTTTAGAAAAACTAGAGAGAGTGGCTGCTACTATAGATTACTCAGAATTTGATTCTAAATATCGTATGCCTACCCTAGCTCGTGGTGGTGGCGTATCAGATGTTAGCCGTTTCAAAGGTATTTTCAAATTTACCTTTGAAGAAGGTAAATATGTCCAAGTATTAAAATTACAGTAACTCTAAAAGTGATGGTTGAACCTTACAAGGTTCAACCATCAAATAAATATCACTAATTATTTTTCTCTTTGCCAATCTCCAGATTTTCCACCCGTTTTGCTTTCAAGCTGAATATTAGTAATAGTAATAGTTTTTTCTACAGCTTTACACATATCGTAAACAGTTAATGCTGCTAGACTTACTGCTGTTAATGCCTCCATTTCAACCCCTGTAGCTGAACGAGTTAAAACACTAGCCTTAATATAAATACCCTCATCAATTAGCTCTAAGTTAATATCGATATGGCTTAAGGGTAAGGGGTGGCATAAAGGAATAAGTGTTGCGGTTTGTTTAGCTGCTAAAATACCTGCAATACGGGCAGTTTCAAAAGGATCGCCTTTAGGTAATTGTTGGGTGCGAATTAGTTGAATAGTTTCAGGAGACATTTTTACTAGACCGCTTGCTATTGCTTGACGAGTAGTTTCTGGTTTTTGGCTAACATCAACCATATGAGCACGGCCATCTTTATCTAAATGGGAAAAT
This sequence comes from Acidobacteriota bacterium, assembly GCA_016213785.1. Classification (GTDB taxonomy): domain Bacteria; phylum Acidobacteriota; class Blastocatellia; order Chloracidobacteriales; family JADJPF01; genus JADJPF01. The sequence continues at coordinate 238,475 of JACQZQ010000053.1, forward strand.
TCTGGCATAAAAATCTAAAACCTAAAAAATTAATCTTTAAAAACGAGAAAAGCCACTTGGCTAGCAAGTGGCTTTTTTAGGAAACGGAGCCGACGGGGCTCGAACCCGCGACCTCCGACGTGACAGGCCGGCGTTCTGACCAAACTGAACTACGACTCCAAAAAACTCTTAAAAACGAAGGGCTAATGTAACATTGCTCTTAAGAGGCTGTCAACAAATTTTTTCCAGCTTTTCCCAGCTTTTCCCAAAAACTCGCTTATCTTATAAGAAACTATAACTTAAAGACAAAGAACTATTGTAAATGATAAAGGAAAATATTATCTTCTTATAGTTTTTTAAAGCCTTAGAACTTATTTTTATCTTGTAATATCTATTAATTTTTAATTATTAAGGACAAATTGTGGCCTTTTCTCTTAGTGGGTTGATAACTGAAGACCTAGCCATAGACCTAGGCACAGTACATACTTTTGTTGCTGTTAGAGGACGAGGCATTGTTATAAATGAGCCTTCGGTAGTAGCAATTGATCGTAGTGATGGCGAGGTTGCTGCTGTAGGCAATGAAGCTTTAGAACTCTTAGGTCAAAATCCTGAAGAAGTTGAACTTTATAAACCTATGGAGGATGGTGTAATTACGGATTTTGACTTAGCTGCAAAAATGTTAGCTCTTTATATCCGCAAAGCTCGTGGTGGAAGATCGGCTTTTTCTCGTCGTGTTGTTTTAGGAGTTCCTAGCGATATTACTAGTGTAGAACGCTATGCACTTTTTCAAGCTGTTCAAGCTGCTGGAGCAAACCGAGCTTACCTTATAAGCAAAGGGTATTTGGCTGCCTTAGGTGCAGATATTATCACGGGTGATGAGCATGCTAGTATGGTTGTTGATGTTGGTGGTGCAACTACAGAAATTGCTGCTGTAACACGTTCTCATTTAATATGTTCTCGCTCAATTCGCAAAGGTGGTTTAGATCTTGATAGTGCAATTCTAGAGCATATTAAACGCTATCATAACCTTTTAATTGGTAGTCGTACCGCAGAACGTGTAAAGATGGAACTAGCTTGTGCCCTACCTATTTCAAAACTTAATACTGCTGCATTAGAAAAAACTAAAATTCGTGGTCAAAATCTTGTTCGCTTTGTTCCTGAAATGATGACTATTACCCCTAATGAGATTCATAATGCCATTGAGCCAATACTTAGAGAAATTATTAATGCTGTAAGGAGTTTTTTAGAAGATCTTTCCCCAGAAGTTGGAGGAGATATTCATAGCCGAGGAATTACATTAACTGGAGGAGGCTCTTTACTAGCTAAATTTGATGAAAGAATTGCTAATGAATTAAACCTAAAAGTTAAAACGGCAAAAAATCCTCGTGAATCTGTAGTTCATGGCGCTAATGCGGTTTTTGAAAATCCGTTACTGCTACGCCGTTTTTCGCGTCAAAGCAGTTAAACTACAATTATAAATTTAATAGGGAGAAAATACTGATGGCTGCACCACTTGAAGGAATCCGTGTGTTAGACCTATCTAGGCTACTTCCAGGCCCCTACGCTACAATGATACTAGGTGATATGGGCGCAGAAGTACTTAAAATTGAAGAACCCAACTATGGTGATCCTGCTAGGTTAGTTCCACCACGTCTTAAAGAAGAAGGAGCACTTTTTCTAACAGTTAACCGCAATAAAAAAAGCGTCTCACTTAACCTAAAAGATCCTCGAGGTGTAGAAGCTTTTATGAAACTAGCCTCTAAATCAGATGTTATAATAGAAGGCTTTCGCCCTGGTGTTGTAGATCGCTTAGGCATTGGATATAAACAAGTTAGCCAAATTAACCCTAAAATAGTTTATTGCTCAATTACTGGCTATGGTCAAAGCGGGCCAATGGTTGAACGCTCTGGGCATGATATTAATTATATTGCCTTAGGTGGAGTCTTAGGTTTAACCGTTGACGCAAAAGGCACTCCAGTAATTCCTTCTGTGCAAATAGGCGATTTAGGCGGCGGGTTAATGGCTGTTATAGGGGTTTTATCTGCTTTAGTTGCACGTGAAAAAACCGGTAAAGGTCAATATATTGATATTGCAATGATGGATGCTGCGCTTTCTATGTTGCCTGTAATGTCGGCTAGCTTTTTTGCTGGCAAAGATGTAGAGATAGGCTCACATTCTCAATTAACAGGTCATTACCCTTTTTATAATGTTTATAAAACTAAAGATGGTAAGTTTCTTTCTTTAGGCGCTTTAGAACCAAAGTTTTGGAAAAATTTCTGTGAAGCCGTTGGTAGAAAAGATTTTATTGAAAAACAATTTGCTGAAGGAAAAGACAAAGAGCGACTTTATACAGAAATACGAAGCCTATTTTTAAGTAAAACTCGTGATGAATGGCTAAAACATTTTGCTGATAAAGATGTTTGTTGTGAACCTGTGCTTAACATACCTGATGCTCTTTCTAGCCCTCAAGCTTCACATAGAGCAATGATTTTTGAAATGGAACACCCTGTAGAAGGTGCATTAAAACAAGTAGGATCTCCTTTTAAGTTCTCTGATACCCCAGTTAGAATGCAATGCCCCCCTCCTAGACTAGGACAACATACTGAAGATGTACTAACTAGTATAGCTGGTTATACTCCTGATGAATTAAGAAAATTAAAGCGAGATGGAATTACCCAAGAGAAAAAAGGCTTTTTTGAAAAGCTTGCTTTTGGAGTAATGCGTTTTTTTGGAAAAATGTAGTTGTTTAGGCTTAAATTTAATATTTATCTCTTTAATTTTTTCTTAATAAAAGCTTTAGTTACCTAAGGTTATAAGTCTCTAAGTATCCTTGGCTGACAAAATTACTTATTTTGTTAATTAATTCTTGATTTTACTTGTGAGTATAAAGTAGAGTATATTCTCTAGAAACACTAAACTTCCAAATTATTATTAAAGCCAACACAATTTAGCTATGTCCAACACCGTAATCCCTTTACAAAGACGTAAATTTGCTCAAACCACACGCCAAGATGGTTGGTGGATTCAACCCTTAGCCATATTTTTAGGTTTATCAGCCTTTATTGTCTATGCCAATTGGGCTGCATTTCAAGGTGAACACTACCATTGGGGGCCATATCTATCGCCTTTTTACTCTCCAGAACTTTTTGGAGATTCCCCACATAGTATGTTTGGAGCTAGGCCAAGCTGGTTGCCAGCCTGGGTTTCCCCCGCACTGCTTATCCTATGGGCACCCGCAGGTTTTCGCTTGACTTGCTACTACTATCGTGGTGCTTATTACAAATCTTTTTGGGGTGATCCTCCTGCTTGTGCTGTAGGAGAACTAAGAAATGGCTATCGTGGAGAAAACAAACTTCCTCTTATTATGCAAAATCTTCATCGCTACTTTCTTTATTTAGCACTTATTTTCCTTCTTGTTCTTGCCTATGATGCTTGGAAAGGTATGTGGTTTAAGGATGCAGTAACAGGAGAAGTTTCTTTTGGTGTAGGTATAGGCACACTTGTATTAATAACAAATGTTTGTTTACTTGGTGGTTATACATTAGGGTGTCATTCTCTACGGCATTTAGTTGGTGGAAGACTAGATGAGATGTCAAATTCTCCTGTTTGCCAAAAAGCTTATAGCTGTGTTAGTTGTTTTAATGCTCGTCATATGTTATTTGCTTGGCTAAGCCTTGTTTGGGTAGCTTTTTCAGATGTCTACATTAGGTTGTGCTCAATGGGTGTTTTGTCAGATTGGAGATTATTCTAATGGTTGAATGTCAAAGATATAAGCATGATGTATTGGTTATAGGAGCAGGTGGAGCAGGACTGCGTGCTGCTATTGAAGCAGCTAATGCTGGTGTTTCAGTAGGGCTTATTTGTAAATCGCTACTTGGCAAAGCTCATACCGTAATGGCAGAAGGTGGGGTTGCTGCTGCTTTGGCTAATGTAGATGATCGTGATAGTTGGAAAGTGCATTTTGCAGATACTATGCGAGGCGGCCAATATGTTAATAATTGGCGAATGGCTGAAATTCATGCTAAAGAAGCTCCTGATAGGGTTCGTGAATTAGAAGCTTGGGGAGCAGTTTTTGACCGCACTAAAGATGGAAAAATTTTACAAAGAAACTTTGGTGGTCATAAATATCCTAGGCTTGCTCACGTAGGTGATCGCACTGGACTAGAAATAATTCGTACTCTTCAAGACCATGCTATTTATTTAGGCATTGATGTACACATGGAGTTTACCACTGTTAGTTTACTTAAAGATGGTCAAAGGGTTATAGGGGTTTTTGGTTATGATAGGGAAAGGGGCCGCTTTAAGCTTTTTCAAGCTAAGGCTGTTGTGTTTGCTACTGGGGGTATAGGAAAAGCTTATAGAATTACTAGTAATAGCTGGGAATCTACAGGTGATGGACATGCGCTTGCTTATCAAGCAGGTGCAGAGCTTATAGATATGGAATTTGTCCAATTTCACCCTACTGGAATGGTCTGGCCTCCTAGTGTTCAAGGGATTTTAGTTACCGAAGGGGTTCGTGGTGAAGGAGGGATATTACGTAATAGAGAAGGAAAGCGTTTTATGTTTGATGACATCCCAGATATTTATAAAAATCAAACTGCTGATAATGAAGAAGAAGGATGGCGCTATACTCAAGGAGATAAAAACGCTCGCCGACCCCCTGAGCTACTTACTAGAGATCACGTAGCTAGATGTATTGTTAGAGAAATTAAAGAGGGTAGAGGTAGTCCACATGGTGGAGTATTTCTAGATATAGCTTGGATTAAAGAAAGAATTCCAAATTCAGCAGAGCATATTAAGCGAAAACTTCCTAGTATGTATCATCAATTTAAGCAATTAGCTGACATTGATATTACTAAAGAAGCTATGGAAATAGGGCCAACAACCCATTATATAATGGGGGGGATTCGTGTTAATGCTGACACTCAAATGTCTACGTTGCCTGGTTTTTTTGCTGCTGGAGAATGTGCTGCTGGAATTAATGGAGCTAATCGTTTAGGAGGAAATTCTTTATCTGACATAATAGTTTTTGGTAAACGTGCTGGTGAATATGCAGCAAAATTTGCTAAGGAAGCAGGAGAGGGAACTATTGATGAAAAAGAAGTAGATGATATAGCTAAACGAGTACTTGAACCCTTTGATCGTAGTAGCGGCGAAAACCCGTTTCAGATTCAGCGTGACCTTCAAGTAGCTATGCAAGACCTAGTTGGTATTGTTAGAACCCAAAAGGAAATGCTTACAGCTTTAGAGAAAATAGAAGAATTAAAAGAACGAACTAAAAAAATAAGTATTACTGGAAATCGTGAATATAATCCTTCTTGGCATACAACCTTAGACCTAAATAATTTACTTATAGTTTCTGAAGCTATTACTCGCTCAGCCCTAGAGCGTAAGGAGAGCCGAGGCGGTCATTTTAGAGATGATTACCCTAAAAAAGATGAAGTTTTTAGTAAGTGTAATATCGTTTCTAGCAAAGGCTTTGATGGAAAAATGCAGATTGTAAATGTACCAATCCCAGAAATGCCACCAGAACTTAAACAAGTTATAGAGGAGAATAAATAATGGCAACAGCAACCTTTAGGATTTGGAGAGGTAATAAAGAAGGTGGAAAATTTCAAGATTATACAACAGAAGTTTCTGAGGGGATGGTAGTTCTAGATGCTGTACTAAGAATTCAGGCTGAGAAGGCTAATGATTTAGCAGTACGCTGGAATTGCAAGGCTGGTAAATGCGGTTCATGCTCAGCCGAAATTAATGGTATTCCTAAATTAATGTGTATGACTCGTTTAAGCGAGTTATCTTTAGATCTGCCTGTTATTATTGAGCCTATGCAAAGCTTTCCTTCTATTAAAGATCTAGTTACAGATGTTTCTTGGAATTTTGAAGTAAAGAAAAAAATTAAAAAATTTAGCCCTAGGAAAGCAGATGCATCTGATGGTACTTGGAGAATGGCTCAAAACGATGTAAATAGAGTACAAGAATTTAGAAAATGCATAGAATGTTTTTTATGCCAAAATGTCTGTCATGTTTTGCGCGATCACCATCTTCATAATGAATTTATTGGCCCTAGATTTTTTGTCTATAGCGCTAATTTAGAAATGAATCCTCTAGATACTCAAGATAGACTTGAACAACTCAAAGATACTCAAGGAATAGGCTATTGTAATATTACTAAATGTTGTACTAAAGTTTGCCCTGAAAGCATAACAATTACAGATAATGCAATAATTCCACTTAAAGAAAGAGTTGCAGATGAGTTTTATGATCCACTTAAAAAACTTATTCGCCTCTTTAGAAAGAAAAAGTAGAAAACTAAAATAAATTTATTAAAATTTTTAAGGAAGTTGGTAAAAGATGTTTGAGCTTAAATTAATTGACAAAGAAGCAATTCCTAGGTCTTTAGAGAAGGCTGAACGCTATAGACTCCTTAATGAACCCGGACAAGCAGAAAGTATTTGCCTAGATATTCTGCAAGTTGATCCAACAAACCAACAAGCGCTTATTATTCAACTACTAGCTATAACTGACCAATTTGATGAGAAATTAAATATAAATCAAGCAAGACAAATACTTCCACACCTTGATGACGAATATAATAGATTTTACTATGCTGGAATTATTTCTGAACGTAGAGCTATAGCAGTACTTAAAAAAGGAAACCCAGGTTCTAAAGCTACTGCATATGATTCTTTAGTTGAAGCTATGAATTGGTATGAAAAAGCCCAACTGATTCATCCTATTGGAAATGAAGATGCTGCTTTACGCTGGAATACTTGTGCTCGAATTATTAACCATAATCCAGACTTAATACCAAAACCTGAAGAGCGCTATGAATTGCCTTTAGAATAAAGGTTTTTAACTTTATAAAGAAAAGCAGGATAAATTTAAGTGGTTTATCCTGCTTTCTTTTAAGTATTAAATTTTTCTTTATAAATTAAACTCTTACATATTGTCCAGCACCAGCGCGGCCTGGAACACCTTCAAGCTTAAATTGGCTTGGACGAGCATCCCCATAACGACCAATATGAACGTGTGGCCCACCTGTAGCAGTATTTGGGCCATGTCTAATTACTTCGTAACCATTACTTAAGATACCACTAGATTTTAAGCGAGAAAATACCTCTGCATCAGATACTCCTTGGACGTGTAAATCAACTGCACGGTGGGCTAAATGTAGACTTGTACGGCTACCACCTTTAGGAACAAAGTCACGATCTCCGCTAGTAACAGTAATATTACGACCAAAGAAGTCAGCTATTTGTTCTAACTTACCACGTAAAACAGGGTCAGAGACTCTTTTACCATTATAGCTTATGCTTCCATTTCCATTAGTATCAGGTTTAGTATCAGGTCTAGATGGACGGCTAGGGCGGCCTTCATTACTAGAAATAGCATCACGGGAAAATGCTGCTCTAGATTGTGGGCCATAAATTCCATCTGCTTCAATACCGCGACTTTTTTGAAATGCTTTTAATGCAGCTTCAGTACGTGGGCCAAAATCGCCATCTATTTGACCAGGGTTAAAGCCTTTATCAGCTAAGGCTCTTTGGAGTTGGCTAACGGCTGGGCCTTTGCTACCTTCTCTTAAAATTCCTGACTGTGGTGGGCGATCATCAGGTGTAGAGCTTTTTCTTACGCTTAGCCCATCAAAGCTACCAGTAGAACTACCATTAGGAATGCTTATTTGTTGGCCTACAAAAATTTTATTTGGATCGCTTATTTGAGGATTAGCTTTTATTAAATTATTAAGCCCAACGCCTTTTTCTTTGGCTATTGTAGATAATGTATCTCCAGACTTTACATTGTAGGAATTACTATTTGAATTTATAGGACTAACACTATTATTATCAACACCTTTGATCATAATTCCCCCGAGAAATAGATTTGAAATATTAAGATTAAGTTTTCTTATTTTATCGGGGGAGCTTTGAGTAAAGTTGTGTTAGAAGCAAATGTTTTATTCCATTAAAATAAGCTTATCTCCGCTAATATAGCCAATAAGTCCATCTTTGAGAAAGCTTAGTGGGCCAGACTCATTCCCGACTTTTAATTTTAAGAATCGTTTTCCTTCACTATTAAAAGCCATTAAAAATTCATTATCCAATAAATAAATATTGCCATTTACATCAACAATTGGTTGGTGTCTAAGCAGTAGACCTATAGCTTCAATCTCTTGTTCCCAAACTACTTTGCCATTAGCTTGCAAACGAGCAACATGGCTTTCAGAAAAAGCAATCCATTCTCCATTAAGATACTCAGAAAATATTGCAGGTCTAGAATATCTGCCATAAAGTTCACCCCTAGGGCTATAAATTGCGGAAAATTCTTCATTAAAAGAACCTAGGGCAGAAAATTGTCTAGAATTAATTACTGGAATTAGGTCAGCATCTTTAAGCCCTGTATCCCAAAGTATTTTGCCATCTAGTTGAACTCTACAAATACCAAGTTCAGCATAACCAGTAATTAAAAATGTATTATCCTCAAACATTGCTACAGGACGAATATCATAACCAAATACCCCTAAATCTCTTACATAATCATTACCAAATAAATAAGCTGAACCTTGAGTAGAGGTTAAAATTAATTCACCTGTATAAGTAATATTAGGCGAAAGACCTGAATCATCAGGAGATAATTCTCCTATACTAATTTGGCAAAATATTTCGCCTTTATCATCAAATATTAATATTGCATTACGTAATACAACTAGAGTCCGATTATTAGATAGAGCAACAGGAATTGAGTGATAGATATAGCGATCATCAAATTCATCTTCATCAATATTATCGCGAAAAATCTTAGAAACATGTTTATCTTCAAAATCGCGGTCATCTTCAAGATCGTCATCGTCCTCATCGTCCTCATCGTCCTCATCCTCATCGTCATTGTCTTCAATGTCTTGGTCTTCAATATCCTCATCATCTTCAAAGTCATCTTCGATGATGTTAAAGGGTGCTAGAGGAACTGACCAAAGAATTTCACCTTCTATAGTTAAAGCTGAAAGAGAACCATTACAAATTGTCCTAAGAGTCCCATCTTCTGAAACTACTACGCCACGAATTAAAGAGTTAAGAGAATTTCCATCAAAAGGTAGGGTTATTTTTTTTATTACTTTACCTTTACTTGGGCCTGTAATGGTAGATAGTGCGCTATTAGCACGGTTTCCACCAGTTCTAGGCCAAATACTGTTTGCTAAAGAAAATAGTTTTTCTGTCATAAACTTTAATAGATTTTTAGAGATTATTTTTAAGTTTTTAAGTTTGGATTTAAGGCTAAAAAATATAAGTCAAATCTATCGCAAAAAGTTCTTCTTTTCTACGCCTGTCGGTGGTAAATTGTCAATATGGTTGGCTATCTTACAGATATTCCAGGAATTAAAGTAGGACATTTTACTAGCAACTCTCGCCCCACAGGTTGCACGGTTGTTCTTGTGGAAAAAGGCGCTATAGCTGGTGTAGATGTGCGTGGAGGCGCACCAGGCACAAAAGAAACCGATCTACTTAATCCTATAAATACAGTTCAAATGGTTCATGGGATTGTACTTTCCGGTGGTAGCGCTTTTGGTTTAGATACTGCTAGTGGTGTAATGCGTTATTTAGAAGAAAAAGACATTGGGTTTGATACTAAAGTAGCTTATGTTCCTATTGTCCCAGCCGCAGTAATTTTTGATTTACAACTTGGAGATAGCAAAATACGGCCTACGGCTGAAGATGGCTATCAAGCAGCAAAAATAGCTAAACTGGGTGCTTTTGCTCTAGGTAGTGTTGGAGCAGGCGCAGGAGCCACAGTAGGAAAACTTTTTGGTGCAGAACATTCAACTCGTGGAGGCTTAGGAACTGCAAGCATTAGATTAGATGATTTAATAATAGCTGCTTTAGTTGTGGTTAATGCTGCTGGCGATATTATTGATCCTCAAACGGGTTCTTGTATTGCGGGCGCTCGTTCAAAAGAAGGCGATACTTTGCTTGATTCAATGGCAGCCTTAAAAGCTGGTCGTCGCCCTAGTGTTTTTGCAGCACAAAACACTACTTTAGCCATAGTAGCTACAAATGCTAAGTTAACTAAACCTAAAGTTACAAAATTAGCTTCAATGGCTCATGATGGACTTTCACGAACTATTAACCCAGTCCATACTCCTTTAGATGGAGATACTATTTTTGCTCTATCTACAGGTGATTATCCTCACTATGTTGATATGACTACTCTAGGGGCACTGGCCGCCGATGTAGTTGCAAGTGCAGTCTTAAACGCTATTCAAAGGGCTACTGCTTATGAGTCAATACCTGCGGCTGCGGATTTATTTAAGATATGATCTCTAGTGTTGCTCATTGCACGCTAAATCTTGGCCTAGAAGAAATTCTAGCTTTTATCTTACAACTTCCTTCTGTTAACTATCCTTGTCTACTTGATAGCTGTAATTATCAAGATTATGGTCTTTACAAAGGGCGATATTTAATTGCTGCTTATAGACCTGAAACTTCTTTACAAATTGTTGATAATAATAGCTATCTACTTTCCTCAAGAGAAGAAAAAATTATTAATGGTAATGCAATGGCTTTTCTCGATGAGGTTTTAGATGATTGGAAAGCTAATAACGGCATTTTAGAAGAATATTTGCCAGATGATTTACCTTGTATAAATGGTGCTGCAATTGGTCTTTTTTCCTATGATCTTGGTAGGTATTTTGAAAATATCCCTAAAATCTCTAAAATAAACCATTTTGTGCCAGATTTATTTTTATCTTTTTACTCAGTTTTAATTATTTATGATTATCTTCAAAATAAAGCAACATTAATTACTTGTAGCAAAAAGACTAATCAAGCAAGCTTGCGCCTTAAAGCTGTATTAGCTGAACTTGAACAAAAAAAATCTACTCCAAAGCTAAAAACAAATAATCAAAACTTAAAAAGCTATCGCTATAAATCCACTTTTACTAAAGAATCTTACATAAGCGCAGTAGAAAGGATAAAAGCTTATATAAAAGCAGGTGATATTTATCAAGCAAACCTAACTCAACAATTTCAGTTTGATTTAACATCTGTTGATGCTAGTGAGATTTTCTTAAAAATCCGTGAAAATTTTCCAGTCCCATTTGCTTGTTACTTAAAAACCCCCTCTTGGTCAGTTGTAAGCGCCTCACCAGAATGTTTTCTTAAACAACAAAAACAAAATATTGCAGCCTTTCCTATTAAAGGCACAAGACCAAGAGGTTTTGATGATCAGTCTGATAACCAATTAGCAAAAGAGTTGATTAATAGTGAAAAAGATATAGCAGAAAACATTATGATTGTTGACTTACTCCGTAACGACCTAGGTAGGGTTTCAGAGATAGGTTCAATTGATGCAAGTAAAATTTTATCTTTGCAAACTCTTCCAACTTTATTTCATTTAGTTTCAAAGGTTAGCGGAAGACTGTGCAAAGAAATAAAACTAAGTGATTTACTTAGAGCAACATTTCCATGTGGTTCAATTACAGGGGCACCAAAACTAAGGGCAATGGAAATATTAGAAGAAATTGAACCAACTAGACGAGGACTTTCTATGGGTGCAATTGGTTGGGTTGGTTATAATGGGGATTTAGAGCTAAATGTAGCTATTCGCACACTTTTTATAGAAAATAACATAGGCTATTTCAATGTTGGAGGTGGAATAACGGCTGATTCTGACCCATTAGCCGAGTATCAAGAATCTTTAGTTAAAGCCCAAGCTATGTTTCAAGCCATTGGACTAGAACTTTAGAAGAAATTTGTTCTAGAAAAATTATTTTAAAAACGCTATTTTATAAAACTTAAATGTTCTTAAAATAACATTTTAAGAATCTAAAAATTTTTTAATGATAAAAATTTGATTATTTCTCTTATAGCTTTTAATTTATTTAGGTTTAGTTTTGTGGGAGAAAGCTATGCATCTATTTGGTTTTAACTTACCAGCTATATTAGCCATAAGTTCAGCTTCCCTTTATGGCTCAATGGTTTTAGCTCAAAGTGGGGCGACTGTAGGGACAATAGCTGGCACAGTAAAAGATTCCCAAGGCGGGATAATAGTTGGAGCAACTATTATAGTTAAACAGATAGAAACAGGCGTAAAGCGTACTACTCAAGTAAATGAATTAGGTTTTTATAGTTTACCCCAACTTCCTCCAGGCACTTATAAAATAGCTGTAACTGCTGATGGCTTTATAGAAAAAAACGAGAACTTAACTCTTAGTGTAGGAACAATTGCAGTTTTAGATTTTGAGCTAACCCCCAGTGGGTCTAGTAATGTAATTGAAGTTATAGAAAGTAATACAGTTGTTTCTAGTAGGACAGAAAGTAGCACTCAAATCCTTAGCCAAAGTATTGATAGCCTTCCTATTAACTTACGTTCTTTTCTTAGTTTTTCTTTTACTACACCACGTATAACACTAAATCGTTTTCCAGAAGTGATAGTAGCGCCTAGCTCTAGCCTCTCAGTTAATTCTCAGCCATCGCGTTTTAATAATATCACCATAGACGGATTAAGTAATAATGATATTAGTACAGGAATAGCTAGGTCAGTTTTTAGCCAAGATGCTGTACAAGAATTTCAGATTATTTCAGATAGTTATTCTGCTGAGTTTGGTCGTGCTTTAGGTGGTGTTATTAATATTGTAACTAAAACCGGAACTAATAAATTTCATGGTGGGCTTTTCGGGTTATTACGTAATAGCGATATTTCAGCAAGAAATGCATTTTTTTCTGATAAAGATGATTTTAGGCGTTACCAACTAGGGCTAAATTTAGGTGGGCCAATAAAACGAGATAAAGCTTTTTTCTTTCTTGCTTTTGAGAGGTTAATTGAAAGAAAAAATAGATTGGTTACAATTTCAGACGAAGTTATTGCTGCTGCTAGGCGGCAAAACTTTCTTATAAGTAATGGAGTTGTTTCTATTCCAGCTACAAGTAGTTCTCTTATAGCAAAAACAAATTTTAATTTAACAGAAAAAGATTTTTTAGCAATTAGATATAATGGTGATTTTACTTATAGGGGTGATTTTGATGCTCCTGGAGGCTTATCTGATTTAACAAATGGAGCATTTTCTATATTAAATAATCAAGCAATCGCTTTAAGTAATACCTATGTTAACTCTAGTGGTAGCTTTATTAATGAAACTAGGTTTTTATATGCAAATTTAGACCAAGCTATTACTTCTTATGGTGAAGGGCCACGGGTTGCACTATCTTCACCTCAAGGTGGGGTGTTATTTGGTCGAGGTCGGTTATTTCCCCAACCAAGAAAAGAAGACACTTATCAAATTGTTGATAATGTCACTTTAATAAAAGGAAAACACCAAATTAAGTTTGGTATAGATGCTAATATTTCTCAAGTATCTGCTCAAATTTCTCTTTTTAGCCAAGGTAGTGCATCATTTGATCCGCTAGATTTTACTCAACTCTCAGGTATTCCAAATTTACCTACTTTTACTGCACTAGAGGCTTTTGACCCTACCCTGCGTTCTAGAGAACAACTAGCATTTCTTACCGTTTTATCAGATTTGCTACCTAGTCTGTTTCCTAGTTTTCCTAAAGGGTTAGATTTGACTAGCTTTTCCCTACCACTTTTTTACACTCAAGGATTTGGTTCAAAACCTCGTGATGTTCCTAATAGGTTTTTTAGTGGTTTTATCCAAGATGATATTCGCCTAAGTGGAAATTTAGTGCTTAAAACAGGGCTTCGATATGATTTAAATCGTATTCGCTCTTTACCAAATAATAGTGGTAATCTAAGCCCAAGACTAGCTTTATCCTATCGCCCTACATCTAAATTAAATATTAGTGCCGCATATGGTCTATTTTTTGCTGCACCTTTTAGCGCTCCAGCTATACTAGTTGAAAATAGCAAACTAGATAGACTTAAACTACTTACTATAATATTTCCTTCTTCAATAATTCCTTTTAGTCTTCCAAATCATCGTTTTGAGCAAACTAAAGAACCTCCATCAGGTTTTGAGTTAATTAGACAATTTGGAAATGACTTTACCTATCAACCCAATTTACGTAATAGCTATAATCAGCAATCAAAACTTGGAATAGAATATTCTCCTAGCAATACTACTAGAATATTTGCAGATTATATATTTGTTAGAGGTATAAAACTTTTTTCTTCAAGAGATATAAACCCTGTTATCCAGCCTTCAGATGATTTTCTAGAAACAGTGCTTACAGGCCGTCTAGATCCAACAAGAGGTAGAGTTATTGAGTATGAGTCTGGTTATGATAGTTATTATCATGGAGTAACTTTTGGTATAGAAAAAATTTTTAGTAAAGGGTTTAGCTTTCTAGCTAATTATACTTACTCAAAATCTATAGATAATTTTGTTGATTTTAGTGATATCAATAATAACAATAGCTTAAATGTAATATTAGATCGTTCTTTATCCCTTCAAGATTTACGAAGTAATTTTGTTTTTTCAGGAATTTGGAACCCAACTACAAAAAACCCTTGGTTAAAGGATTTTCAATTTTCTACAATAATAAATCTTCAAAGTGGTACTCCTTATAACATAGTAACGGATGACTTAAATAGAGATGGCGTTAGAGGTGATAGACCATTAGGATTAGGCAGAAATGTTGGGATTGTTCCAGGTTTTGCAAATATTGATTTAAGAATAGGTCGAGCATTTAGGATAAAAGAGCTAGTTAAAATAGAATGTTTTATAGAAGCCTTTAATCTTTTTAATCGTGTAAATATTTTCCCTGAATCAGATCCTGGAGTGTTTTTCCCTACAGAAAAAGATGGCAGCGTCAAGCTTCCTACAAAACAAGGTAGCAGATTTGCTTTACCACGTAATAAACGAACCTTAGCTTTTAGCCCACGAGAAGCACAAGTGGGCTTTCGTATTTCATTTTAAGATTAAAATTTTAATTTCCATAGTTTAGCGGTTCCATCAGAGCTAGCTGTAAGAATAAAACTATTATCAGAGGAAAAATCTATGTCTTTAACGCTATCACTATGTGAAAGAGATGTAAGTAGTTTACCTGTGCTACTGTCCCATAATTTAGCTGTTTTATCATTGCAGGCTGTAAGAATATATTTATCATCTGAAGAAAACTTAGCTGTATTAACAATAGCCTCATGTTCAAATGTATAAAGGAGTTTAGCTGTTTTTTTCTCCCAAAGTTTAACTGTTTTATCAAAGCTGCTAGTAATAATTTTAGTATTATCACTAGAAAAAGCTGCTTGATTTACATAAGCTTGATGGTTAAATGAGACAAGCATTTGACCAGATTCCCTATCCCATAATTTAGCTGTTTTATCCTCGCTAGCTGTAAGAATAAGACTATTATCAGAAGAAAATTTAGCTTTATGAACTTTATATTCATGCTCAAAACTATGTATCTGTTTACCTGTTTTTGCATCCCAAAGGATAGCTTTTGCCTGACCACTAAAAATATTTCCGCTAGCTGTTAGGATATAATTACTATCTGAAGAAAAAACTCCATCATTAACTATCTGCTCATGTTCAAGTATAAAAAGCATTTTACCTGTTTTTGCATTCCAAAGCTTAGCTGTTTTGTCATCACTACTAGTGATAATAGAGCTTTTATCAGGAGAAAACCTTGCTGAATAAACTGATTCTTTATGTTTTAATGTAGCAATTAATTGACCAGTCTTTACATTCCAAAGTTTAGCTGTTTTATCTTCGCTACTAGTAAGCACACGTAAGTTATCATTTGAAAAATTGGCTGTAACTACACGAGCTAAATGGCTTAGAGTTGCTAAAAGTTTTCCAGTTTTAACTCCCCAGATTTTAGCCGTATTATCATTACTAGTAGTAACAATATAGTTATTATCAGGAGAAAATTTTGCTTCTGTTAAAGCATCTTTATGGTTAAAAGTTAAAGTATGGTTTTGATAGTTGATCATTTTATTTCCTCGATTTAATAATTTTATGGAAAAACTATTGTAGGTTTAGATTTTCTAAAACCTTTAATGGCGTGCTAAACCATTATTTAACTAGCTTTAATAAGTTAGGTAAATAACTAGAGACACAGCTATAAATTGACAAAGCGTAATTTATTGTGATACAAACCTTTATAAGATTTTTAACATTTTCTTTACAAACAATTAAAATATTAATCAAACCAATAAGTTAGCAAAAATTAGCAAATTTTTCTTTGTGCTTTGTTACAGGAGTGTTCTTATAAAGCTATGGCGGAAGAAGATAATAAACCTCAAGAAATAAACCCAACTGCTAAATCTCCTAGTGAGACACCTGTAAAAAAACTTCCTCGCCGTGCTGCTGGTGCAATGCCTGTAGTTGAAATTAAGGATGATCTCTTAGTCAAAACTTTACAAGAAAAATTTGGCAAAAATATCTTATCAGCAAATGAAATAAACTCTCAGCAAGTTTTACAAGTAGAAAAAATAGCCTTAACCAAAATTTTACTTTATCTAAAAGATAACGCAACGCCATCTTTTAGTATGCTTACAGATTTAACCGCAGTACATTTTCCTGATCAAGCTGAGCAGCCTTTTGAAATGGTTTATCAGCTTTACTCAATAGCAGATAAGCGCCGATTGCGTATTAAAACTAGGTTAGCTGATGGTGAGACAATACCAACAGTGACAAATATTTGGGCTACAGCTAATTGGCTGGAACGAGAAGTTTACGATCTTTTTGGTATTCATTTTGATGAACATCCTGACCTTAGACGAATACTTTTACCTAATGGGTGGAAAGGCCATCCTTTAAGAAAAGAACATTATCTTGAATATAAAGATAATGAATGGGTTGAAGAAAATCTTCAAATACGAGAACTTAGTAGTGATAGCGATTTTATAGGAAAATTTGAGTAATTTAGATTAAGTTGAACATATGGCAGACATTACTGATATTACTGATATTACTGATATTATTGAGCAGGAAAATGAAAGTAATGAAATGATCTTAAGCATGGGGCCACAGCACCCTTCTACTCATGGTGTGCTTAGAGTAGTCTTAAAGCTTGATGGAGAAATAGTCACAGACTTAGATTGTGATATAGGCTATTTACATCGTGGTGTAGAAAAAATCTGTGAACACCGAAATTATCAAATGATTGCCCCTTATTTTGACCGCACAGATTATATTGCTGCTGTTTCTAATGGGCTTTGTTATGTAGAGACTATAGAAAAAGCTTTGAATTTAGAAATACCTCTTAGAGCGCAATATCTACGTGTAATATTAGTAGAGTTAAATCGACTCTCTAGTCACTTACTTTGGCTAGCAACACATGCTTTAGATATTGGTGCAGTGACCGTTTTTTTATGGGCATTTCGTGAAAGAGAAGAAATACTTAAGATTTTTGAAAATTTTTTTGGTGCTCGTCTTACCTGTCATGCTTTTCGTATTGGGGGTATGACCTATGATGCTTATGATGGTTTTCAAGCTCAAGTAAAGAGCTTTTGTGATCGTTTTCCTAAATGTTTAGAAGATTATGAAACACTTCTTAATACAAATCGAATTTGGTTAAGTCGTACTGTTGGTATAGGAATTATCTCTAGCGATGATGCAATAAATATTGGGTTAACTGGGCCACCTTTGCGAGGGTCGGGTGTTGAATGGGATATTCGCAAAGCTCACCCTTATGAATGCTATAGCGATCTTGAGTTTGATATTCCTTATGGTGAAAATGGTGATACTTATGATCGTTACTTAGTTAGGATGGAAGAGATGAGACAGTCAAGGCGCATTATTTTGCAAGCTCTTGAAAAATTACCTGATGGCGAAGTAATGGCACCAAAAGCACCTAAAACTGTTAAGCCTCCAATAGGCGAGTATTATCACTCAATTGAAAGCCCAAAAGGTGAGCTTGGGATTTATTTAGTTAGTGATGGGTCTGCCCAACCTGCAAGGCTTAGAATAAGACCACCTTCTTTTGTTAATTTACAAGCACTTCGTCAAATGGCTATCGGCCATTTAGTTGCCGATGTTGTAGCTATTATTGGAACATTAGATATTGTGTTAGGCGAAATTGATCGATAGGTCAATTAAAATGTATATATATTTATTATCTGCACCAATTTGGTTTAGTAAATTGCCAATTCTTAAGGATTATCTTGATCCTATGGTATTGGACTATTTAGTTTGGCCGTTGGTTCAAATAGGCTTATTGCTATTTGTAGTACTTACTTTAATAGCTTATTTAACTCTAGCAGAAAGAAAAATTAGTGCTTGGATACAGGTAAGGATTGGGCCAAATCGAGTTGGGCCACAAGGTTTATTACAACCACTTGCAGATGGAATTAAGCTCTTGATTAAAGAGGATCTTATTCCACTTAAAGCAGATAAAGGAATTTTTATTGTTGCTCCAATTATTGCAATGGTTGCAGCTTTGGTTTCTTTAGCCGTAATTCCTTGGGGAGCAGCTTGGGCTACGATTTCTAATATTGATGTAGGGTTACTTTTTATACTTGCTGTTTCCTCTTTTGGTGTATTAGGTATTATTTTAGGCGGATGGGCATCTAATAGTAAATATGCTCTACTTGGTGCTCTACGTTCTGCTGCTCAGATGGTTAGTTATGAAGTTCCTATGGGCTTAGCTCTAATAGGTGCCTTAATGTTTACTAAAACTCTTGCTTTGCAAGATATGGTAATTAATCAGGAAAATTTGCATATATGGAATGTTTTATTTCAACCATTGGGTTTTTTGATTTACCTAATTAGTGGCATTGCAGAAACTAATCGTGCTCCTTTTGATTTACCTGAAGCAGAATCAGAGCTTGTAGCAGGTTATCATACTGAATATAGTGGTTTTCGTTTCTCGCTCTTTTTTATTGCTGAATATGCAAGTATGTTGATTATTTCAGCAATTGCTGTAACAGTCTTTTTAGGCGGATGGTATTTACCAGGATTAAGTTATATATTAATTCCAGGCTCAACACTCTTTGTTTTAGCTTCTATAGGAGTTTTTGCATTTAAGACACTTGTACTACTTTATGTTTTTTTCTGGTTACGTTGGAGTTTACCAAGATATAGGTATGATCAATTAATGGAACTAGCTTGGAAGTGGATGATTCCAGCATCGCTAGCAAATATATTATTAACTGCAACTATTTTAGTTATTGCAAAAGAGTTTGGTTTAATTGAGTCTCAAGGGAATTTTTTAAGTATTTCTACAGCAGGATATATATTTTTAATTGGCACAGCATTTATTATTACAGTTCCTTTAACTTGGATAATTTTAGGCCAAATAAATGCACGTTCACGGGATTTTAATTTACGTGAGGTCGAACCTTTGCCAATGAATCGAGCTAAAAAAAATAGTTAAATATTTTCTAACTAGGTGTTTTTATGAGGTTAGTAGGTTTAGAAGCAGTAATTTTTTATTTATTTGCTGTAGTAGCAATACTTTTTGCTATTTTTATGATAACTGCTCGTAGCGCTGTACATAGTGCGCTATTTTTGATTTCAACCTTAGTTGCAAGTGCTGGACTCTATTTTTTACTACAAGCAGAGTTTGTTGCAGGGGTACAAATTTTAATTTATGTTGGAGGGGTTTTAGTATTATTTATTTTTGTAATTATGCTAGTAAATATAAAAGAAGAAGATACAAAAATATTTAATCGCCAGATTTTAATTGCAAGTATACTTAGCTTTTTCCTTGGCTTAGGCATTATTGCTATACTGCTTCAAACCCAAAAAGGTAATTTTTTTACTTTAGTTTCCCCTCTGCCCCCTAAAATAGAGCAAGTCCAAAATAGCCCAAATATTTCTCAAAGCCATAATATTTCTCAAAATACTATAAAAATAGGCCAAGAGCTTTATACTAGAGCAGTACTTCCTTTTGAAATAGCCTCACTTGTGCTACTAGTTGCAATAGTTGGTGCAGTTCGTCTAGCTCGTGAGCGTAAACAAGAAAAAATCTATGATTAATTTACTTAACCATATATTACTAATCTTATTACAAAGCGAAGCGGCTTCTTCTGGAGTTAAAGAGCGACTTCTAGAAGGTCTTTTTAATGTAAATATCAATAATTTCTTAGTTTTAAGTAGCTTACTTTTTGTTATAGGCATAGCTGGTGTATTAACTCGTCGTAATGTAATTGTAATTTTTATGTCTATTGAGTTAATTCTAAATGCTGTAAATATTAACTTAGTGGCTTTTTCTCGTTATTGGTTTTTACAAAGTGAAGGCAAAAACGCTTATATGGGAGAAATCTTTACAATCTTTGTTATTGTAGTTGCGGCGGCTGAAGCCGTAGTTGGATTAGGTATTATTATTGCCTATTATAGAAATAAAGAAACTGTTGCTGTAGATGAAATTGATTTAATGAAATGGTAACTCTATGGATTTAATCTGGTTAATTCCAATACTTCCATTAATAGGATTTTTAATTAATGGCCTGCTAGCCAAGCGCTTTAACTTTTCTGAAAAGCTTATTGGAGGTGTGGGTGTAGCAGCAGTTTTTCTAGCCTTTTTACTTTCTCTAGTTGCTTTTTTTAATTATTCTAGTTGGTCAAAGCAGCCAGGAAATCAGGCTAAGCCTTATATTTCTAAGACACTTACCTATACTTGGATTGCTGGTGGTAAAGCTTCTATTCCTATAAATACTGTAAATACTTCAAATAATACTTTAGAAGAGACTTCAAAAAATAATATAGTAGATTTAAGTATTAGATGGGCTTATCAAATAGATCATCTTTCGGCTCTTTATGCTTTATTTGTTACTTTTGTTGGGCTTTTAATACATATTTTTTCTATTGGTTATATGCATTCTCAAGGAGGGTTTGCTCGCTTCTTTGCCTATCTTAACTTATTTATGTTTATGATGTTAACCCTAGTTTTAGGGTCTAATCTTTTAATGACATTTGTAGGTTGGGAGGGCGTTGGGCTTTGTTCCTATTTATTAATAGGTTTCTATATGACAAGAAAAGAAGCCGCAGAAGCTAGTAAAAAAGCTTTTATTATCAATAGAATAGGTGATTTAGGGTTTATCCTTGCTATAATTGCTATATTTTCTACATTTGGCACAGTTGAATATCAAGAGATTGCTAGACTTATAGAAACTTATCCTGTGGAAACATTAGGGACTTTTGGGGTAATGTCCTTTATTTCATTAGGGTTATTTATTGGGGCAACAGGAAAAAGTGCTCAATTTCCTCTCTATATTTGGCTTCCTGATGCAATGGCAGGCCCAACACCGGTTTCAGCCTTAATCCATGCTGCAACAATGGTAACAGCAGGTATTTATTTACTAGCAAGAATGAATTTTATTTTTGAACGCTCATTAACAATGATGCTAATTATTGCAATCATTGGAGTTTTAACAGCTTTTATTGCTGCTACTATTGCAATTACTCAAAAAGATATTAAGAAAATCTTAGCTTATTCAACCATTTCTCAGCTTGGTTTTATGTTTTTAAGTTGTGGAGTAGGTGCTTTTGTAGCAGGGGTTTTCCACGTTCTAACACATGCTTTTTTTAAGGCACAACTTTTTCTTGGTGCAGGTAGCGTAATTCATGCAATGAAGGATGAGCAGGATATTACTAAAATGGGAGGCTTAAAAAAATACCTTCCTACTACATATAAAACAATGGTTATATCTTGGCTTGCAATTTGTGGGATTGCACCATTAGCAGGTTTTTGGAGCAAAGATGAGATTTTAGCAAAGACTTTTTCTTCTACAATTTTTCATCCTGTTATAGGGAAATTTTTATGGTTTTTAGCCTTTCTTACTGCTGGGATTACTGCTTTTTATATGACAAGGTTAATGGCATTAACTTTTTGGTCAGAGCAAAAATTCTTAGGTGAAACTGCAAGTGATGGTGGAGAAACAACCGATGATAGCGATAAAGAGAGTAAGACAGAACAACATCAAGGCGGTGGAAGTTTTAAGATTCGTGCTGTTACTGCTGGTACAATAAATACAGAATCTACAAGCAGTAAAGACCCTATCACAAGTGATAGGGAAACTAATAAAAGCAACGCAGAAACAGAAGTTATTAAAGAACAAAGACTTAAAATAAATTTAGAGCCTAGTGTGTTAGTTGTAAATCCAAAAGAATCGCCCTTATTGATGACCTTACCATTAGTAATATTGGCTTTTTTTGCTGCAACAGCAGGCTTTATTGGGCTACCAATTGGTTATAACTGGATTGAGAATTGGTTAAAACCAATTGCTTCAACAGATACGCATCTTTTTGGCACAGTAGATATTATTTTAGCTCTAGTAACAATGATTTGGTCAGGAGCAATGGCTTATTTTGCTTATCATATTTATGTGAAAAAGCCGCAAATAGCAGATGATTTAGCTATTAAATTAAAGCCTTTTTATCAATTAAGCGCAAATAAATGGTATTGGGACGATTTATTAGATGTAAAGCTTGCTTCATTAATAAATAAATTTAATAACTTACTTGGTGAGGTAGATAGGTTTGGGCTAGATGCTATTCCTAATGGCTCAGCTTTAATTACACGAGGAGTTAGTATTTTATCAGGTTCAATGGATCGCTATGGGCTAGATTTACTAGTAAATCTTATAGGTTGGTTTACTCGTGTAGCTTCAGTTATATTACGTACTTTTCAAACAGGTTTCCTTAATAACTATGCCTTAGTCATCATTATTGGGCTAGTTATAATTATTGTGGGGTTGGAATATCAAGCAATACAAGAGTTTTATGTTTATTTATTTCCTGCAACACCAAAAATAACACCAACACCAACGCCAGGTATTAAATAAATTTTATTAATTAGAAAAATTTATAGCTTTTGGAGTCTTATGAAACTTTTTGGCATACCTATTCTTTCTTTGGTAACTTGGTTGCCGCTACTAGGTGCAATAATTTTGATTTTTGTCCCTAAAACTCAAAAAGAAGTAATACGTCTTTTTGCTAATGTATGGGCGCTATTATGTTTCCTAGTTTCTTTGCCATTAGTTTTTAATTTTGATAAATCGCTTCGCGGTCTTCAATTTATTGAGGATTATCAATGGATTCCTTTAATTGGTGCTCGTTATCAAATCGGTATAGATGGCTTAAGTTTAAGTATGGTAATTCTTACTACTTTACTTGGAGTAATTGCCATTTTTTCTTCTTGGTCAGCTATTAGTGAGAGGATTAAGGAATATTATATTTTTCTTTTAATGTTGCAAACAGGAATGTTAGGCACTTTTGTTGCAGTAGATATGTTTCTTTTCTATGTATTTTGGGAAGTTATGTTAGTGCCTATGTATTTTCTAATAGGTATTTGGGGATCAGAACGCCGCCTTTACTCTGCAATTAAATTTTTCCTCTATACTTTAGTTGGTTCAGTTTTAATTCTTTTAGTAATAATTAAACTCTATTTTATGTTTCCTGAAACAGTTGCTAGTGCACCAGGAGCATATCAAGAGGCTGTAAAGCTTATTGCACAGGATAATCAACCAATGCTGGCAATGCTAGCAAATGCAGCAGATAAAGCTATTTCCCCTAATGGAACATTTAATATTTGGGCAATGCAAGCAATGGGGAGTGCTAGGGCTGTTAATGGGTTTTCTTTAATTCCTTTAGATTTACAGCTTTGGTTATTTGCTGGGCTTGCTATTGGCTTTGCAATTAAAGTTCCAATGTTCCCTTTTCATACTTGGCTTCCAGATGCACATACAGATGCACCAACAGCAGGATCAGTAATTTTAGCTGCAATTCTATTAAAAATGGGTACTTATGGTTTTTTACGCTTTAACTTACCTATTTTAGGCGATGCCTGCCAAGATCAACGGGTGTTAAATATAGTAGTTCCTCTAGCCATAATTGGAATTATTTATGGTGCTCTTTGTGCAATGTCTCAAAAAGATATGAAACGCCTAGTAGCTTATTCTTCAGTTAGTCACTTAGGGTTTGCTATGTTAGGAATGTTTGCACTTAACCCTAATGGAATTAATGGCTCAATAATACATCAGATTAATCATGGTATTTCTACAGGGGCATTATTTTTACTAGTAGGTGTACTTTATGAACGTCGTCATACTCGTTTAATTGAAGAGTATGGAGGGATTGCCCAAAAAATGCCAAAATACGCAACTCTATTTATGATCTTTACTTTAAGCTCCATAGGGCTTCCATTGCTTAATGGTTTTATAGGAGAATTTTTACTTTTAAGAGGTGCATTTGAAGCTAATAGAAAATGGGCTGGTTTTGGCGTAGCAGGAATTGTTTTAGGTGCTGCTTATATGCTTTGGCTTTTTCAAAGAGTGTTTTTTGGTGAACTTGAAAATGAGAAAAACCAAAATCTAACAGACTTAAATTGGCGTGAATGGGTTTATTTTTCACCTTTACTATTTTTAGTATTTGCCATAGGCATTTATCCTAAACCAGTTTTAGATTATATAGAGCGGCCTACAAATACTATAGTTAAACAGGCAAAACCCTTTTATTTTGAAACAGGTAAAGGAATTAATTTAGAAAATTTACCTGCATCACAAAAAACACCCGCTCAAACAAATCAAGGGAAAACTTTACCCTCACCAACTCCTCAATCTAATCCTAGTACAACACCAGAAAATAATTCTAGTCCTTCATCTGATAATACTAATAGAGGTTCATCAAATGAAAGAACCCAATGATTTAGTATAAAGGTTTAGATTATAGAGGTTTAGATTATAAAAATGTTTATGAGTAAGATCTTTAGCCTAAGGTAATTTGAGGTAATATATGTTTTTATTGCAAGTAATACCATCTTGGAAAGAAACATTATTTTTAATGCCAGAGTTGCAGTTAACACTGTTTGCTTGTTTTATTTTGGTATTAGATCTTTTGTTGCCTAGAGGAAAAAAGACTCTTACGGCTTATGCTGCTTTAATTGGAATTGCTTTTACTTTGATAGGAGTTGCTCAAGTCTATTATGTAACTAGAAATGTTTTACCTACTCTAATTTTTTATCAAATGTATGTAATAGATAATTTTTCTTTTATTTTTAAGGTAATTGTTTTAATTAGTGCAGCTATATCTATTGCAATTTCAATTAAATACCTAGAAACTGAAAAAGAGTTACGGGGAGATTACTATAGTTTACTACTATTTGCTACTGTAGGAATGATGTTTATAGCTTCAAGTTATAACCTACTAATGTTTTATGTTTCTTTAGAGTTAATGGCAATTTCTGTTTATGTTTTAGTTGGTTATCTTAAGAATAATGATAAGTCTAATGAAGCAGCATTAAAATATTTTTTATTAGGGGCATTTTCATCAGGTATTTTTCTTTATGGGGTTTCTTTAGTTTATGCAATTACTGGAGAGCTAAATTTACTAGAGATTGCAATTAAAGTTTCTTTATTTATTTTAGGAACAGATGCAAAGGTTGGGGTTGGAGCACATTATTTACTAGCATTTGCTGTAGCCTTAACTGGGGCAGGGCTTTTATTTAAGGTTGCCGCAGTACCTTTTCATATGTGGGCACCAGATGCTTATGAAGGTGCACCTACGCCGATAACGGCATTTATGTCTGTAGCAGTAAAAGCGGCTAGTTATGCAATGTTAGCTAGAATTTTTCTAGTTGCTTTTCCTGCTCTACGAACAATAAAAGAATTACCTGGTTGGTTGCCTTTCTTTATAGGGGTTGCCGCGTTAACTATGACAGTAGGTAATATTGCGGCAATGACCCAAAAAAATACTAAAAGAATGCTTGCCTATTCTTCTATTTCACAAGCAGGATATATTTTACTTGGACTAATTGCTAGTAATGAAACGGGTTATACAGGGCTGGTATTTTATATTTTAGCCTATACTTTGATGAATTTAGGAGCTTTTGCAATAATTATTCTTTTAAGAAGAGATGATATAAAAGGTGATCGTCTAGAAAATCTTAGCGGATTAATTAAGAAAAAACCTGTTTTGGCTGTAATGATGCTAGTTTTTTTAATTAGTTTAGCTGGAATTCCACCTACGTCTGGTTTTGTAGGTAAATATTTACTTTTTGCTGGATTAATAAAGGCTGATAATTTTTGGCTTAATAGACTTGCTGTTTTAGCTGTACTTAATACAGTAATTTCTTTTTACTATTATGCTCAAATTATTAAAGCAATGTTTATTGATATTCCTTCAGATGATAAACCTATTAACTTAAACATTTTTTCAACTATTAGTCTAGTGTTTGCTACAGTTTTAACAATACTTATTGGAATATATCCTCAACCCTTTATTGAGATTTCTAAGAGTGTTACTAAAAATTTAGCTCCAGTTCAAGTTAATCAGCAAACTAGCCCTACACCTACACCTACACCTACAAATGACTCTGGTATTGATCCTAGTATTGATCCTAATTTATTTCCAAACGTAATTCCTAGAAAATAAATGAATAGTAAGATGAAAAGTATGTAAAAACATATAAAAATATGGAGCAAAACAAAGATCCAAAATTAGATAAATCTTGGCGCAATGCAATGGTGATGGTAGGTATAGCTTTTTCTATTCCAAGTGCTTTTGCTAGCCCTATTTTTATAGGCTATTTATTAGATAAAGAGTGTAATAGTTCACCTACTTTTTTATTAATTGGATTATTTTTAGGTGGATTTTCTGTTGTAATAGCATTAAAAACTTTAATAAAAAAAATGAATACTATGAAGTAAATTTCTTAGAAATTAATAAACTTAATCCCTAGGCTAATTGTTAGGTTATTTTTCTTCTTCTTGAAATTTTCTCAAAACAGCTTACTATATATTTTTATCATCTGTATAATTAATCAAATCTCAAATCTCAAATCTTTAATATCTAACAAGTTAAGTGTTATTAACTAGTGACATCTTAGCTAATTAACTAAAAATTTCTCTATAATTTATATCTTTAGTCCAATGTCTAAGTTTACCCTTATAAATAAGCTATTTTTTTTGATTGTATTGGCGCTTTGTACTATTCCAATTTACGGCCAAAACAGACTTACTCGCTTTGAGCATATTACACAAGATCAAGGGCTTTCTAGTAACTCGGTTCTTTCTCTTTTACAAGATAAAAAGGGTTTTTTATGGGTAGGGACAGAGTTTGGTTTAAATAGATATGATGGATATAGGTTTAAGGTTTATCAGCGCCCTAATATATCTTCTAGTGTTGTAAGCTCACTTTGTGAAGATGAAAATGGAACTCTTTGGGCTGGAACAGCTGATGAAGGCTTACTTAAGTATCTTCCTGATGAAGATCGTTTTATTAATGTAAGAGTTGATAAATTAAAAAAATCAAATGGAAGCCTTCTTTACATCTTATATATTCTTAAAGATAAAGAAGATAATCTATGGATAACAACACCTGAATCATTAATAAAGTTTGATTCTAAAAATAATAAAAGTTATTCTTATTTTGATGGAAAATATGTTTCTTATCTTTGTTTAGACGGGAAAAGTAACTTTTGGGTAATAACATCTTCTTATAAAGAAGGTTTTGTTTTAGTTAATTTTGATCCTAGATCAGAAAATGTTTTATCTACTATTCCGATTAATGGCCTTTCAATTGCAGAGTTTAGTTCTTTAGCCTACCACCCAAATGGTAATTTATATGTTGGGACATCAAATGGACTTTATGTTATTAATACTAGTAGTAAAGAAATAGTTTCCCATTATGGTATATTTTCTAGTAACTTACCTGATTTACCTAATTTACCTAATTTACCTAATTTACCTAATTTACCTAATTTACCTGATAATAATGTTACCTGTTTATATTTCTTAAGTGAAGATATTCTTTGGTTAGGAACTTATAATGGAGGGTTTGCAGAATTAAACCTTAAAACTCAAAAAATTACTTCTTATAAACATGACCCAAAAGACTCAGAAAGTCTAATAGGCAATCATATTTCTACAATATATAAAGACCGCTCAGAAGTACTATGGATAGGTGATAAAGTATATGGACTCAATAAATTATCACCATATAAAAACTTTTTTCACCTCTATCGCTATAACCCTTTTAATGATAATTCAATAAGTAATAATTATATTCGTGGTATTTTTGAGGATAGCAAGGGCTTTTTGTGGGTTGCAACACAGTTTGGAGGCTTAAATAAACTAAATCTTAATAGTGGGCAAGTTACACGCTATAAAAATAAAACCTTAGATAGTTTTTCACTAATTAGCACGGTTTGGGCAGTTTTTGAAGATAGTAAGGGTGTTTTATGGGCTGGCACAAGCCCAAATGGTCTTTACACTTATGATTATAAAAAAGATGTTTTTATAAAAAATAATCTACTTCCTAACCTAGTAAAGGAAACTAGTGTAAATACAATTTATGAAGATAGCTTTGGGAATCTTTTAGTAGGTTCTACCGATGGTCTTTTTAAGATAAATCAAAATCGAGATTCTGCCACTGTTTTATATAACCAATATGACCCCAATACTAAAAATTGGGAAGTCGGCTTTGATATACAATCTATTTTTGAAGATAGTAAAAAAAATATTTGGGTTGGTACTAATGATGGAATACTAAAATTTGATAGCCAAACCTATCAAAACCCTATTATTTACCGAAAAGAACTCCCATTTGAAAAAAGTAATAATGTTTATATTAATAGTTTTTTAGAGAGTAGTGATGGAATAATTTGGATTACTACTAAAGGCTTAGGAGTAATAAATTTTAACCCTAAAACAAACCAATTTGATTATGTAAATAGAAACAAGGAAATAATACATGTTAATACATATGGGATACTATCAGATGCTCAAGGGACATTTTGGATAAGTACAGATAATGGTATTACTCGTTATAATCCTAAGACAAATAACACTGAGACTTTTGGTATAACAGATGGGTTACAGGGAAAAGAGTTTAATCGGCGTGCTTTTTTTAAGAGCCAATCAGGGGAGTTTTTCTTTGGTGGAGTTAATGGGTTAAATTCTTTTTTTCCAAACCGAATTGTTAAAAATCCAAACCCTCCACCTGTATTTATTACTAATGTTATTGCCTCTGGTAAACCTCTTTTAGTACCGACAGATAGCAATAGAGAATTAGAATTAAGCTATATAGACAATAACTTAACTTTTACATTTGCTGCTCTAGATTTTAATGCACCAGAAAATAATCTTTATACTTATAAACTAACTGGTTTTGATAATGATTGGATACAAGTACGAAATAAAAATGAAGTAACTTATACTAACTTACTTCCAGGAACATACACTTTTGAGGTAAAAGGTGCAAATAACCATCAAATATGGGGTCTTAAAACTATAGAGTTAAAAATAATAATTTCTCCCCCTCCTTGGCTAAGTAATTGGGCATATTTAACTTATTTTCTAGTGATAGCAAGTGCTATTACCATTACTTTTAGATACTACACAAATAAATTAGAAACCAAAGTTAATATTCAAGCAGCACGCCTAAGAGCAGAAAAAGCAGAGGTAGAAGCTAAAGCCTTAGAGCGGGAAAACCAACAACGTATTGAAACGGAAAACCAAATAAAACAAAAAAATATAGAACTAGAAGAAGCTAACTTAAAGTTAAAACAACTAGATGAACTTAAAGCAAAATTTACTGCAATGCTAGTCCATGACTTAAAATCACCTTTAACAGTTGTTAATATTACTCTTGATTTATTATCGAAAGATAAATTAAATAATGATAAAAATATGTTTTTACAAACTTCTCAAAAAAGCATACAGAAAATTGTTAATATGGTTAATGAAGTGCTAGAATTTTATCAAGCTAGTTCTGAAGATATGAAGTTTGATTTTGAAGTAGTTAACCCATTAGAAATAATTACTTATTGTATTGAAGGTGCAAAAATTTCGGCAGCTAATAAAAATATTAATGTTAAATTTGATATAAAAAATGAACTTAAATTCATTTCAGCAGATGCAAATAAATTAGATAGAGCATTAAATAATTTACTTTCAAATGCAATAAAATTCACTCCTAAAAATGGTCAAATATCTATAGATGTTTGCACTAGGTTTGATATAGAAACAGACCTATCCTTACTCTATATTTCTATTGCTGATACAGGCGAAGGTATTGCGGCAGAAGAACTCCCATATATTTTTGAGCCTTATCGTCAAGCTAAGTCTAGTAATAAAAAAGCTGGTGTTGGATTAGGGCTTGCAACTGTTAAACGTATTATTATTGCTCATAATGGGAGTATATCTGTAGAAAGTGAACTTAATAAAGGAACTTCTTTTACTATTACCTTACCAACGCTTTCTACTATTACTAGCAAATCTATCTTACATAATCAAACATTAGAAAAACAGCATACCGAATCTATTGCTAACCAAAGTGTAGAGAATATAGAATCTAGAAAAAAAATTTTAGTTGTAGATGATGAAATAATTAATCAAAAAATAGTGTCTGCAAAATTAAGAGCTATGGGTTATCAAGTAGATATTGCTAATAATGGAGAGGAGGCTATAAAATGTGTATTTTCAAATAGTTATGATTTAATTTTATTAGATAACTATATGCCAATAATGAATGGGTTAGAGGCTGCAAAAGAAATTCGTAAACTAGAAACTAGTAGACATATACCTATTGTTTTTTTTACTGCTGATTCAACTCAAGGATCAAACCTTAGTGGGATTATTGATGATGTTATTGAAAAACCATTAATTTCCAATAAATTAGAAGAAACTATAAAACTATGGTTATCTAAAGATAGAACCTCTTTTCCTAAAAAAACATAGACAAAAGATAGTTAAATAAAACCCATTCTATACCATTACGTATAAGAATATTTTGTTAATATCCCATAAAGTATATTTTGTTTTCAGAGCAAACTCTTCATTACTATCAAATTTATTATTTATAATATTTATAGTCTTTAATATAATTGAAAATACTGGCATAACTTTTGCCTAAGCGCTTTTGATCTTTAAGGAAAACAATTACCAAAAACAATAAAACAATATTTACCTAGGAGAAAAACTATGTTAGCAAAAAAAATATTTCTAGTAATTTTCTTAGTCATATTATTATTTATTCCTACACTAGCACAGTTGCCAAATTCTCAATCAAATTCTCAATCAAACCAAGAAAATGAAGCAACTATTAAGATCAATACAGAACTTGTAAGTTTTGATGTACAAGTTTTAAGCAAAAAAACAAACACCCCATTAAATAGTTTAACTCTAGATAATTTTGAAGTTTATGAAAATGGCGTTAAACAAAATCTTTCTAGCTTTAGCCAAGATAAATTACCTTTATCTGTATTAGTTCTCTTAGATGTTAGTGGAAGTGTAGAAGGCATTAGCGCAGAACTTAAAGAGGCCACAATAAGAGCACTAAACTTATTAAAACCAGAAGACGAAGTAAGTTTAATGGCTTTTGCTACTGGCACAGGAGCATTAGACGGTTTTACAAAAGATAAACAAATCGTTATTGATAATATTGAACAGATCAGACTTAAAACTATTGCTTCTGGTCGTACAACAGCTTTTAATTTGGCTGCTTCAGATGCTATTAATCACATAAAAAAATTTGCTAGCCCAAACTATCGCAAAGTCATAATTACAATTACTGATAATATAATAGTAAAACCATCATCCAAAGAAAAACAAAAAGTCATTACGAGCCTTTTAGAAGCAGGAATTACTATAAGTGGTTTACTAGTAAAAGATACTAGTAAGATTAGTCCAATTATTAGCGCTCGGCTAGCTAACAGAAATAGCCAGCCTATATTGCGACCAGCGCTTATCCCAGGCCCTGATACAAACCCGCAAAATGTACAAAGGGGGGCTGGATCTCCTCCCATTTCTGGGGTTAATGGCTCTCCAGTATCTGATAATCGTACTCTTACAGAAGAAAGATCTTCTAGAATTGGTTCAATTTTAGACCTAGAGATTAATGGAATAGATGATTATGTATTAGAAACAGGTGGAGAAATAGTAGATGCTCGTAAAAATGCTATTGAAGAAAAATTTGTTGAGCTAGTAGAACATTTAAGAGCACGCTATAGTGTTGGGTATGTTCCTTCTAGCCAACAAAATGATGGTAAATTAAGAAAACTTAAAATAAAAGTTGTCTCTAATGGTAAAGAAATTAAGGATATTGCTATTAAATCTAAACGAGGCTACTTTTCTCCAAAAGAACAAGTAGTACAAGAGTAGGCTATAGTTACCTAATTTAAAATAGATGGTAATAAAAGGGTAGATTTATTTGTCTACCCTTTTATTTTATTTAAGGCCATTTTTCTTTTTAATTTGTTCCAAGAATTAAGAAAAATAGAATCTTTCTCTCTCATACTAAGCAAGAGTTTGCTAATATTAATTTTCTTTACCTTAATATAGTAAAATTTTATGACAGATATTAATTACGAAAAAACTCTTAATTTGGCATTTAAGATGGTTGGGCGACAGTCTAGAACTATTGCCCAACTACGCCAAAAACTACAAGAAAAAAGTGGTGCAAATGCTGAAGTTATTGAACGAGTTGTTAAACGCTTAATTGAACTTGGCTACTTAAATGATGAAAGTTTTGCTTATCAATATTCTACTAATAAGCTTAATATAAAAGCCTTAGGCCGGAGTCGCTTAGAACGTACTTTGAAGGAAAAAAAAGTTCCTTCAGAAATAGCAAAAAAAGCCCTAAATGATGTATTTAATGAACAAGATGAAACAGAGCTTTGTGAGAATGCTTTATCTAAATATCTTCGCCTTCATGGAAAGCCTCAAGATATAAAAGAAAATAAAAAATTATTTAGTCACTTAATCCGTTTGGGCTTTCCTTATGACTTGGTAATAAAAAAAATTCGCACAATAGGAGAAATAGAACTTGATGAGGAGTGATTTTTAATGGCAACTTTTGATGAAATGATTTTAACTCATAGGCTTTTTATGCGAGGTTTTCCTTTTTCCCGCTATAAAATTGACCCTTTGCCTTCTAGCCCTTTAACTAAACCTCTCTCACAAGCAAAAGTAGCTTTAATTACTACAGCAGGCTTATATCTAGAAGGCCAACCTAAGTTTGATTCCTCAATAAAATTAGGTGATTCATCTTTTCGTGAAATCCCTAGAGATATTCTTACACAAAACTTAAAAGAAGGTCATCGTAGTAGCGCTTTTGACCATAGAGGTGTTAGAGATGATAAAAATTTAGTGCTCCCTCTAGATAGATTTCGTGAAATGGTTGAGAATGGTGAAATTGGCTCACTTAACCATCGCCATTTTAGTTTTATGGGTGCTATTATTGCTCCAGGAGATTTAATTAATAAAACTGCCCCTCAAGTAGCTGATCTGCTAAAGTCTGATAATGTAGATGTAGCTTTTCTCACACCAGTTTGACCTATGTGTAATCAGATCGTGGGTCTGATTCAAGCAGCAATTGAGCGAGTAGGAATAACAACAGTCTCTATCACTTTATTAAAAGAAGTTACTGAAAAAATTGCACCTCCTCGCGCAATGTTTGTTCCATATAAATTAGGCTACCCATTAGGTAAACCTAATGATCCAGAATTACAAAAACGTATAATAAAAGAAGCTTTATCTCTTTTACATCGCAATGATTTACCTATAATGACAGAATTTAAAGATGTTTAGCTATTTTTAGTAGGGGTAAAAATACTAACTTATGGGGATTTACTCAAAATATATTTTTCCTCGTTTAATGGACTCAGCACTTTCTGGGCGAGTAATTTCTAAATATAGACAAAATTTGCTATCCCAAGTCACAGGAAATATTTTAGAAATAGGTTTTGGTACAGGCTTAAACTTACCTAATTATCCTAGTACAGTAAAAAAAATCTCTACTGTAGATATTAATCCTGGAATGAACTCACTTGCAAAGGCTCGTGTAAAGGCTACTGGAATAGAAGTAGTTCAACATTTAATTACAGCAGAAAAAATGCCTTTTGAGGAAAGTAGTTTTGATACAATTGTTAGTACCTGGACATTATGTAGTATCCCTGATGTTGATAAAGCTTTAAGTGAGGTCTATCGTCTACTAAAACCAAAAGGACAGTTTTTATTTCTAGAACATGGGTTAAGTAATGAAACTAGCATTCAAATTTGGCAAAATCGTCTTAATAGACTACAAAATATACTAGGCGATGGGTGCCATTTTAATCGTAATATTGCTAGTCTAGTAGCAAAACAGCCTTGGCAAATTACTGAAGACAAACAGTTTTATATAAAAGATATGCCCAAAATAGCTTCTTATATGTATCAAGGTACTGCTATAAAAACATAAATCTATTTATTTTGGTGTAAAACAATGCAATTACAAATTAAAAATCAAAGCTTTGCTCAACGTTGTGAAGTGTGTCATCAATCAGATTGTTATGACTCAGAAAAAAATCATTGTAGTCGTTGTTTTAAGACAGTTGCTATACATACTAAAGCGTTTGTTTTTAGAGAGATGGGATTTTGGGGACAACTTGTTTTTTTTATTATAACAAGTGTAACTCTTATGTTTTTACTAGCAATGGGTGAAGTTTATAGTAGTTTTGCTAGTCGTTCTAAAGAAGCTTTACTAGGTAGTTTTCTAGCAGTAATGTTTATAGGGCTTTCTTGGTTTATTATTAAAGTTATTTGGATGATGTTTAATTGGCTTTTTCTAGAAATAAGCTCTTTATTCAAAAGAAATTAATATATAGAAGATAAGTTTAACAAATTTAGTTTATTTGAAAGGAATAGTTATGGAAGAACTTGCTTTGCTAGACGCAATGGCTCAAGCTGAACTTGTAAAAAAAGGAGAAGTTAAGCCTATAGAACTTGTAGAGGCTGCTATTGCAAGGATTGAAAAAGTTAACCCTGCTCTTAATGCTGTTGTGACACAAATGTATGATTTAGCAAGAGATAATGCATCAAAAGAAATACCTCAAGGTCAATTTACAGGTGTTCCATATTTACTTAAGGATTTATTTCCAGCTTATGCAGGAGTTAAATTATCCTCTGGCTCGGCTTTCTTAAAAGACTATACTCCAACTTATGATAGTGAGATTGTAACCCGTTATAAAAAAGCTGGTTTAATTATAGTCGGTAAAACTAATACACCTGAATTGGGGCTACTTCCTACAACAGAGCCTACACTTTTTGGTGCTTGTCGCAATCCTTGGGATACAAAGCGAACAACAGGAGGTTCAAGCGGTGGTTCAGCCGCAGCCGTAGCGGCTGGTATGGTTCCAATGGCACATGCTAATGATGGAGGCGGGTCAATTCGTATTCCTGCTTCTTGTTGTGGGCTATTTGGGCTTAAACCAACTAGAGGCCGCAACCCAATGGGGCCAGATGTTGGTGATACTCCAGGCGGTTTAGTTGTTGAACATGCTGTTACTCGCTCTGTACGTGATAGTGCAGCGCTACTTGATGCTACTTCAGGGCCAGACTTAGGCGATCCTTATTATGCTACACCTCCCTCAGAGTCTTTCTTATCTCAAGTAGGGCGCAATCCTGGAAAACTACGTATTGCTTTTAGTGCTAAAACTTTATCAGGTGTAGAAGTCGAGCCAGATTGTATTAAAGCAATGGAGGATGCTGCAAAACTTTGTGAAAGTCTTGGTCATCAGGTTGAAGAAGCCTCTCCCACAGAAGGAATTGATGGAGAAATACTTAACCAAGCTTTTTTTGCTGTCTGGTCAGGAATTTGTTCTGCTGTTCTTAAGGGATGGTCACGCCGTACAGGTAAAGCCTTAAATAGTGGACAATTTGAACCTTTGACTTGGGCACTCTATGAAATGGGTTCTGGGATTAGTGCTTCAGATTTTATTCTTTCTGTCTTTCATTTTCAGCAAGTTTCACGTCAAGTAGCTAAATTTATGGTTAATTATGATGTTTATCTAACTCCCACTTTAGGCGAAGCCCCTTTACCATTAGGGAGTTTTGATTCTCCAGTAGATAATCCATTAATGGGAATGTTTAGAGCCGCTCAATTTGTACCCTATACACCATTAAATAATATTACTGGTCAACCTGCTATGTCAGTTCCTCTTTATTGGAACGAGGAAGGTTTACCAATAGGAACACATTTTGTAGGGCGTTATGGAGATGAAGCCACATTATTTAGACTTGCCTCACAATTAGAAGTTGCTCGACCTTGGACAGCACGCCGTCCAAAGGTTTTTGCTTTATAAATATTTTTAGCCCAAAATATAGAAGGAAATAGTCTATATTTTGGGCTAAAAGGTTAATAAAAAAGCCGATCTATAGCAAAAACTTACTCTTAAAAAGTAAAAAACTCAGCAATTTTGTTGCTGAGTGATAAGAGGAAAAGATTTGTTTTTAGTTTTTAGAAGGATAATCTAACTCCTAGCTGGAGTTGCCTAGAAGAAAAAGCGCTGCGAAACCGGTCTGGAGTAATAGTAAAACGCCCTCCATCTTTTGCAGGTAATGAGAAATTACCTTGTGCATCAGGAGGAAATACTCTATTTAACTCATTGATATTAGTGCGGTTAAATAAATTAAAAACTTCTACAAGCCCTTGTATTTCATAGCGTTCATTAAACTTTACTTTCCTAAGTGCTCTTAAATCAACATTTGCAAAACCTGGGGTAATTCCTGTATTACGACCGATGCTTACACCTCCAACTAAAGGTCTATCTCCATTAGGTAGATCTCCATTACCATTTAAATCTGTGCCAGCAACTAAGTTATAAGGTCTGCCTGTGTTAAGACTAATAATTGTAGAGAATTGGAAGCCTTTAACTAAAGGGTTCTTAAAAGTAGGTTCCCAAGTACTTGATAACACTAGTCTGCTACGAACGTCTTGAAGTGATAACCCTCGCTCAGCACCAATATTTAACGGATCAACAGTTTCTGCTAAATCTGGTCTAAAATCGCTTGTGTTATCAATTGCTTTGGAAAAAGTATAGTGAGCTAAAAAGCCTAAATTGCTTGTGAAACGTCGGCTAAAGGAAAGTGTTAGAGCATGGTAGTAACTATCAAAACTAGTCTCAAATTGTAGTATAGTTCCTTTAGTTGGATCTATACGACCATTTAAGGCACTATCTATAGGATTGTTAGTTGGTCTTACTATTGGGTTTATATCTCGTTGACCAAATATTTTAACACCTCTAATAAAAGCATAGTCTAGAGCTATTGCAGTTGTAGAATTGACTAAGTAATTTATTCCAAAAGTAGTTTGTTGAGAATAGCTATTCTTTAATTCTGGCGAGAAACTAGAACCCTGGGCAAATTGTGGAATAACTTCTATTCCTGGGGGTAAGGAAGTTGTTTGAGGAAACTTTCTTCCTGGTAAAGAAAAAGGTATCACTGAAAAGGGAAAAGGTAGGGTAGGCACATTAAATCTTCCGCTATTAATTGTTTGAATTGCAAAAGCTTGTCCTACTAAAGCACCAGCAAAAAATAGCCCATAAGCCCCATGAATATTTAGTTTAGCTAATTTACTAGGCGAATAAGAAAAAGCAAGTCGTGGAGCAAAATTTCCATTGTTTTTAGGGACAAATTTTAACCTAATTAAATCATAGCGTAACCCTGCTTTAATAATTAAATTTGAGCGTAACTTAATATCATCTTGAACATAAAAAGAAAATTCTTTTCCAATAGTAGATAAACTTGGATCTCCAAAACCTTGAGTATAAAAGGCAGGTAGCGGTAAATCAGCAAGAGGTACATTGCTAGGAAATCCTGGGAATAAAATAGGTGCAACTCCTGATAGAGCAGAAAGGAAGGCTTTTTGTACAGGGGTTCGTAAATTTGGATCAAAGGCTTGTAAGCTATTTAACTTAGGCAATCCTGTCATTTGTGCGATTTGAGAAAAGTCTATATCTGTAAAAAATGCTCCACCACCTAAAAAGATAGGTAGTTGAGTTTCACGGCCTACAGTACTAAAGCGCTGAAAATCTACACCAAGTTTTATTTGCTGTCTGCCTCTGATTAAGGCAGTGTTATTAATGATTTGAAATATGTTAAAAACACGAGGTTGGGGCAGAAAGGTACTTTGTCCTAAGGTTATCATTCCTTCAGGAGCAAGAATTCTAACTTGTGGAGCACTATCAATAGGGTTAATTTTTTGGTTTCGACGAGTAAAAAGAAACCTTGTTTCATTAATTAAATTTAGCGGACTACTTATATAAGTATTATTTAAGGCTAAAGAATTATCTGTTAGACGCTGAATCCCACCATTATTTTCTGCTACTAAACCTCCAAATGGTTCTAATGCACCATTATAGCTTCCACCAAAATTATAACGTACCCAAAAAGTATCACTATCAGAAACCTTACCATCTACTCTAGCTAGAAAAACACTGTTATTAAGCGAAAATGGAATAGCTCCATTGCGGACATTAAACCCTAATTGATTTATAGATTTAATAGTTTCATTTGTTATAGTAACAATATTATTTTGTTTTAATGTTAATCGCTCAAATGAAGTAAAAAAGAAAGCTTTGTCGCGTTTTATTGGGCCTTCTAATGCCCCACCAAATTGGTATTGTGAGTAGGGTGGTTTAACTGGAGCAAAAGCATCACGTGCAGCTATATCATCATTACGATTTAGTACAAAAAGCTGACTATGAAACTCATTACTTCCACCTCTAGTAATAATATTTACTATTCCTCCAAGTGCTCTTCCAAACTCAGCATTATAACCATCGGAAATTATTTGAAATTCTTGTACAGCCTCCTGGCTAAATGTAGAACGTACTGAACCAGAGCCTAAATCATTATTATCTAAACCATCAATAGTAATATTATTAAATCTTGCGGATTGTCCATTAAATGAAAGTCCTGATGTAGCAGATGCACCTTGAGCCGGAACACGATCAGCAAGCACTCTTGCAGCAGTAATGGAAAAATCTAAGAAATTTCGTCGATTTATTGGCAGTGTAGTAATAGTATTACGGTTAATATTAGTACTACTTTCAGGTTTTCCTTCTAGAAATACATCATCGCCTGCTATGATTTCAATGATTTCTGTTGGAGTTCCTATTTTTAAGGTGAAATTTAGAACTGTAGTTGTGCCAAGAACTAATTCTACAGGTCTCATTTGTGAGGTAAACCCTGAGTTTGTAACAGTTACAACATAGTTTCCAGGAGGTAGTTGTGAAATTACATAAGAACCATCTTCTTGAGTAACAACCTCGCGTAAAAAATTAGTTTGAGGGTTTTTAGCTATTACTGTTACCCCACCAAGGACAGACATTTGTTCATCTATTGCTTTTCCTGTAATTGTTGAAGTTGTTGAACCTGCTGATTGTGCTTTTACTTGTTGTAGCTCTTGGAAATGCGATAAAAAAAGAATAGAAATAATAATACATTTACATAATAATACTATATTCTTAATAGACATACTTTTATTTAGCCTTCTTTATAACTTTTTAATAAATTTGATTTTAGAGCAATATGGAAAGAATTAGAGAAATTATTATTTATGTTAGATTTTTATAACAGTTTTTACAGACATGCAATAGACCTCTTCTAAAATAGACCTATTTTAATGTAAGCAGTATATTTAAGCCTTTTAATTAAACCATTTGTGTCTAACTAAGGGAAGTAAAGTCAATGCTAAAAATTTTTGGTAAAAGCTTAGAGTTAAAATAAAAAGAGCGGCCTAAAACCGCTCTTAAAAACTTTTTCTGAAATTTCTTAAAATCTAGTTTTTACATCTCTTCAT
This sequence comes from Acidobacteriota bacterium, assembly GCA_016213785.1. GTDB lineage: Bacteria > Acidobacteriota > Blastocatellia > Chloracidobacteriales > JADJPF01 > JADJPF01. Next base: position 277,911 of record JACQZQ010000053.1, read on the forward strand.
CGGCTGATGGGCCATAGATTGAAGGTACGGCTACATCATTAAGACGTAAGTAGACACCTAATTGTGCGCGATGATGAACATTGTGATTAAAGATAAAGCTACGAACTACTGCAACCTTAGGCAGTACAAAAACGGTTTGTCCACCATTTAAGAATGTCCAATTTCCCATTAATGTTTCATTACTTGCTTGGGCTAAAATAGCACGAGAATCTGCAACATTTTTATCAAAAATTTCTAACAATTCTTTAACAGAATTAGCTTTTGGAGTTTGGAAAGGTTCGCCATCTTTTGGGGCTACATCAAAACTATCTTGGTTAACGGTTATTCCCATCCAGCTAGCAATATTAGCTAAATGAGAAGCTAGATCTACCATAGTCATAGACTTTTCATGTGGTTTCCAGCCAAATTTATCTTCAGGAACACGCGCTAGAGTTTTTCTTGTTCCTGCCATTTCATGATCAAATTCTGGTAGTAAAGTATCACTAATTTTCATTATCGGTTTTCTCCAAATTAAAAATAAAATTTTTAACTAATAAATTAAAAATTTAGTGAGGTGAATAATAGGCGAAGAGATTAAGAAAAGCAAAAGAAATAAGCAGGAAAACTACGAGCAATAAATATTAAAAATGATAATAGTGAGTTAACTTAAGCTTAAATTTAAGCTAACTCCTAACTTCAAAATAATGAAAATCTACTATTAATTTTCTTGTGTTTGGCTTTGAGCTTGTTCTTTTTTAAGTGCTGCTCGCTCTCTTAAATATTCAATTACAGCGGGTAGAATGGATATAATTACTACTATAATTATTACTGTCTCTATTCTTTTAGTAATTTCTGGAAATGCCTTTCCTAAAAAATAACCTAATAGGGTCATACTAAAAACCCAGGAAATGCCGCCTACGATATTATAAGTAGCAAATTTTCTGTAAGACATTTCTGCTGCACCTGCAACTGTAGGGGCAAAGGTGCGAATAATAGGGACAAATCTAGCTAGAATAATAGTTTTACCACCATACTTATCATAAAAAGCTTTAGCTTTCATTAAGTGAGCACGCTTAAAAAATAAAGAATCTGGGCGAGAATAAAGAGTTTGACCTGCTTTTTTTCCTATTGCATAACCTGTAGCATCACCAACAACAGCCGCAATAGATAGAGTAACTAAAACCAGCCAAATATTAACATCTAAAATACCTTGAGCTACAAAAATACCTGTTGTTACCAGTAGGGAATCTCCAGGTAGAAAAAAACCAACTAGTAAGCCTGTTTCGCTAAAAATAATAGCTATTAATGCTAGTAGTCCTCCTGTTCTAACCAAATATTCAACATCGCGAAGTCTATGAAACAAATTTATTAATTCATGAATATCCATGCAGTGTCTCCAGCAAAATTTAGTCTGTTAGGTTAACATTAAGTTAAGAATGCGAATTAAGAGTTAAAATTTAAAACTAAAAGCATCAAAGCCGCAGCAATACGGCCAAAGACATGAACCAAAAGACCTCTACGGGAACGAACTTTAGAGGCAAGTTGAATATGAGTATGCTCTTGAAGCCAACCAAAA
>JACQZQ010000054.1 GCA_016213785.1 Acidobacteriota bacterium
TAATATAGGTTGTCTAGCTGCTCCTAGTCAAAGCGGACAAATTATAAATGGGTCATTAACTGGAGATGAATGTAAACCTATGACTGAAAGTGATAGGTTTGCTGATGGCTATACATTTAGTGGTCAAGCTGGTCAAAGAATAGATATATCAATTATTGAAGCGAACTTTGATACATTCCTTATTTTATATAGTCCAACAGGAAACCCTATTGCTAGTGATGATGATAGTGGTGTGGGAAATTTAGCTAGGCTGTCTTTTACATTACCTACTACTGGTACTTATACTTTTGAAGTTACTTCTTCAAGTACTTTGGTTACTGGTAACTATGTAGTTAAGTTAGTCATTGGCGAAGACTACGCTTTAAGCTTCAGCCCTTCAAGTTTAACCATTAAACGAGGAGAAACAGGCACTTCAATTCTAAATATTAACCGTATAAATGGGTTTTCTGACGCTGTTACAATAACACCTCCTAACACTAAACCTCTAAAGATTAAACTAACCCCTTCAACACCACAAAGTACAACATCAACAAACTTATCATTTACTTATAAGACTAAGAAAACTAGCCCTTTAGGAACCCAACAGTTGTCTTTTACAGGAGTAGACTCATCAGGGAAAACAAGGACAGCAATAATAAATCTAATTATTCAGTAGTTTGCTTGTAAAATAATCAAATAGCTTGTTAGGAATAAGCTATTTGATTAACTTTGAAAATGTTATGGAAAAGGACAATAGGTATTGTAAATGACAAACTTCACTAAAACTTATCCTCGTGCTCGTTCCCAAGCACTATTAATGAGCATAATACTCTCGCTAACAATTATTTCATGCACCAACAAGCCTAAGCCCGTCAACTCTATATCTAAAAGTAGTTCTGCTCTATCAATTGTTGCTGAAACCCCAGACCCAAACCAACTACAAGTAAATAAGCCTGTTGAGCGAGAGTTAGTAGGTGGTGAGATACATTCCTACACAATAAAGTTAGAAGCAAATCAATACCTAAATGCAGTAGTGGAGCAGAAAGGTATTGATGTTGTGTTACGGTTTATTGACCCAAAAGGTAATAAGATAATTGAGGTTGATAGCCCCAATGGAATACAAGGTGAAGAACCTCTGAAATTAATTACATCTGCTGAAGGCACTTATAAATTAGAAATCGCTTCTTTAGAAACAAATGTACAGGCAGGTCATTACCAAATCAAAAATCTAGAAGTACGGACTGCTACTACAACAGATCAAGCTTTAATTGGGCTATACAACCTCAATATCAAAGTACAAAAACTATTGTTAGAAGGTAAGTATAATGAAGCTTTGCCATTAACTATTCAGGCGCTAAATATTTCTAAAGAAGTTTTAGGAGATGAAAACCCTCAGACAGCTAGCCTACTTAGTAAGTTAGCACAAATTTATGCTTACAAAGTAGACTATGACAAAGCTGAGCTTTTATATAAACAAGCACTAGCAATCTATGAAAAAGTATTGCCCACTTACCATACTGATACTGCTGATACGCTTTATTATTTAGCAGAGGTTTATTCTAGAAAAAAAGAATATAGTAAAGCTGAACCTTTAGATATAAGAGCATTAGAAATTTATGAAAAACTATTTGGAAAAGAAAGCCAGAATGTTGCATTTGCTCTCAATAACTTAGCAGAAGACTATAATGGTAAAGGAGAATATGATAAAGCTGAACTCTTACACCAAAAAGCATTGGCAATTAGAGAAAAAGTTTTAGGTGATAAACACCCTGAAACTGCTCAATCATACGCTAATTTGGCGGCGTTTTATCAGAAAAAGGAAAACTACGACAAAGCAACACTTTTATACAATAAAGCCCTAGCAATTATACAAAAAGCCTATGGAGATGAGTATTCTTTAACAGTCTCTTTAATTAGCAGTTTGGCAGGAATTTACGAAATTAAAGCAGAGTATGACCAAGCACAACCTTTATATGAAAAAGCTCTAACCATAATACGAAAAACATTTGGGGAAAACCATCTTTCTACTGCGCTACCACTCAATAATCTGGCAGGGCTTTATCTGAATAAAGGAGAATACTCAAAAGCTGAATCTCTTTTTATTCAAGCTTTTGAGATTCGTAGAAAAACACTAGGAGATAATCATCTTGATACTGCTAATTCTATAAGTAATTTGGCAATACTTTATAATAGGAAAGGAGAATACTCAAAAGCTGAACCTCTTTTTATTCAAGCGCTAGAGATATATAAGAAAACACTAGGAGATAATCATCTTGATACTGCTAATTCTATTAATAACCTGTCGGGACTTTATTATAATAAGGGAGACTATTCAAACGCTGAGCTTTTGGTAATTCAAGCTTTAGAGATTCGCAAGAAAGTACTAGGAGAAAACCACCCTTCTATTGCTCAATCACTCAATAATTTGGCATCACTTTATGATAAAAAAGGAGAATACTCAAAAGCTGAACCGCTTTTTATTCAAACCTTAGAGATTCGCAAAAAAGCACTAGGAGATAATCACCCTGATACTAGTTTATCTATCAACAACCTAGCAAACCTTTATGTGAATAAAGGAGAATACTCAAAAGCTGAACCCCTTTTTATTCAAGCTTTAGAGATTTATCGTACAGCATTAGGAGATAATCACCCTGATACTGTTAATTCTATCAGCAGTTTGGCAAATCTTTATTTGAATAAAGGAGAATACTCAAAAGCTGAACCGCTTTTTATTCAAACCTTAGAGATTCGCAAGAAAACATTAGGAGATAATCACCCTTCTATTGCTCAATCCCTCAATAATCTGGCATCACTTTATGGTAGAAAAGGAGAATACTCAAAAGCTGAACCCCTTTATATTCAAGGTTTTGAGATAAATCGTAAAGTACTAGGAGATAGTCATCCTGATACTGCTATTTCTATCAACAGTTTGGCAATACTTTATGTGAATAAAGGAGAATACTCAAAAGCTGAACCCCTTTTTATTCAAGCTTTTGAGATTCGTAGAAAAACACTAGGAGATAATCATCCTTCTATCGCTAGTTCTATTAACAATCTAGCATCACTTTATGATAGGAAAGGAGAATACTCAAAAGCTGAACCGCTTTATATTCAAGCTTTTGAGATAAATCGTAAAGTACTAGGAGATAGTCATCCTGATACTGCTACTGCTGTCAACAATCTAGCCACGCTTTATATGATTAAAGGAGATTACTCAAAAGCTGAACCTCTGTTTATTCAAGCTTTTGAAATCCGCAAAAAAGCATTAGGAGATAATCATCCTGATACTGCCACTTCTATCAACAATCTAGCAAATCTTTATATGAATAAGAGAGAATACACAAAAGCTGAACCTCTGCTTATTCAAGCCTTAGAAATCTATCGTACAGTACTAGGAACTAATCACCCTAATACTGCTTTATTAATCAACAATCTGGCAGCACTTTATGATAGAAAAGGAGAATACACAAAAGCTGAACCTCTGCTTATTCAAGCCTTAGAAATCTATCGTACAGTACTAGGAACTAATCACCCTAATACTGCTAACCCTATTAACAATTTAGCATTACTTTATGAACATAAAAGAGAATACTCAAAAGCAGAGCTTCTTTATATACAAGCCTTAGAAATCCATCGTACAGTACTAGGAACTAATCACTCTGATACTGCTTTATTAATCAACAATCTAGCGGGGCTTCATAAACTTAAGAAAGATTATGAGAAAGCAATAAAATATAGTAAAGAAGCTAATGAAGTGAGAGAAAGAGAACTATCAATAAACTTATCAATAGGCTCAGAAAAAAGCAAACAGATCTATCTACAAAAATATGCAACTGAAACAGACTTAACCTTATCTCTACATGTGCAAAATGCACCCACCAACCTGGAAGCCCGCCAATCAGCGTTAACAGAAGTGTTGCGTAGAAAAGGACGCTCAATAGATGCGGTAAATCAAAGTGTGGAGGCGCTCAGGAAACGCTCTAGCCCAAAAGATATTGAATTACTAGATAAATTATCGGAAAAGACAGCTTACCTTTCTAATTTAACAGTGCAAGGATTAGGAAAACGAAGCTCTGAAGAATATCAAAAACTACTCAAATCTGTGGAAGAAGAAATAGAAACACTTCAGTATAAAA
>JACQZQ010000011.1 GCA_016213785.1 Acidobacteriota bacterium
TCACTGTTGTTTTGACTTTGCGTTCTCAGAACAAAAATATCCTTGATTTTTTGGTTGAGTCTTGTCAGGCTTTTCGTCATGGCAATCTTGCTCCTTCTCTTTTACCTGACATTTCTTTGCCTCAATCCGAATCTACCCTTACTCTCGTTGCTTAATACCCGTGAACGGTTACATGATTTGAACTTTATAACTACAGGCACTAAGTATGCAGAAGAAGGTAGTCGAAAGGTAATTAAAGCAGATAAAAATGAAACATACTCATTTAGTGGAGGAAGTTATAGCAAAGTAAAGTAATAGTGGTTTTAAGCAAAAATATAATTACTAATAAAATGAAATTTAATATTTGTTAATGCCAAACTTAATAAGAGTAAAACACTAGCGAGTAATAATAATAGCTGTTTTAATCTATCTAAGGCATATGCTTAATCTATTTAGTTTGATCACTTTATAATCATTTTCTAAAGTAAGGAACTATAAAATAATGAAAAAACTTATTTGTATGCTGTTGATACTATTGGTATTTTTGGTAGGTAGCGAAAACAAAACTGAGGGTAAACGTAAACCTGTATTACAATCGCAAAACAACACAAAAATAGCTTCAAATAAAACAATAGAGGATAAAAAAGATTTAATAAAGCTACGTCTGATAGGGCGTAAAGCAAAGCTATCTAGAGATAAAGAAGAATCAATAGTTGATCTAAAAAAACAAATTAATGCTGAAGGTAATCACAAATACAAAATAATAGATAGAAGAGAAAAAGATGGAAAACATTATTTTCTGTTTGTAGTTCGCGGTTCAACTAGAGCAAAACTTGGAGGCGGGTATTGTGGAGCAGGGAGTGAATGCAATTTAGTTTGGATGAAAATAGATAATAGTTTGAAAGTAGAATCAATTAAATCTATATTAACCGAATCTTGTGTTGAAGATATAGAAGGTGGCTCAGATCTTGATGGTTTTACTGATTATAAAGTAGCAAAAGGAAAATTCTCTTTTACCTTTATTAAATTGGAGTCTAAAGATAATGAAGTATATATTCGAGAAAAAGAATTACTCTATATTTTAAGTAAGCCAGAAAATGGTATAAAAATAATAAAAGAGAGTTTTTATCCAGCAAATACTGATTAGTAGACTTAAAAAGGGTGTGTCCAACAATTTCTGTAAGACTAGGGTAATTAAAAAGTAAACTTTTTCCAAGATGCTAGGTTTGTTCTATACACAAAATTTAATATTTTCTAAAGTAAGGAACTATAAAATAATGAAAAAACTTATTTGTATGCTGTTGATACTATTGGTATTTTTGGTAGGTAGCGAAAACAAAACTGAGGGTAAACGTAAACCTGTATTATTAACGTCTCAAAGCTGTAATCTTCAAATTGGTGTTCGTAGACAGGCTAACAATAAGTTTCATAGTGCTAGCCTTGAAATAACCTATCAAGATGGAAAAAAGTTTTTAATACCCTCAACACTCTATTCTAATGGGGATTGGCAATACATGTATTATTCTCCAAGTACAACTGGGGAAGATAAAGAAGATTTTTTTTGGGAATGTAAAATAGACGATAAAGTTATTAAGACAGGAACATTTAAGAGTAATAATTTCCTAACACAAATTCCTAGGGATAGTTATAAGAAGCCTACTACAGAGGCTAAAAGTGATTGGGAGTGTTTTAGTACGTTTACTGTGGCATTGAGCGTTTGGGATAAGTTTAAGGTGCTAGAATCCTACTATAAAGCTGTATTTATTGTTACTGATCCAAAAGGTAGAAAAAATAGAGCCATCCAATATTGCTCTCGTGGTTCTGATTGTGAGGCAAATTTTCCTACAGATTTCCAAACAGATTTCCAGAGTTTCGGAACCTATTCTTGGGTGTGTGTAATTAATGGACAAATAGTAGCAAATAATAAATTTCGATATAACCCCTTTAGTATAAACACTTATAGCCCCTTTTAATTAAAAAAAGAGGGTTTCTTAAAACGTGAATTTGAATTCAAGAATAAATTTTCTTATCTTTTTAGATGAGTGCCACACTTTTAAAAATACTAATGGTTAAGTTTATTTACTAAACTTAACCATTAGTATTTTGCCTACAATTAAAATATAAAACTACCCTATTTTGTAGAGGCTCTTTCCAGAATCAAAGGAACATAGTTTTGAGTTTCTTTAGAAAGGTAAGGCTTAATATCTTCAAATTTTGGGCCATTAGGGGGGATATTGTCTCCATAAACTTTTTCTAAAGCTTTCCTAATTCGTGGATGACCGCCATTATAAGAAGCTAGAGCAAATTTTAGTTTTTCTTCTCTAGGTAGTGGTTTACCTTGGTTGTAATAGTTTAATCCTTTACTGGTTATTTCTCCCTCTCTATTTTTGTAAGTATTATTCACATAATCAAATTTTTTAGCTAGAATCTTTGGTACAGCAGGAATAGCTTGATTAGGATCTTTTCTAGGATCTTTGCCACTACCATCAAGTTTTAATCCTCCTTCTGCTGCGGTATTGCTCCTTATTTGAGCAATACCTGTAGCTCCACTTTTTCCATTAACATCAGTAGGATCAAACTTACTTTCTTGCCATAATAAAGCTTTGAGTTCTATTGGAGTCATTTCTGGAAAAGGATTATTGGGATCTTCGACAGCTTTTCTAATAGTATTGTTATACTTGTTTTGATTTACATTCTTACTAACCTGATCCCAATTAGTGTCTAAATTATCCTTAACGGCGGGCTTTAAAGTATCATTAGTCGCTTTTGCTGTTTCAGTCTTAGCATCAGTAGAATTAGCAGAATTAGTAGAAGCCGCTGGCTGACTGGGGTTTTGTGGTTTGCTAGGTACAGATGCATTAATTAAATTTCTAAAATAATTTGACTCAAGAGAAGTATATTGTTGATATTTATTAGATAATGAGTCAGGTTGTTTTGCTGGCTCTCTAACTACAGAGTTATTAGCGATGCTAGCTGGTGATGAATAAGGGTCTGAGCTTAAAGTGTTAGAAGTTTCTGTAGCGTCTGTGGGGTTTTTATTGTCTACTAAATTAGATGTGTTGGCTGGTTGATTAAAATCATCTTGTGCTATAGGTGAATAATTAGATGTTACTTGCATAACTTTCTCCTTAAATAAATTCTTGAATTGATAGAAAAATGGTTTTTGCAAGTCTGCTTATAGCAATAACTAAACCAAAGAGAGATTTAATAAGTTTTAGCGATTAATTGTTGGTTTTCTTAGTATTTATTTATAAGTTCTTTTTTTAAGAAAAATTTAAGACTCTGCCACAAATGGCAGTATGTTTTTGCCAAAAGTGGCAATATAGCCAGTGTATTTGTAATTAATAGATTGGCTTAGCTTGAGGGATATTTGGCTTCTAGCTCAATTAAAAGGGAATTTATAGTCTCGCTAACTCGTTTTATATCAGGAAGAAAAGCTACTTGACTATTTTCAGCATTGTTTAGAATCTCAGGATTAGATTTAAAGACGGTTTGAGCAAGCTTTAGCGTGTAAATAGCTTTACTAGGTTTTTCTAAACCTAAGTGACAATACGTTAATAAATATAGAGTAGCACATTGTTGAGCTTTACAACCTGCTGAGCTAAATTGTTGTTGGGCAGAGGCAAGCATTGGTAAAGCGGCCTTAAAATTGCCTAGCTCATAATCTACAAACCCCATTACTAAACGAGTCTCAGCGCTTTCTTTTGCCATATTTAATTCATCAAAAAGATCTCGTGCTTCACTTGCTGCTCTATGGGCTTCTAGCCATTGACCATCGCTAAGAAAGTAAAGTGCTGTTGCAAATAGCTCTTTAGCATCACGGGCTATCTCTTCGTCATCTTCATAATCATCATCTTCATAGTCCTCATCATCGTCATTATCTAGAGGCAAATCTATATAAGGTGTCATAGGTATTATTCCTCGTCAGGCAAAGAATCATCTTGATCCTCTATTTCAAGTAAGAAAGAGGTTAGGCGGTTAGTTGCGTCTAGAACAGCGTTAGCTGCTCCCCAAACAATTTTTTCCTCTCTAACAATACTTGCACCTGTTAAATTTAGCTCTAAGTCATCATACTTTGCATCAACAATAGCCACAATTAAGGCATCATCTAAATACTCAGGTTGCATTTTAAGAGTTTTTTGTAAAACAAGGCGCGTTCCTTCAGGAAGGGATTTAGTTAAGGCTTGTATTGTAGCTAGAGATGTAGCCTCAATAATTCCATTTTCTATTGGAGGAATACTAACTTGGCCTATAGCTAAACGGTTATTGACAAATAATACAACTCTGGCAATGTCTGGCGATTCGGCCTTGCTAGCAGGTATAAGCTCGGCTCTTTTTAGTAAAACTTTACGAGAAGTTTTTTTTGACATGGTTCTTTTTATGTTGCTCTTATATTTTAAGTCTGCATTCTATACAAGAACTAAAAAGGATATCTAGGCCTAACAACAAGTCTTTACGCACCTAAAGCATTTGTTATACTTTTTCTTGCAAATATATGGTGTATGGTGTATAGTAACACTATACACTTTTATAGAGTTTGGTATTAAGTTATGTTTATTACAATTGATGAAAAGGATAGGCGGCCAATCTATCTGCAAGTAGTAGATGAGATTAAGACTTTAATAGCTAGAGGAGAGCTTAGGGAAGGGACTCAACTTCCCCCTGTTAGACAAGTTGCGGCTAATTTAGGTGTAAACTTAAACACAATTGCTACTGCTTATCGTGAATTACAAGAAGAAGGTTTAATTAGTATAAAACACGGAGCAGGAGCAGTAGTAACACGTTCTAGAGCAAATACTATTAATAGCGATGATGAGCTACGTCGTCCGCTTAGAGGAGCACTAACTCAGTTTGTCTTAGCGGGTCTATCTAGCAAGGAAATTTTAGAAATAGTTGCAGAAGAGCTAAAACAGCTTGTGAAAGGAGCAAACTAGTTATGACACACACAACAACATTACTCGTTTTTTGGTTTGCTTTTGATATTTTAATGTTTGGACTAATGCTTTATATGCCCATTATGCGCAAGGAAGAGGCTTTTTTTGGTACTAGAGTTAGTCCAGAAACTTATCAAGGTATTGGTAGGGAAATACTTAATCGCTATCGATTCTGGTTAGTTCTTACTTTTATTCAAGTTGAGGTTTTAGGGCTAGTACTCTCACTTTATCGTAATACTATGCCTCTTGCTAGAATTGTAAGTTTACCCATATTAATTACTGCTTCAATGATTTTTTATGTGATTTTTGCTAGACAAGTTAAGCAATATGAATCTATTGAAGAAAATCAGCGCTTTGCTACATCGCTAAAAGTAAGACATTTAAGTGATTATACTAGTATTAGTTTAGAAATAGCTATTGCAATAACCATTATGATACCTACATTAGTACTAATTTACTATTACCCATTACTCCCTGATAAAATTCCTGTTCATTGGGATTTACTAGGCCGACCAGATAAATGGGCAGAAAAAAATATTTTCTCTGTTTTCTTTTTGCCAGTGATAATGGTTTATTTACAAGGGCTATTTTGGCTAATCAAATATGGAATGTTGCAGGCAAAAATGACATTACCAGCCGAAGTTGCAGAAGAATTTTTTGCTCTAAAAGAAGAATCCTTAAAAGTAGGAATAAGCTTGCTAGACCAAATTCGCTTGCTACAAGCTATTTTAATGGGAGCAATTTCTCTTAATATACTTTCAGCTACTTTGGGTAATGGAGATGTAACTAAATGGATAATAGTGCTAGCAATTTTAGCAGATGTAGTTATCTTAGTACTATGCGCCTATAACATCTCTAAAATTATGAAGATAGAAGATAAATTAAAAGCTATTTCAGGTCGTAGTTATGTAGAAAATGCTAGAGATGCTAAACATTGGTATGGTGGAGGAATGTTTTACTATAATCCTGATGATCCGGCTTTATTTATAGAAAAAAAAGTAGGTTATGGCTATACAATGAACTTTGCTAATAAACAAATTTTTCTATATATTGGCTACGGTCTTTTACTACCAATATCAATATTAATCTTAAGTTCATTAGGCAAATTATAGGATTTAGCTCTAAGAGGGCAAATGCTTTAAATACATCTATATTCAGTAACATATAGATATAAGTATTTGCATTCTGAATAGTTTCTAAGTATTATAAATTTACTGTTTAGGTATTTAGCCTAGAGTCAATATCTTGATCTAGTTCTTGAATTGCATCAAGAATTTTGCCGAATTTCTGCCCAAAACTTGTTAGCTGATATTCTACTTTTGGTGGGGTTTCAGGGTAAACTTGTCTATCTATAATTCCATACCTAAGCAATTTTCTTAGTCTTTCATTAAGTACTTTAGTAGTTAGACCTATAATATGACGCTCAATCGCTCCAGGTCTACAAACTCCTTGTCGAATTGTTTGGAGCACAATTAACGACCATTTACAGCCAACAATGTCTTCTATCATTTGGCTTGTAGATATTTTGTTTGTTTTATTTTTAGCCATTTTTATTTAGTTGATTTTATTAAATTTGTACTAAAAAGTAAGTATCTTTCCGGTTTGTACGTACTTTTGTAATAGGTAGACTCCTGCTACTTTTCTATCACCCGCTTACAATTTTACATTAGTTTAGGAGAAAAAATCATGAAATCAAAAGCTATTTTTTACCATGCAGGTTGTCCAGTTTGTGTAGAGGCAGAAACCCAATTAGCCTCAGCTTTAGATTCTGCTCGCTTTGAAGTAGAAGTTGTTCATCTAGGGCAAGAAAAAGCACGTGTTAGTGAAGCAGAAAAATATGGGGTAAAATCTGTCCCAGCTTTAGTTATGAATAACCAGGCTTTTCATATTAATTTTGGTGCAGATTTATCTGTGTTGAAATAAAACAGAGCAGGGACAGAGTAGGGACAGAGACATAGCTCTGTCCCTACTCTGTCCTTAAAATTTAATTACAATTTTGCCAAAGTGAGAGCCGCTAGCCATCATTTCAAAGGCTTCGCGGGTTTGGTCAAAGGAAAATAATTTATCTACAACAGGTTTCATTTTATGTAGTTCTATGGCTCGGTTCATATCTTCAAAATCTGTTCGGCTGCCTACTATAATTCCTTGGATTCTAAGGTTTTGCATTAGAATAGGGACTAAGTTAAGTTTAGCACTTGGCCCGCTTAAAATCCCTATTACACTAATTTGTCCAGCAAAACGAACACTTTTTAAGGCTTTATCAAAGGTATTTGTTCCGCCTACTTCAACAACGTGATCTACACCATTTCCATCTGTTAACTCACGAACTTGTTTTTCCCAATCAGGGTTATTTTTATAGTTAATAGTCTCATCTGCGCCTAGAGCGCGGGCGCGGGCTAGTTTTTCATCGCTGCTTGAGGTAATAATTACTCTAGCGCCTACTAGTTTAGCAAACTGCAATGCAAAAATTGATACTCCACCTGTACCTTGCAGAAGAATTGTGTCACCTGCTTTAAGCTTTCCATGGGAAATTATTGCATTCCAGGCTGTTACTCCAGCACAGGGGAGAGTTGCGGCTTCTTCATTGCTTAAATGATTTGGTAAATGGACAATTCCATCTTCGTCTAAAGCGATATATTCAGCTAAAGTTCCGTCATAGGGGCCACCTAAGGTTGTTCCTAATCGTTTTCTTTCAGGCTCTCCTGCTATCCATTTCTGAGCAAAAATAGCTGCAACTCGATCACCTACTTTTACTCTTTTAACCTCTTGACCAATTGCTACTACTTCGCCAACCCCATCAGATAAAGGAATAAGAGGGAGTTTTTGTTTAGGGTTATAGCTTCCCATCACGGTCATTAGGTCACGAAAATTAAGTGATACAGCACTTACTTTTATTAAAATTTGGTTGTCTTTTATTTTAGGTTCTGGGCGTTCAGCTTGAACTAATGACTCTAGTCCAAACTGTTGAATTTCATAGACTTTCATTAATTAATTTCCTTAGTAATATAATTTAGATTTCTATATAAGCCTATATCCTACAATTAAGTTTGCTTGCTTTGCTAGTTGGCTTAGCATAAGAAAGGTTTTTGTTAATATTTAGCTCTTTGCTAGTAGTTTTATAGACAAAGTTTTATGCAATATTTATAATGCTGGCGTAATTCAAATAATAATAAAGAGCAAAATCTCCTTCTTTTATTGACTTATATAGGCTTAGGCAAATAGCAGGTCGGAAAATAATGGCTAAAACAACAAAAACACAACTTATTGATCAACTAGTTAAACAAGAAAAACACTTGCAGGATGTAGTTTCTGAATTAGAAAAGTTAAAGACTAGTTCAGAAGAGCGTACTCAGTCAGAAACAAAGTTTTTTTCCTTACTTGAGTCTGCTCCTGATGCAATTATTATTGTTGATTCTGAGGGTAAAATTAGTATTACTAACTCTCAAGCAGAAAAATTATTTGGCTATACTAGGGCGGAATTATTAGGCCAACCTTTAGAAATCTTAGTTCCTAAAAAATACCATCATAACCATACTCAACATAGAAAAAATTATTTTAATGATCCGCATACTCGCCCAATGGGAGCAGGTCTTGATCTTCAAGGTTTACACAAAGATGGCCGTCAATTTCCTGTAGAAATTAGCTTAAGTCCCCTAAAAACAGATGAAGGAGTATTGGTTACAAGTATTATTAGAGATATTACTGAGCGTAAGCGTTCAGAAGAGGCTCTTAAACGTGCTCATGATGAGTTGGAAAAAAGAGTTGAAGAAAGAACATCTGAGCTTTCTTCTACAAATAAGATGCTAAAAGAGCAATTTGAGGAACTAAAACGTGCTGAGACACAAATTCGTGAACAAGCTGCATTGCTTGATAAAACCCAAGATGCAATTTTAGTTCAAGATATGGAGGATAAAATAATTTTTTGGAATAAAAGCGCAGAAGGTCTTTATGGATGGACTAGAAAAGAAGCACTTGGACAAACAGCTGAAAAACTACTCTTTGGAAAATATGATAGTTATGCTCAAGAAGCCTTAAAAACTGTTATGGCTAAAGAAGAATGGCGAGGAGAGCTAAAAAATATTACTAAAGATGAAAAAGAAATTACTGTAGAAAGTCGTTGGACGCTAGTAAAAGATGAAACAGGCAAGCCAAAAGCAAAACTTGTAGTTAATACAGATATAACAGAGAAAAAACGTTTAGCTGCTCAATTTTTGCGAGCTCAAAGAATGGAAAGTATTGGAACACTAGCTAGTGGGATTGCTCATGACTTAAATAATGCTCTTACACCTGTTCTTATGGCTGTACAAATTTTAAGAGAAAGATTTGCAGATGAAGAAAGCCAATTTCTCTTAAATATTCTTACTGCTGGGGCTGAACGTGGCGCAGATATGGTTAAACAGGTACTTTCCTTTGCTCGTGGTGTAGAAGGCAATCGTGTAGTACTACAACCAAAACATTTTATTAATGAGATTAAAAAAATTATTGCTCAAACCCTACCTAAATCTATACAAATAGACACTTTTGTGGTCAAGGACTTATGGCCTGTAATTGGTGATGCTACTCAACTTTATCAAGTCCTCTTAAATCTTTGTGTTAATGCCCGTGATGCTATGCCTCAAGGAGGAAAACTTACTATTAGCGCTGAAAATATAGTTTTAGATGAAAGCTATGTACGAATGCATTTAGACGCTAAACCTGGGCAATATGTCTTGGTTAATGTTACTGATACTGGAATAGGTATTGCTCCTAGCTTAGTAGATAAAATTTTTGAGCCATTTTTTACTACTAAGGAAGTCGGTAAAGGCACTGGGCTTGGGCTTTCTACTGTATCAGCCATTGTAAAGAGTCATGATGGGTTTGTTGAAGTTTATAGTGAAGTAGGTAGAGGTACAAGGTTTAAGGTCTTTATACCTTCTGCTCCACAAGTTATGGGACAACACCTAGATATTAAGCAAACTAAATTAGTTCTAGGACAAGGCGAAACAGTTTTAGTTGTAGATGATGAAATTTCTATCCGCGAGATTACTAGAGCTACTTTAGAAAAATATGGCTATTCAGTTATTGTAGCAAGCGATGGAACAGAAGCCTTAGCCATTTATGCTAAGCTTTCATCGGGTATTTCCGCGGTAATTGTTGATATGATGATGCCTTATTTAGATGGAGTCTCAACCATTAGAGCATTACAAAGGTTAAATGTTGATGTGAAAATAATTGCTTCTAGTGGTTTGAGTTCAGATGTGAAAGCTACAGAAGCTATTTCTGTAGGTGCAAAGGCTTTTTTAGCTAAACCCTATACAACAGAAAAATTACTAGAAATATTACATAATGTCATTCATAAGTAGGTTTAATATATTGTGACAGTTAAAAAAGCGCACATGGTTAGGTTTTCAGAAACACTAAACAGGTTTATTTTGTAAACATTTAAGAGGGACTAAATTAAAAATTCGCCTTTAGCCATTAAAATAACATCGCCGCCAACTTTGATAGAACTAATTAGGTTGTCTGAGACTTCAAAGGTAGTAGTAAGTTTGCTAGGGCGACCAACTTGATAGCCTTGTTCTGCTGAAATGCGATATTTAAGCCCTCGTTTAAGTAGATTATTCTTAAAAAGGTAAACTGCAAGTGGGCCTTGGGCTGAACCTGTAGCAGGGTCTTCATTTATTCCAAGTCCTGGGAAAAAGGCTCTAACATGAACTTGTGAACCTGCTTCAACTGTTTCTGTAGAAAAGCAAATCAGGCCTTCTACATTTAGTTTTGAAAACAAGGCTTCTAGTAGTGCTCCGTTTGGACGGGCACGTTCTAGAGCACGCATTGACTTTATAGGTACAATAAAAAATGAAACTGCATTAGCAAAAATTTCTGGACTATAAGGCGCTATGTCATCACTGGTTAAACAAATACTAGCAGCAATTGTAGAAAGATCTGATACCGTTCCACGTGATTGCGGCACAGGCTGTTCCATAATAGCTTTACCTCTTTGTGAGTCTTTTAACTCTACAAAAACACGTACTAGACCAGCTTTTAGCTCAAGTACCATAGTTTGATCTTTAGATAATTTAACTGCTCCAGTTGCAGCAAGTAAAAAAGCTGTTCCTAAAGTAGGATGACCTGCAAAAGGGAGTTCTATGGTAGGAGTAAAAATCCTAACAGCAGCACTAGCTTCAGAGGATTTTGGAGGTAATACAAATGTAGTTTCTGAATAGTTCATCTCTCTTGCTAATTGGGAGAAACGATTTCTAGGAATATCTGCGGCATCAGGAAAAACAGCTAATTGATTGCCAGCAAAGATTTTAGGTGCAAAAACATCCAAAATATAAAATTTCATCGGCATATGTTTTGATTTCCTTTTGCGGCTTAGGCATAAGCTTGTATTCTAACTTTTTTCTATAGAAAGATAAACTACTAACAAAAATAAACTTTAATGGGGTTATTAAGGTAATTTTTTATGACAGATAAATTAATAAAAATAAATGTCTTATTCTTTGGCGCTTGTAGAGAAATTGTAGGCTCAGGTGAAATAAGCTTTTCTTTACCAGAAAGCTCTAGTATTTCTACTGCCCTTGCAAAGTTAAAGCAAGATTATCCAAACTTAGAAAAACTTTCCGATAGACTGCTTTTTGCTTTAAATGAAAGTTATGCAACTAAAGAGCAAACTCTAAATCAAGGCGATAAACTAGCAATTTTTCCTCCCGTATCAGGAGGAGAAGATATTGAAAAATCAGATATTTATGAGCTTACATATAAAGAAATTAATTCCCGTGAACTTGCCTTAAAAGTTATTGAGTCAAAAGATGGTGCAGTAGTAACTTTTGATGGAATAACTAGAGATAATAATAAAGGTAAGACAGTTCTTTTTCTTGAATATGAAGCCTATGAAACAATGGCGCTTAAAATAATGAAAGAAATTGCCGAAGAAGCTCGCTTAAAGTGGCCTATTAATAAAATTGCTTTAGTACATCGCTTAGGCCGTGTTGATATTAGTCAAACAAGTGTTGCTATTATTGTTACTTCTGCTCATCGCAAACCTGCTTTTGAAGCTTGCCATTTTCTAATAGATCGTCTTAAACAAATAGTCCCTATTTGGAAACGAGAATATTTTGAAGATGGCGCTATTTGGGTTGATCCTCAATTACAATAGTCTTTAAACCTAGATAAATAATAGGATTAAATATGGTCACGGTTATTAAGATTCTTTTTCAAATGATCTTTAGGCTGTTTTTTACTGTTGAATATTATGGAATAGAAAATATTCCTAAAACAGGTGCGGCTGTTTTAGCAGGTAATCACCCTAGCTATCTTGATCCAGCCTTAATATATGCTGTTTCAGAAAGACCAGTAAGATTTTTAGCCTGGGATAAAATATTTACTATTCCTCTCTTAGGACTTATTGTAAGGAGTTTTGGAGCAATACCAGTAAATCTTAGTAAAAAAGACTCTAATGCTTTTGAACAGGCTATGAAAGTCTTAGCTAATGGTGATTTGATTGCTCTATTTCCTGAAGGCCAACGCTCTCAACAAGGCTATATGGAAAAGCTTAAGTCTGGTGCTGCGCGTATGGCAATTTTTAATAAATGTCCTATTGTTCCAATCACAATTACAGGTGCTTATGAAGCTTGGCCTGTAACAAGATTTTTGCCACGACTACGTAAAATAACTGTTAAATTTCACGAACCAATTATCCTTGATAAAGAAGAATGTGAGCGAAGGGGTGATGATCATAATTTTTTTGATGAGATAACAGAAAAATGGCGTGATATTGTTGATACTAGGCTTGTTCCAGGCTTAAAAGCTCAAGAATCTCTTAATAGACATTTTGCACGCCCTGCTTCACACCTACGTATTTTTGAAGCTGTCCCAATAGGTGCCTATTTAATTCTCTTATTTCCAATACTTTTATTTAACCGTATTTCTTTGATTTGGCTAACTTTACCTATGCTAGCCTATTATGGCTATATAGTTCTTGATATTTTAGTCTTAAAACAAGGTAGAAAAAGTAAAATTATTCGTGATTTAGCTAGCCCGTTTTTAATGCTCTCGCTCTATCCTATAATAGTTAAAGCCTTAGCCGTAAAAGTTACAGCTTTTGAAAGTTTAGTAGTTCTTACAATTGGGATTTGTCTACCTTACTATTGGACAAATTACTATGACACTCAAAGGTTTTTACGTGGCCTAGTTATGACTTATTACTTAAGTTTTGCAATACAAATCCTTAAACCTGCCGAGTTTGGCCTACACTGGTCAATAACAGTTTTTGCACTAGGTTATGCACTTTATCATAGGTCTTTATTTTGGTATTTCCAAGCTATATTAATTGCTCTTTATGGAGCTTTTGTTTATTGGATAATGGGTGATATGGCAATATATAACCATTATTTCTATGCTCTACTAGGAATATTAGCTAATATTTATATATTAATTTTTAAGTTTACTGCTCATGATGGTAGAGTGGTTTAGCAAAGCTAATAGACAGAGATTAATCTTAAAACTAAGACCTTAAAATGATTACCAAAGCTAAAAGATATACTTTATCACTTCCAAATAAAACTTTAACCTTAGGTGAGAAAACCCTAGTAATGGGGATTCTTAATATTACGCCAGACTCATTTTCTGATGGAGGAAAGTTTTTAAATACAGAAAAAGCTATTTCTAGGGCTTTAGAAATAGAATTAGAAGGTGCAGACATCCTAGATATAGGAGCAGAATCTTCTCGTCCTAATGCTGAGCCTGTTAGCCTAGCAGAAGAACTTAAGCGAGTTCTACCAGTAATTGAGGGCTTAAAAGGTATATTAAAAATTCCTATATCAATTGATACTTATAAAGCAGAAGTAGCTAAAGAAGCTTTAGCTAAAGGAGCAGAGCTAGTTAATGATATTAGTGCTTTACGCTTTGATGAAAATATGGGTAGAGTCGTAGCAGATTTTGGTGCAGCTCTTTGCTTAATGCATATGCGAGGAAGTCCAAAAAATATGCAGCAACTTCCATTTAGTAATAATATTTTAGAGGAAATCCAAAAAGACCTTGCTTTTGCTATTGAGCAAGCTGAAAACTTAGGTATCAACTCTAGTCAGATTATTTTAGATCCTGGTATAGGTTTTGGAAAAAACCTAACAGATAACTTAAAGATTTTAGCTAATCTTTCTTTTTTAGAAAAATTTAATTTACCAATTCTTATTGGTACTTCTAGGAAGTCTTTTATTGGTCAAATATTAAATAATTTAGAATCTGATCGTCTTATGGGAACCGCTGCAAGCGTTACAGCGGCTATTTTGCAAGGTGTTCATATTATAAGAGTTCATGATGTGGCACAAATGGTAGAAGTAGCTAAAATTACTGATGCTATAGCAAATCAAAATAATGAAATATAAATCACAAAAAGTAGAAATCTTTCGTATTTGGGGTATTCCTGTATGTCTAGATTATAGTTGGTTTGCCATTTTTTTTGCCTATAGCTGGACAATTGCAGTAATCTACCTACCAAGTACTGCTCCAAAAATGCCAAAACCCCTTTATTGGGGATTAGGTATAGTTACTTCGTTACTTGTTTTTTTTTCTATTTTAGCTCATGAGCTTGGACATTCACTTGCAGCCCGTCAAGAACAAATTAAGATTAATAATATTACCTTACATATTTTTGGAGGGCTTGCTAGTTTAGAACATGAGCCAAAAACCCCACTAGCAGAATTAAGAGTAGCTATTGCAGGGCCAATAGCTAGCTTTATACTAGCTTTATTTTTTTATCTACTTGCAGAAGTTCTATTAAAGTCTTTTTCACCAGTAGTTTATCAAGCTATTTTACATTTAGGGACATTTAATTTTCTAGTGGCTTGTTTTAATTTGTTACCAGGTTTTCCGCTAGATGGTGGCCGAGTCCTAAGAGCCATTCTATGGAGCTTTGATAAAAGCTATGAAAACGCTACTCGTTTAACTATTATTTTTAGTATTTTCTTTTCTGTTTCTTTAGTAGTTATTGGACTAGTAAATCTCCTAGGTAATTATAATTTATTGGTAGGTTTTTGGATTCTACTAGCGGGCTTTTTATTACTTAGGTTTGTTTATAAAACTTCTCCAGAGATTTTATTTACCCCGTCTAATACTCAAACTGTAACTAGTGGCACATTTAAGCAAAAACTAGTTAAAGAGTTTGTAAATAAGAACTTAGTTTCAATAACTCCAAACCTTACAATTTCTCAAGCACTAAAAATTTGTCAAACCCATTCATTAAAAACTATTGCTGTAATACAAGCACAACAACTACATGGAATTTTATTTGTTACAGATGCAGAAAAATTGACAGACCAAAATACTACTTTGGCTTATCAAGTTATGAGACCTGTAACGCCTAAGCATTTTGTTACCTTAGATTTATCTATGGATCAAGCTAAAATAGAGTTAAATAATAATGGGTTAGGATATGTGCTAGTAATAGATAGTAATAGTTTAGTAGTTGGTTTTTTAAGTGGTGATAATTCTTAAGCTAAGTGGTTTGAGTAGAATATCAAAATTAAAAAAGCACAGGAAATATTCCTGTGCTTTTTAGTTAATGATGTTTTGTGCTTTTAGTTAACGTCTTTGAGGCTGGTTTCTAATTATAGGTTGTTGATTTTCTTGTTGTTGTTTTCTAAATTGTTCTTGTTGACGTAGTATGGCTTCTCGCTGTTTTTGCATTAACTCATTCATCATCTTAAAGTTCTGTTGCTGAATTTGTTTACTACGTTCAATATCTTCAGGAGTTTGTCCTAATACACCATTATTAGCATTTTGATTTTGCAATGCATCAGTTAAGTTTACAGTGCCATTAGGATCAACATAGGTATTGCCATTTTCATAGAATTGGGCTTGTTCATAGTAGTTTTGAACAGCATTATTAGCATTGTTACTAGCCGTATTAGTTGCATTTAGTTGTTCGCTTTTCATTTTTACAGGCCAAGTAACACCTATAGCTTGTTTAATATCCTTTAACTCTATTTGGTTTTTATTAATAGAAATAACTTCCCAATTAGTATCATCAGCAGATTTAACAAATGGAGCTACAATATCTTTTACTCTAATAATTTGCGTAGGTTTAGCCGCATCATTTTCTGCTAAAACAGCACAGATCTGACCTTTATTATCAGTAAACTGACCAACCATCTTAAAAATAGCTGATGGATCTTTAGGTGTATCTACTCTAATTGCTAAAGTGTTAGAAAACTCATCCGCTTCTTGCCCACGTTTTTTAAGTTGAAATTGTAACTGTCCTGGGTTTGCAAAATAATTTGCTGGAACATTAGCCCGCACTTCAGTATCGTTTACAAAAATTGTTTTAGAAAAACTAGGATTACCACCCAAGTAAATCATCATATCATCAGTAAGATTTGTTCCACGAATCACCACATCAAAAGTTTTAGTTTTTGCAAAAACAGATGTTGGACTAATGGTATTTATTCTTATTGTTGCTGGTTTTGGTGGTGGTAGTGGTGGTGGTGGTGGTGGTGGTGGATATTCAAAAGGATTGCGAAGACCATTAGCCGAACCATTAGCTTTATTTTCTAAAGCCTTAAGGTCTAATTGGTTTGGAATAGTTTGATCAACAGCTTGTTGAAGATTTGAGGGTTCTTTAGTATTTGTGGCATTATTTGCTGTTAATTGGCTAGCTGGAATACGGTTTTTATATTTATCCTCAGTAGTAACAGGTTCTTTAACAGGAGGTAAATTAGATGCAGCAAAATATTGGTAAATTAGAATTAGTGCTACTGCACCACATAGTACCCCTAAAATAGTAAATTTTTTCTGAACACTTTGTTGGGAATTATCAACTTTTTTTCTAGATGTATTCATAATTTTTTTAATACCACAGTTTTATAGGTTAGGATGAAACTTTTGCAGCTACTTAGCAATAGCCCACAAATTTTGATAATAACTATGTATGCCAGTAACTGCAACCGATTTCTTCTTTAGGTTGCACGCGTTAGAGGATTGTTGGTTCCAGAAATATTTAAAACTTTCAGCTAAAATTCAGAAATCTTAGAAATACGGCCATTCTAGCCGCATTTCTAGTTTTTAATAGTGAAACCCTAATTTAGAAATTGATCATATGACCAACTAAACCATGAGCGGCTTCTTTTACAGCTTCGCTTAAAGTTGGGTGAGCATGGACATTACGAGCAACTTCTTCGGCTGTTAGATCCCATTTTTGAGCTAATGTTAATTCTGGTAGTAGTTCTGTAACATCAGGGCCTATTAGATGGCCGCCTAATAATTCACCATATTTCTTATCACTAATTAGCTTAACAAACCCAGTAGCATCACCTAAGCCATGAGCTTTACCATTAGCTTGGAACGGGAATTTAGCTACTTGGACATCATAGCCTTTTTCACGAGCTTGTTTTTCAGTATAACCAAAGCTAGCCACTTGAGGTTGGCAATAAGTAGCACGTGGCATCATATCAAAATCTAGTTCAATAGTTTCAGCCCCTACGATATTTTCAGCAGCAATTATTCCCATACTTTCAGCTACATGAGCAAGCATTAATTTAGCTGTTACATCGCCAATAGCATAAATATGAGCAACATTAGTTTGCATTTTATTATTAATTGCAATTGCTCCACGATCAGTTAATTTTACTCCTGTATTTTCTAGTCCATAGCCTTCTACGCGAGGCTTAAACCCAATTGCTTGCAAGACTTTATCAGCTTCTAGGGTTTCTTGTGCACCATCACCTTTAGTTACTGTTACACGGACATTTGAACCTGTATCTTCAATTTTATCAACACGAGTTTTAGTCATTATTTTAATGCCACTACGCTCATATTGTTTTTTAAGCTCTGCTGAAACTTCTTCGTCTTCTAAAGGAACTACACGGTCTAAAAATTCTACGATAGTCACATCTACATCGTAGTTTTTCATTACATAAGCAAACTCTACTCCAATTGCACCAGCACCAGCTATGATAATGCTATTAGGTAAGTGTTCTGTCATAATTTGCTCTTCATAAGTAACAACTCTTTCACTTAGTTTTGAGCCTGGGATTAAGCGAGTAGTAGAGCCAGTAGCAATAATACAATGCTTAAATTTTAAGGTTTCTTCTCCACCTTTATTTAATTTAACGTTCATTGTGTGGGGATCAGTAAAGTTTGCCCAGCCTTCATATTCATCAATTTTATTTTTACGCATAAGGAAATGTACGCCTTTAACACGACCATCAGCAACTTTACGGCTACGGCGGAAGGCTTCACCAAAATCAAAAGTAACTTTACCTTCTACTTTAATACCAAAGGTTTTAGCTTCTTTCTTAAAAATATGTGCTAATTCTGCATTTCTAAGCAATGCTTTAGAAGGAATACAACCAACATTTAAGCAAACACCACCCCAATATTGTTTTTCTACAATAGCAGTTTTTAACCCTAATTGACTGGCTCGAATGGCTGCTACATACCCTCCTGGGCCTGCACCCAGTACAATAACGTCATACTCTTTCACAGTATTAAACCCTCCTAAAATTTTAACTAATGGCAAAAGAAATCTTATAAACTCGCTATAATGGATTATAACCTGAGTTTTGTAAATCAAGCCAAGCATACCCAGCAATAAATTACTAACCCAATAACTCAATAACCTTAATTAACTAGCCTTCTAAATATTAGTAATATAAATAGTATATGAGATTTAATGGAGTTTATACTTAGTAAGCTAACAAGTAACTTTATAGCTAAGTACTATAGAAATACTAGGAGCTTTTATGGATAATCTGTTTGCGATTATTTTCGCAATATTTATTTAAGATTATTTAGGAGGTTTTGTGAAAAAGATAGTTTTTCAATCTTTTTTAGGCATAATTTTGCTTATTTTACTAAGTTTGACTAGTGTAATGGCTCAAACAACTAGTTCAGTTATAAAATTCAAAGTCAAGATAAGAAATAATGTTGAAGTTGAAATGGGTGCAACCATTGTTTCTAACCCTAGTTCTCAAAGGGGTAGAAACTCAATACTAGTTCTTAATGGGACTTCACAAACAAGTAGAACTTTTATTGCTCTAGCCCAATCAGTTATTGCTAGTGATGCAAGTGTTTCTAGAATGATATTACTTGACCATCCTGGTCATGGTAATAGCGGGTTTCCTGTAGGCGGTGGCGTAAAGTATGGTGATCTTAATATGGATGATTATGTTACTGCTTTACTTGGCTCACTAGAAGAATTAGAGGATAGACGTATTAGACCAAATGCAATTTTAGGACATAGTTTAGGCGCTGAATTAATTCAAATGGCACAAACTAGATTAACAAACAGAGGTAATAGTTTACGTAGAGAGTTTGGAATTAAATCGGCTATTTTTATTGTCCCAGATATTGCTAACCCTCTACCTTGGGTAGCTATTGATGCTGGTGCAGCAGATCCACTTGCAGCAGGTTTTGTAAGAAACGATCCAACACTTGGAAGTGTATTTGATCTTTTAACATTACCAGGTGGCCCTGAAACTTGGGTTGGTCTATTCTATGGTGATCGTAATGGTACTATTGTTCCTGGTGCTCCAACTCCTGCCCAAGCCTTATCAAATGGTTTTATTTCGCTTGATTCAGGTGCAATGGTAAAACAATTAATTGGTTTACCAGATGCCCCAGGCGGCCCAAGAAAACCACGTCCAACAATTAACCCTAATATATTCACTGCAAGAAGAGGCACAGTAGCTGGAGTTGTAGCTCTTGAACAAGATGGTCTATATGTTTTCCCAGATGAACATAGAGGCGTGTATAGATTTGTTACAGGAGATCAAAGCGATGCGCTATTTTTTGCTTTTGCTGGGCCTAATACTGTCCATAATATCCATACTATAACCCCAGGAATATTTAATGGCGTAATAAAGAGAGTCTTAGCGGCTGGTCAAAGTAGTTATAATAATACTAGCGATGGTGGTGATGATGGTGATGATGGCGATGATGGCGATGATGAAGATAGTGATGATGCTAACTAAAGATAAGTAATTAAAGATTAAGTAAACTTAAAGATTGCTGTTTTGTGGATTTATTTGTTATTTCTAAAACAGCAATCTTTTGTTTTTAGAAAACTTGTATAAAGTTTTGAGTGGGTGTTTATTTAGGGGCAATTGAAAAAAATGCTAAGAGGCAATCTTGGGACTTAAAAGCCGCTAAATCATCAACAAATATTCCAAAATACTTACAACTTCTTTTTATACCAAAAAGCCCTTTTACTTTTACAGGTTCTTTTAATGCAATTAATAAAGAGGGTTCTCCTGCAACAGTCATATCTAAATAGTCTTTTCTTTTTGTTAGACGTTCGGCTTTATTAATATCTAAAATTTCCTCAATCATTTCACGATTAATAACAACTCTCCATCTTTTTCCAGCATTTAGCGCTATTTTCTCTTGGCTAATTGTAATTGGATTAAGACGAATTGCTTGGAAATCTCCACATATCCAAAGTACTGTGTAAATACTAGCTAAAGTAGCAATCCAAGCGACTTTGTTATCAATAGTTACTAGGAAATAATGTACTGCAATTGATTCGCCTATAAATAAAACCATTAGACCAATAAAAATAGCAATATACTCATTAGTTTTGTGGTAAGAAAAAGCTATTGTATCTCTTTCAATAAATGGTTTACGCCAAAAAAGAAAAGCATAGTAAAGCATAATAACCTCCTAGTTTATCTATATTTTATACTTATCTAGGACAAAATTATTTACTAATAGATTTTTGGAATTGTTCAAATATTTCACCAAAGCTTTCACCATTTGATTGACGTGCTTGTATATAAAGTAGGCTGTAAAATATAGAAAACAAAGGAGCAACTATAAACCCTAGAGAGCCAATAATTGAAAGACCAAAGATAGCTAGTAAACTTGCCATAAACTTTTCTGTTGAGTCAAGGCTACTATTAAATAGCTTATTTAATGTCCATACTAAACAGGTAAATAGAAAGAAAAGATCTATTAGTATTACAGTTAAAATTATCCCTGAATATTCTTTAACACCTTTAAGTTGGCTTAATAAGCTTTTAGAACGTAGTGTTGCTAGTTTTCCTTTTAGACCTTCTATTACAAGCACAGACTCATAGAAAATAGTGTCACGATAGTTTTTATCTATAAAAAAAGCTCCTACTAATCCTGCCGTCATAATTAAGAGCAATGATAGAAAAAACATACTCGATGAAACACTATTATTGTTTGCATAGTTATGTAAGAAAGTTACTATAACTATAAAGAGGATAACTAGTATTTGTGTAATTAGAAAATTCTTTATTGGCCTAACTAAACCAGATTTTTGCTTTTGGAATAAAGTTAAATAGTCAGTTAATCTCAACTTTTGTTTATAGTTAGCTATAGAGTTAATTACTGTAGGTGTTGTAATAAAACCATTCACTATTTTAGTAAAATAAACCCCTAAAATAATAAGCGGTAAGGAGTAAAGTATACCATTTCCAGCATCAATAGATACTACTTTCCAAGTAGGTAGAACTAACCAAGATATTGTAAATATCATACTTAAAATAAGAGGAGTATAAGCGAATTTACTGATAGCTAAAAAGCTAAAGAAATTATTGCTATAAATAGAAATAGCTTGACGAAGTAATGCAATCCCTCCTTGAGAATTGGCTTTAAGTATTGTAGCAAAAGCTGTCATACTTTTAGGCCGGTCTAGAGGATTTTTAGCAAGTGCCATCATTATGCTATTGCTTACAAGCTCAGGTAGGTTTTTTCTTTTTTCTTTTATTATAGGTGCAGCCATATTAGTGTGTTTATCAATTAGCTGGTGAAAATCACCTGTAAAGGGGGTATCACCTGTTAACATTTGATAAGTCATTACACCTAAACTATACACATCAGAGCGGTTATCTAATGCACCTCCGTTACATTGCTCAGGTGACATATAAAGAGGAGTACCTAAGACAACTCCAGCACGAGTAAGCCAAACAGGTATAGTTTTAGGGTCAATATTTCCATGTGTTACTTTAGCTGAAGTATCTAGAGTGCTAGGATCAATATTTGTGGCATATTGCCTAAGAGTAACATCTTCGCTAGATATGCTTTTAGCTTTAAGCATTGACATCAAGGATGTTTCATTAGGGCATTCTTCAATAAGTTTTAATCTTTCTAATAAAGGCAGATGCGTATTTTGAAAGCTATTTGGGACATCTTTTAGTTTAGCAAGGCCAAAATCTAGTACTTTTACATTATAGCTTCCACGCCCATTTGGTTCTAACCAAATATTTTCTGGTTTTAAGTCCCGATGAATAATACCTATTTTATGAGCTTCTTCTACAGCTAAACAAATTTGTTCTACAATATCAACTACTAGATCTAATGGGAGTTGGCCTTTTTCTTTTAATAGCTCGCCTAAGGTATTACCATTAAGATATTCCATCACTAAGTAGGCTAATTTATCTGAGCCAACAGAAGAAAAACCAAAGTCAGTAACATTAACTACATTAGGGTGGCGAAGTCGTCCTGTAGCTTCTGCTTCACGCTTAAAGCGTTCTACAAACTCTGAATATCCCATAAATTGAGGGGCGATGATTTTAACAGCTACAGTGCGACCAGTTCCTAAATGAGTAGCAAGGTAGACCGCTCCCATTCCACCTTGACCTAGCTGTTTTTCTATACGGTATTTTTCATCGATTATTTGACCTACTAAAGCTTCTACTGACCAAACAGGTGTTTGTCTTGTAATAGCCGCATTTTTTAAAAACCCTATATCTTGAGCCTCATCGGAAAAGGCTATTAGTGATTCTATTTCTTGACGTAAAGTTAAGTCTTGAGCACAAATTTGATTAAGATAATTTACTCTTTGAGTAGGAGACTTAGCGATTGCTGTGTGGAAAATTTCTTCTATTTTTTGCCATCTTTCAGTTTTCATTGTCTGCCCCTTTTTTGATTGAACGGTAGAGCCAAGCCCTAGCAAGCGTCCAATCTCGTTTAGCTGTGGCTAGGGAAATCTCTAGTACTTCAGCAGTTTCTTCTAGAGTTAAACCAGCAAAAAACCATAGCTCAATTAAACGGCTTTTACGTTGATCTGTTTTAGATAACTCATTAAGTGCTTCATCTAGCGCTATTAAATCTAGATCTTGAATATTTGGTAGCGCAATTGCTTCATTTAGCTCTACACGAATTGTTTTACCACCACGCTTAGCCGCGTGTTGATCACGAGCATAATTAGTTAAAATACGTCGCATCATTTGTGCAGCAATTGCAAAGAAATGAGCACGGTTTTGCCATTTTACTTGTTTTTGATCTATAAGCCTTAAGTAAGCTTCGTGTACTAGAGCAGTTGTTTGAATGGTATGATTAGGTCTTTCTCTACGTAAATAACGAGATGCAAGTAAATGTAACTCTTGATAAATTAAGGGTAAAAGCTTTTCTAAAGCAGCTTCATCCCCTTTATTCCAGTTAATTAGTAGCTCTGTTACATTGCTATTACCAACCATACTTAATTATATTCTCCTAAGCATTTAGCAAGTTCTGATTGAGTATATTTAGAATTTAACTGCTTCTATTAATTAACGCACAAGAAAAATGTAAAATAGCTCATAAAAATTTTTTATTTCCAGAAAATTTTTATAAATAAATTTTTAGCACTAGGAGAAGATTGTGAAAGCCATTTTAGTTAAAGACGACACAAAAGAGCTTTATATTGACAAAGTTGCAAGACCTGATTTTAATGATGATGAACTTTTAGTCTCTATTAAAGCTACTGCACTTAATCGAGCAGATTTATTGCAAAGACGTGGTTTATATCCTCCACCACCTGGAGCTTCAAATATAATAGGCTTAGAAATGGCTGGAGAAATAGTAGAAATAGGAAAAAATGTTAAAGATTGGAAAATAGGCGATAGAGTTTTTGCTCTACTTTCTGGAGGAGGCTATGCGGAATACGTAAATATTCCTGCTAAAACGGCTATGAGAATTCCAGAAAACCTTTCTTTTGAAGAAGCTGCTGCAATTCCAGAGGCTTTTCTTACAGCCTACCAAGCAGTTTGCTGGCTAGGAGGCTTGAAAGTAGGTCAAAAAGTCTTAATTCATGCTGGTGCTAGCGGTGTTGGGACTGCTGCAATACAAATTATTCGTGAATTTGGCTCTGAGGTTTATGTTACTGTTGGGACAGAAAAAAAGCAGGAAGCGTGTCTTTTACTAGGAGCAAAACTAGCAATCAACTATAAAAAAGAGTCTTTTGAAGAAAAAATTAAAGAAATTACTGAAAATAAAGGAGTAGATATTATTTTAGACGCTATTGGCGCTAATTATTGGCAACAAAATATTAATTCTTTAGCAATGGATGGTCGTTTAGTAATAATTGCTGCTATGAGTGGGGGCACGCTTAACCAAGTCAATCTTTATGAGATACTTAGACGGCGTTTACAAGTAATAGGAACTACTCTTCGTGCTAGGGCTTTAGACTATAAAATTCAGCTAACAGAAGATTTTGCTAAATTTGCTCTCTCTAGATTTCAAAATAAAAAATTAGTTCCTGTAATAGATAAAATATTTAATTGGCAAGAAGTTAATCTTGCACATAAGTTGATGGAAAGTAATGAAAATATTGGAAAAATAGTCTTAAAAATAGATAACTAAAATTATTAATAAAAGGAGTAGTGATTTGTCAGAACGTGAGTTTTTAACTATTAGTAGATCTGCTGAGGTTTCAACTAATATCAAAGGGTCTATTTTTATTTCGCGTTGTGAGCGTGTTTCTAGTATTGATGAAGCAATGAATTATATTAAATCGATTCGTGCTAAACATTTAGATGCAACTCATAATTGTTGGGCTTATCGTATTTCGCCTAGTGAATACCGGTTTAATGATGATGGTGAGCCAAGTGGAACAGCTGGACAGCCTATGTTTCAAGCTCTTTTAGGAGCAAATTTAGAAGAAGTTTGTATCGTAGTAACTCGCTACTATGGAGGCACAAAACTTGGTGCTGGTGGGCTTGCTCGTGCTTATGGAGGTGGGGCTTCAGCAGTACTAAAAGAAGCTGAAACCCTACTAGTTAAACCTAAAGTAACATTTTTAGTAGAAGCCCCTTTTAGCGAACAAAATAGTCTTTTTCATTTCTTGCAAACCCATAAAGAATTAACGACTTCTGTAGATTATACAAACACAGGAATACAAGTCGAAGTATCTCTTTATCTTTCAGATCGAGATAAAATAATTGAGTCCTTAACCAATTCTCTACGCGGACGGGTTCAGATAATAGAATGATTTAAGGTTTGGGTCAACTACCTACCCAGTCTTTATTTACTTAACTTAATTTTTATTGGTTTTTAATGTATAAAATGAGCTTATAAATATTAAGGTTAGATTATTTAGTTAATTAATAATTTTGGAGCAGCAAAAGATGAGAAGAGTTAACCCTAAAAACTTTCAAAACGTATTAAATCGTCTTGAAAGTATGGCTGATGGTATAGCAAAACATCAAAGTGAAAACAATTTCCCTGCAACATTAAATGAAAACGAAAGAAAAAAGATGAAAAATGATTTAGAAGAGGCTCGCTTAGATTATGAAACTAAACAGCATTTAGCTGATCAAGCGTCGGATAAATTTCAAAAACTCTTAAAAGAAATCAATTCTCAATTATCTAAAGATGTTGATACGTTGCGGGGGTTTTATGGAAAAGACAATAAAAGAGTGGCAGATTTTGGAGTTGTAATAGTTTCCAAAAACCGTACTCCTAAAAAAAATAAGCCAGAAAATAAACACTCCTAACCCTATGTTTTAGGGGATTTCCAGGCTATTAGCTTTTTTTTTAATTGAGCCTTCTTTAAGTTTATCAATGTAATGAAATAATGAAAGAATTGGATGATAAATTAACATTCTTGGCCCAGAAAATCGCATTACTTTTTTAATTTCATCCTTCATTTTTCTGCTAAAACAATGAATTTCGCACTTAGTACAAGCAGGTTTTTTATCTTTATGGGGGCAACGAGTAATTCTATAAGAAGCATAATCATAAATTTCTTTACACTCCTTACATAATTCTATGTTACTTCGGTGATTTTTCTTACAATATATTTCAATCATTGCTTTTACAGTTCTATTTTCTCTTTCAAGTCTCTCGCCTAATAAAAACATTTTTTCTACCTCAACATTAAAATTAGTAATAAATTTTGGTAGAAAAATATACAAATCATATACCAGAAATAAATTGGTGGTAACTGTAACTAAATAATGGAGTTAGAATCATTTGTATGCTAGATTTAACAAAATCTAAAGGGTAAAAATACAATTTATTTTTTAATATTGGGAATATTTTAAGTTTATTTAATGGTGTAATAGGTTATTTTACTAGTTTGCGTAAGGCTTGAACTTGGTTTACATCTCCCATTACTACTAAAATATCTTCTGCCTCAAATAGAGTTTCAGGTTTTGGGTTATAAATATACCTGTCGCCTTTATTACGTTTTATTGCTATTACTATTAACCCTGTCTTATGACCGATATCTGAAGATTTTAAGGATTTACCTATAATAGAAGAAGTTTTTAGAAGCTTTATTTCTTCCATGCGAATGGTGTTTTGTTCTCTCATCATTAAGTCTAGAAAACCTACTACTGTGGGGCGAATCATTACCGAAGCCATACGAAGTCCCCCTATAGCATTAGGTGATACTATTGTATCGGCTCCTGCTATACGAAGTTTATGTTCTGATTCCTGTTCAACTACTCTAGAAACTATTCTTAAGTCTTTATTAAGTCCTCTAGCTGTTAATACCACAAAAACATTGTCTTTATCACTATGTAGAGAGCTAACTAATCCTTGAGCACGTTTTATTCCTGCTGATAATAAAATTGCATCTTTAGTGGCATCTCCTACAATAAAAGGTACATTAAGATTACGGACATTTTCTATTTTATGTGGATTAATATCTATTACTACAAAGGGGGTTTTAGTTTTTGCAAATTCTTGGGCAATGCAACGGCCTGTTTCGCCTGCTCCGCATAATATATAGTGGTTTGAAAGCTTTTCTATATCCTTTTGCATTCTTCGTTTTCCTATTAAACCAGCTAACTCTCCTTCGATGACAAAGGTAGCAATAACACTTAGACCGTAGCCTAAAATACCTATACCACTAAATATTAAGAAAATTGTAAAGACCCTTCCTTTAGTAGTAAGAGGATGTGTTTCACCATAACCAATAGTAGCTAGAGTAATTACAGTCATATAAAGCGAGTCAAAAAAGCTCCATCCTTCTATAAGATGGTAGCCCATAACACCAATAAAAATAATTACTACTACTAAGATTATTGCAGTAATAAGACGTTTTTTATAAAAATTTTCGTCAATTAGTATATTTGTCTCAGGCATTAGATGACTAAGCTACGAAAAACAAACAATCGACCATAAACCTTTCCGCTTTCATCTTTTACAGGGGAGCTATAACGTTTAATTTTAGTGGAGCCTCGTTTTTCAACTCTAACTTTAACATCATCTTCAGCAACTAGTTCAGAGTTATTTACTAACTCAACAAATCTTTGTAGTTGTTGTTCAGGATTTTCATATAAGTGTTGGATTTTCTTTAGTAAAGCACGAAACCCAAAACCAACTACTGCATCACTTTGAATTTTATGGAAATTAAGAAATGTTTCATTTACGGCTGTCACCCAACCAGCAGTATCCATTATTAAAATACCATCGCTAGCTACATCTAGAACATTTTGGAAAATCTCTTGACGTGTTTTTGCTAGAGTTTCCATCTCCATTTGTAATTGTAAGCTATTTGCTTCATTAACAGCGCTTTCATATCTAAGCGTGTCCATCTGCTTAGCTCTTTCAATACGAGGTTTTATACGTAGCAAGAGTTCTTTTTCATCTACAGGCATAACTAAATATTCATCTGCCCCATTTTCTAAACCTTCGATGATATGTTTTTTTAGAGTATATTCTAATGAGGTTAAGATAATAGGGATATTACGAAAGCGGGGATTAGCCCTAAGAGTAATACATACACCCATACCTGTAATCTTAGGCAGTTCAACCATAGCAATAATTAGACGTGGCTGTTCAGTGATTGCTTTTGCTAGACCTTCTTCACCATCTATAGCTGTAATTACTTCATAATAAGGTTTTAGCATAAACTCTAGAGATAGCAAACTCTCATGATTTGCACAAAGTATTAAAACACGTTCTCTTGTTCCAGTGTTTGGAATAAAAGCAGGAATTGGGGCTGGAACTGTAGTTTCAGCCAGTATGGTTTCTTGAGCGGTTTGAGCAGTTTGAGCAGTTTGAGCAGTTTGAGCAACCTGACCATAGGAAGGGGCAGGTGGTGGTTCAGGTTCTTGTAATCCTGGAAGAGGTGGTAATTTTGAGGTAGGGGTAAGATAAGAATAAGTACGATTACCAAATTCTACTTCTGAAGTAACGATCCCAGATTCTATAGGCTCGGTTTCAGCAAATTCTCTACTATACTCTAAAGCTGCAAGGATTAAAGTAATATTGTCTTTTCCTCCATGAGCATTGGCAGCGTCTAATAAACTCCTACAACCTACTTCAATATCTTGAGAGTTAAGAATTAAGTCTTGCAATAGTTCATCTTTTAGCATTCCAGATAAACCATCTGAACATACTAAAAGCCAATCTCCATCATAAAGATCAATGGTTGAAGTAACAGGATAAACGGTGGGTTCTGCACCAAGAGATTGTAAAATAACATGGCGATAGGGGTGAGTTTCGGCTTCTTCAGGCTGTATAATTCCTGAGTCAATAAGGGTTTGCACCATAGATTGATCTTTAGTTAACCTAAAAATACGTTCATTACGAACTACATAAGCACGAGAATCGCCAACTTGAACTATATGAGCACGGTTATTTTCTACAAGTAAGGCTGTTAGAGTTGCTCCCATACCTTGTTCTTGCGTATTGCGCTGTGCTCTTGACCAAATAGCCCAATTAGCTTTTTTAGTAATTTCTGCTAATACTTCTGCTCCAATTTGTTTATATTCACGGTTAAGTAGTTCATTTTGAAATACTTCTACAGCAATTTGGCTGGCTACTTCACCAGCATTGCGTCCCCCCATTCCATCACTAACTAATAGCAGTGTACCTTTATCACTAATAGCAAACTTTGAGTATTGTGATTCTCCAGGGACATACTTAATATTTAGATCTGCAATAAGAAAATTATCTTCGTTGTTTTGTCGAACGCGTCCTATATCGGTCAGACCTACAACTTCAACTATGTTACCTCCAGGCGAGCTATTGACCTGGTTTTCAGCCCATTCAGCCATACGTTATCCTGTAATTTTTTTAGACTGTACTACATCAAGACATCAAGACCGTTAAAATATTAAAATATTTGATTAAAAATAATGGCAATATTTTTATCACAAAAATAGCTTTTTCGCTTATAAAAATTAAATTTTTGTTAAATCTCTAACTTTTGTTTTATGAAAGGTTTTTAGGATGAAGATTTTATTTATTTATTTTATATTAGCTAACTGATTTTGGCTAAAGTTAGCCCATCTTATCTACAAAGTCTACTTACATTTGCTCCAAATACCATAATTAAAATAAAATCCAAAATTCTATAATATTTTATAATTTTTAAGAAATTTTCTATCTTAGGAGAAAATATTGAATTTACTTAGTCTTAATCAAGTTAGTAAAACTTATGACTTAAAGCCTGTTCTACAATCTATAACTTTAGCTGTTGATAGTAATGAGCGAGTAGGAATAATAGGCGCAAATGGTTCTGGAAAAACAACTTTATTTAAAATAATCTCTGGAGAAATTACCCCAGATAATGGGACTGTTGCCCTACGTAAAAATATAGGGCTTGGGTTACTTGCTCAAGAGCCAAGACTTGACTTAAATCTAACAATTAATCAAACGCTTGATAGTAGTTTAATAGCTATTCAAACTATAATAACTGAGTATCAAAATATCACACAGCGTTTAGCTAATTGCCAAGACCAAAAAGAGTTAGAAGCTCTTGAGCCAGAACATGAGTTAATAGAACAACGCCTTGAACAATTAGGAGGCTGGCAATATCAACATAGAATAGACACAATTCTTGGTTATCTTGGTCTAAAAAGAGATGATAGGGCAATAAAGAACTTAAGTGGCGGAGAGCGTAAACGTGTAGCCTTAGCTTGTGCTTTAATACAAAACCCTGAATTATTAATTCTAGATGAGCCGACTAACCATCTAGACGCTTATACTATTTCTTGGCTAGAACAATATTTAGACACTTATCAAGGCGCATTACTCTTAATAACACATGATCGTTATTTTTTGGATAATGTAGTTGATAGAATGGTTGAAATATCTAGAGGAAAAGCTACTAGCTATTTAGGTGGTTACTCAGATTATTTAATTGAACGCACGGAAAGACAAGAAACCGAAGCTAAAACACATAATAAACTACTAAATTTATTGAAACGAGAGGAAGAATGGCTACGTCAAGGAGTTCGTGCTAGAGGAACTAAATCAAAATACCGGGTTCAAAATGTTTTTGAATTACGCGAAAAAGCACGCCAAGAGGCTGAATATCAACTACATAGCCGATTATCCAGTAATAAACGCTTAGGTAATACCATATTAGAGACTACTAAACTTACTAAACATTATCAAAATCAAGTTTTAGTAAAAGACCTTGATTTTATAATGGTAAAAGGTGATAGAGTTGCTTTAGTTGGGCCAAATGGGTGTGGAAAAACTACGCTACTTCGTACCTTAATTGGGCTAGAACCCGCTACATCAGGGGTAATAACAAAAGGAAAAAATACAGAAATTGCTTATTTTGCTCAAGACCGCTTAGATTTGGATGGAGAAGTAACAGTTTGGCAATACTTAGCTGAAAATGCAGAAATGATTAAAGTAGGCTCAGAATTTCGCAATGTCCGTTCCTACTTAAATGATTTTAAGTTTGATAATTCAAAACTACTTAGTAAACTCCATACACTTAGCGGGGGAGAAAAAAACCGCTTAGTCTTAGCTAAATTACTACTAGCAAATACTAATTTACTTGTTTTAGATGAGCCTACTAATGACCTAGATATTGAAACACTTCAATGGCTAGAAGCCTCTTTAATAGATTTTCCTGGCTGTGTTTTATTTGTCTCACACGATCGTTTCTTTTTAGATAAAGTTGCTAGCTCAATACTAGTTTTTGAAGGTAATGGAAAAGTGACCCGTTATGCTGGTAACTATAGTTTATACAAACAGTTATCATCAGATAAATCATCAGATAAATCATCAAGTGAATCTGTAGAGAAAAAAGTAGCAACTAATATATCTTCAAAAGAAACTGAAAAGAAAAATTCTCGCACAGGGCTTTCTTATAAAGAAAAACAAGAATTAAAAGAAATTGAGTTGCAACTAGAGGTTTTAGAAAAAGAAATTAGTACTCTAGAAAACCAACTTAGTGATCCAATTAGTCACGGCTTAAGTAATAATTATGAACAATTTACTGAGTTAAGTAAAAAGCTAGAAAGCACTAAAGAATCGCTTGATACGCTTTACCTAAGATGGTTAGAATTAGAAGAAAAAAAAGCTGCAACTGAATCATAAAAAAACTGTTATGGGAAGAATACAAGTCAAATCAGAATTTTTGCCTACACGTTGTGAGATTTGCCATCAATCTGACTGGTTTGATGCAACAAATGGTTTTTGCCATCGCTGTGACAGTAACTCAGTAGTAAAAGATTTAAAAAATCTAGTTCCAATTCCACCTCCACCTCAAATAACAAATACAGCAGAAAGACAATTAATGCCATTTAGCTTATTTTTAGCTGTAGTTGGAACTTTTTTAATTAGCTTTTTATCACTAGCTTTTATTAGTGATATATTGACCGCTAATTTTTTTGAACAATATGTTATTGGTCGATTATTCTGGTTAATACTAGCAAGTACTTACTTAGTGTTTGCTTGGTTATCACTTTTAACGATAGGTAAAAAGACTGTACCTAATGAACTACTTATCATATTCTTGTGTTTTATATTTGGTATTTTTATTATATTGACTTGGGTAGCTATCAATTCTACTCCACCTTCAGATTAAAAAATGTCTAATAACTTAATTCTAGAATCAAATACAGAAGCAAATAAATCTTATGCATATTTATTTGCTTATTTAGCGGTAATTTTTGCTACTTTAGCATTTGCAGGTGAGTCTATATCTTTACGACTTTCAGCAAAAGCTAATCTCTCAACAGGCTTAATAGCTTTTGCTCAATGCACTATGGCAGCAATAGTTCAAGTATTTTTTGGGGCTAGATTTTCTTTAATTAATTGGGGAAAGTGGTGGCCTGCTATTTTACTTTCAGGTTTAAGCGGTTTATCTCTTTATTTAACTATTCGTCTTGCCCCTGTAGCGCTTGTAGGGTTAATAGAGCCTCTTTCACTTCTCCCCTTAATGCTTGCACATCGTTTTATTCAAGGCCGTAGTTTATCGCCAAAATCAGCCCTCTCTTTATTAATACTGATTATAGCTAGTTGTGCAACCGTTGGGCAGTGGCCGGAAAAAGTTAGCCTTTTAGCTATTTTAATTAGTTGTGTAGGTATAGCTTGCACAGGTCTTGCCCTAGTTGCAGGTGAAGTAGTCCCTAAAGAAGGTATTCCATCTTTTGTTTTAGCAATGCAACTTGTTTTAACAATACTTTCTTTAATAATGTTCCTAGTTTTAGGAAATTCAAATCTTGGTGGAGCATCCACTAACTGGGGCGCTAGTCTAGCTATAGGTGCAACTATTGGGCTTTTTGTAGGCTTAGCCGTTAGCGCACTTTACTACGGCATTCAACATATGGGAGCTTTTCGCGCAGGTATAGTTAAAATGGTTAGACTCCCTATAGTAGCATTACTTGGCTATGTTTTTATTAACGAGAAAATTAGTCTAACAAGCGGGATTACATTAGTTATTGTAGTAATATTTGCTATCTTAACAGTAAGTTTTAGTAGCAATAAACCTATAGCAATGGATTAAAACAGTAATTCTTGGTTTAGAAGAGCCAAGGGTTAAATCTTATTAAGATTATTAAAACAATTAAACTTATTTAAGTTAATAAATAACTATAAGTTAGAATAGGTAAATTTAACTAGCACTTTTGTTTGCTCTCTTGGCTTGACTCTTAGAGCCTAGCTATTACTATAAGGAAACAGTTTTTTAAGACTAGCAAACGATCCTAATTAATAGGGCATCCGATAGCTAAATCACCGCTATAACTTTAACAAATAAATAACAGTAATTATTAATAATATTAACTTTAAGGAGAAAAATTACTATGAGACTAAAAGCAGGACACACAAAACTATCTGCACTAGTTGCAATAGTTGGGTTGCTTTTAACATTTAGTGGTTACATTTCAGCAAATAGTCGCGGCCCAGAAGTTAAAGCAGGCACAATACTTAAGCTATCTATGGATACCTATTTAACTTCACGTACTGCTGAACTTGGTGATCCTTTTACAGCAACAGTCTTTGAAGATGTGCGTATTGGCAATGAGATAGCCATTCCAAAAGGTACAAAAATTGAAGGAAAAGTATCTTCTGTTAAACCTGCTGAGCGCAAAAGCAAATCAGGAACCTTAGGAATTGATTTTGATAGAATACGTTTAGCTAATGGTCAAGCCATTAACATCGAAGGCCAATTAACTAGCCTAGATGCAGCAGAAAAAAGACAAATTGATGAAGAAGGAAGGGTTGCAGGCGGTTCTTCTTCTAAAAGAAATGTAGTCTTTATTGGTGGTGGTGCTGCTGGTGGTGCTGCAATAGGTGCTATTGCAGGCGGTGGTTCTGGTGCTGCAATAGGTGCAGGTGTTGGTGCAGCCGCAGGTATTTTAGGCTCTATTTTCTCCAAAGGCGAAGAAGCCCAAGTTATGAGCGGTCAAAAATTTGGTATGGAACTGCTTAGGACTGTACTTCTTCCAGATCCTTATAATAATGCTTCTAATGACCGTGACCGCTTTGATGATCGTGATAGAAATAATTCTCGCGATGATGATAGACCAACACAAACTCCTTCTCGCGCTAATATTCGAGGTGCTGACTTAAAATCTACTGCACTACTTAAACGTGCTCAAAAGTCTTTACTGGACTTAAATTATTACAAAGGCCCATTAAATGGAATCAATGGCCCTAGCACTCGTACAGCCGTTAGAGCTTTTCAACGTGACTATGATTTAGAACAAACTGGAGATTTAGACCTAGATACAGCTTACCAATTAGGTTTAGTTAATGAGGATGGAATTGAGATTTTACCGGTACGTATTCTAAATGCTACGGCTGATAAACAAAGAGACTCTATTAGAGTAAAAGCAAATGCAGAAGCAAATAGTGGTGGTTGGCAAATCTATACAAGTACTCAAGTTGATGGCGACCAACTACATGTTTATGTAACAGGTGCTCCTCCTTTTGGTGGCTCTACTCAAGCTCTAACCCGCTATCCTGTAGATGTTCCTCCAGTTCGTGATGATGGTTTTATTACTAAGGTTGTTGTTCATGGTGATGGTAATCCAGTTACAATTTCTTTAGCTACTCCTAGTCTAGAAATATCTCGCAGTATTAAACAACAGACTACACAACTATTTGATAGTTATAGAGAAGCAATTAGTGTTACGTCTCGTACAAGTAAGACAAATAATTTTACTCGCTTAACTGAAAATCAAGCTCTTGCTCTTTCAGCTTTAAGTAATTTAAGTAATAGTGCTAGTTTTGTTGAGCTTTTACTTACTTCAAAAGCTACCGATCCAGCAATTAAAGGCGCTCTACAAACCTTAATGCGTGAAGCCCGCCAAACTCGCCGTGCTATGGAAGATGGTCGTGAATTTAGCCGTGTTGAAAGAGCTTGGTTAGAACTAGAAAAAGACTTGCGTAAAATAGGAGATAATTACCAAGTAAATTATGAAAGAGGCAATAACTAGTTAAATTTAATTTAAGGTTAATAAGCTTTGCTTTCTAAGCTTTTATCTCTACTAAGAATTTATTTATAATAGCCCAAGTTTGTCACTTGGGCTATTTTGATTTTAAGGGTATAAACTAATGAGATCGCCAAAAGAAACAATAAAAATATGGGTAAAAGCTTTTAATGACCATGATGCTATTGCTGCTAGTGAGTGTTATCACAATGATGCAGAAAACCTACAAGTAGCCATAGGCATTCCACTTAAAGGAAAGCAAGCTATACTTAAAGACTTAGAAGAATTTTTTGCAGGAACCCCAGATAGTTATACAAACATAGAAAATCTGTTTGAAGATGGGCAGTGGGCAATGCTTGAATGGTCTGGTGGTGGAAATTTTGTAGCTAAAGATGGAAGCCGTAAACCTTATACTTTAAGAGGTTGTGGCTTTTTTCATATCATTGATGGAAAAATAAAATTCCAACGCGGTTATTGGGATAAATACACTTGGTTTAGCCAAGTAGGGCTGCCTATAGAATAAATATTTATGCATATTGCTAAAATTGTTGGTTCACAGTCACATATTGAATACCTAGCTCGTGTAATTGATAAACTAGATGTAGAAGATCCACCCCATCCTAATGATTATGGTTTAGGTCAGTTTGTTTCTATTAACTTAAGTAATCTTATAGTTATAGGAGTAATTTATAACACAGAATTAATTAGCTCTGATTTTGCTATGATGGGTTTACGGCTTTCTTCTGAAGAAAATAATAAGCTATTTTCCCCTGATTACTTACAAGAACAGGGCATTATGATTAAAATTCTAATATTAGGCTACTTAGAAAATAATGCTGCTATACATAAAGCGCCAATCCAAGTCTTACCTCTACAATCTCAAGTAAGACTTTTAGAAGAAGAAAAATTTTGCTCTTTTCATCAAAATAGTAAAGGAAAATTACTAATTGGCTATTATACTCAAGTGATACGTATGGGCGGCTTAATGGGCAGTAACTTGTTAAATATCATAATAAATAAATTAGAAAATTTTGTTTCAGAAGATGAGCAAAAAAAACTGGCTCTCTTAAAACAGAATCTTAACTGGCAACAGACTTTAGGGATTTTTAATAGTCGCGGTTAAAAAAATACTAATAGTACTAGGTAATATTAGTAGTATGTGTTAATTAGATTTAGCCATTAAGGACTATTTTAATACTTGCCAAAGCCTTTATTCTAATATAGTATTGGGCGACTGAACGAAATTTTGTTCCTCTCACTCCCAACATTAACTTTATCAAAATAAAGAAAATCGCTGTTAGAAGCAAATTTTAGAAACAAAAATGGAAAAGTTTTCTCATAATAAAAAACCTCGTATTGGTGTTACTATTGGCGATCCTGCCGGAGTTGGGACGGAAATAGTATTAAGAGCTATAGTCGATGAAGAGGTACTGGATTGTGCTATTCCAGTTATAATTGGAGATGCACATCATATATCTCACCAAGCCCGTAAATTAGACTTAATTTGTGGTTTAGATATTTATAATACTACAGAGTTATTGCCAAAGAATTTAACTAAACCCGTGCTTTACAATGTAAAAAACCTTCCTGCATCTGTAGAGATGGGTAAAGAGTCTCCTGAGTATGGACAAGCAGCCGGTGAATATGTTGAAGAGGCAGTAAAATTAATATCTACAAACCAAATTGATGCAATGGCTAATGGGCCAATTAGCAAAAAGGCTCTACAATTAGGGGGCTATCCTTTCCCAGGACATAGCGAGTTATTAGGTCATTTAACAGGTGTTAAAGATTATGCAATGGCTTTTGTCTCTTCATCTTTAAAAGTAGTCTTACTTACTACACACCTTCCTTTAGCAAAAGCTCTTACTTATGTAAAAAAAGACCGCATAGAAAAGACTTTACGCTTAATTGATAGAGAGTTAAGGCGTTGGGGCATAAAGAAGCCACGTATTGCAGTTGCCGCAGTAAATCCACATGGTGCAGAAGGAGGGCTTTTTGGTATTGAAGAGGCATCAGAGTTAATTCCTGCTATTGAGTCTTGCAATCTTGATCCAGAGTTCGATGTAAGAGGGCCTTTTTCTGCTGATACTGTATTTTTACGTGCTGCACATGGTGAATTTGATGTAGTACTCTCTTGCTATCACGATCAAGGAATGATCCCTGTTAAATGTCTTTCTTTTGGCGAAGCTGTAAATGTTACTTTAGGGCTTCCTTTTATTCGTACTGCTGTAGATCACGGCACTGCTTTTGATATTGCTGGTAAAGGCCAAGCCGAACCTCGTAGCATGATTGAAGCTATAAAATTAGCTGCCCGTCTTACATTATCAAGCTCCGAAACAGAAATAGACCCAATTATACTTTGATAAAATTTTATTAGTTTATTTAGGTTTTTATTAAAAGTTTTTTGTAGGTTGAAGTAGAAGGATTAGACCTAGAAGCTAGCTGCTGGTAACTTTCTCTATATTCATTTAAAAATTTTTCTTGAGTAAAAAGCTCTAAAGCTTTTTTACAAGCAGCATTACCAAAGTCTTGTCGTTCTTTAGGAGATTTTAAGAGTCTAGTTATAGACTTAGCTAATTCTTCTGGATGGTGAGGTTTTACTAATAGTCCAACATCTTTTAAGGCTTCTGGCACTCCTCCAACACTTGTTGAGACAATTGCTGCACCACAAAGCATTGCTTCTATAACAACATAAGGAAAACCTTCAGAAATACTAGCCATTACAATAACATCAGCCTGACTATAGACTTGTGCAGGTTTATCAGTTGGGCCAGCAAAAGTTACAGTATTTTCCAGGTTATAATCTTTAACTCTTTTTTGACATTCAGCAAAATATTTTTCATCACTAGCCGAACCATAAAGACAAAACTCTACATCTGGGATAGTTTGACGAACTATTTTTGCTGCTTCAATTAAATCTAGTGTTCCTTTAAGTGCAAAAATTAACCCAACATTAGCAACAGTTGGACGGCTATTAGTAGGACATTTAATAGGGTAAAACACCTTTGGGTTTGCGCCGTTATAAATTACTTTAATTTTTTCTTCGCTCACTCCCCACCATTTTTCCCAACGAATGTTATAACTACATACAGGTGAGACTTGATCAGCAAAATGATAATTGACTGCAACAACTGAGCCAATTAATTGATAAAGAAACCAACGAACAAATAAAGATTGGATCTGTTTACTTAGATTTAAGTATTGTTCCCTTATATAAGTTCCATGTTCGGTTAGTAAATAAGGCGTTTTACGTTCTATTTTGGCAACTACACAAGGTAGGCCGCAAAATCCTGCTGCCGCAGAATGAGTAAGATCACTAGGTGGAATTGGAAAGTGAAGCACTAAAAGAAAATGGTAAATTAGTCTTAAAGCTTCAGTTAATTCTGAGATAGTAGGGTTATCTACTGGAAGGTTTTTATTGTGCTTTTGCCAGCTTTTACTAGCTAGACTAGAAAAACTTTGCCAAACAGCCCGAGATTTCATAGTCTGATGATAATCACGATTTTGAAAATAATTATGTAGTAAAACTAATAAACTTCCTAAATAATCACGGTCAAAATTGGATGAGAAAATAGTTAAAAGTATTTCTTCAAAAAGTGGTAGAAACTCTTTTGTGATAGTCTGTTCAACTGTACTTAGCTTAATTTTTAGTGCTGTAGAAAATGGAAAATGCCAAGAATATTCTACTGGGTCGCTAATTCCCCATAAAGGTACTTTTAGGAGTTGGCGCACATTTTCAGGGAGTTCATAGCGTTGTTTTAAGTAAGGGTGCATTATTACCGCAAGTACTGTAAAGTCAATTTCTGGTAAATTGCGAACAAGCACATCACACC
This sequence comes from Acidobacteriota bacterium, assembly GCA_016213785.1. Classification (GTDB taxonomy): domain Bacteria; phylum Acidobacteriota; class Blastocatellia; order Chloracidobacteriales; family JADJPF01; genus JADJPF01. The sequence continues at coordinate 38,584 of JACQZQ010000011.1, forward strand.
AAGTGCTAACCCCTCCTTTATGAAAAGGATAAGTTCCTTCAGTTGTTAATAAAACAGATATAGCAGTCATTATAACTTAGTAACTTAAGTGAGTTTATAGTTTAATAATTAATAATTGAAGAATTGTCTAATATCAATCGCCTTTTGCCAGTCTCTATAAAACCTTTGAAAAGCAAGAGTGCTTTTTAGGGCTGGGTTTAAAATATAAAATCTTAACTGTAGTATGCTAACTTTACTTTTCAAAAACTCTATTAGATATAAAAATTTGGGGTTGGTTAATGAAACAAATTATTTATTTTATCTGTTGTTTTATATGTATGTACTCTTTACTATTAAATTTTTTAACTAAAACTAGCGCTGATAATACAACACAGACTAAAACTGAAGCATTAGCTATTTATCAGTCTTTATTAGACATAACATTTCCTTACACTATTATGTGTATTGCAGCACATCCTGATGATGAAGATAGCGACGCGCTAGCTTTTTACCGTATGAAATACGGAGCTAGAACTGTTTTAGTTACTGCAACTAGAGGTGAAGGAGGGCAAAACTCACAAGGGCCAGAGCTTTATGAGGATTTAGCTATTATTAGAGCAAAAGAAACTGTTGCTATGGCTAATCGCTTAGATACAGTTGCTATAAATTTAGCAATGCCTGATTTTGGGTTTTCCAAATCTTCTGAAGAAACATTTAAGATTTGGAATCGTCGTGAGGCTCTAAGGCGTTTGGTTTTTGCTATTCGTGCTTTTAAGCCAGATATAATTATTACAGTACATGACCGTAAAACAGGGCATGGACATCATCAAGCTACAAGGCTTTTGGCTGAAGAAGCCTATACACTTGCTGCTGATCGGTTTGCTTTTTCTGAACAATTTACTGGACTAGGAAGGCTTGAACCTTGGCAAGTTAAGCGTTTATTTGCTCGGACATTAAGCAAAACAAAATTTGATACAGAATTTGATGCTAACCAAGTTTCTAGTATTTATAATCAATCATATTCTCAAATAGGCTATCAATCTCGTTTAGAACACCGCACACAAGGCCCTTGGCCTCAGATTGATCTAAAGAGCGAAAGAATGGTTCGCTTTAACCTTATTAAAAGTACTGATGAAGATTTTCGACGCTGGTATTTACTTTGGCAAGGAATTCCAAATTCTGATGTTTATAACAAAATTCAAACCATACTTTTTGATGAGCAAGTTGATGGTGTAGAAAAACTCTCTAAACTTCCTACAGAAGCACTAACTAATCGATTAATTAAAGCCTTAAATGTTGTAAATAGCTACTTAAAAGAAGAAGGAAAATCAAGTGATTATCAAGCAAAATTATTACTAGAAAAGCTACAAAAAGCTTTACTAATAGTGACAAAAATTTCCTTAAAAGTAACTCCTAGTATAGAAAAAACTTCCCCTGGACAAAGCTTTACAGCCAGTCTAAGCATTTATAATCCAACAAAATCAGTATTAGAAGTAAAGTCTTTATCTCTAGCTACTCCTAATTTTTGGGAATATGAGGAAAAAAATAAATTAAATACTTCTATTGAAGCAGGTGCAACAAATGATCAGGAAATTACTATTAAATTAGGTCTAGAGGCTAAAGCTACTCTACCAAGTAAAGCCTTTATTTATGATTTAGATTTTCTTGAGCCACAAATTAATGCTATAGCAAAAATTACTTTACCAGAGCTTAATGAGCCTATTTTTCTAATTAGCAAAAGCTAGGGTTGATGTTAGCCCTACAATAGAGATGGAAATAAGTCCTAATGAAAGATTAATTAATATTACTGATAAAAGTGAAACAAATAGTTTTCCTCTACAAATAAAAATCACTAATAGACTGCAAAATGCAATCTCAGGGCGTATAAAAGTAGGTAATATTGCTCCTATCCAAATTACTCCACAAGAACAACAACTTAAGCTTGAAGCACAATCTACAAGTGTAGCTACTTTTTTTGTAGCTGTTGGTCGGCCTGTTCCAGAAGGGCTTGCAAGATTTCCTATATCGCTTTTTGATGATTATGGTAGGGAAATCTTAAGTAGTGAATTAAAAATGAATCTAGTCCAAGTTCGTGTTGCTGATGTCGAGGTAGGGTATTTACGTAGTTATGATTTTACTCTGCCACAGACCTTAAATTTTTATGGTGTAAGAAATAAAGAAATTTCTATTGAAGAAATAAAGGAAGGAAATTTAAGAAGTAACTACGATACAATTGTATTAGATAATCGTGCTTACTTAGCACACCCTGAGTTAGTTAACGCTAATCAAAAACTACTCAGTTTTGTTCGTAGTGGAGGAACTGTAATAGTTTTTTATCAGCGTCCTAGTGATTGGAATGGAAAGAGTTTAAGTCCTTATCCAATAACTCTTGGAGATAGAAGGATTACAGATGAAACCTCGCCTGTTACTATTTTAATGCCAGAACATCCTCTAATGAGTGTTCCTAATAGGATTACAGAAAGAGATTTTGATAATTGGATACAAGAGCGAGGCTTAAGTTTTCCTAGTGAATGGGATGAAACCTATACTGCACTTCTTTCTTGTAGTGATCCTGATGAAGAACAACTAAAAGGCGGGTTGTTAATTGCTCCTCATGGACGAGGACAATATATTTACACTAGCTATGTTATTTACAGACAGTTGCGTGCCTTTAATCCAGGAGCTTTTCATTTATTTGCTAATATGATTAGTTTGCCAAAAGCCCGTTGAAAGTTTGCTTAAAAGATTTATTTTAAGCTAGTTTGATTGCAACCATTCTTCTTATATAAAAATCTAATGGGTCTCAAATTTGTTGCCCTTTCTATCAAGGTAAAAAAGGGTTTCTGGGTTTCTACAACATTTTTGATAAAAATAATAATAAACTCTCGACTTACGACTTAAAAAGAAAAATTATTAAAAATAACCCCCTTAGGAGCACAGTCTATTATGGTATATAAGAAATTAGTATTATCCCTGTTTTTACTATTAAGTTTGTTTACTCTAGCTTTTGCACAGAATGATTCTCCCCAACCTCCACAAACACCACAAGATGAAGATAAAACAATAAGAATTGACACAGAATTAATACAACTAGATGTTATAGTTACGGATAAAAATGGGCATGTTGTTAACAGCTTAAAGCAAGAAGATTTTGAAATAATAGAAGATGGAAAAAAACAATCTATTTCTTTCTTTTCCTATGTTAAACCCCAAATTCTAGACGATAAGCCTCAAAATAAAACAAAATTAGAACAAAAAACAAATATTGATGTTGCTTCAATAGAGCAAAGCGGGCGAATTTTTATCGTTCTAGTAGATGATTTACATATTAGCCCAAGCAGTATGCTAAATGTAAAGAAACAACTCTTAACACTTATAGATAGCCAAATTCAAGATGGAGATAGAGTTGCTGTTGTTACTACAGGCGGTGGATTAGGTTTTCTACAGCAATTAACAGATGAGCGTAAAGTATATCGTAAAGCAATAGAAAAACTTATAGGTAGACAACAGTCGGCTTCTCTTCCAGGCGATCCAGCTATGTTAACCGATTATCAAGCACAAAAGATTAATGATGGTGAGCAAGAAGCTTTGGATTTAGGTGTAGAAAATTATATAAGAAATATTGGAATCCCTATTCCTATAGAAACTGCTAGGAATACAGTAAGGACTTCTGCTAGACAAATTGTTGAAATTATTGGGTTTCAAACTACTGCAACACTACAAACCATTCGTAATTCAATTTTAGCCGTAAAATCTATTCCTGGTCGTAAAACTATGATTTTGGTATCAGATGGCTTTTTATTAGAAACAAGAGAAGCCGACCATCTTGCTCAAATGCGTAGAATCGTTGATTCTGCTACAAAATCAGGCGTGGTTGTATATTCTTTGGGAAGTGCAGGACTAACAGTTGGTAATTCAAATAGTCCTTTTAGTGTAGAAAATACTGCTATTGATAGTCGTGGTATTGGTATAAGTTTATCAGGCCGAGAACAATTTTCTTCATTGGTTGCTATGCAGGCTATTGCTCAAGATACAGGCGGTTTTAGCGTTATTAATAACAATAATTTGTTAAGCGGATTACAAAATATTGTAACAGAAAGCTCAAGCTACTATTTGCTTGCTTATTACCCAGAAGATTCTACAAAAGATGGAAAATTCCGTGAAATAAAAGTCAATATTAAAGGTGATAAAAAACTAATAGTTAAAAGCGGAAAAGGCTATTTTTCAGGCGAGGAAAAAATAGATCCTAAGGAATTAGCTAAAAAACAAGAAAAAGCTGCAAAAAATAAAAAAAATGAAGCAGATCCTGTTACATCAGAATTAATAAGCTCTATATCCTCTGTCTTACCAGTAACAAATATTGGGCTAAAAATGAAAGCAGACTTTTTAGGCACTGTTGATAATACTAATAATACTGTACTTTCTTTTGCTATTGACCTTAGAGATATTAAAGTTATTAAGTCTGATAATAAATATACAAATAAATTAAAAGCTCTACTTATTTTAGTAGGAGAAGATGGAAAAATCGCTCATTCTACAACAAATACAGTTGATATAAATTTTCCAGAAGCAAGATATGAGGATATAAGCAAGTCTTATTTTTTCTATGCACAATCTCTAGCGCTAAAACCAGGGTTTTATAATGTGCGTTTTGCTTTAAGAGATCCCTTAACTAGTCGATTAGGAAGCGTTTCAGGTTGGGTTGAAGTTCCTAATCTAGAAAAATCTAAAATGGCTTTAAGTAATATTCTGCTCTTACATGAACAAGATCATGCTCAAGCTTCTCCTAATTCCAATGGAGAAAAAGGTGTTACAGGTACAGGTCAAGCTTTAACAATCTTTTCAGAAAAATCATCCTTAGGGTTTTTGTCTTATATTTTTAATGCAAAATCAAATAACTTAACGGCTCAAATCCAAATTATTAAAGCAAATAAAGCTCTTTTTACTAGCCCACAAATAAATGTAACAGAAAAAGCAGATGCATCAGGGCGTATTGCTTATGGGGGCAGTGTTCCTTTAACAGGTTTTCCTTCGGGTGATTACCGGCTAAAAATTACTATTACCGATAGTAAAAATAAACTTGAAACTTTCCAAGAGCAAAGATTTACTATTGAAAAATAGCTCTAGTGCAAAACTAATCTAATTTATTTAATTTATTATATGTTAAGTAAGTGAAATCTCCATTTCACTTACTTAGCACTAACCTATTTTGTTTACTTAAGAGGGAGCTAAATTTTTGAAATAAATATGAAGCATCATGTGGGCCTGGTGCTGCTTCAGGATGATATTGAACAGAAAAGATAGGTAGATAGCGATGTTGCATTCCTTCTAATGTATTATCATTTAAGTTTAAGTGAGTCATTTCTAGTTCATTGGGCAGAGAGTCAATTTCTACAGAAAACCCATGATTATGGGCAGTAATTTCAATTTTATTTGTAAGTAAGTTTTTTACAGGTTGATTTGCGCCACGATGACCAAATTTTAATTTATAAGTTTTAGCTCCAAAGGCTAGAGCTAATAATTGATGGCCTAGGCAAATACCAAATATAGGGTAGAGATCGGCTAGTTTTCTAATAGTTGTTGCTGCTTCTTTTAGTGGTTCTGGATCACCTGGCCCGTTAGAAAGAAAAATTCCATCAGGATTAAGTTGTTTTACTTCATCTACGTTTGTTAAAGCTGGTACAACTGTTAGCTTAAAATGTTCTAACTCTAAAGATCTTAAAATATTATGTTTAATACCAAAATCATAAGCTACAATATGAGGTAAATTACTTATGCCGCTAGATAAATTACTTTTAGGCCAAGTATAAGGAGATTTACAAGAAACCTTAGTTGCTAATTCTTGTCCAAGCATTTTAGGAATGTTTTTAATTTGTTCTAGTAAAATATTGCTATCAGTGGTTTTAGAAGAAATTATTCCACGCATTGCACCTTGACTGCGAATATGACGAACTAGTTTGCGGGTATCGATATCAGAAATACCAACTATGTTATTTTCACTTAGATATTGTCCTAGACTTTTATTAGAACGCCAATTACTAGCTAATTCGCTATATTCTCTAACAATAAGTCCTTGAGCAAAAACTTTGTCAGACTCATTATCTTCGGAGTTTACTCCATAATTACCAATTAATGGGTAGGTCATTACTACTATTTGCCCAAAATAAGAAGGGTCTGTAAGAATTTCTTGATAGCCAGTTAAAGAAGTATTAAAAACTACTTCTCCAGAAGTTTCTCCATTTTTGCCAAAACTATACCCTCTAAAAACCAAACCGTCTTCTAAAACTAACAATGCAGGCAGTTTATTCAAGCAAGTTTCCTTTGTTCAAAAATTTGTTTCTACAATATCACGTCAAAATATTTAGGGGCAACTAGAGCAGACGGAGGCTCTTTATTAAAAATCAATACTTTAACTGCTCTATATAAAAACTTAAATCTTCTAAAAATATTTTCAGGAAAACCTAGTGCAAGGAATAAAAATTCTCTCATTCAGATTATAAAAGTTAATAACAGTATCTTGGAGGAATCAATATGTATAAAGCATTAATTTTAACTATATTTTTATTAGTATTTAATACTGTAGTCAATGCTCAATCTCCTAAAGTAGAGCTTTTTACTGGCTATACAAATGTAAACACTGAGTTTAACCCTGGGTTTAATGGATTTACCACATCAGTTAATGGAGCAGTTACTAAGAATGTAGGAGTAGTAGCAGATTTTAGCGCTGTTTATAGAAAAGGTAGTGGGCAGTATTTAGCCTTGTTTGGGCCTCGTTACTCTTTTAGAAATTCTAGTAAAGTAACTCCATTTGTACATGCTTTGTTTGGTGCAATTGGTCCTGACCCTGCTTTTGCAATGGCTTTTGGCGGAGGAATAGACATAAAAATTAATAAACGATTTAGTTTTAGAGCAGTTCAAGCCGAGTATATACAACTACGCAATGGAGCTAATAGTATTAACACTTCTAGAATATCAGCAGGAATTGTTTTTAATTTTGGAGAGAAATAAAAAGATAAATTAGTTCGTGTCTGATAAAACCCGCCATATTTTAACTTTCTCAAGCGTCAATCACAACAATCTGAAGAGTCTTTGTGCTGCGAGTTTTCTGGCAAGTTATTTTGTTTGGAATTAGAGGTCTGAGACTCTTCGTCTTTTTCTGGGAGTTTAACCATCACAATTTGATTTCCCCTTGTGTTATAACGCACTTCATCCATAATATGGTAAATTAGCATTACTCCACGTCCACATGGTCGCATTATATAGTCTGGATCTGTAGGGTTAGGTAGACTCTTTAGATCAAAACCATCTCCTTCATCTGTGATAGTAAAGATTGCTTGTTCTGATGTAATGTCTGCAACAATATGAATTCGCTTATCAGGATCAGATTTATTACCATGTTTTATTGCATTAGCAATAGCCTCGTCTAAGGCTACAAAAATATTGGAAGTAGAAGGTTTAATAATACCTAAATGCGCAGTACGTTCTATTAAGTAAGATAAGACTTCGTGCATCCATTCTATTTTGCTAGGGATAACAAATTCTATTTTTTCCCTCAAAAAAGGTAAGACTTTTTTGATATTTAGTGATTTTGATCCTTTTGTCTGAGGCGAATGAGATGGTTCCGACACAGTAAAGATCTCCTTAAAAATTCCCTAACCAATTTAGACATTATATTTTTTGGGGTTGTTACTAGCTTAAAAGAAAACGCTATAAAAATGCAACCTTAAATTCTCGCAAAAGCTTTAGGAATTTGTGGTATGCGCATATATTTAAGTATAGGAATCCAAGTTTAATACTAAGAAATAAATAATAAAATAATAATCATTATAAAGACTTAAAGCTTTTTAGGTTAGTATAGTTTAAGGTTACTTAAAGCTTAAGAGATTGACTTTTTAATTTTTAGCAAGTTTTTAGCTATTTACAGTTGTTATAAAGAGTTAAAGATGGTTCTTCACCTATTTTTTTTTCTAATATCCAAACTTTACGGTTTGAAAAATAATTTATAAGCTCACAATTTTTTTCTGGAGTCATAAATCTTGCCCAAACAATTTTTGCATTATCAATATCTGCCTCATTATAAACCCACTCAGCCTCAACATTATGACCAGGCCAATACTTAACAATAACTAAATGTTGCTGAGGTTCTCTTTTAAGCTGAGAAATTATTTTTTCTCTTTTAATACTCCAGCTAGGAAAGCTTGTGCGGGGCAATTCCCAAAAACTAGGATTAACATACATAAAAGGATCTAATTTTAAGGCTATTGGGAGAATAATTAAACAAATACAATAAATTGGAATAGAGCAAACAATAAATTTTCCTATAAAGTATTTGCGTAAGCGCCAGCTATAGATTTTGCGTAAAGATTGTACAATAAGAAAATAGATAAGACAGGTGCCTGGGGCCGCATAATGTGGATAGCTCCAAATAACTTGAAGCATTCCTATAACTAAAACAAAATAGCTTAGTAAAGCAAAACGAACCCAAGAATTTCTTGCCAAAAAAGGTAAAACAAAAATTATTAATGTAAAGGGCATATCTAAGAAAAAGCTAAATAAATTAGATAGTTTTAATAAAGAAAAATTAACAAAATTTTCTAATCCTTGGTTTGAGCGATAAAAAGAACCTATTATATCTTCATAAACAAAACGTATTTCCTCATGATTATAATTTATTATTTTGTTTTTAGGTTTTGTCCAAATAAATGTAGTTAAATTGTTATAAATATCTTGAGAAGCTTGGTAAGGCATTAATAAAGGATTTCCAGTAATTCTCCAGTTATAATAACCCATCATTAAAGTTACAATAAAAAGCAAAATACTTAGGGGTAAGATGATTTCTTTAAGCGTTTGTTTAAAGGGAGGTGATTTTTTACTTATAAGCCAAAATATTAAAAATCCGCTAGCAGGTAAACTTAAAATTAAACCTTCATAAGGTCTAGTATTAGCTAAAATTGCTAAGCCTAAACCAAGGAGTAATGCATTACTTTTTTTAGGTTGTTTAACTATTTGACGTAATGCCCCAAATAATAAAGAGCCTCCAATAGTAGCAACAGCACCGCCCCAATAGCTTTGGCTCCAATAACTAAACAAACCAAGTTTTAAGACCATCAATAAAGCACCTAAAAAAGCCCAGCGAGCAGGCACCCAGGCTTGTAACATCCAACAAACAGCAACACGTGCCATACTAAACCAAACGCCTACAATAGGATAACCAGTTAAAACCTGTCCTAATGCCAAAGCTAAGCCTTGGCCTGGAGGGTATTGGGAATTATAAGTAGGTTGGGATAGGACAAAAATAGTTTCAAAATGTACCCACATTGGATGAGCAGGATTTGTTAACCTTCCTCTTGAAAATGTATCTGCTGCAAGTAGATAGCTAAACTCATCGTGTATAACAGGTATAGGCCAGGAAAAAAGTAAAGAAATAGTAGCACTCCCTAAAAATGCTAAAACTCCTACTAGGATTAACCCTAAGGTTTTTTTATAGGCTATTTTATTAAATAATTTTTCTAGATTTGTTACCTGATTCTTAAAAAGTAGCCCTATAGTAATGGCGATTATAGCTATTACTATTGGCCCGATTGCCTTAAAGTTACCACAAAAATCTGCTGCCTCTAATGATGTCATTTTTGTTAACATACCTAAAAAACCTTTAGAACAATTATCTTAATGGGCTAAAAAAATTACAAAACAAAAAACAATAAAAGTAATTATTTTAATAGTTTCTAGAACTATACTTAAATAAAAAATAACAGGAAATAAGATTATTACTTGTATTTTTGTAGTCTATTATCTTCTAAAGTTTTTAAGCTTAGAATCTCTAAATCCTATTCACGCTTTAATCTAATCAGTTTATACTTCTGCGCAAAATTTATTTTATATTCTTTAGGAAAAGGAATATTTTTTAGGGGGAGATGCTTACATGTTAGCAATGAAGTTCGGAGGTACGTCTGTTGGGGACGCAAATAGAATTGCTGAAGTAGTAAAAATTATTCAATCAGAAAAAGAGCGTACACCGAAAATAATCGCAGTTGTTTCAGCTATGAGCGGAGTAACTAATAGTTTATTAGCTGCTGCTAAAGCTGCTACAGAAGGTAAACAAGCTGAGTATGAAAAACTCTGTCAAGAGTTATTACGTAAGCATCGTCTTGCGGTCTTAGAACTAGTAAAAGATGCTCTTAAATGCGAAGAACTATTAAAAGAAATAGAGTCAATGATTGAGCAAAATTGTAGCCGTTTATGCTATGGAATACAGATTTTAGGAGAAGCCTCACCTCGTGCTCTTGATGCAATAGCCTCGCTTGGCGAAAGGCTTTCTGCACGCTTAGTTGCTGCTGCACTAAATGAGGCAGGAGTAAAAGCAGCTTTTGTAGAGGCTACAGAACTAATTGTTACAGATGATAATTTTGGTGATGCTGCACCTCAAATGCTTGAAACCCAAGCTAAGACTCAAGCAAAACTCTTACCTCTCTTAGAGGCTGGGATAGTTCCAATAATCACAGGTTTTATTGGTGCTACTCCTAGTGGGATTACTACTACTTTAGGGCGTGGAGGCTCAGATTATTCAGTAGGAATTATTGGTGCTTGCTTAAAGGCTGATGAAGTGTGGATTTGGACAGATGTTGACGGGGTAATGAGTGCTGATCCTTCTATTGTCCCAGATGCACATACTTTAGCAGAAATGACTTATAGCGAAGCTGCTGAACTTTCTTACTATGGCGCTAAAGTACTCTACCCTAAGACTATTCTTCCAGTTGTAAAAGATGAGATTCCTTTGCTAATAAAAAATAGCTTTTTTCCTCAAAAAGCAGGAACTCGTATTGCAGCAAAGTCTTCTAGTAGTGATAGCGATGTAAAAGCAATAAGTTCTATTAAGAATATTAGCTTAATTACAATTAGCGGTCGTGGAATGATGGGTGTTCCTGGAATTGCAGCAAAAACTTTTACTGCTGTAGCTAGCCAAAATGTAAATATTTTAATGATCTCTCAATCTTCTTCAGAAAATAATATTTGTTTTGTAATTAATACTTCTGAAGTAGAACGCACTTGTCAGGTTTTAAGACGTGCCTTAGAAGTTGAATTTCATCATAAACATGTAGAGGATATCCAAGTCCAAAATAACGTAGCTATTATTGCTGTAGTTGGTGAGAAAATGAAAGGGACTCCAGGAATTGCAGCTAGGATTTTTGGTGCTGTTGGGCGTAGCGATGCTAATGTAATAGCTATTGCACAAGGTTCGTCAGAAATAAATATTTCTTTTGTTATTCACCAAAGTGATATCCCTAAAGTTGTTAAAGCTGTTCATGATGAGTTTAAATTAGGACAAAAAAATAAGGCAGACACTTAGAATATATTAGAAATTAAATTAAATATAAGTTCTTAATAAAGGGTTATTTATGAGTTTATTTTTTAGATTTATTATGGTTTGCTTTTTACTACTAGTTTTAATTTTGCCTTTTAATAGCCAAGCACAAAATCATTTTCTAGAAACTCAAAGTAAAAATTATGTTACCCTTTCTGCTGGAATAGACCAACTTAAAGAACAATTTAATAGAGATCAAGGCAAAACAAGACTTTTAATGGTTCTTTCTCCTGGTTGAGGTGAATGCCTTGGGGGGGCTTCCCAAGTGACTAAAAAAGTACTTAAAACTATTAAAGATCCTAACTTAAGAGTTTATGTTGTCTGGCTACCAATCTTACGTAAAGATAACGAAGGGCGTGTTCCTAAAGCTGCTGCAACTGTTTCTGATATACGTGCCACGAATTATTGGGATGGGGAAAAAAAACTTGCTAGAGATTTTGCTGAAACTCTTGAATTTACTGATAAAAGCCAACCTGCTTGGGATATTTATTTAGTTTATGGAAAAGATACTAAATGGGAAACAACAGCACCTAAACCTAATTATTGGATGCATCAATTGGAAGATTTTCCAAAAGATAATAAACTAGACGCAACAAAATTATCTAAGGAAATAGAAAGATATCTAACTACTAATGAATAAAAAGCCTAGAAACTTTCTAAAAAGCTATTAGTTTAATATCTAAAAAATACTGAATAAATATGATAAACAATGCCCAGTGTTAATATACTGGGCAAATAAATTTTTATGGGAAAACGCAAAGAAGAAGAGCTAGCAGCAAAATTAGCAGAATTAAGAAATTCAGAAACCTTTTCTTTGCTTAGCGCAACTGAAATGGTTGAGCAAATAGCTGCTTTTCTTGACCATGGGCTAATGAATGAAGCTATTGCTAAGCAACGTCGTTTGCCACCACCTCTAAACATAGAACAGGCTGTAGTTTATGCCCAGCTACGCTCAGATATTGCTAATCATTTTGCTAAACATGGTTATTATGCTGGTGTTTTAGACGTACTCCAACCTTATGATACAGTGCCTTCTAGAGTAAGACTACCTATAAAAGAAAGAGCTTTAATTAGCTTACAACTTGCTGAGGCCTACTCAGTTAATCATAATTATCCTTCTGCAATAGGTCTACTAAATGAATCTATTAAATATAGCACTCAATCAGGCGAAAAAAGTCTAGAGTCTAAAGCACAGTATCATTTAGGGGCAGTATATTTTAACCTTGGTGAATATACTATAGCTCAAGATCACTTAAAACAAGCTCTTAGGCTTTTTAGTAAGCTAGGAGATCATATTGGCGAAGCCCAAGCCTATCTTTATTTGGGACGGGTTTTACTTGAATTAGGCGAGTTTGATAAAAGCATAGAGATTGCAGAAAAAGCAATTAAAATTAGTACAGAAATTAATTTAGAAAGTATCCAAATACAGGCAAAAGTTCAAATTGGCACAGTCTGGCTTAGGCAAGGAAAAGTAAGAAACGCTATAGGTTTTTATGAAATAGCATTAAAAAAATATGAGCAAGAAAATAAATCAAGCCTAGCAATTCAAACCTTTAATAACTTAGCTTATGGATTGATAATTAGTGGTAATTGGCTGCAAGCAGAGCATTTACTTGAAAAAAGCTTAACTCTAGCTCGTCAAAATCAAGATGATTATGCTGAAGCTTTTTCACTTGCTCAATTTGGCTTACTTTATAATTTAACAGGCCGTATTAACGAAGCTAAACCAACATTAAATTTTGCCTTAGAGCTATCTAAGCAATTTAGAGCTAAAGACTTAGAAAGCTTATCAGAAATTAACTTAGGTAAGCTATATTTATCTTTGGGTGAAAAAGCACTTGCTTTAACTCACTTAAAAGCTGGGATAGACATAGCCTTAACTATTAATCGTATTGATTATGCAATAGAAGCAGAAATAGCTTTTATTTTGTTATGTTTAGAAGAGGGTAAATTAGTACAAGCTCAAAATGCCTTAGAACAAGCTTATGACTGGCTTAAAAAACAGAAAAATTTTTTACTAGAAGGAAAACTTATCTTTTTAGAAGCAAAACTAGCTTTTGAGAAAAAACAAGAAGCTTTAACTAAACTTAATCAAGCTTATGAAATTTTTGAAGTTTTTTCCTCGCCTTTGGAAAAAGCATTATGTTTATTTGAACGAGCACAAATATTAAAGACTAAGTTAGGGGCTAATAGAAAAATTTTTTCAGATTTAACACGTGCTCAAGATCTTTTTGAGCAAATAGGGGCTAAGCCGCTTTTAGAAAAAACAAATTATTTACTAAAAGAGTTATTTCCAGAAGCTAAAAATAATGAGATAAACTGTCTAAATAAAGAACTTATAGAAGAAAGAGAACAACTAACAAATCTCTTAAGAATTTCTTTAGATAAAGAAGAATTATTAAAAGAAATAGTCTTACTTTTACAAAAACAATCTCAAGCCGACCTTGTTGGAATTTTTGAGCTTAATAGCTTAGAAAACCAAGCTAAGTTAATTTTTGCAACTAAAGACCTAGAGTTACTCACAAATGAACTTCAAAGACGTTTACAAGTTGCTTTATTAAATAAAAAAGTGGGCTGGATTGATGGCCGAAGTAAAGATGAACCCCTTTATTTAGCTTCGTTTACAAATAGCCCAGAAAAACCATTGATTTTACTTTTTTGGGGAATTTCACCAAAAATAGTTTTAGAGGAGTCTTTAGAGTCTTCTATTAATTTAGCTAAAGAAATATTTAATCTATCTAACTTAAAACCTGTGCTAGAACTAGAGCCAAGAATAGAAATTAAAGAAGAAATTGAAATAGGTAAATTAAAGAATTTTAATAACTTACCAGAACTGGTTTATTCAAGCCGTAAAATGTCAGAGCTAATAGAACAAATTACTAGAATCCACTCTAGTGATTTAACAGTACTGATTACAGGTGAATCAGGAACAGGAAAAGACTTAATAGCAAAAGCAGTTCATTCTGTTAGTGAAAGACGTAATAGGCCATTTTCTCCTTTTAATTGTACTGCTACACCACAAGAAATTGTTGAGGCTCAGCTTTTTGGATATCGAAAAGGCGCTTTTACAGGTGCAAATATTGATTATGAAGGAGTAATTCGTGCTGTTGATGGTGGAACACTGCTACTTGATGAAATTGGAGATTTACGCCTAGATATTCAGCCCAAGTTACTACGCTTTTTACAGGATGGAGAAATTCAACCTATTGGTTATGCTAGACCTATTAGAGTAAATGTAAGAATAATTGCTAGTACTAATCGAGATTTAGAGAAAATGGTAGAAAAGGGCGAGTTTCGTGAAGATCTTTATCACCGGTTAAATATCTTAAGGCTTTTTGTATCGCCTTTAAGACAAAGACGTGAAGAGATTTTGCCACTAGCACAATATTTTCTTAAATTAAGCTGTGAACGTACAAATAAAAATCTAGCTTTTAGTCCTGAAATGTTAATGTTAATAGAATCTTATGATTGGCCTGGAAATATTCGTCAATTAAAAAATGAAATTGAGCGTATTGTAGCTTTTGCAAGCGAAAATGAAAAATTAGGGAAAAATCAACTTTCTCAAGAAATACTTCAAGCTACAGCAAATCTAAAACGAACAAGACAGTTATTAGAAACAACTCCAAATATCCAATTCCAAACAGGAACAAGTTTAGACGAAATTTTAATGCAGACTGAAAAACAAATTATTCAAAAAAGCTTAAAACAATGCCGTAATAATATCCGACAAACTGCTGCTTTATTAGGTATTTCTAGAAAAGGTTTATACGATAAAATAAAGCGTCTTAAAATTCGGTTGGCTTAGAAAATAGGAAAAATCTATGATTGCATATTTAAGTGGCAAACTCTTAGTCAAAGCTACTAATTTGGTAGTTATTGATGTAAATGGTGTAGGTTATGAGGTGCAAATTCCACTTTCAACTTATTATGATCTTGGGGAGATGGGTACTACTGTTTCATTACAAATTTATACTCAAGTCAGAGAGGATGCTATTCAGTTATTTGGGTTTCGGACTGGGCTAGAAAAAGAAATTTTTCTTAAACTTTTGAGTGTTAGCGGTGTAGGGCCTAAACTGGCCTTAACTCTACTTTCTGGAATGAGTGCTGAAGAATTAACACAAGCTATTCTTGGAGGTAACTTAGTTCAACTTACAGGCATTCCAGGTGTTGGCCGTAAAACAGCAGAACGCCTAATTTTAGAATTAAAAGATAAGCTAAAGTCTTTATCTACAACAGAAATAAGCCAAGGCCAAAGTGTTACAAATAATGATATTTCATTAAAATCAGATGTAGTTTCAGCTTTAATTAATCTAGGCTGGCAACAAGCAATGGCAGAAAAAGCTGTTAATGCTACACTAAAAGAAGAATCTAAGCGTGATTTTCAATTAATCTTAAAACAGTCATTAAAAAAACTGTATCGCTAAATTATTAAAGCTATTGGAATTATGAGAGTTGTTTTTTTAATATTTTCTTTGTTACTAAGTTTTTCTATTACCAAAGGTCAAGTAACATCAACAAATAATGCCACTTCGCTAGCTGAAACAAAATCTCTAGCAATGCCTGATTTAATGCTAGATGTTCAAGTAGAGTTTGCTCGTATTGGCGATCTTCGTGCTGATGAAAGAGTTAAAGAACTTCCTGTTTTTATTAAAAAATGGTCAAATACCCCACTTGCTTTTGCTGCTCAAGAGTCTTTACTCAGAGCACGTGCAGCTTTAGCAGAAACTTATCTTAAGCAACAAAGAATTGAAACGGCTTTAACAGAATTTCAAATTGCTATTAATGAATTTCCTAAACCCTTAAGCGATCGCACTTTTAGCACAATGCTAGCTTTTGCTCTAACAATTTTTAATCATGGTTTTCGTAAAGAAGCCCTAGAATTTATAAAACAATTTGAAAGTAGTGCAGGAGAACAACCTAATCGATTAGCACAGATTGCTACATTTTATCTTAGTGCTGAAAATGGTCAAGAAGCCCAACGTATTTTGGCTAAAGTAGTAGAATTAGAGCCTAAAACATCAAAATATTATTATGCTTTAGGAAATGCTTACCTTATTCAACTTAAGCTAAAAGAAGCAAAAGCAGCTTTTCAACAAACTATCAATCTAGAGCCAAAACATCCATTAGCTTTTGCTAGTTTAGCAACGCTCTATCGTGCAGAAAAATCTTTAGAAGATGCTATAGCACTTTATAAAAGACAACTTGAAGTAACACCTGAAAGTGAAGTGGCACATGCAGGGCTTGCAATTAGTTATTTACTTACTAAACAAGATGATTTAGCCACAGAAGAACTTGCTAAACAATTTGCAATTTCACCAAGAGACTTTCATCTTTTTACTCAACTTGGCTATTTATCGGCAACTCGTAATGATTATAAGAAAGCTAGAAGTTGGGCAGAACTTGCTTTATCTATCGCCCCAACCTATGCATGGGCAAGAATAGTTTTAGCTAATAGTTTGGTTGCTCAAGGTGAGTTTTCATCTGCTGAAGAGGTTTTATCAGATATTGTTGTAAGAGGTACAAATTTTCCTACTCTACAACTTGAAATTACACATTCACTACTTTTAGCTGAAAATTTTGATGGTGCTTTTGAACAAACAGAACAGTTTCTTAAAATTACTCCTGAAGGTAATTTTGAGGCTCAAGTAGGAGGGCAGTTGGTAAACTCACGTAGTCTAAAGTCTTTGCTAGAAAAAGAAAGGCAAGCTGCAATTGCCCTACCAGATAGTTTAATTTCTGATGAGCATTATAAATTAATAGAGGGTTTTCTTAAATTTCAGTTTTATTTAAGTAAATTAAAAGAAAAGCCTTTACAAAACAATGAAACAGAAGTCCTAGGACGTAGACAACGAGCAGAAATTCAAGTACGTGCCTTAGAAGCCTTAACATATTTTCTAGGTGTTAAAGATGAAAGAATTGCATTTCGCAAAATGTGGGTAGCTCAAGAATTATTTCAAACAGACATAGCTCTAGAACGTGCAGTAGAAATTTCTACAGAGCTAGTTAAAGAAGCTGAAAATGCTACAAGAGCAGAAGGCTCTATTCGTGAAGCCCCAGACCTAGATTTTTCAAAAAGACAAGCCCTTTTTCGTGCTCGTGCCTACCATTTATTAGGGCAAATACGCTTTAAGCAAGGGCAACTAGAAGAGGCAACTAAAATACTAAAGATGGCAGTTGATAATTTTTCTGTAGGCCCAGAGCAAAGAATAGCAATTTCTCATCTAGCTACTGTAACGCAAACATCTGGTAATGATAAAGAGGCTCTAAGTTTATATATTAAAAGCTATAATAAATATGATGAGAATGCTACAGTCCAAAAATCAATGATTGAAAATCTTTACCGTAAAGTTCATGGTTCTTTAGAAGGATTAGAATTAAAATAAGCCCCTAATTTTTATTAGGTTAATTTTAGTATAGAGGTGTTAGGATGCATCGCGTAATTTTCACTAGCTTATTTATCTTATCGCTTTTGCTATTTTCTATAACTAGTTTTGCACAGCAAAATAGTTTACGCGAATATAAATATCATTTTGAAAATGCACGTTTTGAAATAACTACTGTAGATATAAATATTTCTGATAAAGGTGAGGGTGAATTACGTTTTAAGAAACGAGATGATGATGAAGAGATAACGCTTCCAATTAAATTACAACCTGATACCATAAATCGATTACAAAGTTTATATGATGGACTTAGATTTTTAGATAGCATAGATAGTTATCAATCAAATGCTCAGTTAGCTAACTTAGGTACAACCACTATTTTTCTAAAACAAGGCGAGCGTAGCAGATCAGCAAGCTTTAATTATACAAATAATCCAACAGCAATGCAGCTAGCAGCTTTGTTTAGAGCTATTGAAAACCAATATAGAAGAGTAGAGGAAATAAAACTAGCCAGACAATTTAGCCCACTAGATTTACCAAAACTTCTTAAAAATCTAGAAGAAGAACTTAAGCGCAATCGAATTGCAGAACCAATGCAAATAGTACCGCTTCTTTCAGATATTTCCGTAGATGATAGTGCGCCATTAATTGCTCGTAATGCAGCCGGAAAGCTTGCTACAATGATCAAACGGGGCAAGTAAAAAAAGCCTTTTTCCTAGGCTATGGTCTTATGGGAAGCGGTTTCTATTCCTGATATTTAATTGACACCTATTCGGAACTTTGCTAAACTCTTCCCAAGCCAAATGAGCTATCTACTTATATTAAGAAGCATTCTACTTATTAAATCCAACTAAAAGATAGCTATTAAGTTTAATTAAATTTAATAAAACTTAATCAAATTTAATTAAAAAAGAATTGTCTTCGGTTAACTCTAAATATAAACTGGTAGCCTAAATAGAAATATTGTTTTCCCAAGTTGTGCATTAAAAAACTCTAAAAACTAGAAGAGAGAGAAAGTAACTATGGCCTTAGTGGGAGATCTAAAGGATCTTGCCCTAGTAGATATTATTCAAATTAACTGTATTGGACGTAATACGGCTCGTTTAACAGTGCATTATCCAACTGGGGATGGCGTGTTTTACTTTCAAGATGGTGATGTAGTAGATGCACGTTTTGGTGAACTATCGGGTATAGATGCTGTTTATCAAGCTCTACGTTATAGTGAAGGCAGTTTTCGCATTGATACAGGAATAGCTGCCCCAATGCGTACAATCTATGAACCTTGGGCTAACATCCTTATGGAAGGGATGAGAATTATTGATGAAGAGCGAGCAGGAATGATTCCTACTACTCCTGGCCTTACACCTGTTGGAGCAATACCTGGTATTAGTACTGGCACACCTTCAGGCGGAGTTGTAAGAGCAATAAACCCTTATCAAACTTTAGTCAATGATCTGCTTAAGATTAGAGGCGTAGAAGGTGCTCTAGCTACTTTAAGAGATGGTACTCTACAAGCACATAGCAATATAAAAACGCCAGAAAAACTTGGGATGTTAATTGCTTTTACCGTCTATCATGGCGGACTTGCAGCTATTCCTGCTCGTATAGGAATGATGAAGCGTATAGCTATTATCTCTGGTCAAAAGAAATTAATTATTTTTGATCAAGAAGACTTTTTAGCTGCTATTGAATGTGGTAGCGCTGTACGTTATGAAACGATAAACCCATATATTGAGCGCGCTTTCCGTAAGATTCAAATGAGGCGCGGCCCTACTGGGACAGGCGTGTCCGGTCCTCTAACACAATTCTAAAGGTAGCGCTTAAGTTGTTGCGCAGATTAAGCTCTTATGCACATTCCTAAAGGAAAGCCAGTCCATGAAAACCTTAAAACCTCTTACCTAAACGCCACTGCATTGTTGGCTGATCTTCAAATTGATAGCTTTACAGGCTACTTACAAGCTGTTTTTCCTCATAGTAAAGGCAATATTTTTTTAGCAAATGGAATAATACTTAATGCTGTTGATGAAAGCTTAGACCGGCTTAGACGTGGTGAAGAAGCTATAGATGCAATATTACTTAGATCTAGTTCTCCTGATGGAAAAATATCTGTCTACTCTCATACATATAAAACCATTGAAGCTATTGCAGGCCGTATTGAAGGAGAAATAGTTTATCAAGCACTAGATAGCGATTTTACAGACTTAAAAAAATTAGTAGAAAAACTTAAGCAACAAGATTCTTTAAGATTCTATATTGAAGTTGAATTTAGTGATTTTGGCGATGGAGTAATCTATGTAATTGATGGAGAAGTCGATGGAGTGCTATCATTAGCTTCAGGTGAGGTTATTGAAGGCTTAGCAGCTTATGAAAAGGTTTTAAGTCTTGTTTTAGAAAAATCAGCCACTTTTCATGTTTATCGTTGCGCTAAAATAGTTATTAATCCACAATCAGATAATGTTTTATCTTTCCCTGAAGTAAGCTCAACAATAACTAAACTATCACCAAAAATTAACGAAGAACCTCTAGTTCAAATAGATCAAAAAGAAATAGTAGAAATAGTAGAAATTACTAGTAAAGAAGTAGGGATAGCAGAATCAGTAGAAGTAGCAGGAGTAGCACAAACACTAGAACCAACAGAATTAGAAGAAGAAATAAAAGAAGTAGAATCTCAAGACGTAAATGAAACTCCATCAGAAAAAGAATTACCAGTAGATAACAAAGAAGATCTTTCTCAAAAAAAATCAGAAGAACTATCGCCTATTGATGAAGACTATCAGACAATATTAGGTATAATGACAGAAATTATTCAAATTGTAGAAAGAGTTTCTCTCTTAGTTAGTAAAGAAGCTAATTTTCCAGTTGCTTTTCGAAGCGGATTACTAAAAATTACTGAAGAATATCCAGTTTTTGATCCTTTTGCAGAAGATTTTTCTTATCAAGATGGTAAAATCCATCTCACAACCCTTATACCAAAAGCTCTTTTAATAAATGGTTTAACTAAAGCCCTTAAATATACTTTAGATGAATTGGTTCGTATGTCACCAAATTCTCAACTAAGAGAAAGAATAATAGGGGCATTACTACGCTTGGAACAGTTAAAACAAAGAGAATTTGAAGTTTTTTCAATTTCTTCAGCTTTAGCTGAACTTATAACAATAGAATAATTTTCTAAAGAGAGGAACTAGACTGTGGGTAAAGCACATGAAATCTTCCTACAAGATATGTTACGTATCCAAGGCGTAAAAACTGCTGCACTAGTAAATTTTCGAGGAGAATTCTTACTCTCAGCAGGAGTATTTACTCCTAATGCACAAATATCTAATCAATTAGGTACTTGTATAGTACAGTTAATAGCAACAGCCGAATATGTTCGAGGTCGCTCTGAAGAAGTGACTATGCTTTATTCTGAAGGCAGACTTTCAGCTTTTATTAATCTAGACTTATTAATAGATACTCCTTATGGCGCACAAGAGGTATTTTTACTAATTCTAAGTAGCGCAAATGTAAATTTACCTACTCTACGTATGACAGTAAAAGTAGCTTTAAGTAAGCTTAAACTAGATAAATCTGTAAGAGATTTAAGGATTAATGTTAGGGTTTATCCACAGAATTTGCTTACCCGAGATCGTATGGATGAAACTAGCTGGCAGTTTGTAGAAGCAATAAGTCGTGGTTGAAAATTCTTAGCAGCATAAACTACAAGGTGAGATTTAAATATCATGTCAGATGCATTTTCTGGAAATTTATCGCAATTTAAACTTCTTGATATCTTACGACTCTTACACGCTAGTAATCGTACTGGCTTGTTAGAGCTTGAACACGAAGATGGGCATTTTGGTGAAATTTATTTTGTTAGCGGCCAAGCTACTCATGCCCTTTATGAAGAATACATAGGTGAGGAAGCTATCTATGCACTTTTTTCTTGGATAGATGGAACATTTCGTTTTCGTAGTGGCGAAATGACAGATGAACAGACTACAATGCTAACTACAGAAGAAATACTAGGCGAAAGCGTTACTTATGCTGCTGATTGGGAAAGTGTTCGTCGTGTTATTCCTTCACGCAATACACTATTTAAACTCTCCTCTCGTCCAACTAAAGAATTTTCTCTTCGATCAGAGGATTGGGCAGTACTGCGTGAAGTAGATGGTGAAAAAAATGTTGGGGAAGTTGCTGACGCTACCCAATTAGGAGAGCTACAAGCTTCACGCATTCTAGTACGTTTATTTGACCTTGGTTTAATTGAATCGGCTGGTGAAGCTTCCTCACAACAATCTTATATAGAAGCTGTAGATGAAGCTATTCTAGATCAAGTAGAAAGAGATCTAACTCTAGCCATAGGCCCTATGGGACCAATTGTTATTGATGATTGTGCTGAAATGCTAGGATTTAGCCGTAGCAATTTACCTAGGGATATGGTTCCATCTTTTATTGAAAGACTAGCAGAGGAAATCCCTGATAGCGACCGCCGTGTTCGTTTTCAAGAATCAATGTTAGAAATAATGAAACAGCTTTTCTAAAAGAGTTTTAAGTTAAAGAATCTGAAGATTTCTCTATTTTTATAAGTCTAATAAAAGGAGATGTGGGGAGTTTTTCTAAAATCTCCACGCTAAAACTAACATGAAACTAATGATTAAGCAGAAATTAATGATTTTTTCAGCCCTACTAGTTTTTGTCCCTTTGCTTTTTTCTGCCCTAATTATTGGCTACATAGTTAAAAGTAGCATTGATGATCAGTCTGCACAGTCTATGGAAAAAGATGCTCGTGTTGCTGAACAACTTTATAAAAATCGGGAACTGCTTATTGTCCAAATTGTTCAAAATTCTGCTCAATCTATAAGCGCTCAAGGGCTTTTTGATCTAACCCAAGCGCCTACTTCAACAAGTACTGACCCTAAAAGTGCAACTGGTAGAGTTCAAGAAGAAGGTACTAAACGCTTAGCAGGAGTACTAAATGCTGCTCAACAGGCAGGAAATATTGATTTTATTGTTCTTACCGATAGCAAAGGTAATATTATTGCTAGACAAGCTCAAGGTAGTGCAAATGGATCTGTTGGGGATAACCCTTTAATAGTTTCTGTACAAAATGCTGTTACTGCAAGCCGAACCTATGCCCAATCTAGTTCTGTAAAAGAATCAGCTGAAAAAATAAATTTACTTGGTGGTGAAGAGCTTGCTAAACGTGCAGAAATAAAAGCCGAAGGTCGCTCAATTACAGATGGTTTAGTAATAGAAGCGGCTGCTCCTATTACTAATAATAGTGGAAGACTTTTAGGCATTGTTCTAGCAGGTCTACTAGTTAATAATGCTCCTCAGGATCGTGCTGTTATTGAAGATATTAAAACCAAACTCTACCCTTCTTTACCTAATGCTGCTGGAGCATCGGTTACATTAAATGATGTAATTGTTTCTACTAATATTCCTATTCCACAAAATGGCGCTTTAGGAAAACGTACTTCTGTAGCGGCTAGCGATGCTCCTAAAACATCAATAGAAAATTTTAGTGATGAAGCTTATAAAAGCGCTTATGTTCCAATAAAAGATAGTAGTAATCAAGTAATTGGTCGCGTAGGTGTTCAAGTTAAACAAAGCTGGTTTAATGCTGTACTTAATAAAGTTCTCTTAATTATTGTTCTAATAGTTTTAGTATTTATTTTAGGTGCAATAGGTGTTGCAATTTTTGCTGCACAAAAATTAACTAAACCAATAATTGAGCTTACAGAAGCTTCTAATAATATCAGCTTAGGTAAACTAGATGAGTCTATACAAATTAAGAGCGATGATGAAATAGGTCAATTAGCCGAAGCTTTAGAACGTATGAGAATTAGCTTAAAACAAGCTCTAGATAGATTACGTAGTAGACGTGCTCAGCAGCAAAATTAATTTTTATCTTAGACCTAAGCAAATAGCCTTATAAATAGTTTTATGAGTAGTAATTTTTCAAAAAACAAACCTAAACCTTTTTTAACAACGCTAAGTGATTCTGCGGGTTCTCCTGGAAATGATGAATCCGTCTATGCTCCTACTCGAAAACTACCTAATATCCCTATTCAGCTTTCAGACCTCTATGATGATATTTCTTTAATAGAAGATTCATCAAGTCCTGAAATAGAACCACTTAATGAAACTTTTTCAGAAGAAATAGTTGCTCAAACTAATCCTTATAATGCTCCAATAAATATCGAAGTTATAGAAGTTAATGAAGATAGAATTCTAGAAGAAGAAATAATTACTCAAACTAACTCTTACCAACCACATGCTAAAGTAAAAAATGAAGAACCTTCGATTTTTGAGCCTAATTTACCTTCTTTTGAAGTAAAACTTGATCCTAACTCCTCTACTGCGGGATTTGAAAAAAACGCAATACTAAAAGAACAACTAGAAAGTGTAGACTTTTATATTGAACAAGGCTTTTTAGATGTTGCTTTTAGTACTTTAGAAAAATTAGAAGCGGTTTTTCCTGCCCATCCTTTAATTTCTGAAAGACTTGAAAAAATGGCTACTCTAGAAATAAAAAATGCTAGCCAAGGAATTCAAGTCCCCTTTATGGCTACAGAACTTCCTAAAGATACTATTAAGGAAACACTAAAGAAAGTACCTCTAATAAATGATATGAATCTTAGTGAAAAGGTCTTTCAGGTTCCAAATACAGCAGAACTTCCTTCTTTACAAGATATTGTAGCAGTAGAACCAGAGGTAGAAATGGATTTTAAGAGCTTAGTAACAGATAATGCTAAACTTACCAGTTCTAATAGCTTAGAAGATTTATCTAGTAATCAAAATAATGAAGAAGTAGCATTTAGTGAAATGCCCATAGAGCTTTATCAAACAATTACTGATGATGAAGAAGTAGAAAATATAGTTAATCAAGTAGACTCAGCAGCCGCAGAAATAGCAGCAGTCCAAAATGGGTTAAGGTCACTTCTTGATGAAGCGGAAGTAGAAACAACCCCTCAAGAAGATGCAAATGAAGAATTTTCTAGCCACTTTAATATTGGACAAGCTTATTTTGATATAGAGCTTTTTGATGATGCTATTGAAGAATTTCAAAATGCTTATCGAAGCATTCAACCTTTAGGCGCAAGTCCAAAAATATTTAGATGCTGTATGCTTTTAGGGAAATGTTTTCGCCTAAAAGAAATGCCTCGACCTGCTCTTATTTGGCTAAGAAAAGCCTTAGACACCAAAGAGTATCAAGAGTCTGAGCGCTTAGAGCTTTTTTATGAATTAGCTGGAGTTTATGAAGAATTAGGAGAACAGAAAAAAGCCTTAGACCTTTATCAAGAAATTGTAAAAATAGATTCAAATTACTTAGATGTAACAAAACGCCTTTCTAGTGTTACCTAAGTATTTTTAGCTTATTTACCTTCTTCTAATATTTTAAGCACTTCTAACCAAACTTCTTGAGGCTCAAGCTGACTATGATTAATTCTAGGGGAATGTCCTGTGGTAGAAGTAGAAACCCATCCTGCTTCAAGTTGGTTTAATTGCCCAATAAAAGCTGGTATATCAAAACGAACAAACTCTGATTGTTTAGCTATATCATATTTATATCCTTCATTTAATTTTCTATAAACAATACAAATACGGTAATTTTTCTTATATAGTAAATCAAAAATAAAGCTAGAACTCTCTACCATTATGGCTGATTGTTCTTCTGCAATAATTTGAAAATTTCTAGGTATTTCCTTTTCTAAAACTAAATTAATATTGTTATTACAATAGTCTACTATTTGTTGTGCAGCGCTACGAAGTAAAGATGCAATTTCATCAGGTGATAAAGAATAAAGTCTTCCTTCATTACGAAATTTCCAAACAGGTGCCATTAAAGCACGAATTTGTGTAGACACCATCTCAGGAACAGGATAAGCCGGGCCAAATGTGTCTAATTTATCAACTACATCTAGTAACATAGTAAACTTAGGGTTTTTTACCAGGCTTGGATCTAGAAATATTGCACAAGAAAAAACATTACAAGCATGCTCAATATGAGAGGTAACAAAGATGTTTGGAATTTGTAGCCCTAAAACAATTGCTTCAGCAAATTGTTTAGCTGCTGAACGAAAAGCATATTTAGAGTATTCTGCTAGCCTATCAAAACATAAATTTTCTGGATCAAGCTTTCCCATTTCAATATTTATTGCATTTTCTAGGATTTGTCCTGTTTGTAGAATACGAATTTCTTTCATGCTTTTAGTGAACTTTTCTAGTTTTTTTCTTTATAAAATCATATAACACATAATGTCCTAAGTTTACTACACTAGTAAAATAAGCTTTACCTCTAGCAATTTCTGTAACCTTTTTTACAAAATCTACTAGGTAATAATCATCAGTTAACATAAAAGTATTAATTAAAATGCCTGATTTGCGGCAAATTGCCACTTCCTTTAGAGTTTCCTGGATAATTAATGGGTCTAGTCCCATAGGATTTTTATAGAGGTAGCGTCCGCTATTTGTTTGTTCAGCATAATAAAAAGCTTCTTTAGAACGATTTCCACTTACACCTTCCATAAACATTGCTGAAGGCTTACCATCCGTAATCATTATAATTTGCTTCATTTCCTTTTGCTGAGCCGCAAGTAAGCGTCTAGAAAGCCTTAGACCTTCTAGAGTATTTGTATGATAAGGCCCAACCTGAACTTGAGCTAATTTAGAAAAAGCAACTTCTTCCGCTGCGTCATGAAAGAGTACAAATTTTATGCTATCACCTGGATATTGAGTGCGAATTAAATGAGCTAGAGCTATGGCTACTCGTTTTGCAGGTGTAAAGCGGTCTTCTCCATATAAAATCATTGAATGGCTACAATCTAACATTACAACCGTAGCACAAGAACTATAGTATTCTGATTGATGTACCATTAAATCTCTATATTCTAAATTAAGAGGTGTTCCTAGACCTTCACGTTTAATTGCTGAAAGTAGCGTGGCATTAACATCTAGATTTAATGTATCTCCAAATTCATAAGCTTTTGAGGCTTGATTAGCTTCTACGCTAGTTGATAGATGTATAGTGTCATGACGGCCAATGCTACTACGTCCTAGGCTTCCCATTAAATCTCTTAGTGCCTTAAACCCAAGAAAATCAAGCCCTTTATCAGTTAGTTTAAACTTTACCCCTTTAGCCCATTCAGGGTCTAGCTTACCTTGTTTTGCCATTTGTTGACGTATAGCTTGAGCCGTTTCTTCGTCTTCAACCGTGATATAGCCCTCTTTCATTAAGCGCTCAATTAGACGATCTAGAAGTTCTGCTAGAATTTCCTCACGAATATTTCCATTTTCATCTTGGAGTTGTTTTAGTTCTAGGTCTGAAAGTAGCCCTTGGAGTAGGGCTTGACTAATAGCTTGTTGAAGGTCGTTTAGAGTTTGATCTTGAGATGGATTAGGGTTTCTACGGCGGCGAGGAGAGTTTTGAAAACCACTTTGAAGAAAAAACTCTGTTAATTTATCCAAAAGCTCATCTAAGCTTAGATCTGACCAATCAATTCCTGACCATTTAGCATATTTAGTAAATTTCATAAGTTTTAATTTTCTTAAGCCATTTTGGAAATAAAATCTTTAGCAACATTAATAGCTTCTGCTAAATTTGTTACCTTGCCATCTAGTTGTAATTCATAAACAGCACGAGTAATTTCTCCTATTTGCCGTCCAGGTTTTAGCCCTAGTTCTAAAAGGTGTCTTCCAAGTAAAAGTGCTTCAGGTGCAGATTTTTCAACTCCTAAACTTAATACACGCTCTCTAAACCATTCTTGTGCTTCTGCATTTGGTTCAGGGGCATCTATGGCATGACGGCCTAAAGAATCGGCTTTTGCTACTAAGTAAAGTAAATCCATTTCGCACTTACGTGCTAAACGTCTAAATGCTCCATCTGTAATCGTATCACGTTGTTTGTAAAATTGGCCTGGTTTAAGGTGATTTGCTACTAGTGCAATTACTTGCTCACGGACATGATAACTATCTATTGTATGAATATTAAGCCGATCAAGCATTTTTTCTGTAGGCTTAACTCCAGCTTCTTCATGTGCTAGAGAACGTATTCTTCCATCTATCTCTTTTGTAGTAGAAGGTTTGCCAAGATCATGAAAAAGTACTGCAAGCATTACCGTTATTTTTTGTGCTTTAGGCAGGTCATTAATTAACAAAGTCGCTTCATCAATTGCTTGAAGTGTATGTACCCAAACATCCCCTTCAGGATGCCAGTCTTTTTCTTGTGGACAACCAACAAGTGCTTTTAGCTCTGGAAAAAGCTGATCAATAACTCCCATTTCTAAGCCTACTTGCCAGCCAATAGAGGGCTTTTTAGCTCTAAGGAGTAATTTTTCTATTTCTGCTAAAATTCTTTCACAAGGAAGGTCTTTAAGATCAATTGTTTGACATAAAGCTTTAGTATCTTCTGTCACTGTAAACTCAAAACGGGCAGCAAATTGCATTGCTCTAAGTACCCTTAAAGAGTCTTCAATAAAGGTCTTAGGATCAACTACTCTTAAAGACCGTGTTTTAAGATCTTCAATACCTTGATAGGGGTCTAGAATTTCACCTGTAAGTGGATTACACATTATTGCATTAATTGTAAAATCTCGTCGTCTAGCGGCTTCTTCAATTGTCATAGAAGGATCGCCAGTTACAGTAAAACCACGATGACCTTTACCTGTTTTAGATTCACGACGAGGTAGACTAACATCTAATTCTATACGGTCTTTTCCTCGTCCAAAGCCTAGTTTATAGACAGTAAAAGCCTCTCCTACTGTATCAACACGTCCAAAACTAGAGAGTAGGGTGTGAAGTTTTTCTGCTGTTATTTGATAGGCTTCTATATCAAAATCTCTTGCTGGAGCTAGATCTGCTTTAGAAATTAAATTTAGCTCTACCATAGCTTGATCACGAACAAGACCACCAACTAAAAATGCGCGACCATTTTCTTTTTCAATAGCCGCGCAAATTCTTTGAATTAATCCCATTGCTTTTTCTGAATGGTTAAAAGCTAACTTCATATAAAACCTATGTTGACCTAAGTTGTTAAGCAAAGGGTTGATTTAGTCTTTAATTATTTCTTAAGGCTTCTTACATATCCTACTAAGCCTTGTATTTCCTCAGGCTTAAGTAGACTGCTCCATTTAGGCATTGCACCTTTACCTGTGCCTTTGCCATTAGCAATAGCATCATATAATTCTTTATCTTCTTCTTTAGCATGCCATGCCGCATCAGTAAAGTCTGGTACTTCAGGGGCTACAGCCTTAATCCCTTTTCCATCTTCGCCATGACAGGCTTTACAACGGCCTAAATAAAGTTTTTGAGCGTCTTCTATAGAAACACCTTTAGCTGCTGCGCTTGTATCACTACCACCTTCAGCAGACGTGGTAGCAGTGTTAGCTGCTGGAGTTGCTGCTGGAGTTGTTTCTGGATTAGCTGCTGGACTAGCTGCTGGAGATGCTCCACCTCCGGCATTTTCACCACCACCACAAGCCCAAGTAAAAACTAACATCATAATTGAAAGTACTAAAAATGCTGTATATCTACGTCGTTTCATTTTTTCCTCCACCTAGTTTTTAGAACATATTTCTTACTTAAAATTAATACTAAAAGATACTTAAACCTATTTTTTTACACAAATGAGTCGCTAGCTCAGCAATAGCCACTCGTTCTTGTTGCATTGTGTCACGGTCACGCACTGTTACAGTACTATCATCTAAAGACTGAAAATCAACAGTAAGACAAAAAGGTGTACCAATTTCATCTTGTCTTCGGTAAAGTTTTCCTATGCCTGCTGTATCATCATAAACTACTCTTAAAAATGGTTGTAAGTCTTGTCTGATTTTTTTAGCAACTTCAACTATCCTAGGCTCATTTTTCTTTAACGGGAAAACCGCTACTTTAATTGGTGCAAGCTGTGGATGTAGCTTTAATACTACTCTAGTAAATTCATCACATAGTTTAGCTGCTATCGGACGAACTTTCTTAAGTACATCTAAGCGCTCTGCCCCTTGCATATTACAAACATCTTCAAAGGCAAGTAGAGTTTGGGGTAATCCTGCTACAGCATTAGCTAAAGCGTCGCTTATAGATTTTAATTGTTCTAGTGATGGCCCTTCAGCTTTTAGATCTGCTCCTTTAGCTCTTTGTTTTTCTGCCTCAGCAACTTTCTTTTCTAAATTCTTTGCTGCTGCTGCACAAGTTTCTCTAAGCTGAGTCAAGTCAGATTCCTTAGGCTCGCTTACTAGCTCTTCATTATAAGCTTCACATAAAAAAGCTAGCGTTGCACGGTCTGCGCCTGCTGAAGGCTCAATTACATAAGGAACATATCTAACACCTTTTTTATTGGTTTCTGGGTCAGTATATTGTTCATCAAAATAATCTAGTTTTTGTACACTATCAGTATTTTTTGATAGTTTAAGTCTTTCTAAATCTGCTTCAGCAATATCTTTACTATGAGCGGATAAATCATAATCCTGACGATTAGCTATACCTTCTAGCTCACTCCAGCCTAAAGAGCCTGGAAAAAGATACTCTATATCCGTAGTAGCTTTTGCATAATGGGCTAGCTCTGCTGTTTCTTGTTGGCGTTTTTGTAGACGACTTGGGTCTATTCCTAAACGAACATACCAGCTAAAACGCTGATCTATCCATTCTTGATGGAGTTGAACATCATCTTTTTCACCTGATTGAAGATACTTAGGCGGTTTACAGTAATATTCTATTTCCATTTGCTCAAATTCACGAGTACGGAAAGTAAAATTTCCTGGGGTAATTTCATTACGAAAAGACTTACCAATTTGAGCAACACCAAAAGGTAATTTACGACGCATAGTTTGTTGAACATTCATAAAGTTAACAAAAATACCTTGAGCCGTTTCTGGTCTTAAATAAGCAAGTCCTGAATCATCTTGTACTGGCCCTACATAAGTTTGAAACATTAAGTTAAAACTTCTAGGTTCGGTTAATTCTCCTGTACATTCTGGACAAGTTTTGCCCTGTATATGGTCAGAACGAAACCGCTTTTTACATTGTTTACAATCAACAAGTGGATCAGAAAATGTTGCTTCATGTCCTGAATAACGCCAAACTAGTCTATTCATCAGTATTGCAGCATCAAGCCCTTCCATATCTTCACGATCATAGACTACACTGCGCCACCAAGCACGCTTAACATTATTTTTTAATTCAACTCCAAGTGGCCCATAATCCCAAGTTGAACCTATTCCACCATAAACTTCACTGCTTTGAAAGATAAAGCCTCGTCGTTTAGATAACGAGACAATTTTTTCCATATCAGGGGCTACCATTTAATTGTCCTTTTGGTTATTTTAAGTAAGTTAATAAGACATCAAAGTGAGGGATTATAATATAAATTATGATTTCTGCGATACTACTTGCAGCAGGCTTATCACGCCGAATGGGGAAGTTTAAGCAGTTATTGCCTTTTAGAGATAAGACTTTTATCACTAGTGCTATTACTAGCTTACTTGCTTCTAATATTAATAATTTGGCTGTAGTTTTAGGCCATCGTTCTATTGAAGTAATAGAACATTTAAGCAAAGAACCTTATTTTAATAATATAAAAATTGCTATTAATGAAAACTATTTACAAGGAATGACTAGCTCTATTCAAACAGGAATAAGGCTAGCACCTGATAATACAAAAGCTTTTTTAATTGCTTTAGTTGACCAACCTCATATTCCTAAAGAAGTTATTAATGAGTTAATAGAAAATTATTATAGAACTCAAACTTTAATAGTAAAGCCAAGCTATAAAGGCAAATCAGGCCACCCAATTATTATAGACTCTCTTCTTAAAAAGGAAATTTTAGATCTAAGGCTAGATTTAGGATTAAATCAAATAACTAGAAAATATTTATCAGAAACTCTCTTAGTCCCAACAGAGAGCAAAGCTATTCTAGAGGATTTTGATACTCTAGAAGACTACTTAAGGTTTCAGTAATGCCAGAATTTCAAAACAAACTTTATAAAGAATCAGGGGCTAGACCAAACTCCCAAACAAAATAAGAACAATGCTCTTTTTCTCAGAACCTAGAACGCCCTTCTACATTTATACTCAAGAACACATCTGGAACAATTAGGTGTAAGTCTATAGTGGTACACAAACAACAGGAATACGAGTAGCACGCAAAACTCTATCTACAGTGCTACCAAAGAAAATCTCCTTTAATGGATTGGGTTTACCACGAATACCCATAACAATTAAGGAAAAATCTAGATCATTTGCAATACGTAGTATTTCAACAAAAGGAATGCCAATTACTACCATTTTATTAAGCTTTTTGTCTGAGTCACTATGCTCAGAAATTATTTTATCTAAAGCATCTTCAGCACGTTGGCGTAGTTTTTCTATAACTACTTCTTTAGTGCTAAGCTCGTTTTGCTCAATTTTTTCTAGAAAATCACTATCAATTACATGTAAAAGATAAATTTCACCTTCGGATGAAACCATTGAAAGAGCATATTCTAAAGGTTTTAATGAAGGAGCAGATGCATCAATTGGAACAAGTATATCGCTAATTTCCATAACCTTATACCTTAGTTAGATTTACTGTGCAGGAGTAAAAGATTTAATATCTTTAGTAAGACCAAAGATTATACCACTACGGGGGCTAAATTTAGTTAAACCTTTTGTCCCAGCTAAATCAAAGCGCAAACCTGCCGCCATTAGTTGTACACCAAAGCGGGCTTCACTTATATCTTCGGTTCCTAGCTGAGCTTTACGACTGCTAAAGCGCCCAGAAACCTCTCCAACTAAATTTAATCTTGGGTTGACTTTATAAATACCAGCAACACCATAAGTTGTTACATCATTTTGTGAAAAAATTTCTAACGGCGCTGGTAAAATTGCTAAACCTAGATTTCCAAATACATTAAGGCGTTTATCAAAAAATTTCTTTCCTACTAAAACACTTGCAAAAAAGTTAGTAGTATTTAATCCTAGCCCTTTTGCTTGATTAGTGTTTGGCAATTGAACTCCAAAACGAAAACCTATTGCAGGAAGACGTTCGGTTTCATTTCTTATTTTAATTTTAGTTGCTAGAGTAAAATCACCAACATCATTGGTAGAAAGTGCTCCAGGAGCTAATTGTAGGGGAATTTTACTTGGCCCCATTCTATCAATACTTAAATAATTTTGTAGCGTTCCTTCTACTTCAAACTGAACATTAGGAGATAAACCAAAAGTAAAACCAATAACCCCTATTCTACTTAGATCACCTTCTAAACCAGAAACACTAAATTTTTGTTTTTGCAGTAACTCTACACCAATTTGAGTACGAATACTTCCAGGCTCGATTATATCAACATCTTCTGTTAATAAAGGCCGCTGTTGTCCATAAGTTAAAGAACTACTATAAATAAGAAAAGCTAATACTAAAGAAAATTTTAATAGTAATTTAGTATTTAGCCTTAAGAAAGCGCTAGGGTTTTCAAGTAAATTTTGTTGCATATTTGGCCTTTTACAAAAGAGTAATAAATTTTTTGGAAAGTAAAAATGATTTTATGATTCTTAATCAAAGACTGTCAATCATTTTGCTGCAATAAAGACGGGAAGGTTTATAGGGTTTTAACAGCTATGAAAAACAGAGTTATAGGCTATTGCCAAAGCTTTTATTAAAATCTTGTAATTTATATTTTAGCTTTGTTTATGGCCTAAAAATTTCCACATCTAAGCGGGAAATAATCCTCAAAAATTTCTTTATTAAAATTTCTTCATTTTATTTTTTAACAAAATCAAAAATCTTTTTACGCTAAAGTCATTTTGTTCAGCTATTTATCTAGTCTGATCAATTTTTAGTTTTTTACTTGGTACATATTTTGCCAATAAAGATTTGTTAGGCATATCTGTGTAAATATCCCCAAATTCGATAAGGAGAATGGATTATGATAAAACCTACTGTTTTATTTATAACAGTACTTTTTGCTATTTTAAGCCCAAGCTTTGTTTATAGTCAGTCAACCTCACAAATGCTAGCTAATGATAGTAGTATCGCTAAAAACATTACTACTAATTCAACTAATTCAACTAATTCAACTAATTCAACTAACTCAACTAATCTAACTAACTCAATTAATCCAGTTAATCCAACTAACTCAACAGATAGTACTAAAGAAGCTTCTAACAATTCCTCACTAGAAGCAATGAGCCTTCAACTTAGAACACAACAACTGGAAATAGATGCTCTAAAGGAACAAGTTCAAAAGCTAGAAGCCTTGCTTGTAAGTGTAAGTAAAAAAGAGTCTGTTTATAATAACTATCCTAATAATGCTTCTGTAGCTAATAACACTAGTCCTAATGCTACACCAATCAATATTCCTGCACCTAGAATTAGACCTGCACCAGCAGAAGCTCGTGCAGCTAATGAACTATTACCTGGGCTTGGTCATATTGGTGCTGAGGTTGGGCTTTTAATAGGCGGAAGTCAAAATCCATTTAAGACAAACGAAGGATTTTTTGCTGGTGGGTTTATTGATCTCCCATTAAAAAGAATGTTTGGAGGAAAGATTTCTTATGAAATTATGATTGGAGCACAAAGAACAGTTTCTACACAACAAAGTACCTCAGGAGTTATTGCTTTAGTCAATAGCGCTATAAATACTGCATTAGGAAACCCTCCAGGAGTTAATAATTTGCTCTCTCCTTTACCTGTAACTAACAAAGTTCGGGAACGGTTAACTATATTAACTGTTGTACCAGCAAGCTTTAAATATACTTCATTATCTTTAGATAAACATAATATTCGTCCTTATGTAATAGTTGGCTT
Organism: Acidobacteriota bacterium; assembly: GCA_016213785.1. GTDB lineage: Bacteria > Acidobacteriota > Blastocatellia > Chloracidobacteriales > JADJPF01 > JADJPF01. The sequence continues at coordinate 73,065 of JACQZQ010000011.1, forward strand.
AGGTACATATGTGGGGCTAAGTAGCCAAAAGCTAGTAGATTTTGATGCTAATAAGTTTGTTAATAACCCTGCTTTAGGTAGCCTATTAAATGCTTTACTTAATGGAGCACAAGTAGGTGGGCTTGCACCTATTGCTCCTGAACTTCGTTCAAGGGGGCTTTCTGCTGGGCAAGGCGATTTTAGGTTTGGGTTAAATGCTGGAGGAGGTTTAGAGTTTCGTATTAGTCCTAAGTTTTCTTTAGGCATTGACTATAGAATTAATAAGATCGAAGGCAAAAACGGAACATTTTCAACCTTTGCAGCAAAACCTACAGTGCATTTTTAAGAAGTATGTATAAAATTGATAAATATAGATTTAGGCTCAAACCCAAATTTATATTTATCAAACCTAAAACCTTAAATTTGCTATGGGACTACGTAAATTATCTTTCATTGTTGCTAAAGATATGGCTAATAGCCGTTTAGACCAATTTTTAGCAACTTTAATTCCGTCTGCTTTAGGAGAAACGCTTTCAAAAGCTAAAATACGTAAGCTGATTGTTGCAGGAGCAGTTTACTTAAATAGAAACCGAGTTCGTATTGCTTCAAAAACTTTGATTGCTAATGCTCAGGTTGAGGTTTATATTGACCTTGCTAAGCTAAAAGAAGCGGATTCTTCAACAAAGGATAAGAGTTTTACTATGTCAGCAGAACGGATTCTTTTTGAAGATGAGTTTTTAATAGCTGTTAATAAACCTTCAGGCTTGCCTACTCAAGCTACTATAGATGAAGCAAGAAATAACCTATATGAATCTCTTAAACAGTTTCTTGCTAAACGAGATAAGATTAATGAACCTTACCTAGGCATTCATCAACGGCTAGATCGCGATACTTCAGGCGTAATTCTCTTTACTAAAGATCCTTTGGCGAATAAAGGGCTAGCTCAAGCCTTTACTGAGCATCAGATCTATAAAACTTACCAAGCCATTGTTAGCCGTCCAAAAGAAAACTTACCTTTAAATAATTGGATAGTAAAAAATCATTTAGGGCGCATTAGAGCAAATAAAGGTAAACAAGCAAAATACACTTCAGTAAATCAGGGAGGCGATTTTGCTCATACAGAGTTTTCTCTCTTAGAAACACATAAAAATGTTCTTTTAATAGAAGCTAGGCCAAAAACTGGTAGGACTCATCAAATTCGAGTACATTTATCTGAAGAAGCAATGCCAATAATTGGAGACTCGCTTTATGGGGGAAAAACGGCTAACCATATACCTAGAATGATGTTACATGCTTACAAACTAGTTTTTTTTCACCCAATAACTAAAAAGGAGATTACTCTTATTAGCAATCTCCCTGAAGATTTTAAAAAGTGCTTAACTTAAAAAAAGCCTTATTTGATCGACCAATAAAAACTTGAAAATATAAGAGATTTATCGTTTTTTCTTCTTTTTGCTAGTATCTTCTTCCTCGTCTTGTTCTTCATCACCATCGTCGTCATCATCATCGCCGTCATCGTCGTCCTCGTCATCACCATCATCATCGTCATCATCCTCGCCATCGTCATCATCGCCGTCATCGTCCTCGTCGTCATCCTCATCCTCGTCGCCGTCATCGTCGTCCTCATCGCCGTCGTCCTCGTCGTCGTCGTCATAATCCTCGTCCTCGTCATCCTCATCCTCGTCGTCATCCTCATCCTCGTCGTCATCCTCATAATCCTCGTCCTCGTCATCCTCATCCTCGTCATAATCCTCGTCCTCGTCATCCTCATCCTCGTCGTCATCACCATAATCCTCATCCTCGTCGTCATCACCATCGTCATCATCACCATCATCCTCATCCTCGTCATAATCCTCGCCATCGTCGTCGCCATCGTCGTCATCCTCGTCCTCGTCGTCCTCATCATAATTTTCATTTTCATCAGAACTTGCTGAAGAACTACTAATACTGTTTTCATCGCTTGATTCATTTTCATCAGAGCTTGAGTCTGAGTCTGGAGTTTGGCTAGATGTTTGAGAAGCTTTATTTATGACAGAATCAGAAAACATAGATCCTAACCAGTCTACAGCTTGTGAAATTAAAGTATTTCCACCTAATTCATTTAAGCCATATTTAATCATATCTTGAGTAGACTCACTTAGTCCTAGTTGAGAGATTAAAGTGCCTGCGCTAAGTTGACTTAAAATAGTTTGTGAAAGATATTTGGCGAGTAGACCGATAGACTCACGAATTAATTCGTCATTTTCAACATTATTTAAACAATTCATTACTAGTTTTTCAGCATTTACAGCAATATTAAGCTGTGTAAGTAATTTATCTAGTGAAGTAGTAAGTTCTTGTAATTTTTCTTGGCTAACAGATTTGTTAATTCCAAAAGCTCGCATTAATACTAGTGCTATACGGTACTCTACAGCGTATTTTCCCATAGCATCTAACATATCTGTATATTCTTCATCTGTCATTTTGGCGAAATCAGAATCAGATTCTTCTATAACGCTTTCTTCTTCCCCCCAATTTTCAGAACCATCTCCATCAGGAAAATTATCTAACTGTTTGATAATCCAGCTATCTGCATCATTAAATTTTTCATTAATTAGGTAATCATAAGGAATATAGCAGTAGCCTTTATCTCCCCACTCATCACCCCAAGAGTTACGGACAATAAAAGTTCTATCAGCCTCAGAATAGCCTACGCAAAGCATTGCATGTCCGCCGTGTTCTTTACGTGTAACTTCTTTTTTAGAAGGCATTGGAACTAAACCTTTTCTACGGTGTGAGTCAAATGATTCATAAAGCCAAATTCCAAAAATAATAGGATAGCCTTCTGCTAAGGCATGTTTCCAATCATGAAGAGTTAAAGGAATTAGTTTTACATCTTCTACTAAAAAACCGCTGGCTTCTTCATAAGCTGATTTTTTAGGTTTTTCTAATACAATATCTTCATCAAAAGGCCAGGTTTCTTCTGAACATGCCCCCCATTTTTTTAAACCTTCGATTGCATCAGCAATAATTGACCCTCCATCTTCATCTTCCCATCCTTGTAGCTTACGAGCGTTATAATATATAAATAAACGACTTACATCATAAGCCTTATTTCCCCTATAGCGTTTGACTAAGTATTCATATGCACCTGCTACAGCATTAGCAACACAACTACTAGTTTCACCTTGGTTTTCTATTGTGGTCATATATGGCCGTAAATCGACTTTTGCAGGTAATTCTGAATCTCCATATTTTCTAGCCGCATATTTAGCCGTTCCTGGTTTTGGGGCTGCAAACCTATAACCAGCAGCCTTTAACTCAGTGCCATCTGAACGAGTAATAGTAAGGTCTGACATATAGCTTCCTTTCTAGCTTAAGTTAAAGTGTTGATGTTTAATAATGGAAGGTTAAGAAAAATAGATAAAATAATAATAAAGTAGAGGAGCATTAAATAATATGCTATCAAGTCTATCAAGTAAGCCTCCATGCCCTGGAATTATTGATGCTGCATCTTTAGCACCAGCACCTCGCTTAAGTAATGACTCGAATAAATCTCCCATTTGTCCAATGATATTCATCACTAAAGCTAAAACCAAGGCATGAGAAAGTAATAATTCAGGAAAAAATGTAAACTTGCTAACTAAAGCCGCAATAATTGAACCTAGTATTCCGCCTACAGAACCTTCAATTGTTTTTCCTGGAGAAATTAAAGGAACAAGTTTATGTTTTCCAAAGTTTTTTCCTACGTAATAAGCTCCTGTATCACTGGCTACAATAATTAGAAAAAATAAGGAAAGTAACTGGCTTGCTTTAGGATAAGGGTTAGCATTAAATCTTACTCCAAGAAGAAAACTAGCTAGTAACACTACATAGCAGACTCCTAAAAGTGTAGCAGCAACAGAGCCAAGGACTTTAGAAAAATCCTCTGCTTTTTTGCTTTCAAGAAGCGAGGTTATCATCATTGTAATAAGAAGGCAGGCTAGGGTAGGGAGGAGAAATTTTTCAGGCTGAGTGCTTTGGGAAAATCCATAAACAATTACAGCCGAAGCTAAATAGCCCTGGATTTTATGGCAATTACAGCCAACTTTTTCCGCTAAACTAAAAAATTCCCAAAGAGCTAAAGCTAAGACTAAAGAAGCTAGAATAAGGAAAAAATAAGGGGTTTGACTCCAAACAGCAAAACCAAGTAGCGAGATTAAAACAAGTCCAGAAACCACACGTTTCATTTAGCCATCCTTGCGGCAGACTGTTCTACAGGTGCCAGTCCTCCATAACGGCGCTCACGTTTCTGAAATTCAATAATGGCCTCAAAAAGACTAATACGGTTAAAATCAGGCCAAAGTGTATCAACCACATAGATTTCTGAGTAAGCAATTTGCCAAAGTAAAAAATTAGAAATTCGCATTTCTCCGCTAGTACGAATTAACAGATCTGGGTCTGGTAATTCAGCAGTATAAAGATAGCGGGAGATTTCATTTTCTGAGATTTCTGCGGGGTTTCGTCCTGTACGTTGATAATCACTGCAAAGCTGGCGAAATGCGTCTACGATTTCATTTCGCCCACCATAGTTTAAGGCGATATTTAGAACCATTCCTGTGTTTGATTCTGTTTGTTGTTTAGCAAAAGCTATTTCTTTCTGAATTGAGCGGTCTAGCTCTTCAATTCGGCCAGAAGTAGTAAAACGGATATTATTACGTTTAATTTCTGCTAATTCTGAGCGTAAAAACTCCTTAAGCAAACTCATTAGAGTTACAACTTCTAAATGGGGACGTTTCCAGTTTTCTACAGAAAAAGCATAAAGAGTAAGCGCTTTAAGTTTTAGGCGAGCAGCAGTTTCTACACTTTGGCGCACAGCTTGAACACCAGCGCGATGACCTACTACGCGAGGACGACCACGACGAGCAGCCCAACGGCCATTACCATCCATAATAATGGCAATATGTTGAGGCATTTTTTCTGGGTTTATTTGATGTAGCAGGAATTCATCCCGTGAACCGCGTTCAAGAACGCCTTCAAAATCGAACATTTAACTATTGTCCCTGTTAAAATTGGCCGGTAGATTATAGCAAAGCCTAAAGCAAAAGCGCGATGTCAAGTTACTGAAAAATCACTTATCCAACTGGGTATTCTTAAATTTAACTAGAAATATAGCTAGAAAAAACTTTTGCAAAATAAGTTTAATAGTTGCTTAATTTTATTTCCACCCACGCACGTCACGAGCAAATGAACCAAAACCATCTGGAAATAATGTTTCTATTTCTGATAAATCACTTGCTAATCGGTTTGCTGCTTCAATAGCACACTTAGTCATTAAAGCAATACCTGCCCGATCAGAACCATAAGCATCTTTTTTTAATTTTGCTTTGGTATAAGGAAGTTTTTTTTCGTTTAATGCTCTAATCCACGATGCTTCATTAACCTGCCCATCTAATCCACATCTATACCATGCTTCAATAGCTGGTACAGCTAGCCCAACAGCCATTTTTATCATTTGTCTATTTGTAGTAAGGCTAATTTTTTCTTGAGTATCTTTAATTATTTTTTAAAGCTCACATAAACGACAACCTATACTAGATTTTTGGTCTTCCTCATGGGATTTGTTATGTATAGGTGTTTCATCAGAGTCAATTAAGATTGCAAGTGCTTCGGCTTCTGTTTTGTAATACAAATTTCTTATTATAGAAGGAGTTACTTGTAAAACGGCTGACCAGCCACGGCTTCGTAAGCTATGAGTAGCTATATTTTCTGTTTGTTGTTCCAAAAGTTTACTAACAATTATTCTTATAAAAGCCTCATCTACAGGTGATTCACTTAGTACAGCTAATTTCATTATCTTATAGGAACTCCACCTAGAACTCCACTATACCAAACTTCACTTAAGCTAGATTCTTGCAAAATATCATCAATGTCAAAACGTTCTGATAATCTTTCAAATGTAACATTTTGGTCAATTTTACTAGCAATAACTACTTCTTTAGTATGATCTCTAAAGAGATCTAAAAAATATGGTGAGTGTGTTGTACAAATAATTTGTATTGGTTCTCGTGTTTCTCCAACGCTTTCTGGGTAAGCTAAGCGGTATAAAGCATCTTGTAAATCTCTTAGCAATCTAGGATGAATACCATGATCAGGCTCTTCAATATATATTAAAGGAGGGTGATTAGGCATATAGACTAAAGTTAGTATTGCTAAGGCAAATAAAGTCCCCGTTGATAGTTCATAGGCTTGGATTTTGTATTTTCCTTTAGTTGTTCGCAAAAGGAAGGATCTCATTCCTGATCCGGGAGTATCAAATAGTATACGGTCGTATTCAGGTAGTAGTCTATTTACTTCTTCATTGAGCAGTTCAAATTTATCAGGGTCTTCATCTCGTAGCTGGTCAAGTACTACAGCAAGATTGCTAGCATTTTCTAAAAGTTCAATATTACGGTTTAATTGTACTGCACCAGCAATAACATTGGCATCAAATGAGTAGATTTTTGCTCTAGCTATTCTAGAAAAAAACTCAAAGCGAAGAAGTTTTAATACTTCATCTTTTTTAACTTGAGAAAGACTTTCCTGCTTACCTAAATTAAACTCTTGGTTTGGAACTCCTTCGTTTTTCCAAGTAGTTATTAGACCACATTTGTTGAACAAATTTATTTTTACTTTTATTTCATTATCTTTTTCATGTCCAAAACTACAAGTTGTTGAATAGTTTATTTTTTGTTGGTTAGTGGCACTACTAATTGCTTTAAGTGCAGTGGTTTTACCACTACCGTTTGCACCAACGATTAAAGTAAATGGGCTAAGAGGTAATGTTGTATTTTGTAATGCTTTGTAGTTTTTAAATTCTATGGACTCAATCATAATACTAACTTATTCTAAATGCATTGGTTAATGAGTTAATATGCAGTCAGTTTATAAATATATTTTTAGTAGTGTACCTTCAAAAGTGTTAGCCCACAAGCAGGAGCCGTTGCACCTGCTCTAGACCTATTTTTGCTCTCTAGAATTTCTAATATCTCATCTGAGGAGATTTTACCTCGGCCTACTTCTAGTAATGTTCCTACAATTGTTCTTACCATATAACGTAGAAATCCATTGCCTTCAACTTGAAAATTTAACTGGTCGTGTTCTTGAATAATATTAAGTCTAGTAATTGTACGAACACAAGAATGTGTTTCAGGTGCAGTAGCAAAAGCAGAAAAATCATGCTCGCCTACTAAGAAACTAGCTCCTATTTGAATTTTTGCTATATCAAGTTTATAAGGATAATGGTAAAAATAACGGTATTCAAAGGGGCTAACTATTTCACCTAGTGCTAGTTTATAGAGATAGCTTTTTCCTTTAGCAGAAAATCTAGCGTGGAAATCTAGTGGCATTTCTTGAACTTCTCTAACTCTAATATCTAGAGGAATACTGCCATTTATTGCACGTTTGATTTTATCGCAGGGGATAGTTTTTTTAGTAAAAAAGCTAGCAACCTGATTTAAGGCATGTACTCCTGCATCGGTTCTTCCTGCGCCATATAAGGTTACAGGTTCACCCTCTAAACGATTAAGAAACTCTGTAACTACTCCTTGAATAGTTATTCCATTGGGTTGAATTTGCCAACCACAATAATTTGTTCCATCATATTCAAGAGAGAGCTTAATATTACGCACTTAAGGTAGACCTTTATTTTACAATATTTGACTGAGGTTGGCGGCTTCCTGGTTTAACAAGCGGTAAAGCTTGCTCACAAAGTGGGCAACTGTCGGCGCTATAGGTTGGCACAGATAATTTTGCTAGTGAAATGGGTGGAAAGGGTAAATCCGCGCTACCATTAGAACGGTCAATAATTGAAGCATTACCAACAACTTGCCCACCAAGGTTTTCTACTACCTGAATAACTTCCCTAGTAGATTTCCCAGTAGTAATAACATCTTCTACGACTAAAACTCTTTCACCTGTTTTAATTTCAAATCCACGTCTAAGTTGCATTTGGCCGTGTTCGCGTTCGGTAAATAAAGCTCTTACAGATAGAGCACGAGCAACAACATGGCCTACAATTACACCTCCAAGAGCAGGTGAAACAACTAGATCAATTTTTTGGTTTTGGAAATGTTTTGCTAAAGCTTCTCCTAAAGCTTCGGCTATATCAGGAAATTGCAAAACTAAAGCACACTGTAAATACTTACTACTATGTAGCCCAGAGCTAAGTAAAAAATGTCCTGTTAATAGGGCTTCTCGTTTAGTAAATATATCTAAAACAGTTTCTTCATTCATTAAAAACCTCATCCTCTTACAAAATATTAAAAATATAGTGATAGAATTTAGCTAAAATTATTAACTACAAAATCAATAACGGTTTTTTTTATGACAGTCAAGCAATCTATTTCTGGGTTTATACAAGCAGGTGGTAAGAGTCGGCGTATGGGGCAAAATAAAGCATTGCTTAAATTAGCAGGGCTTAAATTAATTGAGTACCCTATAAAAGAACTCTCTAATATAGTCTCTGAGCTAGGGATTATTACAAATACACCTGAGGTTTATTTAGACTTAAATGTGACGTGTTATGCTGATATTTGGCCGGGTTTAGGCCCGTTAGCTGGAATTTATTCAGCGCTTGAATACTCGTCTAATGATTATGTATTAAGCTTAGCTTGTGATATGCCTTTTATATCTAGAGAATTACTAGAATTCTTAATTAAGTCTATTAAGTCTAAGCAAGACTATCAAATATGTGTACCATTAGATTTTAATGGAGAGGTTCAACCGCTTTGCGCAATTTATGATAAGTCTTGTAAAAAGCATATTTTAGAGTTGATTAATCAATCTAAATATGCTCCAAGAGAGTTATTTTCTTTAGTAAATACAAAAATAGTTTTATTTAAGGAGTTTTCTTACTTAGCTGGTGCAGAAAACTTTTTTAAGAATATTAATTCACCAGAAGATTTTGACCTAGCAAATAAAATTCTAGAAAGTAACAGTAAGTAAATAGTCGCAAGCTATGATTAGTTAGAGAATAAAAGTGTTAGGATGCAATTGAAGTTTTGTTTGTTCAAAGAAAAGTTGATATAATGGCAAGCAAAATAAATCTGTCAAAAGTTATCTAAACTTAAATATTTTCCCCACAAAAATTGGAGATCTAAATGCTGAGCAGACAACAAAAAAAAGTTCTTGTAACTATTGGAAAATTTGTCTTGCCTGTAGTTGCTGCTTTTATTGTACTTATGGTATCCCTAGCAGTAAAAACCATCCAAGATTTAACTCATCCTCCTCGCACCAAATATGCTGTATCTTTAGCAGATTATGAGTTAATAGGAAAAACTATTACTAAACAAGACGTAAGTTGGTCTTTAAAGGGTGGAGGCGAAGCTAATGGTTGGCTTTTTCAAGGGCCAAAAGGTGCTCCATTAATTGTTCTTAGTCATAGTTATGGTCAAAATATGGTTGACCAAATTAGTTTAGCTGTACTGCTTTATGATTCTGGCTACCATGTTTTGCTTTATGATTTAAGAGGGCATGGAGAAAGCAAAGTAGAAAAAACTTCTCTTGGTGATGATGAAGTAGATGATTTAAGTGCAGCTATAGAGCATATAAAAACCTTAAAAGATGCTACAGGAGAACCTTTAATAAATAAAGACCAAATAGGTTTATTTGGTGTTTCCATAGGAGGCTATGCTTCTTTAGTTGCTGCTAGTAAAGACCCTTCAATTAAAGCTGTTGCTGTGGATGCTGTTTATCCTAATGTTAAGCGTTATTTAGAGATAAAAGTTAAAAACTTCTCTAGTTTTAGCAATCCATTACTTCTTTATTTTATAGATTTAGGTATGAAATTTAACTTTAGTAAATATAGTAATACTTCAGCAGAAAGTAGTTTAGGAAATTTAACAGAAACAAAACAGCTTTATATTATTGGTAAGGACACAAGAGAGCTACAAATAACTACTAGCGATATTTTTAGTAAAGCTATAGGACAAAAACAAAATGTAGAAGTGCCTAAATCAAGAATAAGTATACTCTATAAAGCTGATCAGGATGTTTATGACCCAGTTGTACAAACTTTTTTTCTTGATGCATTACCACCAAAAGTAGACCTTCCTGTTCCTGATGCATCAGCTAGTACTGCTAACCCAACTACTCAACCACCTACAGAAGAGAAAAAATAACAGGTAGGCAACACTTTATTGTTAACTAACTGTTATAGTAAACTCGATAGGTAAAGCTAAGAAGCCTTAAGGCTTCTTAGGCAAATAGCTAAGGAAATAAACCATATAAGTATGTTATTAAAAAAATTTCTTTATATTTCTTTATTCTTTGTTTTATTAATTACTGCTTGTCAAGATAGCTCTCAAAATAATAGCTTACCAGATAATAATTCTAGTAAAACTACGTCCACTTCGCCAAATCCAAACCCTTCACCCCAAAATACTTTATCACAAACAAATACACCTGTAACAAACTCACAAACTATTCTTAAACAAGAAGAAATAAAGATTGGGGCAACTCTTCCAGAAATTACTACTAAAGATGTGACAGCTAAAACCACCGTTATAGCTTCAAGGACAGATAAAACAGGGCAATTAATAATGGTTTATGCTCCAACTTGTCCCATTTGTCATGAGACTATGCCAAATGTAGTTAATTTATATAAAAGCTTTTTCCAGCGTAATAATATACCTATAATAGCTTTATCTGTTCAGCCTCAGGCGGTTACAGAACTTAGTGTTAAAGAGTTAAGTATTCCTTTTAGCGTTGTAGTTATGCCTGAGGTGGATCAAAAATTTGGCTATAAAGTCCCAAGTATTCCTACACTTATAGCTATAGGGCCTGATGGTATTATTAGAGGTATTTGGGTAGGGCAAATAGGGGCTGATCAAATGACACAAATAATAAAAATATTTTGCCCAACTTGTGATATTGAAATTAGTCGCTCATAACTTACAAGTTTTAAGGCTTTGTAGAAAATAGAAAAATCTTAGCTAAATAAATTCTAAATTTATATTTTAAGTAGTTAAAATAGATAAAACTTACTTTATGGGTAATTCATCATCTAGTTCTGATAATCAACGAAGCCGTTTAATAACTTGGGAAGATCCTGCTGAAATAGCTAAAATAGCTGATGATTTACCAGGTATGAAATACCTAGAGTTAATGATGGAGAATAGGTATAGCCCTCCAATAAGTAAACTCCTAAATTTTCAGTTGATTAGCGTAGAAAAAGGTAAGGCTACTTTTAAGATAGAGCCTGCTGAATATCATTATAATCCAGGAAATGTAGTTCATGGTGGTGTTGCAGCAACAATACTAGATGCTGCTATGGCCTGTGCTATACATTCTCTCCTACCTCCAAAACATTTTTGCACTACCATAGAACTTAAAATAAACTACCTAAGACCTATCATTATTCAAACCGGATCACTTCGTGCTGAGAGTGAGATTATACATTTTGGTGGTCGTACTGCGGTAGCGCAAGGAAAATTACTAGATAAAGACAGTAAGCTTTATGCTTATAGCTCCGCCACATTTATGATTTTGCAGACAACAACATAAACTTAAATTTAATCGTTTTTTTTAAGAGGGCATTTTTATGAAAAACTTTCTTTTAGTAATCTTTTTAATAATTTCAGGGAGTGTTCAATTAACTATGGCACAGAATAAACCTCCAATAGCAGCAAAAAAACCTAAAATAGATAAACTTCATGGAGAAACAAGAGTTGATAATTATTATTGGTTAAGAGAAAAAACTGATCCTGAGGTTATTTCTTATTTAGAAGCAGAAAATGCTTATACAGATTCAATAATGAAACCTTATGAAGCATTCCAAGAAAATATTTATAAGGAAATTGTTGGAAAAATTAAGGAAACAGACCTTTCTGTTCCATATCGTAGAGGTAATTATTTTTACTATAATCGCACAGAACAAGGAAAGCAGTATGGGATTTTTTGTCGTAAAGAGGCAAGCCCTAATGCTCAGGAAGAAATTCTTCTAGACTTAAATGAAATGGGTAAAGGGCTAAAGTTTATTTCTTTAGGTGATATTGATATTAGCCCTGATGGAAAAAAATTAGCTTATTCTACTGATACTAATGGTTTTAGACAGTATAAGATGTTTATTAAAGACCTAGAAACAGGTAAAACCTTTCCTGAGACTAGAGAGCGTATTACTTCAATTCAATGGGCAAATGATAATAAAACCGTTTTTTATGTTACTGAAGATGCACAGACAAAACGCGCTAACCAACTCTATAGACATATTTTAGGGCAAGAAAAAGATGACCTAGTTTATGAAGAAAAAGACGAACTCTATGGTCTAGGAGTTTATCAATCAAGTAGTAAAGCTTATATTTTTGCAACCTCTTCTAGTTCTACAACTTCTGAATCTCGTTACCTACGTAGTGATGACCCAAATGGTAGCTTTAAGCTATTAATGGCTCGCCAAGATGGTCATGAATATTATCCTGATCATCATAGTGGAGATAGTTTTTATATTAGAACAAATCTAGAAGCTAAGAATTTTAGACTAGTTAATGTAGCTATAAATGATTTAGATGTAAAGAATTGGCGTGAAATTATTCCTCATAGAGAACCTGTTACTTTAGAAGGTGTACAGTTTTTTGTTAATCATTATGTAGTTTATGAGCGTGAAGATGGTTTACAAAAAATGCGTGTAACAGATTTACGCTCAGGTAGCGTTCATCAAATACAGTTTCCTGACCCAATTTATGCTGCTTTTCCAAATGCAAATGCCGAGTTTAATACTAGTGTTTTTAGATTTTCCTATCAGTCTTTTGTAACCCCTAACTCTGTGTTTGACTATAATTTAGACTCTCGTGAGCGCCAACTCTTAAAACAAGACGAAGTTGTTGGTGGATATGATAGCTCTCAGTATAATTCCGAAAGAATTTACGCTACTGCAACGGATGGAACCCGGATTCCTATTTCAGTAGTTTATAAAAAAGACTTAGTAAAAGATGGTTCTAGACCTCTTTATTTAACTGGATATGGAGCTTATGGAGCATCTAATCCTGCTACTTTTTCAGTTTCACTTTTAAGTTTACTTAATCGAGGTGTAATTTTTGCTCGTGCTCATATTCGTGGAGGTGGTGATTTGGGCCAAACTTGGCATGATCAAGGCAAAATGATGCTTAAGCGCAATACTTTTACAGATTTTATTAATTGTGCAGAGCATCTAATTAACGAAAAATACACAGGTAAAGACCGATTAGTGATTCAAGGTGGTAGTGCAGGAGGTTTACTTATAGGTGCTGTAATTAATATGCGTCCAGAACTTTTTAAGGCTGCAATAGCTGAAGTCCCATTTGTAGACGTAATTAACACTATGTTAGATGAAACCTTACCTTTAACTGTAGGTGAGTTTTTAGAATGGGGAAATCCAAAAGTAAAAAACGAATATGATTATCTAAAATCATATTGTCCTTACACAAATATTGCTGCAAAAGCTTATCCAAATATTTTGGTAAAAACTTCACTAAATGATAGTCAAGTAATGTATTGGGAACCTGCTAAATATGTTGCTAAACTTAGGGCAACAAAAATAGATAATAATTTATTAATGCTTAAAACCAATTTAGCAGGCGGACATGGTGGTTCGTCAGGTCGTTATGATCGCTTTCGAGAAGTTGCCTTTAACTATGCCTTTATACTAACTCAAGTTGGTATTACCCAATAAGCCGCTATTTTCTAACCATAATTAATCCCAGGAAATTCTCCTGGGATTAAAAATCCTTAAAATCCATTCTTGTTATAAATAACTTGCTGCCAGCTTAAACGGTTTGTACAATTATGCCTCTCCCTAAAATACTTTAACTTTAAGGAATCTAGCCATGCCATTTTGTCCAAAATGTCTTTCTGAATATAAAACTACTATTACTTACTGTAAGGATTGCGATCTGGATTTAGTCGAAGAATTAACTGATGAGAATAGAATTCATGATATTAGCCAAGCTGAAATGGTTGAACTACGTACGTTTCCTAATGCAGCAGAAGCAGAAATGATTCGAGGCGTTTTAGAACAAAATGATATTCGCTCACTGCTTCAAGGTGAAACTAGTAGCGCAGGGCTATTTCCTGCTGCAACATCAGTTAGCCTACTTGTTGATGAACGGGATTTAGAACCTGCTAGAGAACTAGTCCAAGCTTATTTAGAAGCTGAGGTAGTTGTAGAGGACTCAGAAATTGGACAACCAGAAGAAAAAGAAAAATATGAAATAGAACGATTAGAGCTAGCAGAAAGACCTAAGCAAACTACAGCAATGGTGGTTTTAATTACTGTAGATAAAAAAGAACTAGCTGATAAATTGGCAGAAACCCTAGTAACCGAAAACCTAGCAGCTTGTGTTAATATCCTTCCTCAAATAGAGTCTATATACCGCTGGGAGGGCAAAGTTTGTCGTGAAAGTGAGTTACTTTTAATTGCTAAAACAGATATGGCTTGTTATTTACGTTTAGAGGCAAGGGTAAAAGAATTACATACTTATACTACTCCAGAAGTTATAGCTCTTCCTATAACACAGGGTTCTGTAAGTTATTTAAGTTGGCTTAGAAATTCTTTAAATTTATAAAACCCATTTTTAATTTTAACCTTAAGTTAACAAATGTTTAGTGATAGAAATAATCCTTTTGAAAACAATAAATCCTCTTCAATAGATATTGAAGGAGTAATTCTAGATGCTGAATTACTCTTAAAATATCGTTTTGTTGAAAGGGCTATTGCTACACTAGAAAAAGCTATCACAGCTTATCCTAAGAACCTTGAGTTAAGAGATAAACTACTAGAAATTTTTGCTGATTATAATATGCCTGAAAAAGCGGCTGAACAAGCAGTTGCTCTATCACAACTTTATGTAGAATCAGGTGATATAGAAAAAGCAAATGAAAATTTAAGTAAAGCAAAAGGTTTTAACCCTAATTTGACTCTAAGTTTATTTCCTAGTCAAGCAGATGCCCTTAGAATGCAAATGCAGGTGCCTATTGTGCAAATGCCTAGCCCACAGATTTTTAGGCCAATTATACGCCCAATTCCACGCCCAATTCCACGTCCTAAAACAGCTGGCTATCCTTCAGTTCAAAAAGAAAAAGCAGTTAAAGTCCTAACAGGGGATTTATCAACTATTAGTATCTTTGATGTTATTCAGATGGTTGAAAATAGCCGTATTACAGGGATCTTACAGATTACTTCTACTAATACTGAAGGAAGAATTTATTTTAACTATGGACAAATTGCAGATGCTCAAGTTGGTGAATTACGTAGTAATGCGGCCTTCCGCCATTTTGTAGAGCTAGAAGAAGGTAGATTTGAACTTGAAAAATCTCCTGTGGAATTCAAACAAAATATTGATGCTCCTAATAACACTAACTTAATCTTAGATGTACTACGTGAAGTTGATGAAGCAAAACGTGATCAAATGATGGGATAGAGCATCAAAAAATATTTTTAGCTCTTATAACTTTTAATAAATAATGATTTTAGTAATAAGTTCTACAATTTCTTGACAATAAGACACGCAGATATTATTCTGCAAATACACTCAGAAGTTTAATAAATTAATTTGGATCGCCATATGAATCGAGATAGGTTTACCATAAGAGCACAAGAGGCTATAGATAGTGCTTCAAAACTAGCAGAACGACACCAAAATCAACAAATTGAACCAGAACATGTTTTAGTTTGTATGCTTGAATCAAATGAAGGGGTAATAAAGCCCATTCTAGAAAAAATAGGTCTTCGCCCTCAAATGATTTTAAGTGACTTAAATGAAGCAATAAAAAAATTCCCTAAAGTTACTAGCACCACTCAAGAAAGATTTTTTTCATCACGACTTTACAGCATTTTTACTAGTGCTCAAAAAGAAGCTGACAAACTTCAAGATGCTTATATCAGCACTGAACACTTGCTTTTAGCTATGGCAGATGAAAAAGATGGGGTAGCGGGTCGAATACTTCGCCAACAAGGAGTTTCAAGTAAGGAATTACTAAAGGTATTAGAACAATTTCGCGGTGGAGAAAAAATTGTTGACCAAGATCCAGAATCTCGCTATCAATCTTTAAGTCGGTATGGTCGTGATTTAACCGAACTTGCTAGATTAGGTAAATTAGATCCTGTAATTGGTAGAGATGATGAGATTAGGCGTGTTGTTCAAGTTTTGTCACGACGTACAAAAAATAACCCTGTGTTAATTGGTGAGCCTGGCGTAGGTAAAACTGCTATTGTTGAAGGTTTAGCTCAAAGAATTATTTCAGGCGATGTTGCAGAGTCACTTAGAAATAAACGCTTAGTAGTCTTAGATTTAGGAGCAATGCTTGCAGGTGCGAAATATCGAGGTGAGTTTGAGGATAGATTAAAAGCCATTCTTAAAGAAGTAACACGACCTGATAGTAATGTTGTTATGTTTATTGATGAACTTCATACTTTAGTTGGTGCTGGTGCAGCAGAAGGAGCAATTGATGCCTCAAATATGCTAAAACCTGCGCTAGCTCGTGGTGAACTTCGTTGTATTGGTGCAACTACCTTAAATGAGTATAAAAAATATATTGAAAAAGATGCAGCACTTGAGCGCCGTTTCCAACAAGTCTATATTTCTGAACCAAATATGGAAGATACTATTGCCATATTACGAGGCTTAAAAGAACGCTATGAAGTCCATCATGGTGTAAGAATTAAAGATACAGCAATTGTTGCTGCAACAATGTTATCTCAACGCTATATTGCAGATAGATTTTTACCTGATAAAGCCATTGACCTTATTGATGAGGCTGCTTCGCGCCTAAGAATAGAAATTGATAGCCTTCCAACTGAAATAGATGAAGTAGAGCGTGAAAGAATTCAACGTGAAATAGAGCGTCAAGCTCTTCAAAGAGAAGACGATCCTGTTTCTCGTGAAAGACTTGCAAAGATTATCCAAGAAATTTCTGAGCTAAAAGAAAAAAGCGCAGGTATGAAAGCTCGTTGGAAATCTGAAAAAGAAATTATTGAGCGAATGCGTGGAAAAAATGAAGAACTTGAAGCTTTACGTATTCAAGCAGAGCAGTTTGAAAGAGTTGGTGATTATGGTCGTGTAGCAGAAATTCGTTATGGTCGAATGGTTGAATTACAAAAAATTATTGATCAAGACCGTGCAAGGCTAGCAGAAATACAAGAGCAAGGCAGGATGCTAAAAGAAGAAGTTGACGAAGAAGATATAGCCTTAGTTGTAGCAAAATGGACGGGTATTCCTGTTGCAAAAATGCTAGAGAGCGAAATCCAAAAGCTAATTACTATGGAAAATCGCCTAGAAGGACGTGTAGTTGGGCAATCTGAAGCCCTTGCTGCTGTGGCAAATGCAGTTAGACGCTCAAGATCTGGCCTTCAAGATCAAGAACGTCCTATAGGATCATTTATTTTCCTAGGCCCAACAGGTGTAGGAAAAACCGAAACAGCCCGCGCTTTAGCAGAGTTTCTTTTTGATGATGAAAAAGCTATGGTTCGTATTGATATGAGTGAATATATGGAAAAACACTCTGTTGCAAGGCTTATTGGTGCTCCTCCAGGTTATGTTGGTTATGATGAGGGAGGGATTTTAACTGAGTCTGTAAGGCGTAGACCCTATGCAGTACTCCTTTTTGATGAAGTTGAGAAAGCCCATCCAGATGTTTTTAATATTCTACTCCAAATCTTAGATGATGGCCGTCTTACTGATGGTAAAGGGAGGACAGTTAACTTTAAGAATACTGTGGTGGTTATGACATCAAATATTGGCAGCCATAGAATTATGGAATGGGCTGAACATTCAGAACACCGTATGCGCGAAGAGGTAATGGAAGAAGTAAGAGGAGTCTTTAAGCCAGAGTTTCTTAACCGTATTGATGAAATAGTTATTTATCATAGCTTAGGGCGAGAACATATTAAGAAAATTGTTGATATTCAAATTGAACGCTTACGTAATTCTTTGAAAGAAAAACAAATTAGTATTGAATTAACTGATGAAGCAAGAGAATTAATTGTACAAGAGGGCTTTAACCCTGCTTATGGAGCACGCCCTCTTAAACGAGCAGTACAGTCTTTAGTAAAAGATCCTTTAGCTATAAAGCTACTTAAAACAGAAATTTTACCTGGTCAAAAAGTTCGTCTAGAGGCCAGTCAGGAGCTAGGCCAAATTCGCTTTGTAATTAATTAACTAGGGGTCAAATTATGCCACAATCAGATAAATTAGAGCATATTAAAGATTTACTTAGTTTACAGGAAAAAATGAATCAGATTTTTAAAGAGGTTATGGAACCTCCAACCATAAGTACTAATATTTGGTCGCCACTAGTTGATATTTATGAACTAGAAAAAGAAATAGTTGTCAAAATAGATTTACCTGAAGTAGACCAAAAAAATATCCAAGTTAATATTGAAGGCGAATTACTTAGTATTGAAGGTGAGCGTACTTTACCAGAGGAAGTAGACCAGGAAAAATTTTATCGAATAGAAAGATTTCATGGCAAATTCTTAAGGCAGATTACCTTGCCTTTTAATATTGACCAAGAAAAAGTTAGTGCTGATTATAAAAATGGAGTTTTAACTATTACTCTCTCTAAACTAGCCCCAAAGCTAACAAAGCAAATCACAGTAAAAATTAACTAATGACTTATGAAAAATATTTTAAGGAGTATTTTTATGAAACAAAAGGAACAAGGAACATCAGAACCCAATCAATCAACTACTAATATTTCTACAAGTACAGATGATTCCCTTCCTAATGATGAACAAGTGGTTGAAGTAGAAGTTTTAGAAAATGAACCAAAAACCTATTCAGAAGAATATGTAGCAGACCTACAATTAAGATTAAAGCAAGCTGAAGATAAAGCCGAAATGCTACAAAATCGCTTTAAGCAAGCTCAAGTAGAGATAAATAAAGAGGCAGATGAATTGCGTAGTAGACTGCGGCGCAATGCTGAGGAAAGATTAGAGGCTGCTAAAGGTGATATTTACAAACGTATGTTAGAACTAGCCGATAACTTAGAAAGAGCCGTTAAATCAGCCGAAGCAAATGCAGACTTAAATGCTTTACTTGAAGGTGTAAAAGCAACTTACCAGCTTTTATTAAAAGATTTAGAAAACAGCGGTGTAAACCCAATAACGGCTGTAGGAGAGGCTTTTGACCCACAAATACACGAGGCTGTTGATATTTTAATTGTTGAAGAAGAAAAAGATGGTCAAGTAACAGCAGTTTATAAGGCAGGCTATAAGTTTGGTGGTAAGCTACTGCGACCTGCTATGGTACAGGTTGGTCGTAGTAATTAAATAGAGTGTAAAAAGACTAATAGATTCTTATAAGTACTTGGCTAAAGAGTAATTTAATTAATCTAGAGTTTTCAAAAGTTTTCAAAAGTTTAACTTTTATTAAAAGATATTAAAAATACTCTAGAATAAAATTTTGAGAACAATTAAATTACTCAAGCAACTTAAATAAAATTAGATTAGCTCTTAATTTTGTTCTAAGTCATGTTGTACAATTACGTAACTTAAGAATTAAATCTCATAGTGTCAAAATAATTGTTTTGATAAAAGCAAAATAACTTCTTAACTAGCTTTGAAAACTAGCTTAGCGCGGGTGGGGACAATGTACGACTTTGGAGACTTCTCTGATAGGTTTAGCGAAAGTGGTCAAAAGGTGATGAAACGTGCTATTGAAGAATCACGCCGACGTGACCACAATTTTATTGCTCCAGAACATATTTTTGCTTCCATTTTAGATCTTGAACGAAATTTTTTTAATGAAGTAATGCAAAGCCTTAATGTAGATCCTCAGGCTGTAATTAATGAGCTTGATACAAGGCTGGCTGTTCCTAAACAATATGCTGGTAAAAGAGTTAAACTAGCCGATTCTACAAGAGATTTGCTTACAGCAGGACTAAGACGCGCTCGCCAATCTGGCCGTCATACCATTGATGCCACTGACCTTTTTCAAGCTCTTTTTGAAGATCGTAGTAGCACACCTGTAACTATCTTACGTAAGTTTGGAGCAGAGCCAGAACTGGTTGTAGAAAAAATAGCAACTCGTGTTCGTAGTCGTGAAGAAAAAGAAGATAGAATACGCCGTAAATATGAGCTTCCTCCCTACTTAAAGCATTTTGGTGTTAGTCTAAATAAGCTAGCTAGAACTGATAAACTTCCTCCTGTAATTGGTCGTGAACGTGAAATTAGGCAAATGATTGAAGTCCTTTGTCATAAAGATAGAGCTAATTCTCCAATGCTTATTGGAGAAGCTGGTGTAGGCAAAACTGCTGTAGTAGAAGGTCTTGCTAGACTAATTGAACTAGAGCCAGAAAAAGTTCCTCCTCGCCTTCGTAATGCTCATGTTGTAAATCTGCAAATGTCAGGTATTGTTGCTGGTACAATGCTTAGGGGAATGTTTGAAGAAAGAATCCAAGGTATTATTAATGAAGTAAAAGAGCGTGAAAATTTAGTACTTTTTATTGATGAAGCTCATACAATTATTGGTGCTGGTTCTGCTCTTGGTGCTAGTTCTGATGCAGCTAATATGTTTAAGTCTGCACTAGCTAGAGGAGAAATTAGAATAATTGGTGCTACTACTTTAACAGAATACAAAGAATATATTGCTGAAGACGAAGCTCTAGCAAGGCGCTTTCGTTGTATTAAAATAGAAGAACCATCTCTAGAAGATACTAGAAAAATCCTTGTAGGTATTCGTCGTCGCTTAGAGAATAATTACTCTGTTTCTATTACTGATGAAGCTATTGAAACAGCTTTAGAAATGTCACCTCGCTATATTCGTAATCTCCATCAACCAGATAAAGTTATAGGCTGGTTAGATACAGCTTCAGTAAAAGTGGAGATAGATAGTCCAGATGTCCCAATAGTTACAGCTTCACATGTGATAGATGTTATTTCTCAAGAAGCTACTATACCCCGTGATATGATTTTTCGTGATACTTGTGAGCGTTTTAAGGAAATGGAAATAATTCTATCTAAACGGGTTGTAGGTCAACAAGAGGCTATTAAAGCCATAGCCCAACGCCTGCGTTTAAATAAAGGCCCATTAAAGGAAAATTTCTATAAGCCTGATGGTGTGCTGCTTTTCTTAGGCCCAACCGGTGTAGGAAAAACTGAACTTGCTAAAGCTGTAGCAGAATTTATGTTTGGTGATGAAAATAAAATGGTGCGTATTGATATGAGCGAATATCAAGATGGCACAATTGCAATAGAAAAACTTATCGGTATGCCTAGAGGAATCGTTGGATCTGAACGAGGCGGAATCTTAACCGAAAAATTACGTGATAATCCTTATACTGTTTTACTTTTAGATGAGATAGAAAAGGCTTCTCCTTATTTATTAAACTTATTTTTACAAGCTTATGACGAAGGATGGTTAACAGATGGAAGGGGTAAAAAAGTCTATCTCTCTGATGCTATTGTAATTATGACTTCTAATTTAGGAAGTGATAATTTTAAGAAATTTAGTAAACCTCTAGGTTTTAGCAATAAAAATACAGCAGAACTACAACAGGTTAAACGGGAAGTCATTAAAGCTGCTGAGGATAGATTTTCACCTGAATTTCGCAACCGTATTGATGAAATTATAGTATTTTCCCCATTAGTTAAAGAAGAAGTTAAACTAATAGCAAAACTTTATATAGAGAAAATTACCAGACAAATGGAAAAACAAGGAAAATATTTAACTGTTTTAGAGCAAGCTTTAGATGTTTTAGTAGAAAAAGGTTTTAGCCAGGCTTATGGCGCTCGTTTTCTTAAACGAACCATTGATGAAAAAGTAAAATTACCTATTACTAATTTATGGAAATTGTCAGACCGCTTTCAAGTAGAAGCATTTAATAATGATGTGCGTGTGGTGGGCTGGAATCCAAATGGTACTAGAATAGAAGAAATTTAATTAAATATTACATAAGATTAATTGTTTTTAATGGGTAGCTAAAGGCTACCTGTTATTTTTTAGCGAAAAATAAGGGAAAATCCAATTGTGTTTCGCTAATATTTTGCTAAAATAATAGGAATTCAAAGAAGTAAAGTATTAAAATTTTTCTTTTTGAGGACAAATTTTGAAACACTTGCACACAACCTCTTCCAGAATTTTTACCGATCAACTAAACTCAATATATTTTCCAAATTCTAAAACTTACCTAATATCTTTCCTAAAAAGGAGCTAAAATGGCACAAAAAAATACTCTAGATAATAAAAACCAAATCCTTAAAGCTTTTCAACAGTTAGTAGAAGCAAAAAAGGCTGCAAGTCAACTAGTTGCTACAAAAGAAGAAACAGCAGAAAAACAAAAAGATAGAGAAGTTAGTGAAAAAGCATCAACTTACACTGTAAGTAGCATAGTAAAAGGTTTAGCAGATTTACAATTAGATTTTGGTAATACTCTTGATACAGTAACAGAGAAATTAACTAAAGAATTAACTAAACTAGATGAGCTACAGCGTGCTATTGAAGTAGAAACAAAACAAATTGCCGAACTACAAAATGTTCGTGTTGCTGCTGATGCTTTAGATATTCTTGAACAGGAAAATAAAGAAAAATTAAAAGAGTTTGAAACAGAGTCAGAAAAAAGTTCTAAAACTTTAGAAACAGACATTAATGAAAAACGTGCTGCTTGGCAAAAAGAGCAAAAAGAATATGAGAACTCATTAGAAGAAAAGCAACAAACGATTACAAAAGATCGCAATCGTGAAGAAGAAGACTATAAATATGAAGTAGAACGTCAACGAAACATGGAAGCTAATATCTATCAAGAACGTAGACGTAAACTAGAACGAGATTTAACAGAGAAAAGTCAAGAAAAAGAAAAAAATTGGCAAGAACGTGAAAAAATATTGGCAGAAAATCAACCTAAATTTGAAGAATACAAAGTTAAACTCACAACTATGCCTGAAGAGCTAGAAAAAGCTATTAAGAAAGCTAGAGAGGAAGCTATTAAAGAGACATATGAAGCTGAGCAAGTTAAAGCAAGTTTACTAGAAAAAGAAACTACTACTAATAATGAAGTCTATGAATTAAAGATTAAGTCTTTAGAAAATACCATTGAGCAACAAGTAGCCCAAATAACTCAATTAACCGAACAACTCCAAGTTGCTATCTCTCAATCACAAGACCTAACTATGAAGGCTGTTCAACAAACAAATAAATCCTCTAATAATATTCAATCAAATATTGAATAAAGAGGCTATTAATTAATCAACAAAATATACTTGGAGGATCAAAATAATGGTTAAACAATTTAATGCTAAAAGTACAAAAAATGAGATCTTAGATGCTTACAATGATTTAGCTAGTGAAAATAGCGATCTAACGAAAGAAATTAATAAACTAAAAAAAGAAGCAGATGCTTTACGTAAAGAAAATAAAGCCTTAGAATCTGAAACTAGCTCAAGGTCTGATAAAGTAGAGATAAAACAAGTTGTAAAAGTTGAAAAAACGGAGGAAAAAATGTCAACAAATGGTCTTAATTACACTGTTGCTAGTATTATCAATGAGTTAAAGCGGCTTAGACCTGGTTTTGGTAAAGCAGTTAGCGAGCTTTCAGATAAATTAACCTCAGAAGCTGCGATTTTAGAACAGCTGCATAAGACCTCAAATACAGAGAGTGAAAGACTAAAAACACTTTATCAAATAGAAATTTCTGGAGAAACCTTAGAACAATTAATAAAAAACTACCAAGAAAAGTCACAAACTTTTGATGAAGAGCTTAAAACTAAACAAACTAATTTTGAAACAGAAATACGTGAAAAACGCATATCTTGGCAAAAAGAACAAGATGAACATAATCAATCAGTAAAGGAAAGAGATTCAAGTAATAAGAAAGCTCAAGATCGTGAACAACAAGAATATGTTTATAAACTAACTCAAGCAAGAAATTTAGATAAAGATGCCTATGAACAACAGAAAAAACAACTAGAAAAAGAACTTACTGAATTAAAAGATACTAGAGAAAAAGAATGGTTAAAACGAGAAGAAGCACTTGCCCAACAAGAAAAACAATATGATGAAACCAAAACTAAAGTAGAGGAATTTCCTAGAGAACTTGAAGCAGCCATAAAGAAAGCTAAACAAGAAGGTAATGGAATTGCATATCATCAAGCTAAAGTTAAAGCAGATTTGACTGCTAAAGAAGCTGAGGGTAAGAAACGAGTTTATGAACTTAGGATACAATCTTTGGAAGATACTATAAATAAACAAGTTAAGCAAATTACAGAACTTTCTAGCCAATTAACAACAGTCCTTAAACAAGGCCAAGAGCTTGCTGTTAAAGCCATTGAAGGTGCATCTAGTAAGACCTCATTCCAAGCTGTACGTGAAATTGCTATAGAACAAGCCAAAAACCAACAAAAGAACAAGTAATTTTTCTATAAATAGCTTATCTCCATTTCAAAGAAGCTTAAAGTTTCTTTGAAATGGAATATTGCTTTAGCTTTTTTCTAGATAGCTTAAGGATTAAATTAAAACCCTAGAGTATTTTAGAGCTTTTTTCATGCTCTAATAAATCTTCAATTACTTTACTTACAATTAAAAACTCATTTCTAATTTCTGAAAATAAATCATTAATTTCTATAAAAGATTTACTCTCTTCTAAATCAAAAAATAGTCTTTGCAAACTAATCAAACCAAGATTTCCACAAGAACCTTTTAATTTATGGGCTAAAAATATAGTATCGTCAAGGTTATGTTTGCTAATAGCTTTTGATAGTAAATCTAGTTGATTTGGCATGTCTTTTAAAAAACTGTTAAATAGATCTTCAAAAAAACCTTCATCTTCATCGCTACTTAAAAATTTTAATTTTTCAATCAATGAATAATCTAATCTATTACTATTATTAAGATCTTTAGGAATAGTTTCTTCTAAAATTATAGAAGTATTATTTTGAGCATTATTTTCAATCTTATCTGTTTGTTTTTTCAAGCGATTTAATGAATCAATAAGTTGGTTAATTTCAATAGGTTTACTAATATAATCATCCATCCCAACAGCTAAACATTCTGCTTTATTGCCCTGCATTGCTCCTGCGGTCATTGCAATAATTTTAGGGCGCTCTAATGATGAGTAAGTTTTAAGGATCTCGCGAGTAGCAGTTAACCCATCCATTTCAGGCATTTGTACATCCATCAAAATTACATCATATTTTTTTTGCTTTAACATTTCTAATACTTGCAACCCATTAAATACTACATCTGCTTTATAGCCTAGAACTTTTAGCAGGTTTATTACTACTTTTTGATTTATAAAATTATCATCAGCTAATAGAATTTTTAAGGGTAAATCTTGAGCAAGTTTTGGTATCTGACTAAGCTTAGAAGTAGGCTTTTCATTAATATTATTTGAAGCTTTTTTAACTAAAATAGTAAAATTAAACTCAGACCCTTTGTTAGGCTCACTATTTAGCCAAATTTGCCCTTCCATTAATTCACAAAGGCGTTTACTAATAGTTAAACCTAAACCTGTTCCTCCATATTTTCTTGTAATTGAGCTATCAACTTGTGTAAATGGTTGGAATAATTTAGCTTGCTGTTCAGGTGTAATCCCTATACCAGTATCTTTAACTTGAAAGAGTATTTCATAAGTAGTCTCATCAATTGCTTTACTACTTACTAGTAAACTTACTTGGCCTTCTTTAGTAAATTTTATAGAGTTATTTAATAAATTAACTAAGATTTGTTTTAATCTAGTTGCATCACCTAGTACATTATTAATAGTATTTTCACTTATATGATAAGTTAAGGTTAATCCTTTTTCTACTACTTGTACTTTAAGTAAAGATATTACCTGTTCAATGGTTTCTAAAAGATTAAAAGCCGTTTTTTCTAGCTCTAATTTTCCAGACTCTATTTTAGAAAAGTCTAGAATATCGTTAATAATTGTAAGTAAAGATTCTCCGCTGATGCGGATAGTTTCAATAAAATCTTTTTGTTTAGGCGTAATTTTGGTATTAGCAAGTAAGGTAGTCATACCAATAATGCCATTCATTGGGGTACGAATTTCATGGCTCATCATAGCTAAAAAAGCGCTTTTGGCATAACTAGCTTCAATGGCTTGGTTTTTAGCTATAATTGCTGATTTTTCAGAGACTCTTAATTGCTCAACAGTTTGTGCTAATTCATTAGTCCGTTTTTGAACTTTTTCCTCTAAGCCTAAATTTAGCTTTTTAAGGCTGTAAAATCTATATTGGACTAAGACTATTGCTAAGAGTATATAAATTAAGTAAGCCCACCAGCGTTTCCATAATGGAGGGTAAATAATTATCTTAATTGATGCTCCTATTTCATTCCATATTCCATCATTATTAGCGGCTTTTACTCTAAAAGTATATTCTCCGGGAGGTAAACTACTGTAAATAACTTCTCTTTTTGTTTTTGCATCAATCCAATTATTATCTAAACCCTCTAGTTTATAAGCATACTGGTTATTTTCTGGGGAGTTAAAATCTAGTGCTACATATTGAAAAAGCAAGTAGTTTTGATCATAGTTAAGATTAATAATAGTTTTTCTTAAGTCATTATTTCTTAAATCTTTAGCCCCAGAATTAGAACTAAATAAGCCTACGTTGGTTATACAAATTAAAGGAGGAGTTAAATTAATTTTAATATTATCTGGATGAAAAATATTTAACCCATTTATACCCCCAAAAAATATTTCACCTTTTTTGTTTTGATGAAAAGCATAACGATTAAACTCTTTATCCTGTAAATCATCGCTAAGATCAAAAGAAGTAAAACTATTATTACCTATATCATATTTA
This sequence comes from Acidobacteriota bacterium, assembly GCA_016213785.1. Classification (GTDB taxonomy): domain Bacteria; phylum Acidobacteriota; class Blastocatellia; order Chloracidobacteriales; family JADJPF01; genus JADJPF01. Next base: position 99,751 of record JACQZQ010000011.1, read on the forward strand.
ACTATTCCATTATCTGTGCTTAACCAGAAACTCCCTTTGCTATCTTCAAATATTCCATAAACATTTGGGTGTAGGTCTTCTTCATTTTTTACAGCAAGCCTAGTAAAATTATTTTCCTCTCTATTAAATTTACAGATTCTTCCACCTTTTGTAGCTATCCAAAAATTGCCTTTGCTATCGTTAAGAAAACAAGATGGTTCATTATCGGGTAGCGAATATTGGTCTTGAGGGTTATTTATATAAAGCTTATGTGTTTTATCTTTAAGATTATAAACAACTAATCCATCACTTGTTCCAATCCAAAGATTTCCATAAGTATCTTCTTTTATAGCTTGAATTTCAGCAAACTCTCTAGCTTCAAATATATGTCTTATAGGGATAATTTGTTTTCTATCAGCAGATATATTGTATAAAGTAGGTCGTTCTTTTGAAGCACCTACCCAAAGACTACCATCTTGGCTCTCATAAAAGGCGGTTACTGAGTGTATTTCTTTATTAAAAGTTGTAAATTTACCTGTTTTAGGGTCTAAAATTTGCAGATATGCAGAGCTTCCAGTTTCAATTTTTTGATTTTCTACTGTCCCATAAAACCCAATCCACAACTTTTTATTATTATCTTCATAAATTGAACGAACATTATTTGTAGCAGCAGAAAAAGGATCTTTAGGATCATAGTGATAAACCTTAAATAAACCTGTTTTACGGTCTAAAGAGTTTAAGCCTCCAAATTGTGTGCCTATCCAAACTATTTCTTCTGAGTCTTGCCAAATTCCACGAATATAGTTATTACTTAATGTATTTTCTAGATAAGGATTATGTTGATATAGCTCAAACTTCTTTTTATAAGGAGCATATTTACTTATGCCATATACATTAGTCCCTACCCAAATAACATTAGACCTGTCTTTATAAAAAGTGTTTATATCGTTAGCTATTAGGCTTTTAGGGTTTTTAGGGTTATTACTGTAGTGAGTAAATTCTTTTGTTTCTAGGTTTAAGACTTCTATTCCAAATAACCTTGTCCCAATCCATAAAGTTTTTTCATCATAAAGCAGTAGACCTGTTAATAAATTAGTCGTTAATCTTTTAGGATCTTCTGGTGCTCTTTCATAATAAAAAACTAGTTGTCCTGTTTTTGTATCTACTTCATATAAACCTTCTGTGGATGTAGATATAAAAAGATGTCCATTAGGGTGAAGTAGCAATTTGCAGGCAAAATGGCCTGAGGATACTTTATTTGTCGGGTTTTTAAAATTTAAATACTTAGTAAAAACCTCTGTTAAAGGGTCAAATTTATATAATCCATAAGCACCATTAACCCATATTTTACCCTGAGCATCAAAAACTAAAGAAATTGCAGCCGTATCTTGAAGATTTCCAAGGTTTTTATCTACAGGTATATATTTAGAAATTTTCTTTGTACTAATGCTTAATTTTATTAGCCCTGATGATGAAGTAGCTATCCAAAGAGAGTTATTAGGCGCATTAAGAAACCCTAGTATTGTTCCTAGTTCTAGGTTCCCAAAATGAATGAATGAATTAGTTTTAGAATCAAATAAATCTATACCTCCTAGATAAGTTCCTACCCAAAGCCTATTTTCTAGGTCTATATGTAGGCTAGAAATACGGGAATTAAATAGGCTTGAAGGATTATTAGGACTATTTAAGTATGTAGTAAAATTAAACCCGTCATATTTATTAAGCCCTCCATCAGTTCCTACCCAAAGAAACCCATCTTTATCTTGTAAAAAAACATTTACACTATTATCTGATAGACCAGAATTTTTACTAATATTTTCAAAAGAAATATTAGTTTGTGCTATGGCTATATTAAAAATAGCCATAAAAAAAATTCCAATAGTGGCAAAAAAAATCTTTTTCATATAAAGATAAATCAACTATCTAAAGATTTTAGAGCACTTCATTAATTAATCAGCTAAATAAAAGCTTGATACTCTTTAGTCTTAGCCATAAACATTTTAGCTTACAAATTAAGATTTTTTACAGAATACCAGTTTTAATATTTTTATTATATGAAAAGTCTTAGACAAAGACCAATTTTAACCTCAACTAATTTTTAACTAAATCTTAATGAATTTTTAACTAAATCTTAATAAATTTTTAATTAATTCTTAACTAATGAAGAATACTAAAGATAGTATTTTCTATAATATCTAATGAAAGCTGACCTACGCTTGACTATGTTACTAAGTAATTTTATAGTGATTGGGTTTATTCACTAATACCTCTCGATTTTCTAACGACATTTTTAGTTATTTAATCATTTTAAGAATATAGGGGCAAAAATAAAGGCGTATGGCAAGACATTTTTTTAAACTGCTGATAGCTATTATATTAGCTATTTCATTAGCAACTTTTACTTTAGCACAAGATTTTGCTTTTGGCGGAAGAGGGAATACAAATAATGGTTTTAATAGTTCAGTCCCTTTACCTGCTCAACCAATTACTAGCTTTGGGGTTACAGGCTCACAGTTAATTAATTTTGGAGCATTTAGAATTCCTGCATATCTTAACACCACTCTTAACCAAGGTCGGGGAGTTCAAGCTACTGTTAATGCTACAGACCCAGGACAAAGATTTAATGCTTTAGATATTGGAGTAGGCGATTTTGATGCTGATGGGCTTAATGACATAGTTTCTGTTGCTGATGATACAGGTAATTTTACTGGCGGCACAGCATCAACTGGCACAATAGTGCTTTTTAAGGGGATTGGAGATGGTACTTTTGGTTTGCCTCTATCTCTTTCAACTACATCACCTCCTACTTCTTTAGCTGTTGGAGATATCAACCTAGATGGTTTAACAGATTTTGTTGTTGGTGAAAGAACAGGTGTAGAAGTCTTTCGCGGAAGTGCTTTTAGCTTATCTCCTAATAGAGTATTTTTACCATCAGCTAGTGCTAATCCAGTCATATCTGTATCTTTTGGTAGGCTAAATGGGGATTCTTTTACAGATATTGTGGCAGCGCATAGATCGCTTAACCCAACTACCCCAGCAGAGGTAGAAATTTTTATAACTAACCCTGCCACTAGCCAATATTTACCAGGTAGCACAATTATAAATACTACAGGCTCTATTGGTTTTGATTTTGCTGGTCTACCCATTCCATCGCCTCGTGCAGTTTCTACATTTGTTTTTGCAGGCTCAGATGCTGATATTGATATAGGTATAGCTACTAGTATGGGTGCGGAAATATTTGAGAATATGACTACTAACCCAAATACACCTATGTTTATGGCTCAAATGACAAGAGTTGCTGGACAAGTCCCAGTTGCTTTTCTTCCAGGCGACCTTAACAATGATAAACGTCAAGATTTTGTTGTTCTAAACTATGGTTCTGGGACTATTACTAGTTATATAGGAAGTGATTTTGGCTATTTTGGCCCAATAACTTCACAAACAAACCAAAATCCAATTAGCGGGACTTTTCTTAATTTTGATGGCAATGCTTTACCAGATCTTTTAGTTGCAAATTTTTCTACTCTTAATGTAGGGGTTCCAAGCCCAGGTTTAGTTAGTGTGCTTGTTGGAACTGGGACAGGTGCTTTTAATCCTTCAACTGTATTTGGTCGTTTTAGTAATAACCCTATGGGAAGCGGAATTGATGCTGCTTTTAACCCTCAATCGGTTGCTGTAGGCGTTTTTGACCCAATGAATGCTACATCTACTAACCAAAGAGATGATCTTTTAGTTGCAGATGGTTTTATTGCTACAGGTGCTCTTGCAGGTATTGCTAGTCCTGGTGGTGTACTTTATTTAGATAGTAATCGTGGCTATAACCCTTATTTAATAAAGGTTTTAACCGCAGTGTCATTATCTGCTGATTTTGATGGTGCTGGTGGTCGTAATGATTTAGCTGTAATTGATCAATATACTGGGACGCTTTTTGTATTAATGAATATTTCTACTACTACTGCTCCTACAGTAAGTACCATAATGCTAAGAGATATTTTTACTAATAGAAATATTCTTCCTACCTCTGCAACAGCCTTTACTGACCCGCAGACATCTTTAAGCAATATTGCTATTACTGATGTAGGTACTCCACAAAATACCAATGGTATAGGCCAAATTATTGTTGGAATAAATAATGGTAGAGGATTTTCTAATAATAACCGTCAATTTCGTCAATTTGTTGCTAGTGCTGGGGCTACTAATATTATTAACGCTGATTTTAGAGGTACTGGTGTTGCGTCAGATTTAGTTTATGTTGACTATCAAAATAACTTAGTAGGTGTTGCTCTTAATAATGGAGGTAATGCTTTTCTTTCTCCAAGGCTTAGAGAAACAGGTGGTTTTGTCCCAGTATCTGCGGCAGTTGGTGATGTTAATGATGATGATAATATGGATGTAATGGTACTTAATAGCGGCATTGCGCCAAACCAAACTTTAGGAAATCAATCAATTGTTTCTGTGCTTTTAGGTCAAGGTAATGGTCAACTTGTTGCTACAGGTTCACTCTTAAATGTTCCTAACTTTGGGCTTTCAATAGTTGGAGGCTTAGCAATACAAGACTCTACAAATGTTCCAAGAGTAGTAGACTTTAATAATGATGGCTTTCCTGATTTTGCTGTAAACTCAACTCGTGGTGGTGCAGGTATTTTAGGAACTATTAATGTTCCTACAGTATCTTTAATATTAAATCGCCCAGATACACCTGGACAATTTATTGTTAGACCTCCAGTTGCTTTATTTGATGATACTGTGACAACAGGGCTTGGTAATGTTGGAAATGGGGCTGTTATGGCGCTAGATGATGCAGTAGGCGGGCCTCAGTTTGTCTCTGGTCGTGGTGCTACTACTAATATTTTAAGCGGAATCCAACCAGGTATTGGTGTAGGTGGTGCTAATTACACTTTAGCCGTTTCTGACTTTAATGCCGATGGCGCAACAGATTTAGTTGTAACTGGTTCTGTTAGAATCCCAACTGCATTTGGTGGAAATATCCTTACTACAAACTATCGCTCATCAATCTTTCTAGTAGGTAATACAACTAATGGATCTATTAGAGTGTCAAGACCTTTAAGAGTAAGAGAATACACACTTAACACCCTTGGCACAGCAGATCCTTTTGCTAATGGTGGAGATACTTTTGTTGCTTGTGCTGTAGGGAATTTTGATTTAGCAAATAATAATGTCCCAGATGTAGTACATATTTCTGCTAGTGGTAGTATTTATATAGATGCTAATATTACTTCTGTTCTAAACCATGCTCCAATAGTTCGTATTAATCGTAATGACTTAAACGCTCCTAGAGGAATGGGAAGAAAAGTAATTATTACATCTGGTCAGTCTGCTACAATTCCAGTAAGTGCTTCAGATGTTGATATACCTGCTGATAAATTAACCTTTAGTTTATCTCCCCCTCCAACAAATGAACAAATCCCATCTTTTATAAGCTTAAGAGATAATGGGGATAATACAGCAGCAGTACTTATTAGTAGTGCAGATATAAATAGAGGGCCAGGTGATTTAGTTGTAAGGGTTGGAGTACAAGCTAGTGATAGTACTAGCATTGGTACACCAGGAGAAAGATTATCTTTAATTGGTAAAGATTTCTTTACTTTAATAGTAAGACCTAAATCACCTCCTACAATTGCACCTATTGCAAATGTATCTATTGAATCAGGAAAAAGCCAAAATATTAATTTAACTGTTAATGAGCCTGATGGAGGGCAAGTTGCTATATCTAGAAAATGTGATAAAGATAGTTATGTGTCAATAACAGGGACTACTTTAACTATTTCTCCTAGTGACGCTGACATAGGAACTAATATCTGTACACTAACTGCAAGTGGCCCAACAGGCTTAAGGGCTACTACATCTTTTGTTATTACTGTAAGAGGGCGAAATATTGCTCCTATTATTCGTGAAATAACAGATCAAAATGTTAGAGCCGGTGGAGCACCTATAAATATTGATATTCTAGCCGAAGGCTCTCCAGGAGATAGTTTAAGGCTTACTCTAACTACAGTACTAGGCTTTGTTACACTTTCAGATAATGGAAATGGAAGAGGTCTTTTACGTATTTCACCTAGTTTAACTGATTCACAGGGTGGTAGGGTAACTGTAACTGCAACTAATAGTGGTGGATTAAGTGCTTCTACTTCATTTAATGTTAGTGTTCAGAGATCTGTAACTATAGGCAATGCAATATTTGATACTAAAGGTAAACAACTTTTTATTAGTGGCAGTGGTTTTGGTACAAGCGGAGCTAAAGTTACTGTAAATGGTCAAGACGTTTCATCACGTATTAGCGGTCAGTCTGATAATTCTATTACTGTAAAAGGTGGTAAAAAGAAATTAAATCTCAAGACTGGGCCAAATAATGTTGTTGTAACTGCTGGAGGTGTTACTTCTAATACTTTTGTTGTAAACCTACTACAGACAAGAGATGGTCAACTACCTGCCCCTAAAGGGGACAGGCTTGAAGGAATAAAAGCCAACAAGCCCAGTTGAGCAGAGTAAGCTTAGAAATAGGCTACGTTATTTGTAAAGCTAAAAGACCTACCTTGGGATGCAAGCCAGTCCCAAGCA
>JACQZQ010000056.1 GCA_016213785.1 Acidobacteriota bacterium
GTATAGCATTTTTGGTATTTTTATAAATTGCTATTTTTAGCCGATCTTAAGCAAGTTTGAGTAGTTCATATTTACAGTACTATACAATCTACTGTGGTTATCATTTATCAAAACCACTATATAACCTCGTGAACGCTTACGAAAGTTCTAAACAAAGGCAAGAACAATCTGCTTGAGAACCAACAGAAAGTAACCAAAGGGTAGCAATACTAACAGCAAGCCAAAGTCTAGAAGCACGATTTGGGTCAGTCATACGGGTATTTTGCCATTGAAACCCAGCACGCTTTATAAACTTAAAACCCTGTTCAATCCAAGACCTGAGGCCGTACCAAGCAGCATTAGCCGACTGTGGTTCTAAATTAGTCAATATTAACCAAGGATCTTTACAGCCTTCTTGCCAACAAGCTACTAAAGTACAGTTAAGTTGAGAATTTTTTCTTTTAGTACTAGCAAATGCTGTCCCTTTTATACTGCACATTGCCCCTAGTTTTGGAACAAAGCTTAACAATTCTTGAAACTGATAGCTACCTTCTGGACGAAATTTTCCTCCGTTATTAATACGTAAAAATGGATACCAGCCTAAGCGTACAATTCTTTTATATAGCCATCTTGCATATAATCCTCTATCTCCCATTACTATCACTAGCATTGATTTTGGCACTGCTTTTCTTATCACTCTTAACATTCTTAACCATTCTGGCCTCCAGGCATGTTTTTGGTTTGCTGGTATTATTTTCCATGCTACTGGGATTGCATTTCCTCTATATACTACACTTACTACTAATATCACAAATATATCTGCTAACGTAGTTGCATCTATTGCTAATGCTAACCTATCACTTTTCCATATACTTAGTATCCATTTCAATATTGGTACAAAATTTTCTTCTACCTCTATTTCTTGTCTTTTTTTTCCGCCTTTATCTTCTGCATCATAACAAAATTCTCTCAGTTGTTGGCGTATGGTATTTTCTTTTTTCCCTAATAGTGCTCCTAACATTAGACTTACTGCTGTTATTGCACAGCTTTTGGCTAGTATCATCCCAAAACTCCACATCGCTAAAACTGTTGCTTGTCTTTTACTTAAATGCGGCATATTTCTTGCCACAATCTCTTTCCATTGGTATAACCCTTCTTGGTTTGACATTCTTGCTCCTTGTTTCTCTGCTATCTTTCTTTTACAGATTACATTATCAAGAATGTCTTTCCTTTTTTCAAAAACCTACCTTTGAAAGATTATTGGTGAGGGTGTGGTAGATGAAATATTGCCTGATTAGTTTGTATTGTAAAGTTAAATAATTAGCACTAGTTGGTTTAATTCAAAAAGTTAGAGAGCTTATTTCTGTTGGAGCAAACCTTAATACTTTTGATGATTTAGGCAATACTGCTTTGCATATTGCTGTTGAGCTTAACTTTGTTAATATTGTTGATATTTTACTTACGGCTGGGGCTGATCCTTCTATTGAAAATGACTTAGGCCAAACTCCTTTTCAATTAGCTCATGAAACTTTTCTTCGTTACCAACAAATCCTTAAGCTTTTTTCTCCTAATTCTTAGTTCTTTTTATTTCCAGCACTTTTATCGAAAACTCACGCTCTTCTATTAAAAACAAAGACGGGCAGGTACAAGCCCTGCCCCTACAGTGATTTATTTTTATATAACTTATTATTCTACAAATGGTGTTTTACCATATTGGAAAATATGATCTTTGCCTTCTAAATTTCTATCGCGCTCACGTGAAGCGTAAGCTTCTTTTCCACCATTATCATAACCATCTGCACCAGCAAACCAAACCTCAGGGTTTCCATTGTTTAATCTATAACCAATAGCCTTCTTTGTTGCAAAATCTACTGGTACAGCTAGGTTAGTTTCTTTCATTGCTAAATCTAATGTAGCTGGGAATTGCCCATAGGTCTTTTTATAAGCTGAAGCAGCCGCAAAACTAGCAAGTGTTATCCCCATACAACGCCTATTATAAAGACTCTTCATAGATGACAGAGCACTAGGAAGGGTTTCTGATACTAAATAGCGAGCTAGTAGGGCACTTGGAGATAAAGACCAACTAGAGAAAGTTTCTTGTAAGTCTGAAGCTACACTATGTGCTACTGGAAAATCCCAGGTTTCTGCACTAGGGCGTATTTGCTCTAAATAGTTTTGATTAAAGGTAACAAGCTCGTTGTGTAGCCTTATACGTAAGCCAGGTAAATTTGCTAGGGCAGACATTAGCTTTTCATATTGAAAGCTTGTTGCTAACCCTTTTAATTCTGTAGGGTCATTTTTTATTAAAGCTTCTTCTAAAGATATATGTAAGGCTTGGAGATCTTGAGTTAATGTCTTGTGTATATTAGGTATTTTTTGCTCTAGCTCTACTATTTTACGAGTAATTTCTAAATCTGTAGCTGCATCGGTAGTGCCAGAATAAATAATAGGGAATAGTGTTCGGTATGCAATGCCAGAACCAACCACAGAAATTAATCCTGATATCAAATTAGCATTAGGATCTGCTCCTATATCTATGCTCATCTCATAAGCTGCTAAGGCTAACTCTACACCTTGAGCCGTTTTCCCTTCTAAATGAAGACGGCGAGCTTGAGCGCAAACAACGATAATTAAGCTTCTAATCTGTATAAAATTAGGCATAGAGGTTGAAGCTGTTGGAAGTTCAGAATAATACTGAGCTTTAGGACGTTTTGCTCCTGCAAGTACTCTTTCAATCGCAACTTGGTGTTTATCAAGATATGCTAGTTGCTCAGCGTTAAACTCTGTTTTTCCAGTAGCTACTGTTTCTAAGTCTTTAAAACCAGGGTTGCGCATTTGTTGCATAGAGAGGCTTCCCATTACCTCATTAAATGTTTTATTAGTATTTTCTTTAGTAGGAACAGCTGAAATTTCTAATAAATCTTGAATTGCTAGGTTGTAATCAACCCATGCATTTTCTGAATCAGGAATTTTTTCAAACTTTGGTCTTACTATTTCAATAGGTTTGCTAAATGGTGGCACTATTAATATATAGGAAAAAGCTGAAAATAATACTGAAAGTACTAGGGTTATAGCTGTTAAAACTTTACGTTTATTTGAGAAAGTTAATCTTTCAATAAGTTTTAAATCATCTGCAAAAGATTTATGTTGATAAGGATTTTCACCATTAACTTCACAGGACTTAAAATAAAGTAGTGTAACAGCCATATCTGTTATTGGACTAATAATAGTCAAGAATAATCCAGGCAGTAGTAGTGTAGAAATAATAGTAATAAGCACGCGAGCAGCAAAACCCTGCTCTGTAGTGTTATCAAAAACTATATTAGTAAGCATAAATGAGCCTAAAAACAAAATAAAAGCAGCGACTCTAATGAGAAGGCTTCTAATTTTTAATGAAAAAGCTAGAGAGTAAAACTTTTTCAATAGATTTTTTGATCTTTGCATAACTTGGCTACCTTTCTTTTCTTCAATAAATGTGATAGGAGCGCTCAATGAATACTCGACTTGAGCGTGGAGTGTAGGGATTACAAGCTTCCAAACTTGTAGTAGTGATAGTAAATAACCTTGTAGGGTTACTCTTATAAGTGAAGGAAGATTCTTTACTAGATTAACTAATACTACTTTAAGTGAAACCTGATCAGTTTCTTGTGATTGTTTGACTAATAATGAAAATGCCCCTGTGCTTACTTCTCCAAGAACTACTAGGAAAAGTAGAGGTGAAATCCAACAAATAGTTTCTAAAAAACTACTATAAAAAAAGTAAAACTTATGTTGTGTTAATAATATTGACAATACACTACCAAAAAGGACAAAAAATAGATTGATAAGAACAGATATAATAGCTACCTTAGGAAAATGTTTCTTATAAATATCAAAAGCTTGAGTAAGAAGAGGTTTTTCACCAGCTAAATTAGTTTGAAGAGCCGTAGAAAAAGCTTGTGCGCTAGGGAATCTATCACTAGGCTGCTTAGCTAAGGTAGCCATAATTAAGTCAGCTATTACTTTAGGAACATCTTTCCGCTTTTTATTTATATGAGTAGGAACATCTTCTGAATGGCTATGAATAAGCTGTTTTACAGTTCCTCTAAATGGAGGCTCACCAGTAAGCATTTCATAAGCTATTACCCCTAAGCTATAAATATCAGAACGTGAGTCTATTTCTACACCCTTACATTGCTCAGGTGACATATAGAGGGGAGTTCCTAAAATCATCCCTGCTCTTGTCATATTTTCTGTTTTAGGGCTGCTACCAACAGGTTTAGCTGTTTCAACTAATTGAAGAACTTTAGTGTCTTTTTCTTCAAATGTTTGTTCTCCTGTTGCTAAGGTATTTGCAGCTGTTGAGGGCTGAGCTTGTGTATCTAGGCTTTCAGGTGAACTATCAACATCAGGTAGAGGATTACTAATAAAAGATAAATCATTTGTTGTAGAGTCTGATAAGTTAGAATGAAATTTAGCTAAGCCAAAATCAAGGACTTTAACGTGATAAGAGGAGCGACCATCAGGTTCTAGCCAGATATTATCAGGTTTTAAGTCTCTATGAATAATACCCAACTCGTGAGCTTCATTAATGGCAGAGCAAATCTGTTCTAATATATCAATAGTAAAACCAACAGGAAGCTTACTTTTTTTCTTTAGCAAATCGCCTAAGGTAAAGCCTTTAAGATATTCCATAACCAAATAAGCTACTTTGGCTTTACCTTGGGTTACTCCAAAATCAGTAACATTAACTACGTTTGGATGAGACAATCGTCCTGCTGCTTCAGCTTCGCGCTTAAAACGTTCAACAAACTCTGCATGAATCATAAATTGGGGTGTTATTATTTTTAGTGCTACAGGCCGTTTTGTTCCTAAGTGAATAGCCTGATATACTGTCCCCATACCGCCTTGGCCTAATTGTTTTTCTATCAAGTATTTACCATCAAGGACTTGGCCGATAATTTGTTTTAGGAAGGGAAGTATATTTGAAAGTTCTTTTTGGACAAGTTTAGTAGCAAGGTGGGCAACATCTTTTTCTAAGAAAGAGCTTGCTTGTTCGTGTGAAGCAAGTAGGGAGAGGACTTCTTGCAACATTTTTTCATCATCACAAGCTTTTGCAAGATAGTCTTTACGCTCTAGAGCTGTCATTTCTAGGGCTGAACAAAAAAGTTCTTTAGCTCGAATTTCTCTATCTAGGGTCATAACTAGTTTTTCCTTTTTTTTACCGCTTCTCATCGTCTAACCCCTACAATAGATAAAAATTCTTGTTATTTTACATGGCGACAAAAGAAGCTTTTTTCTATCAAAAAATTTTCAATTTTTTGATAAATTTCCTTATCACAGATAGATGGAATGGATATAATTGTTTTGCCTTAAATCAGCGTCAGCTTTGTTGGGCGCACCTCAAACGGGATTTTACTAAAATATCAGAACGCGACGGTAAGGCAGGCGAAATAGGAAAAGAATTACTTGAACTTCAATCAGAACTTTTTACATATTGGCATAAAGTTAGGGACAAAACTTTGACTCGTGATGGTTTTATCTTAAAAGCAGATGAAATAAGGGCAAAAGTATTCACTTTACTAAAATCTGGGGCAAGTTATCAGCCAAAGAAAGATGAAAAAACATCTTTGGCACTCACTTCCAGAACTTGTGAGAGTTGCTTAAGCTTGAGCCTGCTATGTGGTTAAATATAGCCGCAAAAATAGCAGAAAATCATATAAGTTTAAGTATTATGTGTCCTAGCTGTGATAAAGCTACAATAGATTTTCAATACGTGGGGAACCCAGAGAGCAAGATAGGATATTTAGATGTTTGGTGCAAAGGTTGTTTGCAAGGAATACATATATCTAGGGTAAAGATACCTGACAATATTAGTTTCTTACCTTTTGATACACCAGAAGAAGTTTTTTTAAAAAGGATCCCAAACTTTAAAGAAGTATCTTAAAGGGTCATGCTGTAAAAGAATTGTTGAGGAATTTATTATCCAGTAATGCATTCCTAAGTTAATCAAAGAATATTTTCAACTTTATTGAAACACAACCATAAACTTCAAGGTGGACAAGTAAAAGCATCAAGTAAAGATAATAAAAAACCATAAGCAAATATAGGTAGGAAAATAGGCTATGTCTAATCAATTTACTAGCCTTAAATGGATAGGTTCTAGTGGTGGGCCTTTAGTTTTAATACCAAAACATTTAAGCCATTTTTGGATGGGTTATTATTTTAACTTGAATGGCAGTTTAGTTAGCCCATTTGAAATGACATTTGATGAGCTAACAAACTTACATTTAGCAATTTCAAAGACAGATTATGATAGAGCTTGTGAAATTGAAAAGTATATTGCTCCTATTAAAGTTGATAGTGGTACAGGATTAGTTATAACAGGTGAAATCTGTCCTACAAGTTGGTGGCAAGAAGAATTTGGTGGGATGTTAGTTCGGGTTAGATACACAGATGACATCTTATTAATACCAAGTTTCTTACTTAATTTGCCTGATAGTCTTTGGGAAGAAGAAAGTTTTTGTTTTGATTTACATGAAAGCAGTTTGCTTTTATTTGGTTCTGTAGAACATGGAAAAGATATTGGTGATTTACTTGAAATAATATTACATCCAGGTAATTATCAAATTTTTACAGCTAATTATTCTCCAAATAGCGAAACAGCTTTAATAATTCATAAGTTCAATAGGATATAGACAGAAAAAGTAACCTCTAATAAGTTTAACTAAAACGTAGCTATGATAAATCATAGCTAATGCAAGCGATTATGCACTATTATATTTTTTCCATCAATGCCCCAGCTGCCGTTAACCCTGGGCCAAAAGCAATACTTAGTATTAAAGTTTTACTGGGAATTTCTTTTGCTTTAAGGATTCTATCCCATATAAAGGGCAGGGTAGCAGATGACATATTTCCAAACTCTTCAAGAATATTATGGCTAAAAGTGACTTGTTGGGGGGCTATTTTTAGGCTACGTTGTATAAATTCTATTATCTTAGGCCCTCCAGGGTGTATAGCAAAAAGTAAACGGTCTTTTTCTTTGGCAAAATCAAGCCCTATCTCTAACATTAACTCTTCAACAAAAGATAGAATATTGTCTCTAATTAAAAATGGTATTTTTTTAGAAAGTATCATTTCAAAATTATAGCTAGATAAATTCCAAAGCATTTCTCCTAAAGAATCAGCAATTATAGTCTCTTTTAAGGCTAAGATTTTTAACCCAGGTGTATTTTGACTAAGAAAATCTTTTAGTGGATAAAGAGAATATTTAATAAACCCATCTCCAAAAAGGGTGGTTGCTAATATATCTCTAGGTGTAAGCCTAGTTAAATCAACATGTAAAGTAAGAAATTCTGTATGCACAATGTCTATTTGTGATTTAACTGTGCCTAAAGCATAATGGGAAGCTACTAAAAAACCATTTGCCATACGTAGCGCAGGAACTGAAGCATAACAACCCATATGATATGAATGAGTTACAGTTGTTTTTCTCCAATGTCTTTGTGAAACCATTTTTTCTACTGGGCTAGGTGCTAAATAACCAGAACAACTTACATGAATAATATCATCAGGAGCTAAAGTGTCTTTAGGATAAGCCTTTTCTAATACACGATCAGCTATTTCCCCAAATAAAACCATCCTTTCTTTTAAGTCTTTTCCTTGAGGGTTAGTATCTAGATTATTAAAAATACTTACTTCGTTGGGGTGGATTTTTTCTAAAGAATCTATGGTTTTACTTAAAATGTTAACTTGCCTTCTATTAATTATCTTAGGTGAAACACCATAATGATAAATTTTCTCTAAAATTTGAGCACTTGATAATGGCTCTGAGGTTGATATTGATTCTGATAATGAACGAGCATTTACTTGTATTGCTAAGCTAGCAAAAGTATCTAATAAAATGTTTTGAGGAATTGGATTAGTAAGAATAATAGGAGTAAAGTTAGCTAATACAGTAGAAAAGCTATTGTTATTTTTTAATTGGTTTGTTGAGCTAAGAAACTCTTTGGTTATTTCAGGCATTTTAAGTATAAGGTAGGTAGTAGAAAGTTCTACCACCTACTTATTTAAGAGTTTTTTAGTCTTCTCCACAACCGCAGGTAAGACCAGAGGCTTCTGTACCTAGGGTTTGTGAAAGGAACGAGCAAAAGTCTTTACGTAGTCCTGTGTCAGTTTTAATTTTAGTATTTAAGACTATATTCATATCAGTACTATTATTATAAGCAGGCCATTTAGGTAAGTTTTTACCATTAGGATCACCTGTTTTAGCAAAATTTGTCCAATAAGCTAGCATTTTATCAGCTAGTTTAATTTCTTTTTTGCTAATAGTAGCAAGTTTAACATTACTAACGGTACGAAATACAAAGCCTAGTTCTAGGCCATGGAATGAGCCAAGAGATTCGACTGATTTAATAGTTTGGGTAAACTGATAGTAAAAGGTTTTTGGCTGGTTAATGGAAGTAAGCCTTACAGCAGTGCGTGCTGGGCAAAGAAATGCAAAATCAGTAAAAACAGCATCAAGAGCTAAGGTTGGAGAACCATAATCAGAAATTGGATAGCGTTTAGCAATTTCTGGAGCTTTGTCTCCAAAATTTAATCTTAGTGCTGATTCATAATCGGCTTGATTATCTAGTTTAATATTTAGACCAGGGATAAAACTTAAAAACTCATTTTTGTTTGTTCCAATCATTAAAGGCACTTGGTTATAGTTACCGCTAGTAAGTATTGTAGTGCTTTTATCTGGGATAATTACACCGTCAACTATTGGGCCATATTGAAAACCACTAAATCCAAGTTCGTCTGGTGTAAGAGCTTTTAATAGTTGCTCTGGTGTTGAATTACGTAAACAAACTGTAGGAGAGGCAATGCCTTTTTCACATCCAAGAGATTGAGAAGTTCTTAGTCCAATATTTTCTGCTGATATGCCTGTAGTGTCTGTACGTAAAGGAGTTTCTATAAATAAAGGTGCGCCGCTTTCTACAATAGCTTTTTGGAAAAGCCCTTTGGCTTTTGGTGAGCTAACTAAAGCTAAGACATTACGACCGCCAGCAGATTCACCAAAGATAGTAATGTTATTAGGGTCGCCACCAAAATTAGCAATATTTTTTTGTACCCATTGAAGAGCAAAGATTTGATCCATTAGACCATAATTACCAGAGACACCATTTTCCCTATCTTCAGCGCTAAGTCCTGGATGGGAAAAAAATCCTAATGGGCCTAGGCGGTAGTTAATGGTAACAACAACAACTCCACCTAGATCATGAAGAAAAGTTCCATCATAGAGACGAACACCAAAGGCTATGACATCGGCTGAGCCTGTTACATTTCCTCCACCATGAATAAAAAACATTACTGGACGAGGAGAGGATTCTTTAGTTTTAGGCGACCAGATATTTAATGATAGACAATCTTCACTACCAATAACTTTTCCTGCATCTGGTTGAGAGCAGGGTGAGCCAAATTGAGTTGCTTCTAAAACATCAGTTCGTTTTGCTGCTGGCTGAGGTGCTCGCCAACGTAAATTACCTACTGGAGGTGATGCATAAGGAATACCACGAAATACAATAGATTTATCTTGGAGTTCACCACGAACAGGCCCTTCTTCAGTCATAATAGGATCGCTTAATGCTAAGGGCGTAGGTTCAATTTCTTGAGTATTATTTTCTTGGGATGTAGGAGCTAAATTAGCGTTCATTATTGCACTATTAGCTAAGAATGTAGTAGATAGTAACAGCGCAAGTAAGAATAAATATTTCCTCATAATTTTTTCCTTTATAAGAGGGTAGGTCAATAGTTATTTTAATTATTATTTCATTCTAGCAACTAGTCCTGTTTTGATATCGCCAGAAATAGGCGAGCCACCAAGCCAAATAGACCAAATACCGCGAGCTAAAACAGGATCTGTAAAAGTAGCTTTGGTTTGGCCTTTAGCAATAAATTCAATTTTGCCGCCTTGTGTCCATTTTAGAACTATTTCTTCATTGGTTTTCATATCTATTTGTGCGGCTAGAAAAGCATCAGCATTTTTCTTGGCTGGAGAAGAAGCATAGCTTGGAATATTGTTTTTTAAGCTTTCTTCAAATGCTCCTTTAATACTTGCTGCATCAACATCACGGACAAAATGCATAGTAATTTGTTTAGCTGGGCCATCGCTAAGTAATTGACTATAGGGATCAGTTCCTTTATTAATTTTGCTTGCATCCATATATGAAGCTATTGCATAAACCTTAAAGATAGCTCTCTTTCTAAGTCCTACGCCGGTAATAGCTGCACTTGCTCCACCAACGCTAACTTGTTCAGGAAAGCTAACTCCGCTTGAAGGTTCTTTTACTTGGGCATAAGAGGATGGGAAACTTATTAGCAGGGTTACTAAAACAAATATAGAAAATAAAAAACTTCTTCTAGACATTTAAGATTTTTACTCCTTAGGATTAATAAGATAAAAGGTTATGTTGAGATTAAGGGATTTTCTCGCGATTAGCTTAATATATCAAGTCTTTTTATCTATTTGATTAATATAGTTTTCACTGACCTCTTTTGCTTGTTATAATCTCGCGCAAATCTTTCTTATCTTATCCTTTGGATTTTTCATGAATTTAGCCTCACTATCAGATATAGAACTAGTAGAAGCTCTTAAGAACACCAAAGACTCTGAGTTAATAGAAGAACTCTATAGACGTTATTCCCAGAGGGTTTATTGGTGGGCATTAAAGTTTTTACAAAGTTCTTCTGAAGCTGAAGAAATGGTACAAGAAATTTTTATTATGCTTCTAGGAGATGCACTAAAGAATTATCACCCAAGAGAAGATGCTAAGTTTAGCTCTTGGCTCTATCGTTGTGTTGGAAATCAGTGCTTAAAATCTCTTAGAGGACGTTATGATGTACTAAATAAACAAGTTATAATTGAGGATATTCCTAAAGAATTAATTGCTAAAATAGACTTAAATGATTCTATTTTACTTGAAGAGCGTGCTCAAATGCTTAGCCAAGCTCTTAATCAATTAAGTGCTATGCAAAGAGCTTGTTGCTTAAAATTTTATTGGGATGCAATGAAATACGAACAAATTGCAGAAGAATTAGGTATTACCTACGATCAAGTACGTTCTCACTTACAAAATGCTTTGCGAAACTTAAAAATAGCTTTTAAGGAGACTAGAGGTAGGACAATTTTATAATTTTGTAATTTTATGAAATTGTTGGTCTTAAGTCCTAAAAATATCTTATAAGCTATTTTTAGATATGCTTCTAAAATATTAATTTTCTAAAACCTAAAATGTTAATTTTATGATAAATAGCACAATTAGTTCTTATAAAGTTATACAAAAGATCGGCCAAGGCGGATTTTGTGAAGTATATAGGGCACAGCAAACCAACTTAGAAGATCGTCTAGTTGCTATTAAAGTCTTACTAGATGAATATAAAAACGATAAAGATATGTTGGAGGACTATTTAATTAGTCAAACAGAACTTACTGCTAGGCTTAATCACCCTAATATTGTCACAATCTATGATGCTGGTTGGGATAATAAAAAATATTTTGTTGCTATGAAATATCTTAAGGGTAAAACTTTAGCTAGTTTATTAGATGAAAAAAACATTCTATCCTCTAAACAAGTTTTTAGCTTGTTACGTCAATTAGCTAGTGCAATAGATTTTACCCATCGAGCCAATGTTTTTCACAGAGATATTAACCCTACTAATATTATTGTTGATGAAAAAGATAAAATTACTTTAATAGGCTTTAAGATGAAAGTACCTAAAGGTGTAGTTATTGGAACACCAGGATATATGTCTCCAGAACAACTAATGGGAGAAAAAATTGATACTAGAACCGATATTTATGCTTTAGGTGTAGTAGCTTTTGAGCTACTAACAGGAAAAAATCCTTTTGGCGAGGGAGGTTTATCAGAAATGATTAGTCAGCAAATTAATTATCCCCCTCCAAACCCATCGGACTTTAATAAAAATCTACCTAAAGAAATCGATCAAGTAATAAAAAAAGCTTTAGCAAAAAATCCACAAGAACGTTACTACCAAGCAAAAGCTTTTTTATATGAATTAGAAAACATATATTTTGCTGAAGTGGAAAAAACTCCTTTAATTTTAAGTATAGAAAATTCTCAAGAAGAAAAATTAATCCAAACTATATTACAAAATAAGGTTATCTCGCATCGGTTAGCTATTCCTTGTGAAAATAGACTAGAAAAAATTATTGCTCCAGAACAAAAAATAAAAATAAAATCTCGCTGGGTTTATCAATCAATACCTAAATTAAAATTAGTACACCCTAAGGATAATATAGTAGACGAATTTATTATTATAGGGGCATTAAAATTGGATGATGGTGATTATTTAATGCTTGCTGAGCGTGCTCTTTTAGAACAAGATCAACACTTAATACTTGTAAAGATAGTAGGTAAACATACTCTAGAGACTGTAACAGCAGAAGTAATAATAAAATATTTAGGTAGAATACAATCAGAAGTTCTTGAACAAACACAAGGCATTAGTAAAAGTATCATTAGGGCTTTACTAGGAGACTTACCAGAAGTTACTTCAGAAAATGAGTTAGAACTAGAGATAGTTAAACCCATTTCCATTAGGTGTTTTGCTTGTGATGGGCAGATAGAACATATTGCAGAAAATTGCCCTTATTGCAAAGTAGAAAGACTTGCACCAAATTGCCCAGAGTGTGATAAACCGGTTGCTGATTGGAAGGATAAAAAATTTTTAGGCTCATTTAGTGTTTATACTTGGAATAGTGGATGGGATGGTCGTTGTAAGCATTGTGGTTTGGAGTTTGAATCTAAATTTGAATTAAAAACAGGACATCATTGGGCTGATCGTGGCCCTAGCTCAGAAATAAAAATTAGTGGTAATGAAAGTAGTACAACAGTATTTTTAGATTATTGGCAACATCTTCCAACCATTGAAATTAGCATAGACCGTGTAGTTCCAGGCGGGAGACTAGCTAAAGAAGAAAAAATAACTCTAACAATAGAGGAATTTGAAGCTATTTCTAAGCAACTAGAAAGCTGCCTAAATATATTACTTAAGCGCAAAACTTGGTCAGAAGATACAACATAAACTAATTCTAAATTAATCCTACTGCCAGCAAACATAAAAAACTTCTCTTTTTTAACAAACGTAACTTAAGCTATCAACTAATAATTTGTTTTGACCTAAATTACCTAATATATCTATGTAAGTTACCTAAGGAGTTTTTATGTCTAAAGCTATTAAAATCTTATTGGTAAGTGCTGTTTTATTTTTTGTTCCTATTCTTGTTTGTGCAAAAGCAAATAACCCTTCAGAAACTAAATCAGAACCTAATGTTGAAAAAATTATTCAGGAAAGGGTTGATACTTATAAAAAAAGTGCTGGTATAGTTGTAGGAGTTGTTTCTCCAACAGCTAATAAAATAACTAGTTATGGAAAAACGAGTTTTGATAGTAAAACAAATATAGGTGAAAAAACTATCTTTGAAATAGCTTCAGTAAGTAAAGTTTTTACCTCGCTTTTATTGGCAGATATGGTAGAAAAAGGTGAGGTTAAATTAGATGATCCTATTTCAAAGTTTTTACCAAAATCAGTTAAAACTCCGACTAAAAACGGTAAAGAAATAACTTTACTTCATTTAGCTACACATACTTCAGGGCTTCCAAGACTTCCTACAAATCTTTTTGCAGTGGCAAAAGATTTAGAAAATCCTTATGCAGATTATACACAAGAGCATCTCTATGATTTTTTATCTAATTATAATCTTACTAGAGAAATTGGAGCAGGTTTTGAGTACTCTAATTTAGGAATGGGTTTACTTGGACATATTCTTTCTTTACGTGCAGGCCTAGATTATGAAACTCTAGTAGTTACTCGTATTTGTAAGCCTTTAGAGATGAATGACACTAAAATTAATCTTTCACTAGAAGAAAAAGCACGCTTATCTATGGGTCATAATGAAGATAAGGCTGTTGTAAAAAACTGGCAATTTGCTTCACTTGCGGGTGCTGGAGGGCTTCGTTCTACTGTTGCTGATATGTTGAAATTTCTTAGTGCTTACTTAAATTTTTCTAAAACCCCTCTTTCTGCTGCTATGGAAAGATCGCTAAAAATTTATGAGAAAACAAACATTCCTGATACAAATATAGGGCTTGGTTGGTTTTTATCTAAACATAATGATAGAGAACTTTTTTGGCATAATGGTCAGACTGCTGGTTATCATAGCTATATAACTTTTGATAGAAAAACTCAAACAGGGGTTGTGGTGCTTTCTAATTCTACAAATGATATTGAAGATATTGGACGACATTTGATAGATAGTAAATATAATTTGTTTAATTTTGAAAAAGCAAAAGAGCGTAAAGCTATAGAAATAGACTCAAAAATTTTTGACCTATACGTAGGGCAATATCAACTTACACCAGAGTTTATTTTAACAATAAGTAGGGAAGGAGAACGCTTTTTTGTACAAGCTACAGGACAATCTAGATTAGAGATTTTTGCTGAATCAAAAGAAAAATTTTTCTTAACTCAGGTAGATGCACAAATAGAATTTATTAGAGATGAAAAAGGGAAAATAATAGAAGCAATACTTTATCAAGGTGGCCGTAGTACTCCTGGTAAAAAAATAAAATAAAGTACATAAGTACACACTAACAAATCATACTAGGGCATATAAATAATATGCCCTAAAAAAGCTATAACTTAAAGATAGCACGAAGTTTTAAGCCTTCTTCTACTTGGCCTTCGGCTTTGATTTTTCCTTGTAAGAATGCAATTTCGGCTCGTTTTTTTCTTAAAAGTATTGCTGCCCAAACTCCAGCAGGCATTGTAACTGTAAATGTTGTATTTTCAGGTATTTCACCAAACTGAAGATCCATTGTACCATTTTTAATTGATAAACAAATTTTTTCATCTCCAGCCTTGCCATCAGCAGTTAAATAAATACCTATAGTAAGATTCCAATTTGCTGCAAGTTTAGGGTCAAAGCTTTTTACTAGGTTTTCAGTTAATGATTTTGCTTGAGGTGCGTAATCAGAAAGATTTTCGCTGGTTAAAAAGGGGATTGACCAGTTTTTTCTAGATATTTTAGATCTATTTTCTTTACGCCTTTGCCAAGCATAAAATGAAGGCCAAAGACTATCTAATTCGTTTAAGTAAACTTCCCGGTTTAATCTAGCAGCTTTTTGTACTGCTAAAGAAAAACGTAAAATTTCACGACCTTCTTTTCCTGAAAGTAAAGGGCTTGCTCTACCTTTAATTGAATCAATAAAATTTTGTGTAGATGCCTTAAAACCAATACTCCAATCAGATTCTATTTCAATATGCTCTATGGTATGACCATTAAAAATACTTAAGGCTGCTCCAGATTGAATATTGCCTGAACATCGATTAATTAAAATAATACCTTGAGAGCCTGATATTTCAATCCATTCATCATTAGCATAATATTTTGATGGAATATGTAAGTTGCTTGAATGAGTAAAATCACAAGAGCCATATTTACTAGAATTTTTGTATTTCCAAATAATTATGGCAGGACAATCTAGGACATCTTGAGAAAAGTCAATCCAGCCTGCAACTTTTTCAACTTCTCCAAGTAAAAAATAGGCTGTTGACCAAAGATGATGCCCATGATCAAAAGTTGCTGTGCCTCTACCAGCAAGAATTTCTTCCATTCGCCATTCCCAAGAACTAGATGGAACTGACCAACCGCCAGATGAGCCGCTAATAAATTTAATCCTTAAATTTGTTAGTTCACCAATTTTTCCAGATTCTATAAGTTCTTTTGCTTTTACTATTGGAGGGTAGAAAACATAATTTTCCGTTACTTTATAAACTAAATTTTTTTTCCCTACCGCTCTTAACATTCGATCTGCACTAGCAAGACTAGTAGTCATAGGCTTTTGTACTGCAATATGTTTACCTTCTTTAGCTGCTTTAATTACAAGTTTTTCGTGTAGGTTTTGATTATGAGGGACTAGAATTTCTACTGCATCTATTTCTTTATCAGCAAGTAATTCTTGGTAATCTGTATAGGCTTTTATAGCCTTCCATTCATTTTTACGTTTTTCTACTAGTTCTTTATTAATATCACAAACAGCATAAACTCTAGCGTCAGGATTATTTTGATAGCCTAAATAATGTAGGTCTGCTATGCGGCCTGCACCAATAATTCCTATATTGATCTTTTGCATGAAAGACTCCTAAAAATATCTCTAAAATACCTCTAAAAATATCCCTAAAAGGTTTTGATAATAGTAAAACTAAATATTTGATAGTAGGTAATTAAAATTATCTTACATATATATAGGAATAGAAGCAGTATTAGTTGGTAGAAAAGAGGGAAAAAAGCTTTGTAGTGCGTTTGATAAAGCACGTATTGTAGCAACCCTTAACCCTGAAGAGGTTTCTTCGTAAATAATTCTATCTTCTGAAGAAATACTTAAGCGAGTACGATAGCTTACTTGTCCCTTATTATGTTCTAAAACTAGTTCTAAGGAAAAAACGCTACTAGCACAAAATAGGATTATATCTTCTAAATGGGGAATAAAAACCATTTTTTCACTTTCTTCTTTTAAGGAAAGCCCTTTTTTATTTGATTGTTCTAGTAGATTAATTAATTCTGTATCAACAAGGTAAACACAGTCTGCAAAAAGCATTTGCCAAAATAGTTCACAATCTTCTGTAACACAGAATTGATCGCCTAATTTCCATTTATGGAGTAGCTTAAATTTATGTAGTCTTAAGGAGGCTTCTATTAAGTCTGCCGAGAATTGTTGCGTATCTTTTATCATAAGCTATAAGGATTTATTTATAAGTTGTAGAATAAAAATGTTTATTTTAAGTTTTTAGAAAGTCTAAACTGAGCTACTTTATATATGCAAGGTAAAAGTAGGAAAAAAACTTAAAATATTAATCATGTATAAGATTTTTATTACTTTAGTTTATCAAATTTATATTTTATAATACTTTAGGTCAAAAATTTTCCATCACAAACCATAAAAATTCTAACAAATAGTTAATAACTTAAAGAATAAATAATAATTAGCATATAATAATTATTAATAGTAAAGTTCCTAGGGATATATTTTAGAATTTTAGAAAAAGTGTTTGAAAATTTATTAATCAACAAAAAGTTAATATTGAGGGGAAAAAGTAAAAGCCATGTCAAGTGAGCAAGAACAAATAGCTTATCTTGATTTTTTAGATGAAGATAATCTTCCGTGTAGAGTAGAAATAACTAAAAGTTCTTTTTCTATTGGTCGAGCTTATGAAAATGAGCTAAGAATAGAAGACTCTCGTATTTCTCGCCGCCATGCAGAAATAATAAAAATCTGGGGTGGTAAATATGTATTTCGTGATAAAGATAGTAAGTGTGGTAGTTTTGTTAATGGTTTAAGAGTACAAGAACATATACTTAGTACTGGGGATGAAATTGTTTTAGGGGGACTAAACGCTACTAAACTAACTTTTGGTTATGGTCAACCAAAAGTGCAATTAGTAACAATGATGGATACTCAAGCTACTAGTAGCCACCCTCCAACAAATATTGACCCTGAATTAAGAGGCGCAACTGTAATAACTGATCAGCAAACACGCTTTCTTAATACAGCCTTAATGCAAAAACCAGAGTATGTTACTGGAACAACTCTACAACGCTTAGCTTCACTCTATGAAATTACACATAAAATACTTCCAGCTCAAAGTGTTAATGAACTTGCTGAAACTTGGCTAAGTGAGCTATTTAAGGCTTTACCTATAGATCAAGGTGCTATTTTGCTTCATAACTCTACTACCAATCAGCTAGATGTAGCTTTAGCTGAAAGTAGAGGAAAAAAAGAAGTTAGCCAAAATATTGTAAGTAACACAATTGTAGAACATACTTTTAGGGAAAAAGTAGCTATTTTAACGCATGATGCTACTAGCGATGAAAGGTTTGCTTCTAATGTTAGTGTTATTTTAGAAAATATTCGTTCTGTGCTTTCTGCTCCAATTAGCTCAAAATTAAGAGTTTGGGGAGTTATTTATTTAGATAGCCGGACTCGTGCAGCACTCTTTACTTCTGAAGACCTAGAATTTTTAATGGCAACAGCTCGGGAAGCAGGTTTAGTAATAGAAAACCTTAAATTAATTGAGGAACTGCGTGCCACTCAAGAGCAATTAATAAAGGCAGAGCGCTTAGCTACTATTGGTAAGCTAACTTCAGCTATTTCTCATGAAATACGTAATCGCTTAGCTTTATTAACAGGTATTGAATTTATTGAAATGAAATATAGCGATGACCCTGAAGTAAAGCAATTTACCAATATGGTCTTAGAAGGGCAACGCCGTGCTTTAGCACTTGTAGAAGAGATTCGCGCCTTTGCACGTAACCGAACTGAGCATTATGAAAAAACAAGAAAGCCGATTGTACCAGCTATTAAAAAGACTCTATCCATCATACAACTTGATACAGCTGTTGCAAAAAGGATAGTAAATTTTAATTATGATACTGAACCAGAATTAGTTTTTAACGAAGAAAAACTTGAACAAGTAATTATTAACTTGGTTCGTAATGCAGTTGAAGCTACAGAAGAATACACAGGAGAAATTAACATTAATTTAGCTGTAGTAGAAAAAAATGTAGTAATTCAAGTTTCAGATAATGGGCAAGGAATTGCTCAAGAGATAATGGGTGCAATATGGGAGCCTTTTTTTAGTACTAAAGGTGAAGAAGGTACGGGAATTGGTTTAGAGATTTGTAGACGTATTATTGAAGCACATAATGGTCATATTAGTTGTAGTAGCCAAATGGGGGTAGGTACTTGTTTTACTATTAATTTACCTTTGGAAAATTATGTGTAGATAAAAAATAATTGCAACTACTTATTTCAAGTCTTGTTTGATTTGGAATCTCTATGTATTATAGAAAGTCTAAATCAAAATTTATTTGTTTTTTATGACCAGGTGAACTAGTTATTTAATTTGCGGAGAGGTGCATATGAGTGGGGGAATAATCTCATCGTTATTAGTTGGTTTAACGGATGTTGGGTTGGTAAGAGAAAATAACGAAGATATGTTTTTAATGGTCGAACCAGAATCAGGAATGTTACTGGAAAACAACTACAAACTGATTCGTCCGGTAGAAAAACATAATGTTTTGTTGGTAGTCTCTGATGGTATGGGTGGTTATGAAGGGGGAGAAGTTGCTAGTTTATTAACAGTTGGTGCAATAAAAAACGAACTCTTAAAACTACCTAAACAACTATCTCCGCAAAGCCGCTTAGAAGCAGCAGTAGAAGAGGCAAACCGAACTGTTTCTTACCATCGTCAACTGGATCAAAAACTAGCTAATATGGGCGCAACTGCAACAGCTGTCCTAATAGAACAAGATATTGCTTATGTTGCAGAAGTAGGGGATTCTAGAGCTTATATACTTCGTGATGGACGTATTAAACAATTAACAACAGATCAAACAATGATTCAAATGTTAATTGACTCAGGAGCTATTTCTGCTGAATCTGCTGCTACTAATAAAAATCGTAATATTTTACTGCAAGCTATTGGTAGTCAAGAATTTCTTCAAATAGCTGTAACTTCTATAAGACTTCAAGCCAATGATATTTTACTTCTTTGTAGTGATGGTCTGTCAGGAAAACTTACTGCTCCTGAAATGAAAAAGATAATAGATGCTAATAACACTAGCTTAAATAACGCTGGTTTAGAAATGATAAATCTAGCTAAAGAGCGAGGTGGAGATGATAACATAACCGTTATTTTGGCTAAGTTTGAAGGTTCTGGTCTACAAGGTAAATTAAGTGCTGGTGGAGTAGCAGGTACTTTAACTAAACAAATTAAGGTACTAGCAAGGTTTGACCCAGAACAAGAAGCAGAATCTAAACCAAGAAGAGAAGTCCGGCCAGCAAACTTCCAGGATTGGATGACTTCAGCCGTTATAGATGCTTTTGCTCGTACAGATGAACAACGTGAAGCCTTAGCTGCACTAGGTAAATTTGGAGATTATGTAGTCTTTAGAAAAGGCGATGTCCTACATATTGAACCAGGCTCAAATACTAAAGAACATTATTGGTTAGTTGGTGGTAGATATCGTGTTATGGCTGATAATCAACGTGGAGAAAAACAATCTTTATTTTTTCTAGTTCCTCCTACCGATCGTCGCTCAGATGATTTAATTCAGGCAGGTGAAGCTTTTGTTTGGGTAAGAAGACAGTTTTTTATTTCTACTTTAAGCATGTTACAACAACAAGCCCGCAATCCTATTATACGTTGTGAAGATGATAAAAATACTGCTATTCATATTAATGGAGAACTATTTGATAAATTATCAGAAATATTAGGAGATAGATTTGTTGCAACTGTAAGACATTCATAGATCATACGATAAATTTCCTTAAAGTTAATTTTATATAAACTAAAAGCGCTGATAACAAATTTATGTTTCAGCGCTTTATATATTTATATACCCCATCTGGGGTTATTGTCTTTTAGGACTATTTATCAATTAAATTAATGCCTTCAGGTTGAGTTACAATAACTTTATTTGCTTTTTCGCTTAATCCTACATGTAGTAAATCTGTAAAGTCCATTTCTAAAGATTCATCAGCATTTAGAAGATTAAATTTGAAAAAGCCCCCTTGAGTTGTTCCAGAATAAAGTATTGAACCATCCTGGCTATATGCAAAACCTGTTAAAGGAGAAGCAAATTCTTTGTCAAATGCCAAGTTAAATAGGTCAGATGACACAACACTGACATGCCCTGGTTTTTGGATATGTCCTGGTTTTTGAATATGTCCTGGTTTTTGAATATGTCCTGGCTTTTGAATATGTCCTGGCTTTTGAATGTAAACTAGGCCATTATTATTACTGTAATCAACATGGATTGGCAATAAACGGGCTTCGTCTTCATTGCTATCAGCAAGCCCTAAAATATATCTTCTAGCTATTGGGCTAGCTTTTTTAATATCATAACAAGAAACATAGCCTTTATTTGAAGATGCTATATAAACATTGCTACCATCTCCATTAAAGGCCACTTTTGAGCCAAACCCAACAATCTCATCAGATAAAAGATTTATTAACCCTTTTACTTCTAATTGGCCTTCATCATTTAGGCTATAGACGTATAAATAATACTTATTATCTTGCTGCTTAACTATACCTAATCTATTACTAATAGGATCGTAGGAAAAACTCTCTAAGCGGTTTTCACTGCTATAAGAATCAATTCCAACATTTTCTTCAAAGAGCTTTTCTCCAGTAGTGGTAGAGAAAACAAAGATACTTGCTTTGTTAGAATAGATTCCATATCGACCATCTGATGATAGAGCTACATCGTCAGGTAGAATGGTGTCATCCTCAGACATAGGAACAGAAAAAGCCACATTAATGCGATGACTAAGATCAAAAGATCCATCTGCATTAACAGGTGTTGTAAGAATCGTTGCTATATTTGACTCACTGCCCCTAGCGGAAATAACTAATAGATTGTTAGAGGTTATAGCTAATTTAGTTGGGTTAATTGTTCCTACTTTAGCTGTATCAAGAGTGTCTATTACTTGGCCTGTTTGAGTATCGAAACTATATACATAGTGACCATTAGAACTACCTGATTCATTTGATTCATTGTAAGAGGCAACTAAACCAACTTTACCATCTTGAGTAAATACTATGTTGTTTAGGTCTGATAGTTTACCTGGTAATGTTACCATAGCACTAGGTTGCGTTGAGTCAGCTTTGGTTGACCAGCTATAAAACAACGCTGCTAGACCACAAAGCAACAAAGCTAAAGTTTGATATCTAGTACAAATTCTCATAACTTTACTCTGAAAATTAAGATATTTAAGGTTTCCTGTTCTACTAGCATTTGCATTATTTCCTAATTTATTTTTAGTGGCCCGGTTTAACTATGCTGGTAGATTTACTATCTTGCTTAATATGTCCAGGTTTAACTATGGCTGCTGTGCTTATTACTACGGTAGCTACTACTAGTGTGGTACTAACAAAAATAAGAAGATTTTTTTTATTCAGCATTTTTTCCTCGCTTATTTATTAAGCTTTAACTAACAATTTTTATTGAATATTTTTTTGGAAAGACTTAGTTGAATTTTTAGCACTAAAGAGGCTATAAAGTCAAGCTTTCACAATAGTAAATGCTCTTAGAATACTAAATTACTCCGTCTTAGCAAAAATCCTAAAATAATATATTTTTTGTTTTCTAAATAACTCTATAATTATTATATAGTTACAAACACCATTCTAAAGGGTTGCTTCTTTTTTATAAAAAGTTTAAATAGTCGATACCCTTTGAGAAAGAGGCTCACAGCCTTTTTCTGTGATCAGAAAAACATCCTCTATCCTTACTCCAAACTCACCTGGCAAATAAATTCCAGGCTCAATAGTTACCACATTACCGGGTTGTAACTTAAAAGAATTTCCTTTAACTAAATAAGGAAACTCATGCCCATCCATTCCTAAACCATGTCCAAGTCTATGGGTAAAATATTTTCCATAGCCCGCTTTCTCAATTACATTTCTAGCTGCTTTGTCTACTTCTTGGCATTCAACACCAGCTTTAGCGGCTTCAACACCCGCTTGTTGAGCTTGCCAAACAATATTATAAATTTCTTTATACTTTGTTGAAGGTGAATCTCCCCAAAATATTGTTCTAGTAATATCTGAAGCATAACCACCTACTTCACACCCTACATCAATTAAAACAGGCATTGCTTTAGCTAGTTTTACTTCACTTGGGCCTCCGTGTGGCAGTGCAGCGCTTGGGCCAAATTGAACCAGCCCTCCACCAGAAACCCCACGTTTTTTCATCTCTTGAGAAACTATAGCCCCTACTTCTAGCTCTGTTTTATCTACGGCTAAAGCTGCATGAGTTCCAGCAATTGACTCTAATGTAATTTGATTAGCATATTTTATTGCAGCTAATTCTTCTGGAGATTTTTGTAAGCGTAAAGCTGTAAAAATTGCTTCAGCATCCATTAATTCTAGATTGTTAGGCGCAATTGCACGTAATTTCCAGTAAGTATTTAAGTCTGTTGAAGGCTCTAGCCCAATACGATTAACACCTAGTTTCTTAAATATATCTACTGCAAGTTGATAAGGACTTTCTGATTCTTCCCAAGGAGCAGTTTTAATAGTGCTGTTAGCCTTTTTTAGTCTAGATTCTTCAAATAGAGGAGTAATAACAATGGGTTCACCATTTTGAGGTAAAAGTAGCGCAATTAACCTTTCGCTACGACCTGTTCTTAGCTTAGATAAATAAGTCATATTTTTACCAGGCAAAGTAAAAAGCAAATCAATTTTTGCGGCTTTCATTTGCTCTTGTGCTCTAGTAATACGACTAGGAATAGAATTATTAATTGCTTCCTGAATATTACTTATACTTAGTTGAGTAGTATTGTCAAAATTGCTAAAACTAAACTTAGGCTCAATTAATAATGATGTTGTAGCCAAACCAAGCGAAGCTAAAAACTTACGTCTTTGCATAATAAAACCTCAAGTAATATATTAGATAAGATATATTAATATATTGATTAAAATATAGTTAGCGTTTTGCTAAAAATTGTAAATAGCCGTCAACCATCTTTTTGGTTTTTCTAAGGGTATGTTGGCTCTTAATACTTCTTAGGCCGTGAACATCTTTAAGTTTATTTAGTAGGTCTTGTTCATGCTCTTCAGATGGAGTTGGGGGCAGAAGCACATGTATGGCAAAAGGTGTATTAGGATAATTAGCTAGAAAGGTAATAAGTACAGGGTATTTAGCATAGCCTAGGTCAATTACTAAAGCGGCTCTACCAGCTTTGTAGGTTTCTTTAAATTCTTCTTCTGATTCTAGTATTTTGCCATTATTTAAGTCTACTATATCAAATAAGTCACCATTACCTATATCTATCATTATGGCCTCCCAAAGACATTTTATTTTGATATTTATTTTTGGATAGAAAAACAATCCTAGCTAAGAGAAAAAATTAGGTCAATTAGTTGATACGGCTTTATAAAAAATAAAACCCAGCAAAATAACTGAGTTTTATTTTTATATTATTTAACTATTTATGCCTAAGCTTAATCTAGAAAGACTTCTAATAAAAAGCCGCCAGTTTCATTCCAACTAGTTATACTATTTTGAGGCAAAACTAAATTGTCATTTTCACTTCTTGCTAAATCTATTGTTTGACCTGTCCAATGGTCTAAGCATCTTACTTTAGCATCAAGAGGAAGTTTTAGGTGCATTAAAGGAATAGATAAACTTGGATTTGGGCTATTGCCAGGAGCATTAAAAATATCTGCTCCTACTAAAATAGTTCGGCCCTCAAGTTGTCTCCTAACTAAAATTACTCCTGATTGCATTGATAAAGTAAGCATTTCACCATTTCTAAAAACAGGATCCTTAATTATATAAAGAAGTTGTTGATAGAATTTTTGTAATTTCTCATCAGTTGTTTCTTCTTTAAGTGGGCGTATTCTTTGAACAGGGAGTTTTTCAGTAAATCCTTCCATTTGGCCTTGATGGATAAATGGTACACCTAATATCCCAAAACTTAAAATAGCAGAAGGTTTTTGGCGGTTTCCAAAACGTTCTGCTGCCCGAGGCTCATCATGGTTTTCTAGAAAATGAACGGAGCGAGATAAATACTCATTAGAAACATTTTGTAGATAATTTACTAGCTCATTTCCAGAAGCATGTTCAAGCAAATCATAGAGTTTTTTATCATAAGTTAAGTCAAAGCCAAGTTGTTGTAAATACGGCTCTTTATCCCAATAAACTTCTGCCATAAAAATAAAGTTTGGGTGTAAGGCTTTTACTTGGCTAATTGCCTCTGACCAAAATTCATTTGGCATATATTGGTTAAAAATATTCCAATCAACTTTAGGAAACCATTGATTCTTAATTTGCTCTCTTAAAACTAGCATTGCCATATCACAACGTAGTCCATCTATAAGTGTAGCTAGACGCTTAAGCTCATTAATTTGATAAGAACGTAGTTCTGGGTGGGAATAATCAAGTTGTGCAGTATCAGGCCAGCCTGGAAAATAAGGATCTCTACCATAAGCTAAATATCTTCCACTAGGATGTAAAAAGTTGTCCCTAGGTGATTCATCTCTTAGATCTGGGTTATGGTGAATAAAAAATTCTGGGTGAGAATCAATAAGAGGACTATCTGGGGCCATATGATTAGGTACAAAATCAGCCATTATTTTTAAGCCTAATTTATGGGCACGATCTGCTAAATCTCTTAAAGCAGATTCTCCACCTAAATCGGGATTAACTTGATAGTCAACAATTGCATAGGGTGAAGCCTCAAAGTCTGGTGCAGTTTGTTGCGCAATAGCTTTGCCAGCAATGCTATTGCGCCAAATTCCCATTAACCAAAGCCAATCAAAGCCTAAATCAACTAAATGTTGGAGTTCTTCATTTGTAATTTGGTTAAACTTTTTTCCATAAACTCGGGCGTTTAGTTCGTAGATTATCATAAGTTTTTTACATTTTTCATTTCTATTAAATTGGCTGTTACTGTACCAAAACCGCTTTTAATTTGAGCACGTAAAGGAATATGACGCTCATCATCTGTTACCCAAAGGTGAAGTGTTCCTTTTCGTCTAATATATTTGCCATTAAATATTTTCATGTCAAGTTTTATAGTAGAAAACTTACCAAAATCATTTGTATCTAGCTTTTCTTTGCCTAAAACAACAACTTCAATATCATAAGTTTCCCCTTCATCATTAAGTGGGAAAGAAAAACTTTTTCCTACTGTAAGTTCTTGTGCTCTCATTACATACCAACCATTAATTATATCTGTTACCCAAATTAAAGTAGGGTTTTCTTTACTACGAACTACTTTCTTAGTATTTAAATCTGTGTCTATAAGTTTAACTTTTTGTTTAGCTTGATCAAACTCCGTCACCATTTCACGACGTTTGTTTCCTTCCTCAATATTTTTTACTGTTTTACTAATACTAAAATCATTTTTATTTACATATGAAGTAAAAACATCATTAATATTTTTACGGAAAATAGATGTAAGGATTCCTTTAGACTTGGCTTCTACAGTGAATTTCCAAATAGTGTTATCTTGTTTTTTTTCTAAGACTACACTTTCTGTTTGTTTAACAGGCTCACTAGTATTTTGATTTATGATTTGGGTAGTAATTTGAGTA
This sequence comes from Acidobacteriota bacterium, assembly GCA_016213785.1. Taxonomy (GTDB): domain Bacteria; phylum Acidobacteriota; class Blastocatellia; order Chloracidobacteriales; family JADJPF01; genus JADJPF01. The sequence continues at coordinate 26,134 of JACQZQ010000056.1, forward strand.
TTTTCTATCGTGTTAGTTCTGTTTTCAACAGGTTTTTCTTCTGTAGCTTTTTCTACTTTTTCTACTTTTTCTCTCGGTGTTAGATCTTTATCTTTAATAGCTTCTTGCTCGTTTACAACAAAAGTAAGAGTCCCAATAGTTCCATAAATTGGGAATAGAGAAAGTTTTAGCTCATAAGATAGCTGTTCACCTGTTTGAAAAGGGGTATTGGACTTAATTTTGCCATGTGTTTGAGCAAATTTTTCTGCTTTTGCTGGCGGTAAAATTTTAGGGTCATTAATTATATTGCTGTTTTGTGCTGTAACTACAATAAAACTAAAAGAAATAACCAGACTTAAAATTAAGAATAATCTTATAGCATTTTTTCTTATCATTTATAAATTCCTCCTAGCCAATAAGTTTTAGCTATTAATACTCCTAGTGCTGCTACTGTACCGAGTAGAGCACGGTATTCACGATATCTTAAATAAAGACTTAAATCGAAATCTGCTTTTGAGCCTTCTTTCCAAGCTGTTAATCTAGGCAAAAATAAAGGCACGTTTTCTGCATAATTAGGATACTGATTAGGAAAAGTTTGTTGCATATAATCTGCCTCAGAACGCATTACTGATGAATAAACTAACAAATAAAATAAGACAAAAATAGCTACTAGTTCTAACCTTGCTGTTGCTAAAGCAAAACCAGCACCAAGAAATAAACTGCCAAAGTAAAGTGGATTACGAGTATATGCGTAAGGGCCAGTAATAGCTAGCTTTTCATTTTTTCTTAAGTGTCCTGATGCCCAAGCTCGCCAAGCTAGGCCAAATAAAGCTAATAAAGCACCACTAGCTATACTCCAAAGCTTAGGTGTGGCTAGGATTAAGCATAATGCTCCTAATAAAAAGCCTAGTGGGACGCGAGCGCGGCGGATGAATTCTTGTTTATTTGCCATAATTTTATTTTTGGTAGCCGTTTTTCAACAGCACTTATTACCATTTTCAAAGGAATATCCATACATTCATTATTAGTTGGGCATTTACGCCTATGACAATCAATACGACAACTTAAGTCTAACCCTACAGTTATATCTTTAGCATCAAATGGGCCATTACGATTTGCAAGGGTAGGGCCATAAATTCCCACAATAGGTGTTTTAGAAGCTGCTGCTAAATGAAGCGGGCCAGTATCTCCGCCAATAAAAATTGTTGCTTTTCTAGCTAAAGCAACAAATTGTTTTAAGTTAGTAGTGATTTGATAAGTATGACCTAGACTTGAAGCCTTAACCACTGATTGAGCTAAAATCTCTTCTCCTGGCCCAAAAGTTACTAAACTTGTTAATTGGTAATGTTCCCATAGCCAGTCACTTAGCTGACCAAAATATTTTGGCGACCAAATCTTAGTCGGCCATCCTCCTCCAGGATTAATAATTGCAAATTCCTTAAGGTTATATTCTAGTAATAAATTATTTATATATTCTGTATCTTCACTAGATACACTAATAGGAAATTCATAAGGTTGAGCGTTTTCTATTTCTAGGCTTTTAATTAATTGTAGATTTTTTTCAATTATATGTAGCTTATCATCAACATTAACTTGGTTGGATAAAAACAATCGACTAGCTTTTTCTCGTAGTCCATTATCTGAAAAACCCACTCGTTTTTTACTTCCAGAGATTAATGCTATTAATCCTGATTTAAGTAGCCCTTGAAAATCAAAGGCAATATCTATTTTATTAGAGTGGAGTTTTTTAACTGTCTGAATAACTTCTTTTAATACTATAGGTTGCCAAAATTTTTTCCGCCAGCTTTTAGTATCAATAATAATTAATTCATCAATAGTTGTATTACCTAATAAAATATTAGCTGCTGCACGCTCAGCTATCCAAGTAATCCTACTATTAGGATAAGCGCGGCGTAGGGCTGCCACTGCTGGTAGTGTGTGGACTACATCGCCTATTGCGCTAAGTTTTACTATTAAAAAATGCATAGATTCTTTGGAAATAATTTTCTTTAACGCCTGTGTTTAAATATAAATTTTATTTATTAAGTTTAATGATCAATCTAAATAAAAGTTCAAAATTCTATTATTATTTGGCAAAAACTAGCATAGAAAATAGTTGGTTTCAACGCTACTCTATCTTAATTATGTCTTACGTTATCCCGTTTAAGGGGGTTTTTCCTATTAATTATTATGCTAAAATATCGCTTCTTGCTTTAATCCTACTATCCTTATGAGGAGATTTGATTTATGAGTTCTCTTAACATTGAACGAAAAAAACTCTTAGGCGGTAATGAAGACGAAATTAGACAATTACCTAAATGGGCAGCAACTCTTGTACGTAAGTATAATTCCGGGGAAGCTAGTCGCTTTTTACTCTATCATAATATTTATGACCTAATTTGGCTAAAAAATAGCTACTCTAACTTAATTGGGTTTCTAGGGTACTTACTTAAGGATCGTAATTTTCTTCTTTATAATCGTAGTAATGGAATTCAAGCAAGTAGAAAAGATTTACTCTTTGAAATGGAGCGAGTATTTAATGCAGATATGCGTGTAGCTGATCCACTAGCTGCAACTAAAAAGCAAATGAATATTACTCCTATGCTGCCTAAAGATCCTGCTCGTGCTATTCCTTATATTGAGCAGTTTTTTTATGAACAATGGAGAACTGAAGCCCCAAACCCAGAAGCAGAACAGCTTTTTGGAGAATGTGGTGTAGTAATTAACTTTCTAGAATCAATTATTCCTGCTGGAGAAGTAGGCTATATGTCAGGAGAAGATCGTAATCTCTGGGTCACACTTCAAAAATGGATTACCACCACCCAAGATAAACCTGCTCATAACCCTATTATTTTTATTACTGAAAGCGTTTCTGATGTAAATCAACGTATTAGAGAAAACCCACGCCTAGTTAATATTGAAATCCCTTACCCTGATTATGAAGAGCGTTTAAGTTATACCAGGTATTTTAGAGTAATGAACCCATCAATTCGTTTTGAAATGAATGAAGAACAATTTTCCCATATGTCTTCAGGCTTAAACCGTATTCATATTACTTCAATGGTTCGTAGTGCTTCTATTAATTCCGAAGGGCTTACTTATGAGATTGTTCGTAATAAGAAAAAAGAAATTATTGAAAGTGAATGTGTTGGATTAGTTGAGTTTGTTACCCCCAAATATGGCCTAGAACACGTTGGTGGAATGAAAAAAGCAAAAGAGTTTTTACGTAATATTGCTAAAATTATTAAAGATGGCATTACAGAAGAAGCCCCTATGGGAATCTTACTTTCTGGAGCAGTTGGAACAGGAAAAACATTTTTAGCCGAATGCTTTGCTAAAGATTGTGGATTAAACGTAATTGAACTTAAGAATTTTAGAGATAAATGGGTAGGATCTACAGAGGCAAACCTAGAAAAAATTCTTAATCTATTAACTACTCTTGCTCCAATAGTAGTTTTAATTGATGAAGCAGACGCGACTTTAGGAAACCGTGATAGCGGTGGAGGAGGAAGCGATGTAGATTCAAGAATCTTTTCTAAATTAGCTAATGCAATGGGTAGTCCTGAGAACCGAGGTCAAATACTTTGGATTTTAATGACTTGCCGCCCAGATTTACTCCCAATTGACTTAAAACGCCAAGGCCGTTGTGAAGAACATATTTCGCTTTTTTATCCAGACACCGAAGAAGAACGATTAGAAATTGCTCAAGCCATGGTTAAGAAAAATAATATTGATAATACTTTTACTGATTGGGCACCTTTAACTAAACATTCTCTATCACTCTCAGGCGCAGATATTGAAGCTATTTTAATTCGTTGTCGTAGACAAGCCAGAAATAATGGCCGCAAAGTCGCTACTCAAGAGGATTTATTAGAAGTTTGTAATACTTTTACTCCTGCTCGTGATGAAATGGCTATTGAGTATCAAACCCTAGTAGCAGTAAGAGAATCGACTTCTAAAGAAATGCTCCCAGAACTTTATAGAGATACATCTGCACAAGAAATTGCTTCTCGTATTGAACAATTACGGCCTTACGTCCGATAAAATAAAAAATTGGAGACTTATGACAAAAGAGAGAATTCCTGCAATTCGTGTAGTAATGATGCCTAGAGATACTAATTCTCATGGAACAATTTTTGGAGGTGTTTTACTTAGCTATATTGACCAGGCTGGAGCAATAGAGGTACATAAACATACCAGTAAAAAAATTGTTACTGTAGCAATGACCGAAGTTATTTTTATTGAACCAGTTTTTGTAGGAGATTTAGTTAGTTTTTATACAGAAACAGTCAAAATAGGGCGAACATCTATAACAGTAAAAGTTTTTGTTGAGTCAGATAGAATTATTGCCACTAAACGTCAAACCGTAAAAGTAACAGAAGCCGAAGTGGTTTATGTTGCCGTTAATGACGAGCGCCGCCCAATCCCAGTATTAGATTAAATAATTGGTAGAGATAGACCTATGTGTCTATTTCGGAGTAGAGATAGACACATAGGTCTATCTCTACGGTGTCTCTACGGTCTCTATGGTGTCTAATTTTTTAATTGCATCTCTAACAACTTTGGGCATATCTGCGGATTTTCCTTGTTTATAGTCTGCCCAAACTATTATAGAGAAACCTTCTGCTACTAAGGTTTCTGTGCCAGCAAGGAAAAGACCATAATCCATTTGAAAGGATCTTGTCTTAAGAGAAGATACTCTTACTCCAACATCAAGTCTAGCAGGGTAATGTACTTGTTTTCTAAAGTTTAAGTTAGCGTGTGCTAGTGTAGGGCCTTCAGATAAGTTAGGTATTAGGTTTAATTCTAACGATTCAAAATAACGAATTCTTGCTGATTCGCAAAAAGTAAAATATCTAGTGTTATTTACATGTCCAAGTGCGTCCATATCACCCCAACGAATGTCTACTTCTATCCAACACTTGAAATCACTACGTTTGATATCAGCTTTTTCCAAGACAATTTCTCCTAAACATAAGTTTATAAAATAATAGCCTAAGCAGTTGCTTAGGCTATTATTTGAAGGTAAGTTTATTTAGACTTGAACATTTAGTTTAGCAATTTCAGCATCATATTGTTCTTGGTTAATTGTATTTGCTTTTAGTTGTTTACCAAGCTCTGTCATCTTAGCAGCAACTTCTTTATTGGCATCTATACTAGCCTTGCTAGCTTGGTATTCTTTTTCACCAGCAGCCTTTTGTTCTTTGAATATACTTTTAATGGTATCGGTTGTTAGCATTCCACCAGATTCAAAGTATTTTACTGCTACTTGTCCCATAGCGTGTGTTGCTATAAAAGCGCCAGCAGCGCCAACTAAACTACCAAAACCAGGAACAAGTTTAGCTAAACTTGAAACAGCCATTCTTGCACCAGTTCCTAGACCTGCTGTTGCTAACAAAGCTTTGATACTGGCTTTGTCTAGGCTTCTACCATAAGTTTTACCAATTTCTGCCACCATTCTTATTTGGGCTGTAAGCACCATTACTTCACCAATTATTGGTATAGGTACTGCACCAGCAATACTAGCTAAGATACGATGTATTTTAATGATTTCTTGAGAGTCTTCTGAGCGGGTTGTTTGGCTAGGAGCACCTGAGCTAGCAGCCATAGTTCCTTGACTAATCATTACAGCATTTTGGAGATCAACCATTTCTGAATCTGGTATATTCCAGCGTTTTTGCACCTCTTCTAGTAAAGCTTTTTCTTCTGGGCTACAATCACCATCAGCATGAGCTAGTAAATAAGCTGCTGAAAAGCTTTGGTGTCTTGCTTCTTCAGATTGAATTACAGCTAAAACACTTTCTAAGGTTTGATTTTCAGATAAAAGACTATCGACAGTGTGATTTCCAGGTAGCGAACTTCCTTCTAGTGCGTCTTGAATCCCAACACGTTCTTCTTCAGAAATTACTCCGTTAGCTTTGGCAACAAGTACCAATAATTGCAATGAGGCTAATGCTTGGTTTGAATCCATTAATAATCTCCTTAAATTAGTTTGCAGGCTTACTAGTTAATACAGCTAAGAATATCTACTTGTATAGGGTTAATAATTTAACACTAAAAGCGTGCAAATTATATAAGCCTATTAGCTATTTAGCAAACGAGATATATAAAAATATACCTGTATAGAAAGTTTACTTTTGTCATATAAGCTTAAAGATAATAAAATTTAATAAAATAAACCCTTAAATCTATTTATAGTGCTTACGAATAATTACCAAAGTTGCTATTTTGATTATAGTCTGTTATTTTTGTTGAGCCAAATTCTTGTAGGTTCTTCTAAAGAAACTAAATAACGGTCATTATTGATAGATTGATAGTAATATTTTTATAAAAAGTAGAAGGAGGAAAAACACTAAAGAGTTTAGTGTTTAATGCTAAAGAGTTTATGAGCGCTGATAATGAAATGTGGCAAGTTTTATTGTCTGGGGAAATTACAGATGTTGATTTAGGGACACTAAAACAATGGATTGGTGAGGGAAAAGTTCTAAAAACTGATAAAGTTAGAAAAGGGGGAGGAAGTTGGGTAGATGTTGCACGAACGCCAGCCTTACGTGCTCTACTATCTGGTGTTTCACAACAACAAAGCACCCCTCCACCAGCAATACAACTTCAAGATAATTCTGCTAATGTCACTTCACAATCACAACCTTACTTACCTGCTGACCAACCCTATTTGCCGCCAGATCAACCTTATTTACCTCAAACTCCAGAATCAGACCAGCCCTACCTAGACCCTAATAAAAACTATAATGCACCTGAACCTCAAACTCCACCGTCAACAGGAACGATGTTTGAAGGCACTGCTCCTCCACAAAAATTTTTACAAACTGAAGCTCTTCCAGAAGCTTTTAGAAAAGATACTTCTAAAAAGCCTAAGAGAATTTCTATAGAAGAATATGCTAGTAGAATGCAGTCCCAGCAAAGCCTAGGCGGATTAATAGGAGCGGGCTTTTTAGGAGGAGGATTTGGTGTTATAGCTTGGGCTTTTTTTGCCTTAGCAACTCAAAGTAAATCCTATTGGATTTGCCTAGGTATAGGTTATTTAGTTGGGGATATGGCTAGAAGATTTGGCAAATGTGTAGAAGCTAAATTTGGCGCAATTGCAGGCTTTTTTGCCATAGTCGCTTCTTTTATAGGTCAACTCTTAGGTGTTGCTATAGTTGATGCTCTGCAAAATGATATTTCTAAAGCACAGGTTTTTTCTAATTTAGACTTTGCCAAAGCCTATAGCAATATGATGCTCTCCTTTGGTGCTTTTAATCTGATTCTTTATTTAGCTGCTGGATATGTTGCTTATTATTTTTGTTTTAGAACAGATACAGAAATGGATTAATTTAAGTATAAAGACTAGTAAAATACTAAATTAGAGACTTTTGGTGTTTGAAGAGATAAGCTAAGAAATATTTTAGGAGTGGTATATGAGTAGTTTTTTTGATAAAGCAAAGAAGTTAAGTCAAACTATTGGTGTTAGTAAAGACAAATCTCAAGAAAATCTAGAAAGCAATCTAGAAAGCAATCTAGAAAATAATACTCAAGAAACTCAGCTTAAAGTAGAAACATCTCAAACCTTTATTAATACTGGTCTAGAAAAGGTTCAAGATCTTACAAATACAGGGCTTGGAAAAGTTCAAGGTGTTGCAGGTTCTAGCCTAGAAAAAGCACAAGCAGTTGCAGAATTAAGTAAAGTAAAAATTAAAGGTGTTGCTAATTTAGGCCGCGAAGCAGTTGAAGATGTGAGTGAATTTGCTTGGGATAAGGTTCAAAGTGTTGCAGGAAAAGGTTTAGATAGTATTAATCAAGCTATTGATTCTACTATGGCAGATTTACAGGGGCTTAAGCCAATCTTATCAAAATGTGGGTTTTCTATAGATGAAATAGAAATAGAGTTTTCTTTTCCTCCAGAATTTCAAGTTTCTATTACCCAACCTAAAAATGCCACTGCTAAACTAGAAGAAGCAATTAAAGATGTTACTTTAACTAAAACTCAGCAAATTTTTGTTAGTTCTCTAAGGGCTGTTAATCTAGCTAATGATTTTATTAGCGAAAAATATAGCGAATATATAGAAGATATTACTGTAGTTGCAGGTTTTCCCCCTAAATTAAAAGTTAAATTAAAATAATTTTACTAAGTTTTATAATAACTTATAAACTATTGAAAATTAAATTTTTATAAATCACTTTTCTAAAAATGAGCTTAAAAAATGGCTACAAAACAAACTATAGAAACATTTGATAATGATAGTGTATGGAAAGAATTACTAGAAAAATACTTTAAGGAGTTTATGGAGTATTTTTTTCCAAATGCTTACAATCAAATAGACTGGGAAAAAGGCTATACCTTTTTAGATAAAGAATTGCAAAAAGTAGTAAGAAAAGCTATAGGAAAAAGACGTTATGTAGACAAATTAGTCAAAGTATGGTTAAAAGATGGTCAAGAAACTTGGGTACTACTTCATATAGAAATACAAAACCAATGGGAAGAAGACTTTAACGAAAGAATGTATATCTATCAATACCGAATTTTTGATAGATATAAAAGAAAAGTAGCAAGTTTTGTAATACTTACAGATGAAAACCCTAACTGGAAGCCAAATAAGTTTGAGTATAATTTACTAGAAACAAAACTTTTCTATGAATATAAAATAGTAAAAATACTAGATTACAAAAATAGGTGGGAAGAATTAGAGAAAGACAAAAATATATTTTCTCTTGTAATAATGGCACATCTAAAAGTTCAGGAAACAAAAGATAATGCAAATGAAAGGTATTTGTGGAAATGGAAATTAGTTAGAATGCTTTATGAAAGAGGTTATAACAAAGAGGATATTTTAGAACTTTTCCGCTTTATAGATTGGTTAATTATTTTGCCTGAAGAATTAGAAGAAAAATTAGAAAATGCATTAGAAGAATTAGAAAGGAGTGAGTCTATGCCATATGTTACTAGCATTGAACGTAGAGCTATTCAAAGAGGTTTAGAACAAGGTCGTCAAGAAGGTCGTCAAGAAGGTCGTCAAGAAGGTCGTCAGGAAGGTCGTCAAGAAGGTCGTCAGGAAGGTCGTCAGGAAGGTCGTCAGGAAGGTTTGCTTGAAGAAGCAAGAGAGGCTGTTTTAGATAACTTAGAAATAAGATTTGGGAATGTGCCAGAGGCTATATTACTAGCTATAAAACATATGACAGATATAGCCTTACTAAAAAGCTTACGTAAAAAAACTTTACAGGTGGTATCTTTAGAGGAGTTTAGTAAAGAAATTGTTTGAGTTAATAGGTTAAGATAAATGGGTTAAGGCAAAATTTATCTAAAGTAAAAAGTTAAAGTTTATGTGAGTTTGGTAAAAATCGTTGCAAGTCTCATAAGTAAGTTCGTTCTCAACCGCAAGCGAACAGGCTTCGCTTATAACTCAAGTAGGAAACCATGAATAAATTGGCTATGTTAATCTATAATCCACGTTCTGGTCGTCAAAAAGAGCGTGAGATAGAAGTAAAACATTTTATTGAGCTTATGAATCAAAGGGATTTTCAAGTTGAAGCACGGCGGACAGAACGCCCACGTCATGCCAGTGATTTAGGCAAAGAAGCAGCTAGTCGAAATCTTGATCTAGTAGTTGCAAATGGTGGTGATGGAACTCTTAATGAAGTTTTGCAAGGAATGATTGGTTCACAAGTGCCTTTAGCTGTTTGGCCTGCTGGAACAGCAAATGTTGTAGCATTAGACTTAAAACTTCCTAGAACGCCTTTTGAAATAGTAAATTTAATTACTCGTAACGATAGCCGATATCGCATTCATGTAGCTTTAGCTGGTACTCGATATTATTTTTTTACTGCTGGTATAGGGCTAGATGCTGAAATTATTGAAGCGGTTGATGCTGAACTAAAAAAGCAAATTGGTAAAGGTGCTTTTTGGATTGCTGGTTTTTCTCATCTAATTAAATGGAACCCTACACCAATAACACTAAAGATAGATGGCAAAATTTACCAAGGAACTTTTGCAATTATTGGAAAGTCTTTTGGTTATGGTGGTACGCTCTCTCTTACACCTTATGCTCGTCTTGATGAAGATATGTTGGATGTTTGTATTTTTTCTGGCACTAGTAAACTAAAATATATCAGTTATTTAGCTTCCTGCTTAAGTAATAGTCAACTGCAACGCAGTGGAGTAACTTATCTAAAGACTCGTCGGGTTGAAGTTAGTTCAATAGTTGCACTTCCTGTGCAAGCTGATGGAGAAGTTATAGGAAATCTTCCTATGACATTTGAAGTTATTCCTAATGCACTCACAATGGTTGTGCCTCCAGGAGTATTAAGGCAAAGCCAACAAGTTTAAAATATATATAAATTAAATAATTTCAATAACTTACTAAGAAGGAGCTATTATGCGTTTCTTAATGGTGTGTGTTTTTTTGCTTGCTACAAGCCTTATTGCTACAGGGCAAAATTTATCTAATACAAAAACAAATGTAAATAACAGTTCTAGCAATCGAATTATAAATAGCGAAAGTGCTGAATATCAAAGGCTTAGAAGAGAAGGGTTTAATGCTCTTTATAATATGGATTATAAAGGCGCACAAACAAAATTTACCCAAATGACCCAAATGCTACCACAACATCCAGCAGGTCATTTTTATTTAGCTACTAATTATTGGTTAGAATTACTAGAATCTACTCGTAGACTACAAGCTAATCTCTATAGTGGAGAGTCCTTTTATGCTGATACAAAAGATAAAGTAGATGAAAAAGTAGATAAAGAATTTAGACAATTACTTAATACTTCTTTAGAAAAAGCTGAATCTAATGTTAAGAAAAACCCTAAAGATGTAGAATCAATTTATTATCAAGGTGCAGCACATGGTCTACTAGCAAGTTATGAAGCAACAGTTAGTAGAGCATTTTTTTCAGCCTTAAAACATGGTTCGAAATCTGTAGATCTTCATCGTAAGGTAATAGAATTAGACCCAAATTATATAGATGCCTATTTGACTATTGGAGCTTATGATTATATTGTTGGAAGCCTTCCTTTTGCTGTAAAAGTATTAGCTGCAATAGGTGGTTTTCGTGGATCAAAAGATCGGGGTTTAGAAGAACTTAATCTAGTTACTCAAAAAGGTTTTTATGCTCAGGATGATGCTAGAGTGCTATTACTTGCACTCTATAATCGTGAAAATAAAAATGCTGAGGTTTTAGGTTTGCTAGAAACTCTTTCTAATAAATATCCTAATAATTATCTCTTTAAGATAGAACGGGCTAATACTTTAGTTAAACTAAACAGAGCAACAGAAAGTTATCAACTTTTTGAAGAATTACTTAAAGATAAAAAAGCTCAAAAAATGGCAGATCTTATTCATTATCAATACGGTGAAGCTTTTAGTAGCCAAGGCCGCAATAGCGAAGCATTAGCAGAGTTTCAAAAAATTAAAAACCTTAATAACTCAAGTCCAGAACTTGTTACTCGTGCTTATTTACGCGCAGGACAAATGTTAGACTTACTTGCAAAACGTGGCGAAGCAAAACTTGAATACCAAACTGTACTTAATCGAGAAAATGTTTTTGACTCTCACGATCAAGCAAAAAAGTATCTACAAAAACCTTACACAATGGTAAAAGGAAGTTAATTTCTAGGAGTTGTTTTACTAATGAATAATAAATTAAGAGCTAATCAAATAATTATTGCTCTAAGCCTAATAACGCTAGTCTTACATAATATAGGACTAGCGCAATCTTCTATTACTAATACTAAAGAACCAATTAATTCTAGGTCTAATCCATCTAATACAAAGAATAAAAATATTTCCACAAACACAAATAATCTTGCTAACACTTCAATAGCTAACAAAGAAAGCTTAGAAATAGCACCAGAAGCTAAAAGTGTTGACTGGTATTATGAACGTGCCCTTGTTTATTATTTAAGAGAACAACCAGGGCGAGCAACCATTGAACTTTATAAAGCATTAGAAAAAGATCCAGAGAATTCTAATGTTAATTATTTGCTAGGAATATTATTTAAGGAACGTAAGTTATGGAAAGAAGCATCTGAGGCTTTTTTTAAGGTGACACAAGTAACTAAAATTGAACATATTCCAGCAAGACTTGAGCTAGCCTTTGCTTCGGTAGAATTAGCTAACTATCAAGTAGTTTTTCTTCAACTAGAAAAAGCCCTTCAGCTAATGAAACTAGATAGCAGTTATCGTAACAGGCTTTATCAATACCAAGTTGATGCTTCTACAGAAAAAGACTCAAGTAACTTAAAGAAAAAACTTAAAATAGATGTTAAATCTTCATTAGAAAGCTTTATTGTAGAGCTAATGGTTATACTTTTAGACACACCTGAGTCTTATAAATCATTTACTACAGCAACAGGGCTTAATGATCCTTTAATTTATAATGAAATAATTCAGCTTTATGAAGAAGATGGTGAAGATGAAGAAGATGGTAAAGAAAACAAAAAAAATGATGGTAAAGTTTTAGAAACACTAAATGAGTTTCTAAAGAAACGAAATGGTTTTTCTCCTGTGATACTTTCTCAAATGGGGGCAATATATCAAAAACAAACCCAAAATGCTTTAGCTATAGCTACTTATGAGAAAGTTATAGCACAGTTAACTAGCCTAGGTTTTAGTGAAGCAGCGGGAGATTTTTCTACTGAGGAGTTACAAAATCTTCAAGCTGAATCAAAACGATCTACTTCTATGCGACCTACGCAAAACAAACGGCCTATAAATAAAAATAAAGTAAACATAAATAAATGAAATATTATAAATCTTAATTAAAAATTAATCTTTTTAATGATATAACTTTCAAACTGGGTGATAATTTTTTAGGGGATAATTATGAAAATTTGTCCAGTTTGTCATTTTTGTTATGAAGATAGTTTTTCTCTTTGTCCAGCCGATGAAAGTATGCTAGAGGCGGCTATGGCAGGTTCTACCATTCTAGACAACAAGTTTCGTTTAGAGTCGCGTTTAGGTAAAGGTGGAATGGGTTTAGTTTACCGTGCCATGCATTTAGGCTTAAAACGCTATGTAGCTATTAAAACGCTACTTCCTAAAAATCTCTCCCAAAAAGAATTTATCGATAGGTTTCGGCGTGAAGCCGAAGCCTTAGGACGGCTTAAACACCCTAATATTGTTTCAGTTATGGATTTTGGCTTTACTAAAATAGGTAGAGAGGATGTGGGTTATTTAGTAATGGAATACCTCTCAGGTACATCGCTTAATAGCCTAATAAAGGAAAAAAAGACTTTTTCTTTAGATGAAACAGTAAAAATTATGTCTCAAGTTGCTGATGCTGTTTCTGCTGCCCATAGTGTAGGAATTCTACATCGTGACTTAAAACCAGATAATATTTTTATTGAAGATAAAACGACATTTAAGCTTAAAGTCTTAGATTTTGGGCTTGCAAAGGTTACAGACCCCACAAGTTCTAAGGAGACTCTAGAGCCTGAAGAGACTTTATCTAAATATGTTGAACCTATACTACGAAAATTAGCTAAGCGTGATGCTGTTAGTTCAAATAGTTCAAATAAAGTAAGTGACTCAGTAGGATCTTTTGAGATAACTCAGGAAAGGAAAAATTTAAGAACAGCAGAAGTTTTTGCAAATACTGAGTCTATGAATTTGGGTACGCAGGATTTTGCTGAAATAAAAACAGATATTTTTAATACCACTGTTGAGTATGTTACACATACAGGGGCAATGGTTGGAACATTGCCTTATATGTCTCCTGAGCAATGTTGTGCTAAACCTGCTACTTCTGCATCAGATGTTTATAGCTTAGGAGTAATTGCTTATGAAATGCTCACAGGCCGTAGACCATTTTTAGGAAAAAGTTTTGAGCTTGCCTTACAACATATAAATGAAGACCCTGACCCTCCTTCAAAATTTGCTGTACATCTTTCTAAATCAGTAGATGAAGCAATCTTAAATGCTTTAGCTAAACCCCTAACAGAACGTACTAGTTCTGCTAAAGAGTTTGTCTTAGAACTAGGAAAAGAATTAGAAGAGAAAAGAAAACGTAATGAAAACCTACGGCGTATTGCTGTAGGCGCAATGATTGCTGCTTCACTAATACTTATTATTACTACATTTGCGAGTTCAACTAATAGAACTTTAATTGCTTCTTATTGGTATGGAAATAGTAAAGAAGAAAAGAATCTTGCTGTCAACTATTCAACGGTTCTTAAATTAGTTTCTTTAAGCAATAAAAAGGATTCATTACTAGAAAAATCTCCAAATATTTTATTAAGACCAGAACAAGTTTTTGAATATCAAAATGAGCTACATTTTTTTACAAGGTTTTCTTCTGATGGAAATTTGTTAGCTTACTTTCATCCAAGTAAGGGAATTAACGTTTGGGATGTAAGCACAGGTAAAGTACTTTATAATGTTGCTTCAGAAAAATTAATTAACCGAATTACAAGCATTTGTTTTTCTAATGATAGTAAATATTTGATAATTGCAGGAGTAAATAAACTGCTTATTCTAAATGCATCTGATGGAAGTATGATAAAAACTATAGATAATTTTGAGATAAACACTTTTCTGCAACCTTTTGGAAAAGAAGAATTTTTAGTTAGCTCTCTACGTCATCCTGTTTTAGAACAGGTAATAAGCGGGACAAGATATCCACTAAATGAAACAAACTCTCTAGTCTCTATTTGGCGAGGGGAAAATAAACTTTCTCAAATTGTTCAACAATATGGAGAAATTGAATTTATTAGTCTTAAAGGATCTTTAATGTTAATAGAATGGCGTGTTAGTGAAAAGTCGCCTACTAGACGTATTGAACTTTGGTCTTTAGAGGGCAATAGCTCTAAATTATTAGAATCTTGGTTAGCAAATGGAAATGCAAAAGGAGATATTTCTAATAATGGTAAAAAAGTTGCTCTACATTTATCCGAGGAAGAAATCACAGAACTAGATTTAATTAGTAAAAAAGAGCTTAAAAAATATAAGGTAAAAAACTCTAGCGCTATAATGCTATCTTATGATGAGAAAGATAATTTGGTTATTATAGATTTAACTAGTATTAAAGATCTTTACTCAGATAGTTTACTTTATCTTTTACCTAAAAATAGCCGAGTTTTAGAAATAAACTGGAAAAATAAAACTCTACTTCTACAACATTCTATAAGAGAAAATTCTTAGTTTAATTTTTAGAAGTAATTCTTTTTGAGCTTAGTTCACGAGCAAATTGAATAGCGTTCTTAAAACTTGTAGAAACAGTTAAATTCTTTTGACCAATAAGACCAGCTTTTTTAAGTGCAAACCAAGGTTGCCTTCTTACTCCTGTTAAAATTACATGTACATTCCGCTTTTTTAAGAAATCTAAAGTAGACTCTAAACTTATTATTCCTGTTGCATCTATAATTTGGACTGAATCGATAGAAAGAATGACAGTTTTAGCCGATTTACCTATAGAGTTTAATGCGCTCATAGCTTTTTGTGCTGCACCAAAAAATAATGGGCCTGATATTTCATAAAGTATTGTATCTGTAGGTAATGGTTCTGAAATAAGTAAATTTTTTTGTTTAATTAGTTTTACTTTAGATGTAACTGCCATTGAATGCATAAATAACATACAAGAGAGTAATAACCCTACTGTTACACCTATTACCATATCAAAGAAAACCGTTAATAAGAAACACATTACTAATACTAAAATATCATTTCTAGGTGCTACTTTAAGAATATGTATAAAATGTTTTACTTCAGACATATTCCAGGCTACTAAAAGTAGTAGAGCCGCAAGAGATGCCATAGGTAAGTAAGAGACTAGTGGAGCAAATAAAAGTATTGCTAATAGTAAAAAAATTGCATGCGTTACTGATGCAATTGGTGATTGGGCACCAGAGCGAATATTGGTTGCAGTTCTAGCTATTGCTCCAGTAGCAGCAAAACCACCAAAAAATGGCCCTACAATATTTCCTATTCCTTGAGCAAATAATTCTGAATCAGGGCTATGTTTTGTGTCTGTCATTCCATCAGCTATTACCGCTGAGAGCAAGGACTCTATTGCTCCTAAAATCGAAATAGCAAAAGCTGATGGTAACAACTCTCTAATTAGTTGAAATGATAAACCTATTGAATTGCCATCTGCTCCTGGAAGTGACCAAGGCAGTAGTGGAAGTGGAGGGGTTCTTGGAATTCCAGCATACTCTACTCCCTTTACTGTATAAGTAAATTTGCTAGCAATAGTCACAACAGTAAATTCTGGATAATATGCAGAAATAATAAGAACTATTATTGCTGCGGCTGATAAAGCCATTAAAGGAGCAGGGAGTTTATTAGTAATCTTAGGCCAAAAAATAAGAATGGTTAGTGTTAATAATCCTATAGATAAATCTTGCCAATGTGTTGTGGGTAGAGCAGATAGAAGTACAATTACACGATCAAGAAAATGTTCTGGCATTTGTTTTACGGTCAGCCCAAGAAAATCTTTAAGTTGGAGTACTGCAATTACAACTGCAATTCCAGCCGTAAAACCTGTTGTAACTGTAGAAGGAATATACTCAATAAATTTACCTATTTTAGCCAGGCTAAAAGCTACTAAAATAATTCCAGCCATTAGACTTGCTAAAACCAGTCCACCTAAACCATATTTAATTGCTATAGGGGTTAGAATAACTATAAAAGCGGCTGTTGGGCCTGATACTTGTGTTCTTGAGCCACCTAGTAACGCAATTAATGCACCAGAAATTATTGCAGTATATATTCCATATTGTGGTGGGACTCCTGTAGCAATTGCTAATGCCATTGAAAGAGGCAGAGCCACTATACCTACTACTAGACCAGCAAGAATGTCTGAGCGGAGTTTGGCAAGATTATACCCTTGAAGAAAAGTTTCTTTTAATGCATAGGCTGGTTTAATGTGGTCTAGTGAGGGTTGGCTAGAATTGTTTATTTCTGTTTGAGAATATTCATGCGAGTATTCGCCCTTACTGTCATCTAAGTAATAGTTTTTGAGCATCAGTATTTCCCATAAATTGAAGTGCCTAGAACTTGCTTTGTAAGTAGTTGATTATAAAGCTAGCTTAAATTTTCAAAGTTCATTTAATGATTTTTATAATAGAACAGAGATAGATTTTTGAAAACATAAAATTGGGCGATATTATATTAAGTACTAATAAAACCAAGTAGTTAAATTAATATTATAAAACTGTTGGAAAAACCTAGAAAAATTTAAGTTTATAAAATTTCTGTAATGGCTCTAAGTAAATCTTTAGGGGTTTGATATCTATTTTGGGGTGCTGGTATAAGAGCTTTTTTAAGTATTTTATCTAGCTCAAGCGGGAGATTAGCAGAAAAAGTAGACAAAGCGACAATATTTTCACCTTTTACTTTATACATAAGAAGTTCTTGAAAATTATTTGCTACTATTGGTAATTTACCTGTAACCATTTCATAAAAAATTACACCTAAGCTATAAACATCGGATGCTGTATTAAGGGGATAGTTCATTAACTGCTCAGGAGACATATAGTTAGGAGAACCAATAATAGTTTCTTTTGCCGTTAATACTTCTCCTTCATTAGTAATCTGTCCATCTACTTCAAGTAATTTGACTATACCAAAATCAGCAAGTTTTATTAGTTGCTGTCCATTTTCTTGGCCTATAAGTATATTAGCTGGTTTAATATCACGGTGTAAAATCTTACGACTATGTGCTAGCTCTAAAGCACTACATAAAGGTTCAAGTATCTCTAGAGCCTTTCTTAAAGCTATTGGAGCAAACTTTTCTATATAGTTTTTTAATGTTTGAGCTTTAATATATTCCATTACAATAAAGAAAATTCCATCTTTATTTTGGCTAAATTCTAAGACTTTAACTATATTTGGATGTGAGAGTGTCCAACCTACTCTTGCTTCACGGCGAAAACGTTTAACAAAACTGCTGTTGTTTTTAAGAGATGGAGGCATTATTTTAATTGCTACTTGATTACCTAAAAGTAAATGAGTACAACGAAATACTGCACCCATTCCTCCTACTCCTATCATTTCTTCTATAAGGTAAGTATTATTAAACTTTGTACCTAAAAGATCATTAAAATACTCTTCATTACTAGATTTAGTGTCTGTAAAAATAGCTGTTGATATAGGTTTATTTTCAGGTAAAAAATCAGTAGATTTCTTATGGTGGTTTATTAGAGATTCCACTTCTTTACGTACAGTCTCATCATAACAATTACTATCAAGATAGGTTTTTTCTTGTGAAGGTTCTAGTAAGTTTATTTGTTCAAATAGGAGTTTAACTTGTTTCCATTGCTCAGGAGTCATTTTTTAATACCCAATACTTAACTTAATTCTCTGTGTAGCCAAGCTCTAGCCATTGCCCAGTCATTTTTAACACTAGTTGGAGAAATTCCTAAAATGCTTGCTGTTTCTTCTATTGTTAGGCCACAAAAAAATCTTAGTTCTACTATTTTTACTTGAGAAGCATCTATAGTCTCAAGTTTTTTAAGTGCTTCTTCTAGGGCAAGTAGGTCAATATCTTGAGGCATAATACTTTCAGCTATGCCTGTTAAAGTTATCTTAAATGCTTCATTTTCACGCTTTTGAGCATTTTTCATACGAGCATAGTCTATAAGTACTCTTCTCATTGTACTAGCAGCTATTGCTATAAAATGAGAACGATTTGCAAAGCTTTTATTCTCGCCCATTAAACGTATAATAGCCTCATTAATTAATGCTGTTGTTTGTAGGGTATGATTATTTCTTTCGGCTCTAATATAGTGGTTTGCTAGACGATGTAGCTCATTATAAACTATTGGAATTAAATCAGATAAAGCTTCTTGGCTACCTTCTTGCCATTTTTCTAATAAAATAGTAACAGTATTGGACATCTCTATATTTACCGTATTTACCTTAGAGTTTTTGATCTGATTTGAAAGTAGAGCAAATTATAGCAGACTTTTATTATTGGGAAATAGCCCAACCCTATAGTAATCCACTTCCAAGATAGAGTTAAGGGATTAGTATTGTAATAATATCTATTTTTATACTATTTCTGTTAAATTTGTTGTAACTTTTGATTCACCTGTTATAGTAATATTATTAGTTTGTGTTGGGCTAGAAATCACTTTTTCAAGAGAGTTTATTGAACGGCTAACAGTAGGAATATCATCATCTATACTATTTGATAAAGACAAAGGGTTATTATAATCAGATAGATCATTTTCTAATACTGATTTAAGAACTTCGGCTACATCTTTAGATGTAGGACGATTATTTTGATCTTTTTCTAACATTTTTAGAATAGTTTCTTCAATAAGTTTAGGCACTTTTAAGTTAAATTTTTCTAAAGGAATAGGGTCTTCTATTAAGTGTTTTAAGATTATTGAAGAAAGATTATTATCTGGTGAGGAAAAAGGTAAATGGCCTGAAAGCATTTGGTAAAACATTACCCCTAGACTATAAATATCTGAGCGCCCATCATAAGGCTGATTTGTTAATCGTTCTGGTGCCATATAAGCAGGAGTTCCTATTAAACCCCCTGTATTAGTTAAATTTCCACTAACATCAATCATATCTATAATTTTAGCAATGCCAAAGTCTACAACTTTGACTATTTCACCTTTTTCATCTTCATGTAGAAAGATATTATCAGGTTTAATATCTCTATGAACTACACCTGCTTGATGAGCTTTTTCTAAAACATCGCATACAGGTAGTAGAATTTCTATAGAACGTTTAAGGGAAAGTCTTCTTTTTCCTAAAATCTCATTTTTTAGGGTTTGGCCTTTTAATAGCTCCATTACTAGATAAGCAATACCATCGTCTGAAATTCCAGAATCTAGTACAGCAACAGAATTTAAGTGATTTATACGACAAGAAGAAACGGCTTCAAGTTGGAAACGTTCTAATGCTTCAATAGAATCATTTCCTGGAACAGGGCGAAATATCTTTATTGCTACAGGTTTTTTAAGTGATAGATGTGTAGCCCTATAAACTGCACCAAAACCACCACTTCCTATTTTCTCTTCTAATTTATATTTTTCATCTAGTATTGTACCAGGTAGGGCTTGAGCAAGGGCTGAAAAAATACGGTCAGCACGTTTATGTAATTCTATTAATTCTAAATTTTTACTAGCTAACTCGGCATTTTTTTGATCAAACTCAAGGTTTTTTATTGCTAATTCTTGGTTTTTTTCTTCAGTCTGTTTTTGGGAAATTCTTATTTGCTCTAGCGCAGTAAAAAGCTCTTTATTAGTTTGTGCTAGCTGGTCTGTCCTCTCATTAACCTTTGCTTCTAGTAAAATATTTTGTTTAGAAAGTCTTTCTAGACGATAATTATGTAGTAGATAAATAATGCTACCTAAGACTATTAAATATAGTGAATATGCCCACCAACTAAGCCAAGGAGCCGCCTTTATATAAAATTTTACTGAAAGCGGGCCAGAAATATTACCTAGATAATCTTTTGCCCAAACATTAAAAGTATATTCGCCTGAGCTTAAGTTTTGATACTCTTTCTTTGGTTCATTTGTCCAATCAGAAAGAGTTTTATCATAACCAACTAGTTGAAATCTATAGCGAGAATCTGATTCTCGAAAATAGCTAAGTAATGCATATTCAAAAGTTATGTTATTTTGGTCAAAAGAAAGTTTATCAAGATTAGTTGTAGGGTTATCAAATTTTTGTGGTTTTCCATCTACTAATAATTTTTCTAAATAAAAAGGTTTAGGGCTATTGTCTAGAGTTTCTTTTGATGGGTCAAAAAGTGCTGCCCCTCCAATGGTTCCCACCCAAATACGTCCAAGACTATCTACTAAAGATGCCCCACTATTACATTCATTATTAGGAAGGCCATCCTTAATTGTAAAATTATAAATACTGTAATTAGTATCATTTAGGTTAGGATTTATTTTAGTTAATCTTACTAGACCTTTATTTGTAGAAAGATAAATTCTATTTTCTTTATCAGCACGAATTTGATAAATGGTGTTATTAGGAATTGCTGGCGAGGTTGTATCAGAGAGCCATTGCCAGTTAGAAATATCTATCTCTGTCCAAAAAACCCCGCTATCAGTTCCAACCCAAAGCCATTCTTTATCTTGATACTCAGTTTTAAGTAACGCTCTAATTCTATGTTGAGATAAATTTTGTGTCCACTCATTAGCTTTTAATGCACTAAGCCCGCTTTCAGTTCCAATCCAAATTATTTCTTGACCTGCTTTATCATAAGTAGCTAAAAGACTTCTTATAGTATTATTAGGGAGTTTAGAATTAGAAATGTTATAGCTTTGCCATAAACCATTTTCACAATAAGCTAAACCTTCACGTGTTCCTACCCATAAAATATTTTCACCTTTTTTATTTTTAGTTGAGAGTAGGCAGTAAATTCTATTACTAGGTAGACCTGATTTAGTATCAATAATTTGCCATTTCCCACGATCAATTTTTATTAATCCACCCTCGGTTGCTATCCAAGTTATTTTTCTACCATCATTTTCTTTGGTTTCAAGAAAAGCTCTAACTGTATTATTAGGAAGCCCAGATTTAAGATTATAAATAGTCCATAAACCATTTTCCCAATAACCTAAACCTCCATCAGTTCCAATCCAAAAAGAGCTAGAGCCATCATCTTTTTTACTCTCCATTATGCTAAAAACGGCATTATTAGGAAGCCCCGAATCAGTATTAAATGAAACCCACTTACCAGTTTCAAGTTTTGCTAGTCCTCCTCGACTTGCCATTCCAATCCAAAGAGTCTTAATTCCTGCCACAGAGGTTGTTTCAAGTAGACTCCAAACCGAATCATCAGCAAGTCCTGATTTGGTTGTGTAGGTTGTCCATTTACTATTTTCAATTTCAAAACGAGATAGCCCAAAACCTCCTGTTCCAACCCAAAGAATTTTTTTACCTTTTGAGTTCATTGTTTCAAGAATACATCTTACTTCATTACTAGCTAAACCATCTTTATCTTGATAGATTGTCCAAGTGTAGTTATCAAAATGTGCAATACCACCTTCTGTTGCAATCCATAGCGAATGGTCAGACTTACTTTGACTCTTAGCCAATCCCCTTATTACATTATTAGGAAGTTTAGAATTAGAAGTGT
This sequence comes from Acidobacteriota bacterium, assembly GCA_016213785.1. Classification (GTDB taxonomy): domain Bacteria; phylum Acidobacteriota; class Blastocatellia; order Chloracidobacteriales; family JADJPF01; genus JADJPF01. The sequence goes on from JACQZQ010000056.1 coordinate 48,163, forward strand.
TATAGATAACCCACTCATTATTTTCAAAACAAGCAAGCCCTAAATCAGTACCAACCCAAATAGCTTGGCTTCCACTAGAATTAGTAGTTTTAAGTAAGTGTCTTATCAGGTTATTAGGAAGTTTAGAATTAGACGTGTTATAGGTAGTCCATTTATTATCTTCAAAGCGGGCAAGACCGTTTGATGTTCCAACCCAAAGAATTTCTTTACCATTTGAACTAGTTGTTTCTAAAAAGCTACGGACTTGATCATTTGGGAGTCCCGATCTTATATCATAAGTTGTCCAAATACCGTCTTTATAGGCAGATAAGCCACCTCCATTAGTACAAAACCATACTCTACCATCTTTAGAGACATAAATTTGATAAACCCAATTTGAAAGGGTTCGATTAGGCATATTAACAGTTGTCCAGCTATGCCCATTATAGTAGGCTGCTCCATCCTGTGTTCCAACCCAAATATAGCCTTTTTTATCTACTGCAACAGTGTTTATAGTGTTTTGAGGTATTCCATCAACCTCATCAAAAAACTGGAAAATTACTTTTCCGCTATCAGCAATTTCTATATTTGATTTGATTAAAGTAGTTTTACTATTAGCCTTATTCTTAGCCAACGCTAAAGGGCTGTTATATAAGTTTGTTATAGATAAAAAAGCTATTACTAAATAAACTAATAAATGTTGCTTGTGAGGAAACATAAAAAAAACTTTAATATATTTTCTCCATAAAACTTTGAACTTTGAGCTTTTTCGTAAGATTTTAGCAGAGAGTCTATATCTTGACTATATCTTGATAAGAACAAAAATCCTTTTGCCTATTGGCTTTTTAGGTGAAATGCCTTTATTTAGAAAATTAGAAAAAGGGGCTTTTTAGCTATATAGTTATAGTTTTACAAGTTAATTTACTTGGTAAAAGCTCGTTCACTTTCTAGTATTGCAAGTAGATTAAGTACAAGTTGAGAGCTTTTAACTACTTTGCTTACTTGACCAGCAAAAGCTCCTAATAGTATTTCATCATGTATAGTAAATAGACCTTCTTTTTTATTTAGAACTTGCAAAACGCCTATAACTCTACCTGACTCATCCTTAAGCGGGGCACAAAGCACTGTTTGAGTATGATAGCCTGTTCTAGCATCTATTTCTTGATTAAAACGGGAATCTTGATAAGCATCAATAATATTTACAGTTTCTCCTGTATTTACAACATGCCCTGCAATACCTATTCCTAAAGGAAAACGTATCTCGCTAACTCCTGCACCTTCAGCAACTTTTGACCAAATTTCTTGTCTATCATAATCAACTATAAATAAAGTACTACGATCAGCATTCATTACCTGAGTTGTCTTCTTCATTAATGCCTGTAGTAGGTTATCAATACCTAAGCCTGTTGAAAGGGCTTTCATTATTAAAAGCAAAGGATTACTTACTAAAGGCGGTGCTCCAACTCCAGGAGCATTATTTTTTATTGACATTGAGGCTTGAGTAGCAAAGGCTTGAAAAAGATACTCATCATCTGGTGTAAAACGGCCTTCATTTTTATTTAACACTTCTAGCACTCCAAAAATACTACCTGTACTATCTCTTAAGGGAGTAACTATAAGATTATTAGCATGATATGCTGGTTTTTCATCTATTTCAGGCTTAAAATTAGGATCTTTAGAGGTATCTGAAATATTTAAAGTCCTACCACTAGCGGCAGCAGTTCCAACTATTCCAAGGCCACGAGAGAATTTAGTAGTTTTATTTCCTTGTGAGTCAGGGGTTTGTGCATGTAGTTCTTTAGTTGTTGGATCTACTAAGAAAATCATACTGCGATCAGCATTAAGTAATTGCGCTGACTTTTCTATAATCATACCTAATCTACGGTCAGAGTCTAGTTCTGCTGAAAGAGCACGAACCGTATCTAATAGAAAGTAAAGCAATTGTATTTTTTTATTAATTGTATTTAGTTGTTCAAATTCGCCTGAAATAGGTATTGAGTCAGATTCAGGTTGTGGATTTGCATTTCCTTGTTCGCTAATGAATGAATTTAGAATATCTGTTAATTTAGAAATTCGGCCTAGTTCTAGCTCTAAACGCTGTTTTTCTAGAAAAATTTGATTATACCAGGCCTTAAAATCAAAATTATTATTTTTGTTCATCAGCAAAACTCCTTAAGATATGTGTAAAGAATTAAAAATAAATAAAGATATTAAATAAAGCCAATAATAAGTCTTTGACCAGGCAAAAAGCAATCTATCAGGATAACTATTTGGAATTAAAGGCATATATTTTTTAACCACAATTTTTTAGCTACAACCAAAAATTTGTTCGCTGATCTTATTAAATTCAGAATTTATTTTAAGAGATTCTTTATTTTTAAGAGCTTGTACTTGTAAATGGGATTCATCGTTAAAACAAACCAAACGCCATCTATCTAAAGCTAAAAACTCATAACGACTAATAGAACAATTAGAGATTTTATAAGAAACTCTAAAATTTTCCTCTTCTTTGATACCAAAGATATAATGATTTATATGAAAAATCACTCCACCATGTGCGACTATTAAAATATGTCCTTGGGAGTATGTTGATACTATCTCACTAAATGCTTTAATTACACGGCTACGAACCATACCATGAGATTCACCTTCAGGAATAACTACATCAGGATCTCTATGTGAAATAGCTTCATATTCTTTAGGGTATTGCTCAGCAATTTCGGTAAAGCGTTTTCCTTGGAAAATTCCTAAATTTATCTCACGCAATCGTTTATCTATATTTACTGATAATTTATGAGGTTGTGCAATTATTTCTGCTGTAATATGAGCACGTTCTAAATCGCTAGAATAAATGGCAGTAAATAATTCTTTAGAAAGTGCTTTAGATGTAAGAGTAGCCTGTAAGTTACCTAATTCTGATAATTTGACATCAGTTTGGCCTGTAAAGCATTCAGCCGCATTTCCTGTAGATTGTCCATGTCTAACTAAAGTAATTTTAAGAGTCATAAATAGCCATAGTCCTAATTTAGAGATTTTTCTTAATTAAAAAATTTTATTGTAACGTCTTACTTACTAATGTTTTACATTAGGTTGATGTTTTTCTTTTTCCATTTTAAGCGCCAAAATAGTTTTATCCACCTCTATTAAAAAAGGTGTAAATACAAACTTGATTTCATCTATTTGTTTTTTGATAGCAAGTTTTTCTAACTGACGGCATAAATTAACTAGTTTATCTGCACCTAAATTACCGCTAGGCGAGGCTAAAGAATGGGCTATAGTTTGAATTGATTTAAAATTTTCTTCATTAACTGCATCGGATAATAAAATAATCTTTTCTTTTGAGTCTGTAATAAATATGTCTATTAGTTTAACAAGTAAACTTGGTTCATCATCGTCTTCTAAGGCAAGAATCATCTCTAAGCGAGAATAATTTAATACTGCTAAATTTTCCTCAGAAGATATTAGTTCAGAAGATGTTAGTTCAGAAGATGTTAGTTCAAATGTTTTTTCTACAGGATTTTCTATAGGTGCGATTTCTGAAGATAATTTAGTTGGTTGTAAATCTTTTACTAATGGTTCTATTGTTTCTAAGTCTTGTTTTAAGATTGTTTTTTGAGTTTTTTGGATATTAAGTTTCATAGTTTGGTATTGAGCAAGAATTTGCTGCAATTTATAGATATTAATTGGTTTAGTAGAAAAGTCATCCATACCTGCATCTAAACAGTATTGTCTTTCGGCATCCATTGCTCCAGCAGTCATTGCAACAATTCTAGGACGATTTTCCTTAGGATAGAGTTGACAAATCTGACGAGTGGCTGTAATGCCGTCCATTTCAGGCATTTGTACATCCATCAAAATCAGGTCATATTTTTTATTTTCTAGTTTTTTTAGCACTTCTAAGCCATTTGAGGCAATATCAGATGCATATCCTAGTTTTTTTAGCACTTTTAGGGCAATTTGTTGATTTATTAAGTTATCTTCTGCTACTAAAATTTCTAGTGGGAATTCACCAGCCATAGAATCAATAGCTGGAGATTGTTGAGAGGCTTGAAGTTTATTCTCATCAACAATTTTAGCTACAATTGTAAAATGAAAAGTAGAACCTTCATTAACTTTACTTTCTACCCACATTTTACCCCCAAGTAGCTCAGATAAACGCTTACTAATGGCAAGTCCAAGCCCTGTACCTCCATACTTACGTGTAGTAGAGGCATCTGCTTGATTAAAGGGCAGAAACAATTTACTTATTTGTTCAATAGATATGCCTATGCCTGTATCCTTAACTTGAAAGTGAAATTCATCCATTTCATTACTTACTTTACTACTGCTAAGAGAAACAGCAATTTTACCTTTATGAGTAAACTTTATGGCATTACTAATTAGATTGTTAAGTATTTGATATAAACGGGTTATGTCAGAGGATACAAAAGTAGTACTATCTTTATCTATTATATAATCTAGCTTAAGATTTTTGTTATTGGCTTGTAGTGTTAATAGTTTTATACATTGCTCAATAACTTCACGTAAATCAAAGTTAGTAAGCTCTAGCTCTAGTTTACCGGCTTCAATTTTTGAAAAATCCAAGATTTCATTAATTATAACTAATAGATTATCTCCGCTTTTTCTAATGATTTCTACAAGCTCTAGTTGTTCTTTGTTTAAGTCTGTAGTGATTAGTAATTCAGAAATTCCTATAATGCCATTAAGCGGTGTACGTATTTCATGGCTCATATTGGCTAAAAATAAGCTTTTTGTTTTATTTGCTTCTTGTTCAGCTTTATGAGTTTGGCTTAAAAGGTCAAGCTTTTCTTTATTTAACCTTTCTGCATTTTTACGTAATACTTCATATATATAACTGATAGCTGTTGCAGCTAAAGTAACAGAATATAGAGTAGAGAGCTTTAGCCATTGAAAGTTATCATAGGACTTAAACATAGGAGGGAAAAGGCTATTATTTTTTGTAATATTAAATAAAATTAGCATTTCTATAAATAAAAAACCTATAAGTATAAATGCGTGTCTAGTTTCCATTAAAAATATACTTATGATTGATATAAAGGGGAAAGCAAGCACTATTGGAGCATCAAAACCACCAGCATTTAACGCTGCTAAAAAAAACAATGTATTAAGTAGAGTAGGGATAGTAGAAGAGGTTATTAGATGTTTTTTAGTTATTTTTAGTAAGAATGGATTTAGAAATAAAACTATACTTGCGGATAAATATAAGACTCCATTAAGATCTATAATGTTTTTTATTACCACTAAACGGACAAGAGAACCTATTAGTAAGCTTAAAGCCAAAGCAAAAGAAGCAAAAAGAGCTATTCTAGATCTCTGTAAAACATCTTTATCACCCTCTTTTATTTCTTTAGGAATAAATGAATCAACAAAGTAAGTTAAATTCTTTTGCATAAGATTTTTTTGATCAAGAACAAATAACTTAGTACTCAGTAAACTAAAAAAACTTAGATTCTTACACTCTTAAGCCCCGCTGGGGCTTAAGATGGGGCTTAAGAATTAAGATTCCATGAAGCTTAGGAGTTAAGACCCTATACCTTTTTAGTTTACAAAGTACTTAGTTGGCTATTAAATAATTTCTTATGGTCTTTATATGTTTGATAAACTAGTCCTAGGTTTGATTTTGATAATAGATTGTGAATTTATTAAATAGTTCATCTAGTGGGTCTACTATAATTCTAGGTTGAGTAATCTCTTGAGATTCAAAAACAAAACGGCCTTCAGTCCAGCTTATTAATGAAAACAAAGCTATTTCGCCATTAAGTCCTCCATATTCTGCATCTATTATAGCTCCATCTTGAAAATAAATATTTCCAGATACACTTTCTAGCGTTAAGGTTAGAACTCCAGTTTTACTCATATATTCAAGCATTCTTAATAAATGGGGTAGAGGAATACTACCTAATTTACCAGATAATTCTGATTGATTATCATCTAATGAACTAGTTTTATTTTGTGAAGATTGAAGCTGGCGGAGAAGGATTTTTTTTGTTCTCACAGATAGCTCAGAGATAACAAAAGGTTTAACCCAATAATCTTCTACGCCTTTACTAAATGCAGCAAGCTTTTCATCTTCTTGGCCTCGTGAACTAAGACAAACAAAAGGGATATAGCTAGTTTCTGGATCTTCTTGCAATTTGGCAAAAAACTGGTTTCCATCCATTTGTGGCATTAGTAGATCAGAAATAATTAAATTGGGCTTTAGCTCAAAAACTTTTTCTATTGCTTCAGTCCCATTATTAGCTGTAACAGATTGACATCCTAAGGATTTAAGCATAGCAGAAAGAATTTTACAGACTCCTTGATCATCATCTACAACCAAAACTTTCATTTGGGCTAGTAAAGCTTTTTCTGCTGCTGGAGTTGTAGGAACTTTAGCTGCTGTATAACCTGGTAAAGACGCAATTAGTTGAGTAGGTCTAGGAGAACTTTCTTCTACCCAAGTTCCACGAGCACCTTGTGCCCAAGATTCATCTTTTTCTCCTATCATTTCCCTAAGTTCTTTACGATAGAGACTATCTTTTTCTCCAAGCAAGGGTAAGTTTTGCACAAATCCACGAGCAGCATCTTTTTGGTTAATTTCTAAATAAATTTCTATTATTTGGCGGCTAGTGCGGTAAGTTTCTTCAAATTGGCCTATATTAAAGTAAGTTTTAGCAATATCTTTAAGAATACTTGCTCGTTCGGCTTGTTCTGCCAGCTTTTCAGCTTTACGAAAATAAGCTATTGCTAGTTGGGCTTGAGATTGTTGATAGAGTCTACCTAAGATAGAAAAACATTTTACAGCTTCTTCGGTTAGTCCATTTGTTTCACATGATATTCCTAACTGGCGTAGTGTTTCAGGATCATTAGGTTTTGTTTGTAATATAGACCTTAAACGCTCTATTTCTTTAATATTTTTTTGGTCACTACCAGATATTTGTTGTTTTACTTTATCAAATAAAGACATTTTTTCCTCACAAGTCTTTAATTTCTATTTAGAAATTTTTTCCTTTTCTCTTACTAAAACATGCTCAGCACGCATAAATTCCATTTCTAATTGGATAAGCAGAGAATCTAGAGTATCAAGAGAATTAGTTTTACACCTCTGCTCTATTTCTGCACAAATTTTCATCATTGGATTAGCACCTAAAGAACCTGAGCCACCTTTAAGATTATGAGAAATACGCCTTACTTGTACATAGTCTTTTTGCTGTAGTGCTGTACGTAGTGTATCTAGCTTAGCAGGAGTTTCTTTAATAAATAAGTCAATTAACTCTACAAGTAAATTAGGTTCTCCAGGAACTTGTACTTGGAGAAGGCTTTCTAGTACTGTTAGATCTATTGGGGGTAGCATTTGAAGCTCACCTGTTAATCTACCAGTTATTTTTCCCGCAAGTCTTTCGGTTGGCTTTCTAGCTAGCTTTTCGGTTGGAAGTTGATAACAACGTTTTAAGACGGTTTGTAGTTGTTCTATTCTAACAGGTTTACTTAAATAATCATCCATTCCTGCTTCTAAACAAATCTCTCTATCACCAGGCATTGCATTAGCTGTCATTGCAATAATACGAGGGCGATTTTCCTTAAAACGATTTCGGATTTCACGGGTAGCTTCTAAACCATCCATTTCTGGCATTTGTAAGTCCATTAAAATGGCATCATAGTTTTGGCGATTTAATGCATCTAGTACTTCTAAACCATTACCAGCTATATCAGCGCGATAACCAAGTTTTGCTAACATTTTTAATGCTACTTTTTGATTTACAGCATTATCTTCTGCTATAAGTAATCTTAAAGGCTGCTTAAGCGACATTTCATTATCAATATCCATTAATGTTTTTGATTGCTTAGCTCTAGTTGAAAGATGGGAAAAAATATCTGATAGTTTTTCATATAAGTGATGGGTATTAAACGGTTTAGTTAAAGATCCTATTATTTCTAATCCTTCAAAGTTTTTTGGTAGGTTTGTATTTTCACTGGAATTTAACATTAATACAGGTAGGTTTTGTCCATTTGAATGCTCAGTTAGCTTTTGAAGAAAATTTTGGTAGCTATAAACATCTGTATCTATTATAACAACATCAAATTGCGCTCCATCACGAATCCAATAAAGTGCTTCATCTGATAAAGTAGTTGCACGAGTAAGCATTCCCCAGGCTTGAGTTTGTTGATTAAGAAAATATTGATCTATTGGGTCATCAACTATAATTAATAGACTTTTACTAACTAAAATATTTTCTATATCACAATGATTAGGCTGATCAGCTTCAACTTGTACAAGAATAAAAAAGTTAAAAGTAGACCCATACCCTAAAGAACTTTCTACCCAAATGGTTCCTCCCATAATTTCACAAAGTAATTTACTAATGGCTAGACCTAAGCCTGTTCCTCCATATTTACGTGTTGTAGAAGCATCAACTTGAGTAAATGCTTGAAATAGATTAGTTATCCTATCTAGAGGAATCCCAATTCCTGTGTCTTTAACAGAAAAATGTATTTGATAAAATTTATTGCTATTTTCTAATTTAGTATTATATGTAATTGCCGCTATTTCAGAAGCTTTTACTGAAATAGATATTTCTCCTAGCTTAGTAAACTTTACTGCATTACTTAGTAAATTAACTAGTATCTGGCGTAGTCTAGCCATATCGCCTATTATGACTCTAGGAGCAAGTGGGTCTATTGAGTAATTAAGATTAAGTCCTTTTTCTGCTGCTTTAGAAGCAATTAATACCATAGACTCTTCTATACAATCTTTAATATCAAAAGGTGATTGTTCTAGCTCTAATTTACCTGCTTCGATTTTAGAGAAATCCAAAATATCATTAATAATTGTTAATAGTGCATCTCCACTACTACGTATAGTTTCTACATAATCTATTTGTTCAGTTGAGAGTTTAGTATCTAGAAGTAGCCCAGTCATCCCAATAACAGCATTCATTGGGGTACGAATCTCATGGCTCATATTGGCTAGAAATTCTGATTTAGTTTTTGCTGCAAGTTCGGCTTCTTCTTTAGCTTTTTGTAGTTCTTCATGAACTTGTTTTCGTTCAGTAACATCTGTAGCTACACCTAGAAAGCCTGTAAATTTGCCTGTAGCATCTTTTAGGGCTGTTACAGATAGGCTAACACTTAAAGCTCTGCCATCTTTTCTAATATATGTCCATTCCTTTGTTTCAGGTTTTCCTTGTCTAACCCGTTCAACTATAACATTTAGCCCTTTAATTTCACGACCAAGTTCTTGACTTAATTCTTTACCCCTTTTTTCAAGCTCTTCTTTAGAATGAAAAATTATTGGAGAGTGTTTTCCAACTATTTCACTTGCACTATAGCCAAGCATTTGCTCAGCACCAGAATTAAAAATTGTAATTATTCCATTAGTATTTGTTGCAATGATAGATACAAGAGTAGCTGCTTCTAAAAGAGCATTTAGCGGAATATTTATTGAAGTAGGTACTGTTAGATTAGTATTTTCTATAAGTCTAGAAAAGTTTTTTTCTATATTCTGGATTTTTGCTTGTAGTTTTTTATGCTCATTCTCCATTTTAGAGAGCTTAAAAACCTTACGGTTTAATTTATTAACTTCTCTAATTATTTGTTTTTTTGTTTTTTGGCTATCTCTCATTGAGCTTATCCTTTTAGCTAGCAACTATGTTCAAAATAAAATACATAAGGATTTTGCTTTATTTTATTGAAAAGTCTTAATTTTACAAAAGAGCAATAGATAATTTAATGATAATAAAGTTAGATTGATTTATTAGTTATAAAGATTGGGTTTCTTAAACTTATATTGGTATAGCCTAACACAGGGACTCTAGAAAATTAAGCTAAGATTTATTTTTGCATAATAAATAAAGCAACAGTGATTATTAATAATCCAAAAAGTACACCTACAATGATAATAAGTAGTTTAACTTGCTTTTCGCTAGAATCTGTAATTCTAATAGGTTTAATAGGTCTTATAATAGGTTCTTGATTAAGATTAAAATTATTTTGAAAATGATTATTATTTAATTGGTTTTGAGATGGTAAAGAAACTATGGGCGGAGTAACTATTTCTATAGGAACTTGGGCAATTGGAGGAACTTGAGTAATTGGAGAAACTTGAGTTGGAGGTGTTTGAATAATTGGAGGTGTTTGAGCAAATTGATTGATTTTTTGAGGCGTTGTAATTTCTTTTTCTACAATAGGTGTAAGAGGCTTAACTTGGTTTACTTCAGCTTGTAAGTTTACTTCAGGACTAAAATTTTCCTCAGCAGCTATATAGTTTTTACGAACTTCTGAAAGCAGACTTTGATCTAAAACAGGCTGTGTAGGACTAGAGTATTCTAAGCTAATATCAAAAGCAGTTCTTTGGAAATCATCAAGTAATTCCTTACCTGTTTGATAACGCTTACGAGGATCTCGTGCTAAAACTCTTTGCATAAGAGGATCTAATATTCTAGGTATAAATGGAAACTTTTCTGATGGTGGTTGAAGATCTTGATTAATTTTAATAGCTAGAATCTGACGAACATTATTACTCTCTATAGGCATTTTAGCTGTGAGCATTTGATAGAGGATAATTCCTAGACTATATATATCTGCTGTTGGGCCTAAAGGCTGACCAATAACTTGTTCTGGAGACATATAGTAAGGTGTTCCACAAGCCTCTCCCATAGCAGTAAGATTGTTTCCCGCAGTAATTTCACTGTCAGGTTGCATAAGTTTTACCAGTCCAAAGTCAACTAGTTTAATGGTTTCTCTTCCGCTTTTATCTTTAGAAATAAGTACATTAGCTGGTTTTAAGTCTCTATGTAGAATATTACGTCTATGTGCTGCATCTAGGGCTTCGCATAAAGGGCGTAAGATTTCTAAAGAGCGCATAACATTAAGAGGTGCAGAACGGCTTAGGTATTCATCTAGGGTTTTCCCTTCAATAAATTCCATTGCCATAAATAAAACACCTTCAGATGTTTCACCAAACTCATAGACTTTTACAATATTAGGGTGAGATAGGATAGTACCTACTTTAGCTTCTCTTTGAAAGCGTTTTACAAATACAGAATTAGCAGTTAAATGAGGAGAGATAACTTTAATTGCTACAGAATCGCCATTTGCTAAATGTACACCACGAAACACTGCTCCCATTCCGCCTAGTGCAACTTGGCTATCAATACGATAGGTTTGGTTTAACTCTTTACCTAGCAGGCTATTAAAATAGTTAATCTGTCCCGTTTTATTGGTCATTATTACTATCCAGATAGCTTAGTCTTTGTACGCAACACGAAAACCTAAAATGTCTCTATCAGCTCCTGCTTTATCCCATTCACGAAAAGTGATTGGGTCAGCCTTACCACCATTATCAAGAATTGTTCTACCTCGAAAAACATAGTAGCCTCCCTCTGTAGGGAATAGTTTTGCAAATTTTGAATTTTGATAAGGTTTTGGTTCGGAGTTAGTCCATTCAAAGTATTGTGTTGCTATTTGATCAACGCCTAAAGATGCGTGATTACGAGCTATGTATTCCCACTCTTCTTCTGAAGGCAGTCTATATAGAATTCCTGTTTTTGTAGTTAGCCAGTTACAATAGGCTTGAGCATCACGCCAAGATATAGTTGTAACAGGATCTTCTAACATATCACTAGGAGGGGCATCTGCGCCGCGCCAGCTTGTAGGGAGAGGCTTATAATTAGTGTCTTTTACAAAAGCGGCGTATTGATTATTAGTTATAAGAAAACGTGAGACTTGAAATGATTCTATTTTCACCTCATGCTCTGGACTAGAGTACTCATCCTTATTATTACCCATCTTAAAAGAGCCAGCCCGTATTTTTACCATTCCAGGGGGTTGGATTTTTACTTCTTTATCTGGAGGAACTACAAAGTATTTATAGTAAGCAAATCCACCACCACCGCCCAAGAGTAAAAACACTATTATGGCTACAAAAACCATAGCCTTACTCTTAGGTTTAGGCTCATCATAAGTTAAAATTTCTTGATTAGAGACTGTTCCAGGTACTACACTAACTTCTCTTTGCTGTTGTTGTTGTAAGATGGCATCACGCTGTTTTCTAGCTGTAGTATTATTGCGAGATGTTTGAGTGGTTGCACTTTGGCTTTGTCTACCTGTTACACTACCTGTATTATTATAGTAGATCCCGCTTGAGTCTGTACCATCGCTAATTATGCCCATCATTATATCTTGCTCAAGGTTATCTAGTTCTTTTTTTAGTATTGCAGCAGATTGTTGGCGTTGATCAGGAGATTGAGAAAGACCTTTAAGGATAATTTCACTTAGTCTTTCAGAAACATCACAAAGCTCATGTAGAGGTTGTGCAAGTGACATAACTGCTGGAGGTACAATTCCAGAAAGCATTTCATAGGCAATTAAACAAATTCCAAACACATCTGAACGAGCATCTACTGGAGCACCAAGAAATTGCTCAGGAGTCATATATTTTAATGTACCTAATAGTTCTTCGTTAGATGTAAGGTTTTGGCTATGAGGGTCATCTGCTAAGACTTTAGCAATACCAAAATCAAGGACTTTGGTTTCAACATCATCATCATCAACTTGCTTAATCATTATGTTTTCTGGCTTTAAGTCTCTATGGACTATACCTTGAGTATGAGCCGCATGTAAGCCAGCACACATATGTTTAGTAATTTGGATAGCAGTTTTTTCTGGAAGTTTTTTGAGCTTTTCTAATAATGATCTTAATGGAACACCGTCTACATATTCCATAACAATATATGGGAGGTTATCAGGGGTAATTCCAAAGTCTGTTACTGCAACAACATTACGATGACTAATTTTAGCTAGAGCTTCTGCTTCACGCTTAAAACGTGCTAAACGATTGGGATCATTATCACTTGGGCTAAAATTCATTAGCTTAAGCGCAAAAGGTTTATTTAGTTGTAAGTGATTTACCTTAAAAACCTTGCCCATACCGCCTTTACCCATAAGGGTATCAATACGGTACTTACCTTCTATAACCATTCCAATTGCTGGATCAGCCGTTTGCATTTGAGACATATTAATTCCCGGTTTATAGAACTTCTATCTTTTAAGAAAGAAAGAGTTGATTTTTTTAATTTAATTAAAGGTTCTCTGAATTTGTATTTAGGTAAACAAATGCAATTATCAATTTATCAATATATATTAAGGTAGTGGGTAGAGACAAGGTTTTATTTTTAGCAATTTGATTACCTAATAGCAGACCAATTTTCTCACAATAATTAATTTAATGTAAAGTGAGAAAGTTGATAATAATTCTAAGATTAGATTAAATACCGGGTTTGGCTTAAAACCCTCTTAAAATCTTCTCTAAATAAGTAAATAAAGCTATTAAGAGTATTAAAGGGCTATTAATGCATATTAAAGTGGTAGTAGGTATAGGATTTTAGCTATAATTTTGACTTGCTTTGCATCTTATTTGTATCTTAATAACTAAAATTTCTAAAATTAAGCTTTTTTGCTTTAGGAGGAAGATTTTTTATGAGTAATAGGAATTTAAGTTTGCTTAAAAACTTTTCTTCTCAGTCTATTATTACCAGTTTGTTAGCCTTAAGTGTAACTTCTAGTACTATATTTGCCCAAACTCCTAGTTTATTGAATATAAAGTATCTTCCTGCTACTAATATAAAATATTATTTACCTATTTCTGATAATTTGGGGCAATCACGTCCAGGAGTTCCAAACACATCATCTACAAACACCTCAAATCCTGCACAATCACGTCCAGGAGTTCCAAATACTTCTACTTCATCAAACTCACAAAGTAGGCCAGGGGTAGTTTCAAGCGGTCAAGGAAAAATAAGTAGGCCAGGGGTAGGCAATTCCTTAGGGCTTGCTGCTGGAATGAGCCTATCTCGCCCAGGTGTAGCGGCTGTATCTCGCCCAGGTGTAGAACTTAGTCAAGCCTTAGGTGTTCAACAAGTTGGTGAAGCAAGCGCTCAAGCTACTCGCCGAATAATTGCTGCTACTGCTAAAACAGGCCCAGAAGCCATAGTAGAATCAGCAGATAAACTAGTTGATAAAGGTGATAGAGATAGTATTGAAAAGGCTATTGATAAATATAGAGGTGTTATTAAAGAAACTCCAAATCTTGCTAGTGCTTATGCTGGCTTAGGTTATGCCTATATCCAAATAGAGGAATTTGACTTGGCTGTAGAAAATCTAAAAATAGCCCTAGAAAAAAATAATAAAGATCAAGAAACACAACTTAACTTAGGTGTTGCTCTTTATCGTGGCGGCAATATTACTGAGGCTATTGAACAGTATAAAAATCTTACTGATACCAAATCTGCAAGTGCAGAAGTCCATTATAATCTGGGTATTGCCTATGCCCACGAAGGCGAGTTTGAAAAAGCAATAGATGAAATAAATACAGCTATTACTAAACGTAAAAATAAATACCCTGAGGCTTATAATAACTTAGGCTTAATTTATGAAGCAAAAGGAGATGTTGCAAAAGCTATAGAACTATTTGAAGCTTCTGTTTTACAACAAAATGGTAATAACCCACTTGCTAGCTATAATTTAGCTAGACTCTACCTTAATAAAGCTAATAGTAAAGAAAGTAAACTTAGTGCAATAGATCAATATAAAAAAGCCATTAAACAAAAAACAAGTTTTGCTGAAGCTTACTTAGATATGGGTAATGCCTATATTTATCTTACTATTCATAGCGTAGAAAGTCTTCCTGATGCATTAAAAGCCTATCAAGATGCTCTTAAACTAAGAGGAGGTATTTATCCATTAGCACATGAAAATATTGCTATAACCTATAGCAAAATGGGAAAACTCGAAGAAGCCTTAAAACATTACTATCTTGCTTTTGAGCAATATGATGGGCGCTGCCCAGAAGCTTTACATAATCTTACTACTACACTTAGTGAAGGGACTTTTACTATTAGTAATGAACTACTGCAAGCTAATAATGCAGCTAGTCTAAAAAATAAACAGCTAAAAAAAGAAAGTGAAAAAAATAAAGGAAATACAGAAAAAATAGATGAAGTATTTTTCCGTACAATGAAAAATTTACTTTTTTATGAAGAAATAGATGATAAGAAAAAAGATGATCCTCTAGTTCGTTATTGTGGAGGAAGGGCTTATGCTTTTGTTGGAGATTGGTATTCTGCTACTAATGAATTTATTAGCGCTATAGAACTGGCTAAAAAAGACCCTAAATCTAGTAATATAACTGTAGGGGCTGAAAAGATAAATGTAGTAAATGATGCTGAAAGAGCATTAATAACAATAACTTCTAATAACTTGGTAGCTATGTTGCCATAGATTTTTGTTTTGGAGGAAATAGTGAAAGGGCAGTTACTTAATTTAATAGGCAATACTCCTTTAGTTGAGTTAAAAAGCTTTAGTAAATCTGATGTAAAAATATTTGCTAAGCTAGAAATGATGAACCCTAGCGGCTCACTAAAAGATCGTATTGCTAAATATATGATTGAAGAAGCAGAAAGAACAGGTAAACTTACTCCTGGTAAAACTATTATTGAAGCTTCTAGCGGTAATACAGGGATTTCTCTCTCTATGGTAGGCTCATTAAAGGGCTACCGTACTAAAATTTTTATGCCTGAGTCTAAAAGTATAGAGCGTCGTATAATGATGCGTATGTGGGGGGCAGATCTGGTTTTAACTTCACGTAATAATCCTCATAGCCATATTGAAGCAGCAAAAGAGCTTGCTGCTAGCGGAGATGCTTATTTTTATATTGATCAAAATGAAAACCAAGATAATGTCTTAGCACATTATCATCATACGGCTGGAGAGATTTTAGAGCAAATGACAGGCACAATAGATGCTTTTCTTGCTGGTATTGGGACAGGTGGAACCATTATGGGTGTTGGTAGAAGGCTAAAAGAAGCAAATCCTAATACTTGTGTAATTTCAATACAACCTGCCGAGCCAATTAGCAAAATTGAGGGTCTATTACATCTTGATGGAAGCTATCTTCCTGGTATTTGCGATCTATCTTTAGTAAATGAAACTATGTATGTATCAGATCCTAATGCAATAGAGATGTCTCGACAATTAGCTTTACAAGAAGGCATCTTTGCAGGTATTAGCTCTGGTGCTGTACTTTGGGGAGCAATAAAACTTGCTGAAAAAATGGAAAAAGGACAAATAGTTATTATTTTAGGTGATCGTGGGGAACGTTACTTAAGCACAGATTTATGTTCTCATGCTAGGAATTAATAATTTTAGACCTAAAAAATAGTTTTAATAATTTATTTTAGTTAAAGAAAAAGGGGTGTTTTTACCACCCCTTTTGTCTTTTTGATTCTGGTGGAAGTGTTACATCTTCAGGCCAGTCTCTTTCATGAGAAACTACACTTATAATCACACTTGGGGTTAAATACCCATAGGCAGGCCGAAAAGAATAAACATATTGGACATCTTGAACTGTCCACATATTTCTGTTTTCTCCTCTTACAATTGTAATTGTCTCTCCCACTCGAGGAATACAATTAGTATGTTGACTAAAGATTTCTTTATCAAAATGTAAAAACTTTACTAAAGGAATATCCATTGCTTATAGTTTATCTCCCACATATTACTTAAGCTATTAAATTGAGCTATTACAAGAAGTTCTCTATATTGTCTATAGACTTAGAAAATTTAGCAAGTACTAAAATAATTAATATCTTTTTATAGATATCCTAAGTCTACTGCGACATTTGGCTAGAATAAGATCTGAAAAATTTTGAGAAGTTTTTTCTTTTTTTATCGCCATGTCTTGGCAAAAGAAATTTTCTATTTTGGAGAAATTAAAATGAGTCAGCAAATGGCTATAGTAACTAAAAATTTAACTAAGCAATATAAGAATGTTATTGCAGTAAATAACTTAGACTTAAATATCCCTAAAGGCACAATCTATGGTTTTTTAGGCCCAAATGGTGCTGGCAAAACTACGACCATTAGAATGCTACTGGGTTTAGTTGCTCCTAGCAAAGGAACTCTCTCTGTACTCGGTTATGATGTAGAAAAACATCGTGACAAAATTGTACAAAAAATCGGAGCTATTGTAGAAACACCTGCTTTTTATAATTATTTATCAGCAGAAGAAAACCTTAAAGTATTAGCCTACTCTTCAAACCTATCTCTTAGCTCTAAGCAAATAAATAAGTTAATTGATCGAGTTGGATTAACTAAACGAGGTAGAGATAAAGTAAAAACCTATTCCCTCGGTATGAAACAACGCCTTGGAATTGCCGCTACTTTACTTTCTAATCCAGAAGTCCTTTTTTTAGATGAGCCAACTAATGGACTTGATCCTGCTGGGACAGTTGAAATACGTAATCTAATTTCAGAGCTTGGTGCAGAAAATCGGACTATTTTTCTATCCAGTCACTTACTTAATGAAGTTGAACAGATTTGCAGTGATGTGATTATTGTTAAACAAGGAGAAAAAAAATTAGAAGGTAAAATGTCCAGCTTACTTGCTCAAACCAAAGGCTTTTTAATTAAAGCTGATCCTCTTGGTCAAGCTTTATCTGTTCTAAAACAATATCCAAAATTCCAAGCTCAGTCTGATAATGAAGGTTGGTTAAAAGTGCAAGCAGAGCCTAATGATATTCCTTCAGTAATAAACCTATTAGTTTATGCAAAAATAGGTATTTATCAAGTTATAGAACATCGTAACACTTTAGAAAATATATTTTTAGAGTTAACAGGCCAACCTCAAACATTAGCCCATAGCTAAAAATTAAAAATTAAAAATTAAAAATAATTAAAAGATTATAGAGAGGATTAAATTATGTTAGTTTGGAATTTATTTAAAGCAGAGATCTTAAAAGCCCATAAAATGTCTATTAATCAAATTTTAATGATTATTATGAGTATTATGGGGGCTTTTTTCTATATAGCAATGGTTGGTATGGCTAAAATCTATGGAGGTGGTTACTTACGTGAAGCAGAAATAATGTTAGCTCTTCCTAGAAGCCTAGAGCTTTGTGTAATGGAGATTGGTTCTTTGGGAATAGTAATATCAATTATTTATATGGCTAATAGTATTGGTAGCGAATATGGAAGAGATACTTGGAAAATGATATTACCTCGTTATGGTAGCAGGGTATCTTTTTTAGGTACTAAATTAGCAACAGCCTTTTTGGCAATGATAGTACTATTTGCTTTTACCATAGGCTTTTGGGCTGTATGTAGTCTTTTAGGGACAGTTATTTTGCAAATAACAACCGTAAATGAAGTTTTAGCAGGAGAAAGAGGAACAGTCTATTCACTAAAAATTTTAGCTATAACTGCATTAAAGATGTCTTTTTATGGTTTACTAACAGTACTTGCAACAATAATTGCACGTTCTGTTGTAGGTGGAATAGTTGCAGGTATGGCACTTTCTTTAACGCTTGCTTCTGCTACTTCTGTTCCTGTGCAAAGCTTTGTTCGTGCTATGCCTAGCATTCATATTAATAATCTTGAAATGCACTGGACTAAAAACACTAAAGGCTTAGAAGAATTATCTTATGCATTTGGTACTACAATTTCCCCTGAGACTAGTTTATGTGTAGTTTTTGGATCTATTCTTCTTATCATTGGGTTGGCGTTTTATCTATTTAGTAAACGCGATATGGCTGGTTTATAACAACTTATAGCAACTTATAATATAATAAATAGACCAGTTTTTTTATAGCTAGTCTATTTTATTGTATTTTTACTTAATACTAGCTTTTGCACTTCGAAGTACTGGATAAAATTGAGTAAATACATGATCCGTTTCCGCTTTTTTATCATGGCAATCAAAACAAGACTTTGATTCAAAGGCTTTGGCTTTAGTCAAAAATCCTCCACCTTCTTTATCAAAACTAAAATATGCCCAACCATCCTTAAAACGCTTACTGTTTTTTACTGATGCCTCTATTGCTATAACATCTTTTTCATATGAGCCTTGAAGGCTAGGTTCTTTTTTCTTTTCTTGGGTTAAAATCTCTAAAATAAGCATTGTCCCTTCAGGAAACTTACCTGTGCGTGAAAATTCATGATAGGCATCAGGGTAAATATAGGTATTATGGTAAAATTGCTCTGTTATTTGGCTTGGATCAACTAAGTTTTGCTGGTAATTAAGACCTAGAGAACTACCTACAAAAACCCATTCTCGATAATTTTCAGGTCTTATTAAATTGTTCTCATTATCAAACTTGGCTACGTTGATAGATTTATTGTTTGTAGTAGTTGGCTGAGGTTGAGTTATTTTATCTTTGCTATCATTACTAAGTAGATTTTTAGAGCTATTAGTAATAGCTAAGCCAATAATAATAAGGAAAATAACTATAATTAAAATAAAGTTTTTCATAAATTTCTCCATTTTTATATTTAAGTAGAGTCAAAAGCAAACATTTTATCTATAAGAAATACAGATAAAATGTTAATGTAATATCTGAAGTTCAAAGCTTTGAAAAATTATTCTTTTAAGACCTTCATTGGATCAGTAAGTGAAGCACGATGAGCAGGCACAAAACATGCTAAGATTGCAAAAATGATTAATAAAAATGAGACAGTGAAAAATGTTATTGGATCTGTAGGTTCAATAGCAAAAAGCAAACTAGACATTAACCTTGTTAAAACTACTGATACAGCAACACCAATAGATAGCCCAATAGCAACTAGAAAGATTCCTTTTCTTAAAATTAGCCAAAGAATATTATGTTGAGTTGCACCAAGAGCCATTCGTATAGCGATTTCTTGCTTACGTTGAGTAACCATTAGTGCCATTACCCCCACAATACCTGTAATAGTTATAAGTAAAGCTAGAGAGGCAAAGATAGCTAAAAGTATAGTAGTTAAGCGAGGAGAGGCCATTGACTCGCTTACTACAGCTTGCATTGTTTCTATTTCTGGAATAGCCATTTCTGGTTCTAACTCATAAAGGGCTTTTTGTAGCTCTCTTTTTAGGTTTGCAGGCTCTATTCTGGTACGCACAAGCAAGTTTCCAGCCCCGCTATATTGCATTAAGGGTAAATAAAGCTCATCTACGTAATCTTTATTAAGGCCATATTGCTTAACATTGCCAACAATTCCAACAATTGTTATCCACGTTTTTCCATCATCAAGTGATAGACGTTTGCCTATTGGGTCTTGTGTTTGCCAACGATGTTGGGCTAGTGAGCGATTAATAATTGCTACTTTAGGAGAATCAAGATTATCTGAATCTGCAAAGACTCTACCAGTTACTAAAAGTAGTTCTATGGTCTGAAAATAATCTGTACTTACTAGGCGAGTATCTACTTGAGGAATAGCTTCTGTTGTTGAAGTAGGGTGATTTTCTATAGAAAAAGTTTGATTTGCTGGGCCAAAGTTTATTGATATTTTATCTAGTGGATAAGTACTAGCCAGCGCAGCAGAACTTATTCCAGGCTGATTTTTTACTTTATCAAGTATTCTTTGATAAAGTAGGTGATAATCTGGAGTAGTAGTATATTTTGACCAATTTGGTCTAATTCTTATTGCTAGGACATTTTCAGGATTAAACCCTGGGCTTACCTGCTGAAGTTTTACTAGGCTATGAATCATTAATCCTGCTCCAATAAGCAAAACAAAACAAAAAGATACTTGAGCAACTAGTAAAGCGCCTCTTAGTTTTTGCCACCTTATTGCACTATTAGCAGCACTCCCATCTTTTAAGGCTTTCATAAGGCTATTTTCTGGCAAAAAGGCAGGTAATAAACCAAATAAAATACCTGTTACTAAAGAAACTACAAAAGTAAATATAAGTACAGAACTATCTAATTGTATTTCACTAGCACGACTAGTAAACCTACTAGCAAAATCTATTAGAAGATGTAGCCCAGATGAAGCTAAAACTAAGCCCAAAAGACCAGCAAGGGTTGTTAAAATAATACTCTCAGTTATTAACTGTCTGATTAATCGGCTTTTACTTGCCCCTAAAGCTTTACGCACAGCAATTTCTTTTTCACGGCTCATTAATCTTGCTAAAGCAAGATTAGCTACATTTGCACAGGCAATTAATAAAACAAATCCTGTTGTAGTAAGTAATATTAATAGTGTAGGTCTTGCTTGTTCAGTTAACTCTTGATGAAGTTCAGTTAATGAAGTGGTAAAGCCGCTGTTTTTAGGATAAGCCTCTGGATATTCTTTTTCTAGATTTGCTGCAATGGTCTTAAATTCACTATTTGCTTGCTTAACTGTTATGTCAGATTTTAATCTACCAAATAAATTTACCATTCTTGCAGAACGGTTCTCTATAGTGTTTTTTGAAGAACGAGTAGGACAGGCTGAGGTTGGCATATAAACATCGCACTCTACAGGATATTCTGGAATTGATGGCAACACCCCTATAACTCTATGTGGCCTATCATTCATCTGAAAAACTTTCCCTATAATGTTTTTGTCTTTATTATGGTTTTTTTGCCAATAATTATAAGAAAGAATTAATACTGCTTCTGCGCCATGTTTTTCATCATCAGGCAGGAAAGTCCTCCCCATAAGAGGTTTAACCCCTAATAAATCAAAAAAATTTGCTGATACAACACTAGTGCGAACTTGCTCAGCTTGCTCTCTACCTAATAAAATAAACGTCATACTATGATGCTCAGCAATATCTATTAAACTATGATTAGTCTTACGGTAATCTTCTAAGTCTTTAACTGAAAATCCTATGTTATCTATTTGTAGAAGTGGAGCTTGTTGTTTAAGATAAATTAAATCATTGCTTTTTTCATAAGGTAAAGGTCTTAGTAATACACCATAAATAACACTAAAAATAGCACTATTGGCCCCAATGCCTAAAGCTAGGGTTAGAATTACTATTAAAGAATAAATATAGTTTTTCTTTAACAGCTTAAAACCATAACATATGTCTTGCCAAAGATCTTCAAACAAACTAATTCCCCGTATTTCTCTACATTTTTCTTTAACACTAGTTATATTACCAAAGGTTTTTTTTGCAGCTAATTCAGCTTCTGTTCTATTCATTCCCTTACGTATATTTTCTTCTATTTGGCATTCTAAGTGAAAGCGTAGCTCAGCATCTAACTCACGCTCTTGATTTTCTTTGTAGAAAAGTGAGCGCAAGCCACTAATTAAACTATTAAGCATGTGGCCTCCGAGTTAAAATTCTAATGATTGATTTATTATATAACTAGTTTGTTTGCAATATTAAGGTAACTGCGGTAGCAATTTGTTCCCAATTTTCAGTTTCTTCTGCTAATTGTTCTTTGCCTGTAAGAGTTAATTGGTAATATTTTGCTTGTCTATTATTTTCTGAACTACCCCACTCTGAACTTATCCAACCTTGTTTTTCTAAACGATGTAGTGCAGGATAAAGCGAACCCTGATTTATACTTAATATACCTTTAGAGACTTGTTCTATTCTTTGGGATATTCCCCAACCATGCATTGGTTCTAGTGCTAGGGTTTTAAGTATAAGTAGGTCTAATGTGCCTTGTAGTAGCTCTCTTTTTTGTTTAGACATTTTTTCTCTCCTAGATTATCTACAGGAGCAATATTAAATTCTCTCTTGTAGATTGTCAAGAGGAAAAAATACTCTATTGTTATTCTTAGGGCTTAATTAAAAGAATTTATTATTTAGGGTTGGTTTCTAGGAAAATTAGTTAGTTTATAAACTCTAAGTGCTTGTTCAAAATGACGGTTATCATGGGTTGTTAAAATATTATAAGCGTGTAGTAGGCTATAAGTTACTATTGGGCTAACAGGGGAAGTAATAATGGTTTTATCAAGTTCTAGGTGAGAAGTTTTTTGAATTAGTTTTTCTAGTTTAGTTTGAGATTCTCTAAGTTTACTTATAACATCTGTATCTACTGAGCTTTGGCTAGGTTCAAAGGCCTTAGGGGCTTTTAATTTTTTTTTGTCATCTTCTAGAAATCCTAGTAGCATATTTCCAAAAAAATTAGGTAAAAATGGGAGCTTTTCCCAAAAAGTTTTTTTTTCGCCATTTAGTACTTTTTCTAGAACAGGAAAATAACAGCTATTAGTAACAATTAAGTGATCTATACATTGGCCTACACTCCATTCATTAG
The DNA here is from genome assembly GCA_016213785.1 of Acidobacteriota bacterium. Taxonomy (GTDB): domain Bacteria; phylum Acidobacteriota; class Blastocatellia; order Chloracidobacteriales; family JADJPF01; genus JADJPF01. The sequence continues at coordinate 71,148 of JACQZQ010000056.1, forward strand.
CACTAGGTTTCCAATTTATTTGATTTGGTGTTAAGTTTTGAAAAGAGCTAACTACTTGATTTGTGGTATTTTGGAATTTTGCTAAAAGTTCAGAAAAATTTTTATTCATAGGCATAAATCTACTTTCCTATTTTATTGAAAAATAACTATTTAATAAACTTTGACTATTAATAAAGTTATTATATCTGCGGCTAAGATTTGCTATATTGATAAGAAAACTCATATTATTTTTTCTAAATAATTTGTTAAATTTTTAATAACTATAAAATTTTTGTACTACCAAAACAAATCTAATTTTATCTAAAAGCAAAAATCTATACATTTTTAGGAAGGTTGATGATGAAAAGCTGGATATTACTTTTTTTGCTTATGTCTTTAAGCTATGTTCAAGTCTTTGCCCAAAATGAGGATGAAATTTATAAGGATATAATTGTTCCAGGTACAGGAGTTGCAGAAATTACTATTAACACTGCTTCTCAAAAAGTTTTTGATATTCTAGGCCAACCTATTAGAAAAAGTACTTTTGAAGAAGAAAAAGAATCACTTCTTAAAAGAAAATTAACCCCTAGTACTGAACTTGTGTTTTTTTTAGGATTTGATTATGTAGTAGAATATAGTAGGTCTGCTAATAAAACTTATTATCCTATTTATACTCTATATTTTAAGGATGAAAAATTAATCTATATGATTTTATCGTCCTATGGGTATGATGATCAAAAATGTAAGAAATTTGGGATTTCATCAAGTATGTTTTTTAGTAATGGTAAAGACCAAATGCAAAAAACTCTTGGTAGATCTTACATAAGCACTAATCCAAATACAGGAAATTTTTTATATGATTATTTTGCTAAAGGAATTAGTTTATTTTTAACTAAAAATGAAATTAAGACTATGCATATTTATGCACCTTTAGATAAAAGAACTCAGCGAAAATTCCTCTCAACAGCCGGAGTTAGATAATAATTCTTCTTAAAAATAGGTAACATCAAGTGAATAAAGGGGATATATTACCAGCTAAATTAGAAGATATAGACATTTTAATAAATTTAATGTCTGAATATTACAAGGAAGATGGTTATAAATTTACTAGAGAAACTACTAGGGAAAATCTTAAGGAATTTATTAATAATCCTTATTTAGGGATAATTTTTGTTTTGATTTTTGAAAAAATAATTTGTGGGTATGTTGTTATTACGTATGGCTTTAGCTTTGAATATGGTGGTAGAGATGCTTTTGTTGATGAGCTTTTTGTAACGCTTAATTATCGTGGAAAAGGTTTTGGAAAATTATTATTAAATAAAGCCATCAATCATTCTAAAACTGAAAAAATCAAAGCACTACATCTTGAAGTAGAAAAATATAAGATTTCTACAAGAGAAATGTATGAAAAATCAGGTTTTATTCTTCATAATAGAAACTTAATGACATTAGACTTAGGTTGAAAATATCTAGTAAATTATGATTAGTTTAAGTAATAGTTAAGATAGCCAAAACCCTGAAGACATTTTGCAACTAAGCATTTGACAAGCCCCATTAATAACAGCATGCATAGGATTTGCTACAGATCTAACATCTAAACAAGTTTTGCTTGCTATTAAGTCTTTCATTCCTGGTAAACAAGCTCCTCCACCTGTTAAAGAAATACCGCTTTCTATTACTTCACAACTAGTTTTAACTGGTAGGTCACGAATTATTCCGCAAATTGTAGTAATAATTCTATTAATTACAGGAGACATTGCTTTAGAAATTTCTTCTGTATTAATTTGTGTTGTTAAGTTATAGCCTGTAGTGAGGTTAGTAGCTAATACTTCTTGTAAAGAGGTAAACTTATGTGTAGGTAAAACACCAATTTTTTGTGCTAGTTTCTCAGCCTCGCTTATAGATATTGAAAGGTTATATTGAGCTAAAACCATATCTTGTATTGCTTTATGAAGATCGCTACATGCAATACGAGTTGCAGCAGTAGTTACTAGAGTACTATCACGAATTACTGCAATATCTGTAACACCATCCCCAATATCTACTAGCATTTGTGCGTAAGGTGAAGATATATCTAGACCTACTCCAATTGCTGCTGCTAAAGGTTCTGGGGCAATTTTTACTGTTGCTGCGCCTGCACGAATAGTAGCCTCAACTAATGCTTCTCTTTCTTCGCTAGTTGCATCGGTAGGGGCACAGGCTAGAACCCTAGGTTTTATTAGGCCAAAGCGCCGAACACGTCTTAGAAGGGGAGTTAATAAATAAGCTGCTCCTTCTATGTCTTTGATAACGCCAGAACGCAAAGGTAATATTGAATCGATTGAGGAATTATTTTTGTCAGAAGCAAGAGCAGATCTACCTACAGCTTCTATTGAGCCTTTTTCCCGGTTTACTTTAACTGCTGAGGGAATATCAGCAATTATTCCTTTTCCATGTGCATATAGACGAGTATTTGCAGTTCCTAAATCTATTGCTACATCTGGATCTGCTACTACTTTACGTAGATTAGAGAAAACAGAATCTAACACGCTTTTTACCTCAGGTTTGATGCTTGTAGACGGGGGGCTAAAACTCCAACTATCATAAACAATTGAGCCTTATTTTGTCGATCAAAAGATCCTTTTGTTTTGCAGAAAAAACATAAGCTTAATAGCTCTAATAAATACACAAGATTATCCTTTAATTAATCACTATAACCACTTTATTCTAGAATAAATAGCGATTTTAGGTTGTTCTACTGTTTTCTATCTGCTATAGTCGCAAACTCTTGTCAATATAGTTCACCTATACTTCGATAAGACATATAAAACCTTGTTTATCTGTAAATTAAAAAGGAGAAACTAAATTATAGAGTAATAAGCTTAGGGAAAATTTGAAGATCTATTTTTAAGGAGATGTAAAATGGCTTTTTATAATTCACGGTTTAGACTAATAAGAATAGTGCTAATGACTTTAGCTGTTCCTGCTGCAATAATGAGTTGGGGACATAATAAGGTTCTTGGATGGCAAAACTTAGCTGTGCAAGGCAAAAAAGCAATTTCTACTAACAGAGAAAACTCTCTATCACCAGATTCACAACAAGGTCTTTATTTTCGTAATGTTGGCAAAGTCCCTAATTTATTACTTAATGAATCCACTTTCTTAAATGACTCTTCAAGATCTATAAGAGATTTGCCTAAGTTACCTGACTTGCGTAAGTCAGTGATTAATGAACTTCCTGAGCTTTTATCAAAAAGTGATGAAATACGTAAACTCACAAGTGATTCTTTACTTGAGCGGCCTTTTAGTAGTTTAGGGCAAGCTTTTGTTGCTACAGCCTATTCACTAAAAGGAAAAACCGCTTGTGGTGTACCTGTTGGCGTTGGTGTAGTTGCTGCTGATACAAAAGTTTTGCCTTTAGGGTCTATTGTAAAAATAGAAGCAGGCAAATACTCTGGGCTTTATCGAGTGCTTGATAAAGGTTCAGCCGTAAGAGGTAATCATATAGATATTTATATGCCTTGTCGTAGCGAAGCAAGGCTTTTTGGCCGACGTAAAATTCAAGTTGAAGTAGTACGTTATGGTTGGGGTAACTCCAATAAAATAGATGAGTTATCAATAGGCCAATAAACTATAGAATTTTATTAGGGTGTTATTTTGTAATTAAAAACTACAAGATAAAACCCTAAATCTTACTTAACTTTCTGATTAGTTTCCTTCCTTTAATAAACATAAGAAAATCTTTGTGCTATCCTAAGAAAATTTCAAGCAAGTAAATATAAAAATACTCAAACAAATAAAGCCTTACTACCTAGGAGAATACTAGAATGTTAGATTCTGGTTCTATTTTGCAAAATCGCTACATGATTGTTAATAAAATTGGTCAAGGTGGTATGGGTGCGGTCTATGAGGCCAAAGATCAACGTCTAGGAGTTAAAGTTGCTCTAAAAGAAACCATTGTTAGTGGTGATAGCTTAGAAAAGGCTTTTGAACGGGAGGCAAAACTTCTTGCTAAATTAAGACATCCAGTACTACCAGTAGTAAGTGACTATTTTTTTGAAAATAATGGTCAATATTTAGTAATGCAATATATTGAAGGCAAAGACTTAGGACAATTGCTTTCAGAAAGAGGGGCTTTTTCATTAATAGAAGTTTTAACTTGGACTGAACGTCTTTTAGACGCTCTTGATTATCTGCATAATCAACAACCCCCTATAATTCATAGAGATATAAAACCGAATAATCTAAAATTAACCAATCGGGGTGAAATTATTCTCTTAGATTTTGGACTAGCAAAGGGCAGTGCTACTTTAGTTCAAAATACTAATAGCTCTAGTGTCTATGGCTATACCCCTCATTATGCTCCAATAGAACAAATAGAGGGAACAGGAACGGATGCTCGTAGTGATATTTATGCTTTAGCAGCAACACTTTATCATTTATTAACAGGAGTAAAGCCTATTGATGCAATGCCAAGAGTTCTTGGTTTAATAAATGGTCAAGGCGATCCACTACGCCCTGCACATGAAATAAACTATAAAATTCCTCTACCCATTTCTCAGCTATTAACCAGTGCACTATCTCAGAAACGAGACGAGCGCCCAAGTAGTGCTACTGATATGAAAATTGCTTTACAAACAGCAATAAAAGCTACAAATGACCCTAATATTTTAGCTCTACTAAACTCAACGCTTAAATTAAATGCACCTCAAACTAGTGATGGCTGGCCCCTAGCTACAAAACCAGTTGATGGCTCTAATGAACTATCAACATTAATTCAAACAGAAAAAGTCCTTAGCTCTAACTCCAGTAATAAAACGGAAAAAATAGAAAAAACTGATAGAGTTGATGGACTTAGTAAAATTAATAGTGTTAATGGGGTTAAAGAAAAAGAACCTATAACTAAACCTCAAATAAGTACACAAGAAACACAACTCGCTACTCAAGCAAATGCTACCGTTATTAAAGCTAAGGAAAAAAACAGTAGAATGCCTTTTGTTTTGGCTATTGGGAGTGTTTTTGTTTTAGCTTGTGTTTTAGTAACAGCACTATTTTTTTTATTTAATCCTAGAAAAGAACATACAACCATTGTTGCTGTAGATGCTTTTAATGCTTCTAGAGATCAAAATAAGCCTACTCTGCTTTCTGCAAAAGAAATTCTAAGTAAAGGATTAAACGAACCTCGATATTATGAATTTATTGCTGAAGCAGGAGAAATAAAGCTTACTCTTAATGTTGTATCTAATGGTTCTACTGTTAATGTCGAGGTTTTTGATAAAGACTCTAAAGCGCTTAGATATAAAGATAATAGCACTACTCTTTATACTACTAGTAGTAACTATGCTAATGAACAAGTTGGAGGGATTATTCTTAATCCAACTAAACAGAAAATAATATTAAAGCTCTCTAGTACCTATCCAAATGAGGTAAAAGCCTGTAGGTTGCGTATAAAAGGAGAAATAGAGCTAGCCAAAGCAACTAAAGAAAATAGTGCTGTTTTAGAAGCACTCTCAGCAGAGTTTAAGGATAGAGATAATCCAATTGCTTTAGCAACAAATGAGATTCTTCGCCCTGGAAGCGAAAAAGCTCTTTACTATAGTATTTTAGCTGATGTAGGAGAAATAAAATTAACGCTTGATGTTATTTCTAATGGTGCAACTGTTGGGGTAAATGTGTTTGATAGTGAATCTAAGTTGATACGCTATAGTAATGGCTCAACAGAGTTTTCTTTAAGTTCAACAGCTTATAAACATGAAAAAGATAGTATTGTTATTCAAAATCAAACAAAACAAAATTTTCTAATTAGAATTTATAATGTCTATCCAAATGACTTAAAAGCTTATAGGTTAAGCCTAAAAGGGCCTATAAAATTTAGTAAAGATAGTAAAAAAGACAATAGCTTTTCATCTTTATTAAGTGAGTTTAAGGATAGAGATAACCCTACTATTTTAGGTAGCAATGAAATTATAAATCGAGGTAATGCAAAAGATCTTTACTATACTTTTAGGCTAGAACCAGGGAACTTAAATCTAGTATTAGACCTAATAGCTAATGGTAGCACTCTATCAGTACAGTTTTTTGATGATAAAGATGAGCTAATGAAATTTGATGATAATAGTACTAACTTTTCTATTACTTCAAATAATCATAATGAAAGAACGGCTATTAGCCTAACTAATGAGCATAATCAATCTGTCTTAATGCGTATTAGTAATGTATATCCAGATAGCATAATGGCTTATCGTATTAAATTAGATGGAGATCTTCAGATAATTAAGCCAGACCAAAATGCTAATAAGGCTTTTGAATCATTAACTAAACTTTTTGATGCTCGTGATAACCCTACAGAACTAACATTAAGTGAAATAACAGGCTCAGGTAATGAAAAAGATTTATACTATACATTTTTTGCTAATGAGGGTGAGTTAAAATTAAATGTTGAGCTAGTAGCATCTGGAGGGACTCTTAATATAGAACTTTTTGATGAAAATAATAATCCAATTATTTGCAAAGACAAAAATAGGATCTTTTCAATTACTAGTAAGATTTTTTCAATTACTACTACTGATAATAAAACCATTCAACAAAGCGTTGTAGCTCAAATTAATAAAGAACAACATCTGATAATGCGAATTTCTAATGTTTATCCAAATAGCATTAAGGATTATAAACTTCAATTAAGCGGTGATCTAGATTTACCTTCAAGCGAAGAACCCTAAAAAATAATTTAACAGGTAGGTAAAAGAAAGTGTTAGATAAAGATAATGTAGTGCTAGTAGAAATAACTAGAGGAAGTATTGTTGAGTCTCGCCATCGTGGTGCAATAGCAATAGTTGATGGCAATAACCAACTAGTTGCATCTGTTGGAGATATAGATTTTGTTACTTATTTAAGATCTTCTGCTAAACCACATCAAGCTATTTCTGTTATAACAAGTGGAGCAACAAAGCATTTTGACTTTACTAAACAGGAAATTGCTTTAATGGCAGGTTCTCATAGTGGAGAATCTTACCATGCAGATTGTGCTTTAAGGATTTTAGAGAAAATAAAACTTCCTGTTAATGCTCTCTGTTGCGGTATCCATAAACCTTTTAGCCATAAAGCCGTTAAAGAATTAGGTAAAAATACTAGTGAATTACATAATAATTGTTCTGGTAAACATGCAGGAATGCTTGCAAGTGCTTTAGTTGGAGACTATAGCCTAGAAGATTACTATAAAATAGATCATCCTGTTCAAAAGGCTATTGCTAAAATAATTGCTGAATTTGCCAATGTTGATGTAAATGCTTTAATTGCCAGTATTGATGGTTGTAGCGCAGCAACTTTTGCAATAACCATAGCGCAAATGGCTTTAATTTATGCTCGTTTAATAAATCCTAAAGACCTAAGAACAGAACTCCAAGAAGCAGCAAAATTAGTTACTCAAGCAATGCTAGAGTTTCCAGAAATGGTTGCATCAAAAAGTGAAAGAATAGATACAGATTTAATGTGTGCTTTGCCAGGCAAGTTAGTTGCTAAAGCAGGTGCAGAAGGTGTTTACACAATAGGACTACTGCCTAGCACAAAATATCCATCAGGTTTAGGAATAGCTATAAAAATAGAAGATGGGGATATTGGAAGGGCACGAAACGCCGCTATTTTAGGCACAATTGAGCAATTAGGAGTTTTAGATAGTCTAGCAATAGAGCAACTTAAAACTAATTATCTTCCACCAATAAAAAATCATAGAGGGTTATTTGTTGGAGAAGTTAGACCATCATTTAATCTAGATTTGAGTTAAAAATCATATGAACTAATCTTAAATCATTGTGTTTATTCAAATAAAGAGTTCTTTTAAGTTAAATCTAAGAACTCTTAAAATAATTTCGCTAGGAAGATGTTTATGCAAGAAATACCAGACCAAATAAATTTAGTTGCTATTGGAGGTGGAACAGGGCTGTCAAGTCTTCTTTCAGGACTTAAACATTATGTTAATGATGGTAGGAGTTATGATAACTTTTGGGGAATTGCACTAAATCAACTAACTGCTGTGGTTACAGTAACAGATGATGGTGGCTCATCAGGTCGAATTAGAGAAGAATTTCATATTTTACCACCAGGTGATATACGTAATTGTATGGCTGCATTGTCAGAAGATGGACAATTATTAACAAAGCTTTTTCAATATAGATTTTCTGGTGATGGTAACTTAAATGGTCATAGCTTTGGTAATTTATTTCTAACAGCCTTAACGGGTGTAACAGGAGATTTTCTACAAGCAATTAAGGTTTCTAGCGATGTTTTAGCCATTCGTGGACGGATCTTTCCCGCCACTACAACCGATGTAGTTTTAGTTGCAGAACTTGATAATGGACAAATTGTTAGAGGTGAAACTACTATATCTAAGTTTGGCCCAAGAATTAAAAGAATGAGTCTTTCACCTGAGTATTGCTTACCTTTAGAAGAAACCCTACAAGCCATTAAACAAGCTGATATTATTACTTTAGGCCCAGGATCACTTTTTACTAGTATTATCCCTAATCTACTTGTTGCTGGTATTCCTTCAGCCATTAGAGAATCATCTGCAATTAAAGTTTATATCTTAAATATTATGACTCAGCCTGGAGAGACTTCTGGGCTTGGTGTAAAAGAACATCTAGCTGCACTCTTTGATGCTGCTCCAGAACTTCCCCTTGATTATATAATTATTAATTGTCAAACCATTCCTAATGAATTACAAAAAGTCTATTTAGCAGATGGAGCCGTGCAAATAGGCTTAAATGAAGCTCTTTTATCTGAATTGTCTTTTTATGAGCGTAAAATAAATGTAATTGCTAGAAATTTATTAGATGAAATGTCTGATAAGGTAAGACATTGCCCTGAAAAACTAGCAAAAGCAGTATTTCAGAGCTATCAAGATAAACTAGGGAGAGATTCTAGTAAATGTATAGCAATTAACTTAAACAGAATAGAGTCAAACACATAGACTAATTTTAGAGCATAATTAATCTTTCATAGCCCCTAATTTTATTAGCAAAGCGCTTAGCTCTTTATCTTGACGAGCCTTAGCTATTTCTAGGGGAGTCTCTTTAAGATCTTCGCGAAAATAAAATTTAAGATTAATATCAGCACCATTTTTAACTAAAAAAGAAATGGTTTCAAAAACCCTAACTTTAAGTTGCTCGCGATGCTTTTTTTGGATTTCTTCATAATCTTTTTCATACCTTAAATGCTGAATTTCATAATCTAAAGGCCGAAAATAGGCATGTAGGGTATTTTTCAATACTTCATTGGCTACAGTTGCTTGATCTTCATCTAAGAAAAAACGATTTTCTACGCTAGAATAAGGGTAAGGGTATTTAGCCTTAGTGTTTAGCCCGTTTTCTACAAGTAATTTCATTAGCTCAAGATTTGGCGAAGCCATAGCCAAATATCTAGGATCTAAATTTACATCTGCTCCTGCATTAACAAGCATTTTAACTATTTTTATACGTTCTAAATTACGTTGGCTTGAATTAGAAATAGCTCTACCTAAAGGGCTTTCTCCTCCATAACTATAATCTGTAGGAAAGCTAAAGTTAACTTTTCCATCTACTAAGAGTTGAAGGCTAGTTTCATCGCCTGAATCACAAATTTCTATAACCGTTTTTTGAGGTATTAGTTTAGCTTCAGCGCCTAACTCTTTTAGTAATGGTACTAAATTGTGATTATTGTAAATTAGAGCTTGTCCTAAAGCTATATTGTAGTCAAGCTTACTTTTATCAAAATTTTCTAAAACAAAGAGAAAGTTTTTTGTATTACCTGTATAACAAACCCAGTTAAGCGCTTCTTGGGCATCTAATTTATTAAAACTAGGAGTTTTATTTGATACATAAAGCAAATTTAATATAGGTATTTTATCTGTAGGTTTAATATTAGATGTTCTACTATTTTTGTCTAATTCAAAAACACCTGGCCTAAAAATAATTTGTGATGAAAATGAGTTTTCAGAGAAAGAGCTATCAACAATTTTCATAACCCTGCCACTATAAATTAGGGTTAGGTCTATTTGATGAGAACCTAAAGATAGTGAGCCTCCATCAGAAAATTCATTGACTTCTACATGGTAAACCCCATTACCTTTTAGAATGATAAAATCTTTAGGGTTTAATACATTTGTATTTTCATCTTTTATTTGAACCCTATTTCTTGGTAGTCCAGGCTGACTGTAAGCTGTATTAGGTAAGAATAATATATAGTAACTAACTACTAAGAAAATAAAAATAATCAGTTTGTCCAAAGTAAGTTTCATAAAAACCCTCTTTTTGCTAGTTTAGTTCTTATAGTATTAATTACTTTGTTAAAACAAAATCTGTTTAAAAAACTTTGATAAAAAACATTACAATTTTCCACCTTTTAACGCTAATTTATAGCATATACGCTATTTAGCGTTAATCTACACTACGTAGTTTTTTAAACTCGGAAAAACTAACAGCAAAATGAAAAATTTTTATAGAAAAAACTTATTCTGTGTAGTAAGCTGTTGACAGTAGTAATCTCCTACTACTAAAAAGAACTAAATTTTGCTTATTTGTTTTTCTTTACCTATTTTCTAGTAATTCAAGAAGTAAATCTTATAGCGAAATTGCTAGCGGACAGAGGATTTTATGTTTCATTTTGTTGAAAAGAATCTAAACAATCGAAAGCAAAAATCACAAAAGCATGTTTTGTTACTTGAAAATGCTTTAGCAAAAAAAGATTTTCAACAATTAAAAGCATTAAGTCAAGAGCTGTACCTTGAAAACAACAGTGGTTTTGCCTTAATTAGCGTTTTTGGAAAAATGATTGAGCGTACTGCTATAGACAAAGATGTTGTTGCTATGGAATCTTTGTTAACTTCTTTTAAGCTTTACCTTAAAAATACTGTAAACCCTTCTATTAAAATCTAACCGGAATAAATATAAAATAAGCGATGTATTAGGCTATTTTGTTTATTAAAATAGCATGGCAAATAATATGGCTGTAATTTAAGCCTTAACCCGCTAAAACAAATGCAGTTATCTTCTTTTTTAGACTGTTTAGTCTAATCTACGTTTTTACCCTTTTTATAATTATTACAAATTAGTTCAGAAACTATATTTAATTTAATGGGAGATCTCACAATGTGGCGAACTAAAAAACATTATGCTTTATTAGCTTTGCTGTTATATTTTTTTATTATAAACAACCCTCAGCCAATTTTTGCTCAGAGTGGAGCAACTACAGCTAATGCTAGTGGTGTTGTTACGGATGAAGAAGGTAGAGTAATAGTTAGCGCTTCAGTAACAGCCGTAAACTTAGAGACCAATCAAACTAGAGAAATACAAACAAATGAAAAAGGTTTATTTTTGCTTAATGAATTACCTCCAGGTAATTATGAAATTTCTGCTTATGCTCAAGGTTTTAGTAAACGCTCAGGAAAATTTACTCTAACTTTAGGGACAAGTAGTTACTACAATTTTATTTTGGCAGTAGAAGCAGATCAAAGAGAAATAATAGAAATTATTGCAAGTGATATCATAGATGAAAATAAAACTGCAAGTAGTTCAAATAATGATCGTGGCAGAATAGACTCTCTTCCTATTAATCGTCGTAATTTTTTAGATTTTTCCCTCACTTCTCCTAGGGTTACTCCAGATCGTACTCCTCAACAAGGTGTAGCGGCTACTTCAGGGCTTTCATTTAATGGCTTACCTGCACGCAATAACTCTATTACTATTGATGGTCTAGATAATAATGATGCTGCTCCAGGAGGGGTACGCTCAACATTTAGCCAAGAAGCTGTTCAGGAATTCCAAGTAGTTAGTGATAGCTATTCTGCTGAATTTGGTAAGGCTTTAGGTGGAGTAATTAATATTATTACTCGTGGGGGCAGTAATGAACTACGAGGTTCACTATTTTTCCTTAATCGTAATGAATCTATAGCAGCTCGTAGTGCATTTTCTCTTATTAAGCCAGAGTTTAAACAATATCAATTTGGTGCAACTTTAGGAGGTGCGATCAAGAAAAATAAAGCCTTCTTTTTTACCTCTTTTGAACGCCTATCAGTAAAACAAAATAGTATAGTAGGCATTACTGATGACACAGTACGGTCAGTTAATAGCCAAGGATTTTCAATTCGCAATGGCCCTATAGGTTTTGGTGTTGGCACTTCAACATTCTTAGCACGAACAGATTTTCAACTAGCTCCTAATGATAGATTTTATATCCGTTATAATTATGGACACACTTTTAACGGGGCAGGTGAGCCTTTTGGAGATTTAATTGCTGGTTTACGCGTGGCAGATACCAACGCTGGCCGTCAATCCTTAGATGATAACTCTATTGCTTTTAATAATAGTTATATCAATACTAAACTGAATTTAGTCAATGAAACCCGCTTTCTCTATAGCCGTAGAAACCAAACAATCGTGCCTATAGATCCTAATGGCCCTCAAGTAAATATTGTTGCTCCAGAAGGATTAGTAGTTTTTGGTGCAGGGACATTGCTACCACAACCACGAATACAAAACCTCTACCAAATAGTGAATATTACTAGTCTTAGTCGAGGCTCTCAACAAATTAAATTTGGCGTAGATTATGTTAGGGATGGTATTGCTTCTGGGTTTGTTCCTATATTTAGAGCTGGTTTTGCTTTTTTCCAACCACTGGATTTAGGTGCGCTTGGTGGCCCAACTTTTACTGGGTTACAAGCCTTTGATCCTTCCTTACGTACTCCTCAGCAAAAAGTGTTTTTAATGAATTTGTCCCAACAATTACCAAATTTAATTCCTGGTTTTCCTCGTTTAGATCTAGCCAATTCAGGATTACCCGCCGCTTTTATCCAAGGTTTTACACGTACTTCTGGAGGAACCACAGATGTTACTAGAAATACTTTTTCTGCCTTCTTGCAAGATGATATAAGAATAAACTCTAATTTATTAGTAAAATTAGGGGTACGTTATGATATTAGCCGTGTTGATGTATTAGGTAGTAATAATGGCAATGTTTCTCCACGTGTAGCATTTTCTTACCGCCCAGGGCTTTTACCTAAAATGCAAATTCATGGGGGCTATGGTTTGTTTTTTGCTCCTACTATTTATGGGCCAGCCCTTGTTGGTAATGAAGGCGAACAAGGAGCATTACAAATACTATCATTGCAATTTCCCTTATCAATTCCTCTATATAACTTGCCCAATAGACGTTTACCTATTGGGGAGACATTACCCGCAGGTGTTAATCTAATTCCACAACTTAGCTTGGGATTTGTTAATCAACCTAACCCACGTGCCAGTTACACACAACAAGCTAACTTAGGGGTAGATTACTTTATAGACAATAATACAATTTTTTCTCTAAGCTACGCTTTTGTTAGAGGACTAAGAATTCTATCACAGCGTAATATAAACCCTATTGTTAGACCAATTGTTGGCGACCCTACAGGAAGTGCACTGACTGGAAGAATTGATACTACTCGAGGAGATGTTTTGGAATTTACTAATGCTTATGATAGTTATTACAATTCCTTTACAGTGTCCATAAATCGTAGACTAAGCAAAAGGTTTGGTTTTTTAAGTAGCTATACTTTTGCTAAATCAATAGATAATTTCATTGATATACGTAATGAACTACAACAGTCCGTTGATCCAACCAACCCAAGAGGAGAACGTGGTCTATCTTTACAAGATGTACGTAGCCGCTTTGTTTTTTCTGGTGTTTGGGACTTAACCTATACAAAAAACCCCTTCTTAAGGGATTTTCAATTATCTAGCATAGTTAATTTAGAAGCAGGTCGCCCTTACAATTTATTAGCTGGGGTAGATCTAAACTTAAACGGTGATAACCCTCCAGGTGATCGTCCTTTAGTAGGAGGTACTAGTATTGCTCGTAATAGTGGTCTAACACCAGGATTTGCTAATGTTGATCTAAGACTATCACGCACTATCGCTTTTAAGGAGAAATATCGTTTACAGTTACAAATAGAAGCCTTTAACTTGTTTAACCGCACTAATATTAGTGACGTTAATCCAATTTTCTCACCTGATGCCAATGGGAATTTTAATTTACCTGCCAAAGATGGAAACCGATTTATTGCTACTCGTGATCGTTTTCGAGCTTCTTTTGCACCTCGTCAGTTTCAAGTGGGAGTTAAGTTCTACTTTTAAGTATCTTAAATATAGATAGAAACATAGTAGCGGAATGTAATAAGTCTAAACCTTTAATAATGTTTATCTTATTTCCTTCCGCTATAAAAATTTTAAGCCCTAGGATAAATCCTAGGGTTATTATTAATACTATAAAGTTTAAGTATTATCTGCCCCAAAAAACTCAAATTCTGTCAACAATTTTAAGTTTAAGAGAAAGGATTAGTTAGTAATAAGTTATGAATCAAGTTGTTGCTAGTAAAGAGCTTTCAGGATTAGTAAAAGGCAGTGTTTTACTTAGTTTGCTAAAATATATATTCAAAGAATTAGATCAAGTGCAAAAAGAAAAGTTTATTTCACAAATAGATTTAGAATACAAAGACAAAATTATTGCAAACCGAATTCTTCCAACAGATAAAGTACCTGTATCAATGTTAAACAGATTAACTTTTATAGCTTCTTCTGCAAAAGGAGACTCTGTAAAAAATTTTGCAAGAAATATAGGTAGATTTAGTGCAGAAGAAGGAATGAAAAGCACTTATGGAATCTATTCAAGAATACGTACACCTAATGCTCAATTATTAAAAGCTACGGTTATATGGTCTAACTTGTATGATAAAGGAAAAATGGAAACAGTTAGAATAGATAAGGAAAAAGCTATTGTAAAACTAGTAGATATGCCTACAGAAGCGATTATGTGTGAGAGAATATATGGTTGGTTAGAAAGAACAAACCAATTATCAGGGCTGCAAGATGTTAGAGTTGCTCATACAAAATGTTATTCCTTTGGACACCCCTATTGTGAATGGGAAATCAACTGGAAAAAACAGTTAAACAAAATAAGTAATGGCTAGCGAAAATAAACCTAAAGCTGATAAGAATCGCGTTAAGCTGTGTTCTACTCTTAATCAAAATATTGTTGCTCTAATGTGAGAGATTGCACAGATAAAATATTTAAGATCCCTTACCATTTGATAGAAGATTTTTAACTACTAGGTAGAGCTATTATAAATTCTGTTTCCTCATCGCTTGAGGTGAAAGTTAGTTGGGCTGAATGTGCTAGGACTAGCTCTCTAACAATTGTTAAACCCATTCCTAATTGGCCTTTGGTTGAAAATAATGGCTCAAACATTCGCCTTGCTACTTCATCCTCTATTTTTGGGCCAGTATTACTTATTTTTATTAATATTTGATTTGTATCTGATAAAGATGTGCTAAGTGTAACTTTAGGGCTAGATGTAGATGTAGTTGTAGTTGTAGATTTAGATAATGAACTGTCTATTGCATTATCTAGTAACATAAGTATTGCCTGAGCAAGTTGATTAGGGTTTCCTATAGAAGTTAAAGCGTTGCTACTTAGGTTAAGAACAATAGGCAACTTAAAGGGTTTAGGTAAATATTCAGCTACTCGGGCTGTTTCCTGGCAAATATCATTAATATCAAGAATTACATCTGTACGGCCTTCTTTAGTAAAAAGCTGCATATCACGCATTTTATTTGCTAGTCGTTTAGTAGCTTGATTAACTGTTTCTATTCGTTTTTTTAGTTTTGGATCATTTGTTACAACAGGATTAATTAAAAGTAACTCAATATTGCCATTAATTGATGTCAAAGGGTTATTTAGATCATGTATTAAATTACCCATCATTGAACCAGTTAACCACAATCTTTGATTTTTACTAATAACACTTTGTAACTTCTCTATTTCTAATTGTAATTTTTCTATTTCTGAGGGCATTTATTTTCCTTTAGATATAGCAGTTAGTTATACTTAAGATTGCTTTTAGGTTAAATTTTAATTTTCCAACAAGTGTCTAATAGCTTATGTCTTGTGGCTGAAAGATCACAAGCTTTTTCTATACGGCCTAACTCACGCATTCGATTAGTTAATTTTTCTAGCTCATCTGCGGTTTGATGCGCTTGCATAATAAAATAATTTATTGTCATTAATTGAGTATCTAACATATTTGGCGTAGTTGATGATTGTGCAGAACGATAAGCTACGTAAGATTCATTTATTTCTGCAATAATTGCAGCAGAACGCCCTAAGAGATCAATACTAAGACGTGTATCAGGATCTCCAGTTTCATTATTTTGCATTAATGCTTCTTTTTCCCAATTAGAAAGAATTAGACGTGAACTCTCTAGGTCTATAACCTGCACAGATGCATTAGGTCTTTCAGGTAAAGATCTAATAACATCTCTTAGGGTGTTACACCTCTCCATTACTTTAGTTGCTAGTCGTTGCTCATTTAATAGATCTCGGTCAATGATATTTCCAGAAGAGTGTTGAGGGTCAAGACCATAAAAGGCTATGGTCTTATCTAGTGTGTCACGAATTTTCACAAATGTACGTAAGCGTTCAGCATTACCGCTATATTCTGATTGCATCATTTGATCGGTTTTATTGCTAAACTCCATAGCACTTTCTGCTGTAATTTCCCCGCCTTGTTCTGTTTGTACTAGATCCATACCTGTATTAACCAGTATTTGGCTAAATTGTCGAATTTTTTCATTTTCTGCTTTATAAAGCTGGGAGAATTTTTGTCTAAGTACTGTATTTACTTGGACACATTTAGCTAAAACATTTGCATTATAAAAATGAGCACCAAAAGAACTTTTTAATTGGCGGCCTTTATTAATATAATCACCTGAAATTAAAGAATCAAAATCATTAACTCCCATTAATTCACGAATAAAAGCGTCACATTGCTCTAGATTTGCAGCTAGGTTAGGGTGGTCATATCTTAAATAATCAGGTAAAAGCTTTAAGATTTCTTCTTTTAGGCTTTGTTCTGAAGCTACACGTAATCTAGGTAGTCCATCAGTTTCTATACAGAAAGATTGAGTAAGTAAATAATCTATTTTACCTTGATCAATTTCAAGCCTTTCATTTTTATTAAGTAAAAATTGGGCTATTAGTAAAATATGCTCAACAGCTAATTCTTTATTTTGTTCAGAATAACTTCTAAGTAAAAAAGGTGTTAGTTTACGATCAATAAGCTCAAACCATTGCCAAGCGCTATTTATGGCATAGTCTATTTCATCAAGTAGACTAATGGCTTGATTTGTTGGAGTTGGTTGCTCCATCATTTTTCTAATTATATTAAGTTTTCCATATACTTGGTTTAGGTCTGTTGGGGGATTACTTTCTTCAGGACTTAATTCTATTCCCATAGAGAAATAATGTTTACTTAAAGCATAGATTATCTTAAAACGTCTTGCATAATCATTATAACGTTTTACTAAAGTTTGAGGATTTGTTTCCATAATTGTTATTTATCAGAAAATATTAGATTTATAGATTATTTAGATTATTTAGATTATTTACTTTTTATTATGGTGACGATTATAAAAGGATTTGCTTACTATTGCAGCAAATTTTTCTTCTTATCATCTAATAGTATTTAAGTAATACATTAATATTCTTAGCATAATATATTGATATTATTGATTTTGTTGTTGTTTTTTATTTCGTCGATAAGCTGCTACTGCTGCAAGGTGCTCTGATTCTGTACGGGAAAAGTTATGGCGGCCATCTCTACCAGTAGCAACAAAATATAAATAATCAACTTCTGTTGGGGAAAGAGCAGCATCTATGGATTTAAGTCCTGGTGAGGCGATCGGGCCAGCAGGTAGCCCAGTAATATAGTAAGTGTTATAGAGAGACTCTCTTTTTCGATGGATAGGGTTATTTACTTGGTTATCCCAAACATTTTCAAGTTTAGCTGCATAAATAAAAGTAGGATCACAATCTAAGCGCATCTCTTTTTTTAGTCGATTATAAAAAACAGCAGCGACTAAACCCCTCTCTTCATCGGCCTTTGCTTCCTTTTCAACAAGAGAAGCCATAGTTATTAGTTCATGAAGGGTTAAATTCTTTTCTTGAAGCTTTTTTTGTCTTTCTGGAGTAAGAACTTGGCGAAAGCGCTTTACCATAGCGGCAATAATTTGAGGGGCTTTTTGTTGACGAGTATAAGTATAAGTATCTGGAAATAAATAGCCTTCTAGACTTCTTGCTTTAGGGTCAAGGTCTCTGATTAAGGAAGTATCATTAATTGCTTTTTCAATAGCTTCTTGGCTATCTATTTCTGCTGCTACAAGTGCTTGGACTACATCATATTTATCATAGCCCTCAGGAATAGTTATTTGTTGGGTAACTACTAAACCTTGGCGTAATTTAGCCACTACTTCTAAAGGTGTAATAGGTGATGAAAAAATATATTCACCTGCTTGTAATTTACCTTCTTCAGATTTTAAGCTTAAGTAGACTAGTATAGGCCAAGGATTAGAAATAATATCTTTTTCAACTAATCTATCAATTATAGCGCGTTTTCCCATTCCAGATTCTATGGTGATTAAATCACTCTCTTTATTATGTTTATAAGGTTTATGGAGTTGTTGATAACCCCAAAAGAAAACACATAACCCTATAATTGCTAAAATAATTAGTAATAGTCCTAGTATTTTAATTAGTTGTTTCATTCTTTTATATGTTTCTAAAATAGCTCTTAATTTTGATTTATTAAGTAATCTTCTAAGATAATTAATGCAGCAAATTCATCAATACGTAAACGCCGCTCAGATAAACTTAAGCCAGAGTTCCTCATTCTTTCTTCGGCTTGATAAGAAGTAAGTTTTTCATCCCAAGTTACTATTGGACAAGTAAGGATTTCTTTTAGATGAGAAACAAATTTCTCTACTCTTAAAGCAGCATCTCCAATAGTTCCATCTAATTTAATTGGTAATCCAACTACAATTTGGGAGACATTGAGTTCTTCAACATAATGTTTTATTTTAGAAAAGCTTTTTTCTTTAGGCACTCGCATTATAGTTATAAGTGGGCGAGCCGTCATTTTTAGTTCATCACTAATGGCTAGTCCTAAACGCTTTTCTCCATAATCAATTGCTAAGATTCGCATTGTTTTAAGAGTATATTAGTCAATAAAAATACCTGTCAAGCAAACATTCATTAGCCATATTTGCTTAAACGCTTGGCTTTAACGGTTAAAATTTTGTTATTTGACCTTTTGATTTCTTGCAGGCTTGCTAGTAAGTATTGTATCATCAAAAAACACTCTACCAGCTTATTTTAACTTTTAATTATTTAATTGAACTAGGTTAAAACTAGACTTAAACATAAGCTTGATGGATATCGCAGTGGTTTTTTGATTTCTTAGGTTGCCTCAACCTTGATTAAATGTATCTTCTTGAGGGGGATGAATGTCGCTAAAAGGAAAACTAATTATTGTTGCTTTATCAACTGCAATAGCTTTTTATGCTGTTGTTGGTGGTTTTCTTTCTGTACATAAGGATGTGTTTGCTAAAGGAGATCCTTATGTTCAAATGCGTATATTTGGCGAAGTATTACGTCATATTGTGCGCGATTATGTAGATGAACCAGATCTAGAAAAGGTTAAAGTAGGAGCCTTACGAGGCTTAGCAGAAGGGCTTGACCCTTATAGCGCTTATCTTAGCCCTGAACAAGCAAAAAAATATAATTCTTCTCGCAGTGAACTAGCTACAACAGGAATGATTCTTTCTAGATATTCTGGTTATATTTACGTGCTTGCAGTAGTAAAAGACTCTCCAGCAGAAAAAGTTGGGCTTCGAGCAGGTGATATTATTGAATATATTGATACTTTACCAACAAGAGATATTAGCTTGTATGATGCAGAAGAGTTACTTTCTGGACAAACTGGTTCAGAAATTGAAATAAAAGTTTTTCGTCGAGGTCGTCCCTATAAAACTAAAATTAAACGTGCCGTTGTTTCCCAACCTGCTATTGAAATTTCTACAATTGAGACAGGAATTGGTTACTTAAAAATAACCTCTTTAGCAGACGGTAAAGCCGAAGAAGTGAAAAAACAATTAGCAGATTTACAGAAAAAAGGCGTACAAAAACTAATTTTAGATTTACGTGGCGCTGCTAATGGTTCTTTAGAAACAGGTGTTGAGATTGCTAATTTATTTGTAAAATCAGGTACTTTAGCCAAATCTCTTGGTCATAAAAATATTGTTGAGAAAACCTTTGAAGCAGATCCAAGCAAAGCTATTTTTACTGGACAATTGGCTTTAGTTATTGATCGTAGCACAGCAAGCGCTGGTGAAGTTATTGCTGCTGCTATTCTTAATAATAAACGTGGTGAATTAGTAGGAGAGAAAACCTTTGGCGCAGGCTCAGTTCAAAAACTTTTTGAGCTTAAAGGCGGCTCTGCTATGTTAATTACCACTAGTAAATATGCTGATTCTACTGGTGTTCCTTTTATGAGAGAAAACTCAGGTATTACTCCAAGTGTTGAAGTAAAAAATGCTAATGTTGTTGCTAATGATGATAGCTTGCCAGAAGATAATGACCAACAAAATGACCAAGTAAAAACAGAAGATCCTCAACTACCTATAGAAGCAGCGGGTGAGGATTTACAGTTAAAGAAAGCTATTGAAGTTTTAAAAGGCAACCAAGCTGAAAAGCGAAGTGCTCAAGTTGATCAACCTAATAAACAAACAGAAGAAAAGCCAGCAAAAAGTAAATCTGCTGGTGCTGGTTTCTAAAAAGATAAACTTTTTATTATAAAAAATAAGGGCAGAAATTTCTGCCCTTGTTTTTTTTAAGCTAGATTTCAAATAGGTGTTATTTTTAGGTCAGTTGTAAGCAAGAAATTTGGTTAGTTTCTAAAAGCTTGATTAAAGCTGAGTAAAAATAGAAATGTGACCGAGGTGATTTATCCCTAAGTTCTAAAGTGTCACATTGTTTTTCTTTAAGCATTCTCCAGATAGTTTTAGCCACAGAATAATTAGCATCTATTTCATTCCAATTTAATTCATTGGTTAAAGTGAAAAATATGTCTTTATCACCAATCTGGTTTTTCATTTCTACAAGCTCATCTTGAAGTCTTACCGCTTCCATAAGTAAATTCATTGTAGGAAAATTAATTTCAAACATTGGGTCGCCTATTTCTTGAATTGGGGCTGACTTAAAATCAAAAGAGCCATTTTGTGGAGGTGGTTGAAAAAGCTGCAAAAATGCTTCTAGTCCAAAGAGTTCCCCTAAAAAAGCACTCCGAACTTCTCCATGTTCAAAGTTAATTTCTGAAATAGGTAATTGTTGCTCGTTAGTTATTACTAAAGTTCCAGTTAATTTAGAAGCAATAATAGTTTGAACTACTGTAGGTAAATCAAAAAACTGTAAATTCCCTTGTAAATTGCGTTTAGCTATACGCTGATCTTTTACTCTAGATTGTAGTCTATAAGCAAAAACCATCATAAGCGCTTTAGTAAAACCTGGAAAGTCATCCAATAAGCGTAAAAACTCTGGTTTAGAAATATAAAAAATTTCTCCGCCTTCAGGCATACGAGCCATAGAGCCATGATGACTTCCAGTAAGTAGAGTCATCTCTCCCATTGAATCTGATGTACCTAAATAAGCTACAGGTCGCATTTCATCAGGATTTTCTGCTGAAGGACGGCATATTTCAACTAACCCTTTTTTGACTATATAAAAATTACTAACAGGCTGACCAATTTCAAAAAGCTTAGCCCCAGGTTCAAATCTAACTATCTCTCCGCGACTAAAAATCAGTTGGGTTAATTCAAAATCTAAATTAAGAAATACATCTGATTCTCTAATAAATTCTAACTCTTCATATAAAGCATTTGTAGTAACATCCATAAATATAGTACCTAGGTTGTTTTAATTAGATAAACTTTTATTCTTAGAAGATTTATCACTGTGCCATTTAACAAATCTATTGTCAACACTCTTAATTCTGCGATAGCCTTAATAGCATTTTTTATCCCATTATTAAGTATTTTAAATAGTAAATTAAATCAATTAACTTTTATGACAAAAACATCTACTTCTAATAACTCTCTAAGTTCTACAAACGCTAAAAAAAGTCAGAAAAAAATAAAGCCAGTTAGGACAAAAAACTTAGTGCCAAAAGCCTTAGAATTAATTCCTTCAATTCTTTTACAAAGAGCTAAGAAACACCCTGAAAAAATCGCCTTAAAAGTAAAGAAATTCGCACGTTATAAAGATATTACTTGGCAAGAATATGGCAGAAAAGTTAGTGAAATAGTAGTTGGACTCTTAGCCTTAGGTTTAGAAAAAGGTGAAAGAGTTGCTATTCTTTCTACTAATTCTCCTGAATTTGCTTACTTTGATCTAGCTATATTAATTTCTGGAGCAATCACTGTAGCAATTTATCCAAATACTACCCCAAAAGCTATTGCTTATATTCTAAATCACTCAGAAGCCCGCTTTCTTATTGTTGATACAAAAGAACGATTTTCTAGAGTTTGCGAGGTTATTGATGATTTGGAATATTTGGAAAAAATTATTTTAATAGAGTCAGATAATAAAATTAAATCGCCTAAAAAAAGTATTAAGTTGCAAAGTTTTATGGGCATTATAGGTCAACAAGGGCTGGAGATGGATGAGAGTATAATAGAGGATTCTATTTCTAAGCTTAAATTAGATGATACCGCAATTATTATTTATACCTCTGGCACAACAGGACATCCAAAAGGTGCAATGCTTACACATCGCAATATAAGCTTTATTTGTAGCACAATGAATAATGTTGCTACAGATATTAAAGAACATGAGACTTTTATTTCATTTCTACCTTTAGCACATGCTTTAGAGCGAATAGGTTGTTTATATTTTTCTATTTATAACGGCGGGACAATAGGTTTTGCTGAAAAACTAGAAACCGTTGCAAAAGATATTCTAGATATTCGTCCTACAATTCTTTATGGTGTCCCTCGTTTTTTTGAAAAAATTTATAACTCCGTTATGGCATCAGTTGAAGGAGGGAATTGGATAAAGCGAAGGGTTTTTCGTTGGGCTGTTGGTGTTGGTCGCCAAGTTGGGAAACGAAAAATGAAAGCTCATCCAATCAGTTTAGTTTTAGAATTAAAATACTGGATGGCTGAGAAACTAGTATTTCAAAAATTAAAAGATCTTTTAGGTGGAAAAATAAAATTTATTGTCTCTGGTGGTGCACCTCTAGCACCTGCAATATCAGAGTTTTTCTATAACATTGGACTCCCAATAATGGAAGCTTATGGAGCAACAGAAACTTCTGCCCCTGCTACAATAACTCGCCCAGAAAGTCTTCGTATTGGCACAGTCGGCACTCCTATTCCAGATGTAGAGGTGAAAATTGCTGAAGATGGAGAAATTTTAATTCGTGGAGAAGGTGTTTGTAAGGGCTATTATAAAGACTTAGAGACTACTCAAAATACATTTATTGATGGTTGGTATTATTCAGGCGATATCGGCCATTTTGATGATGAAGGTAATTTAATTATTACTGATCGCAAAAAAGATATTATTGTTACCTCATCAGGGAAAAATATCCCTCCTCAAAATATAGAAAATGTATTAAAAACCTCTACCTATATTAATCAAGTTATGGTCTATGGGGATAAACGTAAGTACCTAACAGCTTTAATTACAGTTAATACTGAAGCCATTCAAGCATTTGCTTCTAAAGAGGGAATTCCTAACAAAGATATAAAGGATCTAGTTCTTGATCGCAGAGTTTATCATCTTATTGAACAAGAAATTACAAATAAAAACCGAGAATTAGCAAGTTATGAGAGAATCAAAAAATTTAAGATTCTTTCAGAAGATTTTTCTGTTGAAACCGGAGAATTAACCCCAACATTAAAGGTAAAACGTAAAGTTGTAGAAGAAAAATATAAAGATTTACTTGATAGTATGTATGAAAGAGATTTTGCTGATAGGCTAGGAGAGTAATATTTTTGCGGAATAATGGATTGACTCAACTACCCTAGTTGCATAGACTAAGCAGCGTCATCTTTCTTTACTACTAAATAATCCTAAGCAACAAATCTAAATAGAAAAATATCTATTTTATAAGCTTAGTGTTTGCTGATATTTGCGGTTGTTTGAGAAGATAAAAAATTTTCCGCATAAAATTTTTTTATTAAGCAATCCGATTTTAAATCTCTCGCGTAGTAATAGATAGAAAATCAAATCTTGCTAATCTAATCCAAAACAAATTTAGCATATGCCCGATGGCCGTAGGCCAGGGTTAAAGTTAAGGAGGAATAATGTCCGCTAACAAATTTTTTGAATCTTTAGATATTACATCTCGTCGTAACTTCTTGAAATTAGCCGCTATGGCTGGTGTTTCCAGTTCTGTACTCTTTGCTCCTACTAGCTCTTTTGCCTACGGTAAAGCTACAGATACTTTAAACGTTGCTCTTAACCTTGAATTTGAAGCCATTTCTGCTTATAGCGCAGGCGCTGCTCTTCTTTCTGGTGATGTTCTTGAATTAGCCAAAAAATTCTTAGGCAACCACCAAGAACACAGAGATGCTTTGATTGCTACCATTAACAAATTAGGTGGCAAACCAATTTCAGAGCCAAAATTTGACGCAGGCAAAACACTTGCCAAAACCAGTGTTAAAGAATTAAAAGACGCTGGCAATGTTCTTAATTTAGCTGCTGAATTAGAGCGTCAAGCTACCAAAGCTTACTTAGGCGTAATTCCACAATTAGAAAAATTAGAAATCGCCCAAGCTGCTGCTAGGATTGCTGCTGATGAAGCTACTCACACAGCTATTTTAGAAACTGCTCTTAAGACCTACAAAGGCGCTTCTTTCTTAAAAGGCTAGTTTTTACGAACGAGTTTTGTAAGTTAAAAAAAGCACTAAAGTTTAACTTTAGTGCTTTTTGTTTTATAACTTAAAAAGTTTAGAAGCTTGTAGTCTATTAATTTATTTATAAGTAGTCTATTAATTTATTTATAAATAGCTTACTTCTTTATACCTATCTAATGTTGCATCCCAAATACTATTCATCTGCCCAGCTGTAGCTGATATATAAGCAAAAGTGTAGAGATAAGATCTTACGCTTAAGTTCTCTACATTAGACATAATAACTCTGCAAATTTGTTCTTCTATTTTATCTAATAAAATCATTAAGTCTTTTTCGCTTGATATGCTATTGACTCCTAAGCCTTTAGCAATTGTTGCTAGATCATAATTTCTATTCTTTAACTCTAATTTGATCCCTAAACTTTGTAATTTAGAAATATTTTCTTTATGTATCTCTCGAAATTTAGCAGCTGTTTTCCATCCATTAGCGGCTAATAATTTAGTAGCAATAACAGCCTCATAAACAAAAAGAGCGCGATTTTCTAAACTAAAAAGCATGTTAATAGTCTTAATATCTTTGTTAGAAGGTTTATTATTAGGCTTAGAAAAATTAAATATGTCCTTAGGATATTTTATAAATTCTTGTCCTGCTAAAGTATAAAGCATTGCACTATGTCTACCTGCCATAGACATTATTGCTGTAGTAAGCTTAAGAGCTTCTTTACTATTAAGATATAAAATAGAGCTATTATAAATATTTATTCCATATTCTTCAATTTTAGCAGTTAATGTTAATATGTCTTTTTCTGTAGTAAGAGTGTTAAGACCAAAGAATTTATATACTGCCTCTAAATCATAATTATTATTTATTTTAACAGGCTTTCCTCCTAACTTTTTGATTGAATTTATTAGCATTTCTTTGTAATCTTGATGTCTTTTTAGGTGAGTACTAATGATTTTTGAGACAGGATCAGACATTAATTCAGTATTAGTACAATTAGTGTAAAGGACTATAGTTAAATACTCGTATTGTAGTAAAGAGTTTAGTAAAGAAATATCAGTGGCCTTACTGGTTTTCTCTATTTTAGGTTTTGTTATTACATTAGGAGATACAACTTCAAAATTAACACTAGAGTCACTATTAGATATGTTAGTTTTATTTTCTTTATTGGAGCTATGTTCTTGGCTTAAAAAGTAGGTGTTATTAAATTTTTCTAAGGCTTTAACTTCTATTACATATCTTGATTGACTAAACTGATCAGTAGGTAAGTTTGGCATCAAAACAGTTAAGGAAGTTAAAAAACAAAGTGTTGCTTTCATTTGTCGCCCTCAGCACTTAATACATTGCTATTATATAAAGAAAATAAACGATTAAAATCAGTTTATCTCGATAGATTTATCCTGTCAACTACTAGGTTAATAATATTTAACACATAGATTTTGCAACAGTTATAAACTATAGTTTTTAATAGAAAGTATTAATATTTTTAACCTTAGTTTTTTAATTGCAGAGAAAATTTTTTGATATTTTTCTAAATACTTAGTTAAATATTTTCTTAGAACTTATTGATTACTTAATAAAAGTTATGAGCATATTTGATGGTAAAAACAGACCTCTTATTGAATCTAAAATTTATTTACCAAGATTAGAGACAAAAGTAAAAACTATATTTGAATATTTAGTAATTAGATTTCCTTACTTAGAAAAAAATACTTTAGCTAAGCGAGTAGAGCAGGGCAAAATATTTTTTTCTGATAAAACACCTATATTGCTCTCAAGCGCCTATCAAGAGGGGATAACGCTTTTTTATTATAGAGAAAACGATCAAGAAGTAGAAATACCTTTTAAGGAAAATATCATTTTTGAAAATAAGGAAATAATAGTAGTAGATAAACCACACTTTATTCCTGTTACTCCATCAGGAAAATATACATATGAGAGTTTACTTTTTAGGTTAGTGAAAAAATATGAAAATAAAGATTTAACCCCAGTACATAGACTAGATAAAGACACAGCAGGGTTAGTTATTTTCTCTAAAAACCCTAAAACACGCTATCTTTATCATAATTTATTTCAAAATAGAGAGATAAGTAAAATTTATTATGCTGTTTGTAATATTAAGAACAAAATAGAAAGAACTCTATGGACTGTAGAAAATAGGATAGTTAAGGGTGAGCCTTGGTATAAAATGA
Organism: Acidobacteriota bacterium; assembly: GCA_016213785.1. Taxonomy (GTDB): domain Bacteria; phylum Acidobacteriota; class Blastocatellia; order Chloracidobacteriales; family JADJPF01; genus JADJPF01. The sequence continues at coordinate 98,051 of JACQZQ010000056.1, forward strand.
AGATAGAAGATGGTCAAATTAATTCTAGTACTTATGTTAAATTACTTTATATTAAAGAAAATAAAGGGCTTTTTCTTTTAGAGCCTAAAACTGGAAAAAAACATCAATTAAGGCTACATCTTTCTAGTTTAGGTTTTAATATAGTTAATGATCCTTTATACCCAGAAGTACTTAATATAGAAGATTATGCTTTTCCAATGCAATTATTAGCAGCAAAGTTATCTTTTCAAGACCCAGTAACAAAAGAGCCTTTTAGCTTTTTCTCCCAACAAAGCTTAGATCTCCCTATTCTTAAACCCTAAATAAGATAAAATTAGACTAACTTATACTATGATAGTAATATACTATGATGGTAATCAATTAAGGTGTAAATTTTTTATATATGTATATCTATGGTGTAAATAAAATTGACATCTTAAATCACCTTAAATAAATTATTATTGAGTATTAATGTACCAGTTATAAAATACCTACTTAAATAAAACCAAACCTATCTTAATGATTATTAAAGACCTAAGAGAATTTGTATAAAATTTTTATTAAATATATGTTTGTGGCACCCTAATTGCTAAGGTTCTAAAATAGTAAAATCAACAAATAATTGAAAACTTTTCTGCAAGACTTTTTTCTTAATACGTTCTGTAAAGCAAATTGGTCGTATTAAGCCTAAAAAAGGAGAAACATTATGTTTTTTGATATTTTACATAAACATTATTGGGGACCTCCTCGACGCTCTACAAACGATGGAGCATATTATATGACCTGTTATGAGTGCGGAAAAAAACGCAAACTCAAAGTTAATATTGATGATGAACCTGAAAAACGAATGGTTACTGCTGTACCAGAAAAAAACCCTCGTGCAGCTTAAAAAACTTAGGAATAGTGAATTAATTATTAAGAAAGAGGATTAAAACAATGTCAAACTTCCAGCTAATTTTTATCTGTTTACTAATAATCGCCCAATGTTCTATAGGCTTAGTTCTTCTCTATCATGGTATTAGTATCTTAATAGAAAATTTTGAAATTAATAGCTGGAAAGATCGCTTATTTAGAATAAGTAAGCAATTAAAATCAGCTTATTCTTCCCCTTTAGGACAAAAATTAATGTTAGTTGCTTTATTTGTTGTTCCTGGAACAATACCAATGTTAATTGCTTTAACAATTTGGCGTAGTATTAAACGCAGTTAGTTTTATCTCCCCTCTCTCTCCTTCCTTACCTTTAGCTCCTTACTTACACTTAGAACTTTTTAGCGTGAAGTGAAAAACTTCACGCTTTTGCTTTTTTAAATAAGAAAAATTACACTATTAAAAAAATTATAAGGAAATCTCAATGACGCAACGTGTTGGTGTAATTGGAGCAGGTTTAGGGGGGCTTTCAGTCGCTGTATGTTTAGCTGCTAAAGGTTATCAAGTAGATGTTTTTGAAAGACATAATCAAGTAGGTGGTAAAGCCTCTAGTTATAAGCGTGATGGTTTTATTTTTGATGAAGGGCCATCTATTGTGGTAATGATCTGGGTCTATCAGGATCTCTTCCAGAGAGTTGGACGTAATTTAAGCGATTATTTAGATTTTAAGCGCTTAGACCCTGCTTTTAGAATATTTTACCAAAATAAATACCTTGATATTCCTGTAGATGAAAAAGAATTACTTAGTGTTATAGAAACTCTTTCAAAGTATGATGCAAAAGCTTTCAAGGAATTACTGTCACAGTGTGACCTTTTTGTAAAAATCTTTGCAAAAGATTTTTATCAGAAAATGTTTTCTAGTCTCCAAGATATTATTTTTTCTCGTTTAATGCCCTCTGCCTTAATACTTCCACCTTTACGCAATTATATGGATGATATAAAGCGACGTTTTAGTAGTGAACTTGTTAGATCGCTACTAATAGGCTTTCCTATTTATGCAGGTCTTGACCCTCGTAATGCTCCATCTTCTTTATTTTTAATTCCTTGGACTATTATTCGTGAAGGTGTTTGGTATCCTAAAGGAGGAATTCACCAAATTCCTTTAGCCATAGCGAAATTAGCTAAAGAGCTAGGCGTAAAAATTCACCTAGAAAAAAATGTAAGTGCAATAGAAATAAGTAATGATTTGAAAGTAAATGGCTTAGTTATTGATGGGTTATCAGAAAAATATGACATAGTTGTTTCTAATTCAGATTATTTATATACACACCAACTCTTAAAAGGTAAAGAAGATTGGCCTAATACTATCAAATTATTGCAAAAAGAAAATGCTCAGCCTAGTGCATCATTTCTTACTCTAGAACTTGCTCTTTCTAGCACTTTTCCTAAGCTAAAACATCATAATTTATTATTAAATGGTGATCCTACCCCTTCCTACCATGATATTTTTGATCTAGGAGTATTACCAAAACAAACACCTATTTATATTAATGCTCCTCTAAGAACCGATCCGCCTTTAGCACCCGCAGGAAAAGACAATTTATTTGTAGTTATTTCTGTTCCTCCAAGAGGCGAGACTAAACCAGATCCACTTATTTATGAAGAATATGCAGCTAATTTATTACACCAAATAGAATCATTTGGATTTTCTGGTCTAGAGAGTTCTTTACTTTTTCATAATATAAATACTCCATTAACTTTTGAGCAAAAATTTTCTGCTTTTCGAGGCTCTATCTATGGGCTTGGGCCAAAACATAATATTCTCTATGGTGCTTTTCGTCCACTTAATAAAAGCCAAGAAATTTCAGGACTTTATTTTGTTGGCGGAGGTGTTCAACCTGGTGCTGGTATGCCTATGGTTGTTCAAAGTGGAAAAATTGTTGCAGATTTAATTGCTAAAAAATCCAAACCTTAGCTAAATAGAATAGACTTTATACTAAAAAAACTACAAAATCGTAGCTTAATTTAACTAATATAACAAAATTGTAGTTTTTTATTAAAAATATGGGAAATAAACTTTCAGAAATCAGCAAACTTTCGACTTTAGTAGAAATTAGCCAAGTTTTAAGCTCAACAATAGACTTAAAAGAAGGTCTAGCCAAATTATTAGAAGCCCTAGAACGACGACAACAAATGGAGCGAGGTACAATCACTTTGCTAGACCAAAATCGCAAAGAAATTGCTATAGAAGTTGCTCATGACCTTACACCTGCACAAGTTGAACGAGGCCGTTATAAATTAGGTGAGGGGATTACAGGAACGGTTGTTGCCAGTGGTCGCCCTGTTATTATCCCAAAACTTAGCCGTGAGCCAATGTTTCTTAATCGTACAGGAGCAAGGCGTAATCTTCATAAAAGGGAACTTTCCTTTATCTGCGTCCCAATAATTATTAATTCTCAAACCGTTGGTGCCTTAAGTATTGACTTAAAATTTCATAAGGAAACAAATTTTAATCAAAAACTAGAATTTTTAACCATTACTGCTTCAATGATAGCAAGAAATGTTGAATTAAATAGACTTTTAGAACTAGAGAAAACTAGGCTTTTAGATGAAAATACTTACTTAAAACAGGAACTTAAAGAAAAATATAATTTTACTAATATCATAGGTTCTAGTTCTAGTATTCGGGCTGTATACCAGCTTATTACTCAAGTAGCAACAACTAATACAACTGTATTAATTCGTGGTGAATCTGGCACAGGCAAAGAATTAGTTGCACATGCAGTACATTACTCTTCTGAACGCTCTAGCAAGCCTTTTGTTAAAGTAAATTGTGCTGCACTACCTGAAAGCCTTATAGAATCAGAACTATTTGGTTATGAAAAAGGTGCTTTTACTGGTGCTAATGCTCGCAAAAAAGGACGTTTTGAACTAGCTGAGGGAGGAACTCTATTTTTAGATGAAATAGGAGATCTTTCTTCTTCTACACAAGTAAAACTGCTTCGCGTTCTTCAAGAAAGGGAGTTTGAGCGAGTTGGTGGTGTTGAAACATTAAAAGCAAATGTTCGCATTATTACAGCTACTAATAAAGACCTAGAAAAAGCTATTGAAAAAGGGCTTTTTCGTGAAGATCTTTATTATCGCTTAAATGTCTTTACTATATACTTACCTCCTCTTAGAGAAAGACGTACTGACATTTTATTACTAACAGATCATTTCTTAGAAAAATATGCTCGTGAGCATAATAAGCCTATTAAAAGAGTCTCAACACCAGCAATAGATATGCTAATGTGTTACCATTGGCCGGGTAATGTTAGGGAACTGGAAAATTGTATGGAACGAGCGGTGTTAATTTGCGATGGTGGTGTAATTCATGCCCATCACCTACCCCCAACTCTACAAACTGCTGAAGCTTCTAATACTGAACCTAGATTAGACCTCATTACTACAGTAGAAAACTATGAAAAAGATCTAATTCTAGATGCCTTAAAATCATCACGCGGTAATCAAGCAAAAGCTGCTGTTTTACTAGGCTCAACAGAGCGTATTATTAACTATAAAGTAAAAAAATATCAAATTGATTATCGACGCTTTAGAAGCTAATTAAAACTACTTAAAACCACATTATGGCAAGTATCTTTAGTCTGGAGGAATTATGGGTGTTGTAAATGCACATTCTATGGAAATACTTAAAGAGCAACATAAGGTTGTTACATCAATGACCACAAAAATATTAAGCTCTCTATCTAAAGAACCTTTTGTATCTGAAATAGATAATATTACTATCTCACTAAGAATTTTAGCTGGCAAAGTTCGTGAACATTTAGCTTTAGAAGATAGAGAAATCTATCCTAGGCTAATTTTATTTAGCGATAATAATATCTCCTCACTTGTTACAAAGTATAAAAATGATGTAGGTAACTTATTGCCTCGCTTTAATTTATATATAGAAAATTGGTTAAACAAGACAAAAATTGAAAATAATTCTTTAGAATTTATTAAAGAAACAGATGAGATATTAAAAGCCCTTTTATATAGAATTGAGGCTGAAGATTGTGAGCTTTACCCTTTAATTGATAAATTAAATACCAAAAACTTATAAGCCTTAAATTTATTTCCAAGATCTTTTTCTACAAATTTGTAGTTTATTAGAAAATAAGCTACAAATTTGTAGAGGTTCCATCGCATCTAAAACAAACTCCTTCTCTTTCTGGCAAACCCTAACTTATAGTGAAATAAGCTAAATAAATGAATTTTCTGGGAAATATTTTCTTTTTGGCACCTTTCTTGCTCAGCAAGCACAACAGAAACTAATCATGCACTATTTTAATTAATAGAAAAATTATATTTTTGAGGAGAAGTTTTTTAATGGATAGTAAGACTGTTCTTGAGTACATTAAGGCAGAAAGTGTTGAATTTGTTGATCTTAGATTTACAGACCTTTTCGGTGCTTGGCACCATGTTGCAGTTCCAGTGGGAGAAATCAGTGAAGATAGTTTAGCAGAAGGATTTGGTTTTGATGCTTCTAGTTTACGTGGTTGGGCTGCAATCAATGAGTCTGATATGTTATTAATTCCAGATACATACCGTTATTGGCTAGACCCATTTACTACACGTAAAACCTTATGTTTAGTTTGTAATGTCAATGATCCTATAACTAAAGAGGGTTATTGGTTAGACCCAAGGGCGATTGCTCAGCATGCAGAAAGCTACTTATGCTCAACAGGTATTGCTGACACAATTAATTTTGGCCCTGAAGCAGAGTTCTTTATTTTTGATAGCGCAAGTTTTCATGCTGATTCGCACTCAGCTTCTTATACTGTCGATAGTTCAGAAGGGCCTTGGAATTCAGCAAATAGTCAAGACGGCTATCATATTCGTTATAAAGAAGGTTATGTTCCTCTATCACCACAAGATACCCTAATAGACTTACGCGCAGATATTTGCGCTATTTTAGAAGAATGTGGAATTCCTGTTGAACGTCATCATCATGAAGTTGCTACTGCTGGACAAGGTGAAATAGATTTTCGTTACTCTACTCTTACACGTACGGCTGATAACTTAATGCTTTTTAAGCACACAGTAAAAAATGTAGCAAAACAACATGGTAAGACTGCTACTTTTATGCCTAAACCACTTTATGGAGATAATGGTAATGGAATGCATTGTCATCAAAGCTTATGGAAAGGCGAAAAGCCTCTTTTTGCTGGTAGTGAATATGCAGGACTCTCTAAAATAGCGCTTTATTATATAGGTGGGCTACTTAAACATGCTCCAGCTTTAGCCGCTTTTGCTGCACCAACAACAAATAGCTATAAACGACTTGTTCCAGGTTTTGAAGCTCCTGTTAATTTAGCTTATTCTGCTCGTAATCGTTCAGCCGCAGTAAGAATTCCAATGTTTTCACAAAATCCAAAGGCTAAACGCTTAGAATTTAGACCACCTGATCCAAGTTGTAATCCTTATATTGCTTTTGCTGCAATGTTAATGGCTGGTATTGATGGAATTCAAAATAAGATAGATCCAGGTGATCCACTGGATAAGGATATATATGACTTACCAGCAGAAGAGTTAAAAAATGTTCCAAGCCTTCCAGGCTCTCTTTCTGCCTCACTTTCGGCTTTAGAAAAAGATTGTGAGTTTTTATTTAAAGGTGATGTTTTTAATGAAAGCTTTATCAATCGTTGGATTAAGTATAAACATGAAAAAGAAATTAGCCCTGTTAATATGAGACCACATCCATTAGAGTTTTCTCTCTACTATGATGTATAGACCCTGATTTTTGCTCTTACAATTATAAAAGGCAGAAAGCAAAATCTTTCTGCCTTTTTTGTCGTTTTAGCGACGGTTTGCCAAACCAGAGTAAGTTTACTCTTAAGGTTTTATGTTTACAAGCTTTGTTGCAACAGCTTATTAATTAATTATTTAGAGGTTGTCGATATTTGGCTACACGGGATTTCCCTATATTTTCATCTGCATCCTCTTCAGTCCATACAGAGAGGGTAGGGTTTTTTTCAAACCCAAGTTTGCTTAGCTTGCCTGTTTTTTCAAACTCTGCAAGAGTTTGAGCTAGTCCATCTAAAATAATAGAAAGAGCCGTTTTAATAGGCTCATAGCTAATTTCATGGTCTTTATAATGGCGAGAAAGTAAAATATGATAATGATCAAACCAGGCAGGAGGTTTTAAGCCTCTAACTTGTTGTTCATCAAGAGAATAAGGCCATTTTTCTATAGGCTCAGAAGAGTTTTTAGATGAGTCACACAAATAAATATAAAGAGATGCTGCACCGGGATCAATTTCACAGGCTAAGCCTGTTAATTTTACGTCTTGGTGGTCTTCATAAAAGGAAGCTAAAATAGCTTCAATGACTCTAGTTGCTTCTTGCTTTATGTCTGCAATGTTCATAAATGACCCCTTCTTAAAAAACACTATAGAAAGATGGAGATTTTAAGCTAATCCTATTACTGAAAGCAACCGTCCTACGGCACCTCTTGCTATTTCACCACGATAAGAAAAATAAAGATCCACAGAGCAAAGTGTACAATCAGGCCAGACAAAAATATTTTCCTTTTTTAGTCCTGCTTTAAGTAATTGTTCTTGATTAGCTAGGCGTAAATCCATATGAGATTTTCCATTTTCTTGGTGATTAGAAAAAAGCTTATCTGCATATGGAAATTCTTTTTCAAAGGCTTCTTTAACTTCTGGCCCTATTTCAAAACAGCATTGTCCAATTGCTGGGCCAGTTGCAGCTAGACAATCACTAGGATTACTTCCATAAATTTCTACTAAACGAGCAATACTTTTTTCAACAATACGTGAAAGTGTACCACGCCAACCAGCATGAATGCCAACTACGGCTTGATTTTTAGGATCTGCTATAAGTACTGGTAAACAATCGGATGTTTGTATGCCAAGTAAAATATTTCTATTATTAGTTAGCATTGCATCACAGGATATAGAATTATCAGGTGATAATTTTTCTACTACATAACTATCAGCCGAATGTATTTGTTTTACTGTAACTATTTCTCTTTGAGTTTTAGGTTCGGTTGATAGAGTTGATAAAAACCGACGACGGTTTTCTGATACATTTTCTTCAGTGTCAGAAGAAAAAAGAGCTAAATTTAAGGCATTTTCTGGTAATTTACTTACTCCACCAAGACGAGTGCTAAAAGCTGCTATAAAACCTTTTTCTCTAATTGTGCTGCACTCAATAACTTTAACACCTTCTTGTTGTTTTATCTTAAAATGTTGCATTGAAAAATGGCTCCAACAATTAATAAAAGAGAGTACTGATATGGTAATTGGAACAGGCATTGATATCATCGAGATTTCGCGGATTCAACAAGCTATAGATCGTAATGGAGAATTGTTCTTGCGTAGAATTTTTAGTCCTTTAGAACAAGCTTATTGTCAAGCAAGACATCTAAGCGCAGTACATTATGCAGGACGTTTTGCTGCTAAGGAAGCAGCTTTTAAGGCTTTAGGAACAGGTTGGGCTGGAAAAATTCGTTGGGTTGATGTAGAGGTTGAATCAGGTTCTGGGCCACCTAAATTAAAATTATCTGGAGTTGCTGCAGAACGTTTTGAATCTATTGGGGCTACTAAATCCCATCTCTCTATTTCCCATTCACGGGATTATGCAGTTGCTATGGTGATCTTTGAAGCTTAGAAAATTTAGAAAATTTAGAAAGTCCAAAACAAAGATGAAGACAAGCTATATTAAGTTTTAGTAAGGTTAGATAATGATAAGAATTTTTACTAAAAATAAGTTATTAGCGCCACTGGCAATTATTTTATTGCCAATAGTTTGTTTTGCTTTTGAGCCGACAAAAATAGTTGAAAACTTTGATGTAGCTGATTTAGGTCGTCCTAACTTAAAGATTTTTACCGATAAAGATGGTTTACCTCAAAATGATATTCTTACAATAACATTTGATCAAAAGGGGTATTTATGGGTTGGCACAGATAATGGTGCTGCTTATTACAATGGCTATAAGTGGATAGTTGTTGAAGTCCCAACAAAGTTTTCTAAAAAAGTTGCTTCTATCTTATCAACTGATGATGGAAGTCTTTGGTTTGGTACAAATGACTCTGTTTTTAGATTAAAAGATGGAAGTTGGCAGGAATTTAATCATTCCAGTGGAAGTAGTAGTCCTGGGCTAAAATTACATAAATTTATTGATAAAGGGCAAGAGATTATTTTAGTTGCTTCATCTAGTGGGCTTTTTCAAATTAAAGATAACCAGCTTACTAAATATCATCCATTTTCTGAGATAAAGATCTCAGATCTACTTATTACAGAATCTATAACTGGTAGCCCTTTACTTTGGATAAGCACATTTAATAAAGGATTAATTTGTTTTGATAGTGGAAAAACTATTATTTATGACATTAGTAATGGATTGCCGTCTAACAATGTAGGGCCTTTATTAGAAACAAAAACTTCTGATAAAAAAAGCCAAATTTGGGTAGGGACTAATAAAGGGCTTGCTCGTTTAAGTGAAGGGAATTGGACTGTTTACAATACAGAGAATGGGCTTGTAAGTAATTTTATCTCAGCTTTGGCTGAGACAAAAAAAACAGATGGTAGTTCAATTATTTGGGTAGGAACAAGTGATAGTGGTCTAGCAAGGTTTGAGCAAAATAAATGGACTGTTTATAACAAATGGCTGCCAGATAACCATATTGTATCTTTAAAAACAGATGGGTTCTTAAAAGAGAAATACCTTTGGATAGGCACTTTATTTGGTGGTTTAGTAAGAATGAGTCTAGATGGGTGGCTAAGTTTTGATACTAAAACAGGGCTTCCAAGTAACCCAACTTTTGCTTTTTTAGAAACAAAGTCTTTAGAAGGTAACGAACAAATTTGGATTGGAACAGATAATGGAATAGCTTGTTTAGAAAAAGGTGATGTAAAAATCTATAACACTAAAAATGGCTTACCCAAGAATTGGATATTTGGCTTAGAAGAAATTAACCTATCTACAGGTAAGCGAATTTGTGCAGGCTTTGATACTTTGGGGATAGCTTGTTTAGAAAATAACAAATGGCAAAGCTATATAACTGAGAATAAAATTGGAGGACATAATTTATTAGAAACTAATCTAGTTGATGGAACAAATCTTTTGTTAACTGTAGATTCTTCAGGAAGAGTTTTAGCTTTAAGCAAAGGAAAGTTGGTTGATTATACGGAAAAAATAGGGTTAAAAGGGAAGGCTGTTTTTTTTCTTACAGAGACAACATCCTTAAATGGAGATAGGACTCTTTGGGCAGGAACATATAAAGGTCTAGGACGCTTAAAAAATGGAGTTTGGCAATTTTTTGATGTCTCTACAGGGCTTCCTAATAATTTTGTTCTTTGTGTCTTTGAAACTACTGATAAAAATAATAAACCTGTTCTTTGGGTTGGAACTCCAAAAGGTGCAGCTAGATGTTATTTAAATGAACTAGAATTTGGTAAAGCAAATTGGCAAATTTTTTCTACTAAAAGCCCTATTACTTTAGCAGATGATTTTATCTATCAAATTCGAGAAGATAAGAAGAAAAGAATTTATTTAGCTACTAATAAAGGTATTGCTCAGTTAACTCCAAGAAATTTAACTCCAGAAAATAATTTAGAATATGATGTTTATACTTTTACTATTGAAGATGGGCTTTTAAGTAATGAGTGTAATCGTCGTAGTTCTATGATTGATAGCCAAGGGCGTATTTGGGTTGGAACTCTACGAGGTGCTGTAATGTATGACCCAAATAATGATTTAATCGATGATGTAAAAAAGCCTTTGGTGATGGAGAAAAATATACTCGCTAGTAAAAATAGACCAATATTTAATGGTGAAATTTTAGCCTATAATGAAAATAGCCTGACTTTTGAATATTCTTTACTTAGTCATTTTCGTTCTTTTGATAATCTCTACCAGATAAAGCTAGTAGGCTTAGATGAGGAGCCTAGTTTATGGACTCTAGACCATAAAAAAGAATATACAACTTTACCCGCAGGAGACTACATTTTTCAAGTTTTGGGAAAAGATTATAGAGGTAATATTTCTGGCCCGCTAGAGTTTAGTTTTAGTGTAAGACCTGCTCCTTGGTATAGTTTGCCTGCATATCTATTTTATTTATTAACTTTAATTGGTTTTATTTATTTAATTTCTAGGTTAAGAGTCCAAACCTTGGAGCGACGTAACCTGCTTTTAGAAGCTAAGGTTACTGAGCGTACAGTAGAGCTAGATAAAAAGAATGAGGAGTTAAGCAAAGTAATAGAGGAGTTAAAAACAGCAAAACTTCTTACTGAAGAAAAAGTTGAAGAGTTGGCTAAAAAGAATGAAGAATTAGTAGAATCTCAAAAACGAGCAGACCAGATTTTTTCTGCTTTAGCTAATGCACTTCCTGGAACAATTTTAGATGGAAAATATAAGTTGGAAGATAAAATAGGAGCAGGTGGTTTTGGTGCTGTATATCGAGCTAGTCATTTAGCCTTAAATCGCTTAGTTGCTGTAAAAGTTTTTCGACCCTCAGAAAAAAATGCCAGCTCTGAAGCTTTAGAGAGGTTTCGTTTAGAAGGGATTTCTGCTTGTCGTGTTAATCATCCAAATGCAATTACAGTTCTTGATTCAGGAGTTTCTTCTGAAGGTATTGCTTATTTAGTAATGGAGCTTTTACAAGGTTGGTCGCTATCTACAGAGCTAAAAAAACGAGGTACTTTATCTTTAGGACGTACTGCACAAATTTTAATTCCTGTTTGCGATGCTTTAGCTAAAGCTCATGCAACAGGAATAATTCATCGTGATATTAAACCTGATAATATTTTTTTGCACCAGTCTGAAATAGGAGAAGTGGTAAAAGTTGTAGATTTTGGCATTGCTAAATTAGTAAGTGAAACTAGCGAAGACCAGCATTTAACGGGGACTGGGGCATTTGTCGGCACGCCGACACATATGGCTCCAGAAAGAATAAATGGCAAAACTTATGATGGTAGGTCTGATGTTTATAGCTTAGGCATTACACTTTATCAAATGCTTGCTGGTAGACCTCCATTTGATAGTGATGAATATGAAAATCCTTGGTCTTTGGTTCTTGCTCATTTAATGACAGAAGCTCCAAAGATAAGAGAATTTAATTCTGAGATTTCAGAAGAAATTGAAAAAATAATAATGAAGACTTTAGAAAAAAATCCAACTCTACGCCCAACAGCTAAAGAACTAGCCCAAGAATTTGCTAAAGCCTTAGATATTGAACTAGATGCTAGCACTTCAGGTGTTTATAAATTTTCTATAAGTGATATTTTAATAACAGATTTGCCTATGACAGCTGAAAATGAGCCTGAAACTATAAGTAATACTGAGGTTACAAAAATTAATAATATTGCTAATGAAGAAACTATTATTGAGGATGATGTAACTAAGCCAGTTCCTAAAATACATATTAAGAAACAAAAAGATGAAGAAACATAGATATAGGTTTTAATTAAAAAATATTCGTCACTAATATATAAAATTTCGTACTTAGAGGAAAAATATAGGGCGCTCATCATCATTTTGATCGCTACTAAATTGTATTTACTGCAAGATAAGCACAAGGTTTCAAGGGCACGAAAATTTTGCTAAAGGTCACAAGAATATTTTTTCGTGCCACTTGCTAATAATTTTAAGACCCAGACTAATAAATTAAAGTTACTAATGTTTTTATAAGAAGTTTTAAGCACCTTATCAGGCATTTCAACCGATCAATTAAAAGCAGACTTACAGAAATTGAAGATAGATGCTCAAGTTTGTTTGGGGCAGTAAATTTCCGTAAGTTTCATGGTGAACAAAATTGATAGCGCGGCTAAGTTAGTCGCGCTATTATTTTATTTAGAGGGCTTAAAATGAACATATTAACAGCATTAATAGATAGTGTTATTGATAATAAATACCATATTGAAAGACTCTTAGGCCAAGGAGGAATGGGTGCTGTTTATATGGCTACTCACTTAGGGACTACTAGACCTGTTGCTATAAAAATTATTTCACCTAAATTTATGGAATATGAAGAGTTTGTAGAGCGTTTTAAGCGTGAAGCAGAAGCATCAGGGCGACTACTTCACCCTAATATAGTTAATGTTACTGATTTTGGTTTTGCAAGTGTTAGGGGTAGGAATGTTGCTTATTTAGTTATGGAATATTTATCAGGCAACACTTTAGCCGATATGTTAAAAAAATATCAGCGTTTATCTTTAAGTGTTGTTGTAGATTTTACAGAACAAATATGTTTAGCCATTAGTGCTGCTCATCAACAAGGAATAATTCATAGGGACTTAAAACCTGATAATATTTGGTTACAATCTGATGGACGCGGAGGTTACACCGTTAAAGTGCTTGATTTTGGTCTTGCTAAATTACACTATAGTCAAGCTAAAAATATAAATTCTTCTAATGGATTAACTCTTAGTCAAAATAGTTTAGAAAATAATAATGAATCTAAAAATTCTTTAATACAAACAGCAAGTATGTCTCAAAAAGGAGATAATCAAGAAACAGAGAATAACACTTTAATAAATGAGAGTGAGATAAAAACTAAAGTTCAAAATAAAGAGAAAAAAAACTCTATTGAAAGTTTTAATTCTGGGGAACTTACACAAGCTGGTGCAATTTTAGGTACTCCTTTATATATGTCGCCTGAGCAATGTCTTGGTAAAACACTTAGCACAGCAACAGATATTTACAGCTTAGGTATTATTGTTTATCAAATGCTTGCAGGTGAACCTCCTTTTACTGGTAATTTTACAGAGCTAAAAGAACAACATTCTAAAACTCTACCTACTTTACTTTCCATAAAACATCCAGATATTCCTAAACCTGTAGCAAGATTAGTTGATTTAGCACTAGCAAAATTACCTGAATCGCGTCCTATAAGTGCTGCTTCTTTTGCAAGCGCATTAAGAGCTAATTCTGAAGGAGCTGGAAAACTACTACAACAAGCACTTATTGTTTATAGCGAGCATTTCTGGAAATTTATTAGAATCTCACTTATATCCTACATCCCGTTTATTATTGTATTAGTACTACATTTAGTAAATGAGTTCCAACCAAAACAGTCTTTGCTCTCTAGCAGAAATACTGAAGATATTGCTCTTATACTTAGGCTCTTAATGATCTTAAGTGGTCAAATAGCCATTTCTGTTAATAGTGGAATGTTTGTTCCTGTACTAGTACAATTACAGCTAGCTCCTTTACAAAATATTTATACAAGTGCTGTATTAAAAGAGTTTAAGAAAAGACTATATTCTTTTTCAATAACATCAATATTATTTGCATTCATGACATCTCCACTAATTATACTTATGATTATTGTTATTTCTCGTGAGTGGTTAATGCTAATGGTTTCTCCTAGTAGTTTGCAAACTCCTAAGGGGTTTTCTTTTTTAGCTTTAGTATTTATTCTAGTTAGTGTAGGGATAAAACTTGCTTTGGATTATTCATTATATCCTTCAATTGTTATGTTAGAAGCCAATCAAGGGATAGTGGCGTTAAGACGAGCTAAAGAGCTTGCTAGGCGTGTTTGGCCTACAATAATAGCTATTTACTTGCCACTTCTTTTACTTGCTATAGTTAATTTATTTATATTGTTTGGGTTATTGGTTGATAGTCAAATAAAAACAGATATTTTGATAAACAATTTAGTTAGTTATCGTATTGATATTCATCTTTATGATTCTCTACTAGCTTTAATTATTATATTAGTTGGAGTTGTGGCTAATCCTTTGTTTGCAATTCTTCTTGCTATGATATATTTGAAGTCCCGTCAGGTTGTTGGCGATACGCTTGAAAATGTATTAGGTAAATTTAAAGAATAAATATTAAAGATAAACTGGGATTTTTGCTAAATTAGTCAAATTAATCCATTTTTAAAGTAAAATCGTCCAGAATAATTAATATTTAGTTACATCTTAGTAATGAAAAATCACACTTTTTACAAGGAGCAAAGAAAATATGTTTATCTACATATTATTTAGTTTACCAGCGCTTTTGTTAGCAATAATTGCTCAAATTTGGGTAAAAAGTACTTATACAAAAGCCTCTAACATAGGAAGTTATTTAGGTTTAACAGGTGCTGAGGTTGCTAAAGCGATTTTAAACCAAAATGCTGTTAGAGATGTTAAGGTAGAAATAACCGAGGGTTGGTTAAGTGATCATTATCATCCTCTAGAAAAAGCCTTAAAACTTTCTCCTGAAAACTATCATGGTAAATCCTTAGCTGCTATAGGAGTTGCTGCTCATGAGGCTGGACATGCCTTACAGCATAATAAAAACTACTTGCCAATGTATTTACGTAGTGCTTTAGTTCCCGTGACAAGTTTTGGGTCTAATTTTGCTTATGTGATATTTATTCTAGGGCTTTTACTAATGAAGTTTGTTTTTATTGGTAAGTTTCTTATGATTGCTGGTATAGTGCTTTTTACTTTAACTTTCCTTTTTACACTAATTACGCTTCCTGTAGAATTTGATGCTTCAAATAGAGCCATTTCTATTTTAAGGGAGGGTAGGTTTTTATCTGAGCAAGAGTTAGTTCCTGTTAAAAAAGTACTTACAGCCGCAGCACTTACTTATGTGGCTGCCGCTGCCCAAGCCCTATCTTTACTACTTTGGGCAGTTACAGAGTATAAACGTAGTGATGACTAGAATTCTTAGGGATAGAGTTTATTTTCAGTAAACTCTATCCCCTTTATTTTTAATAATTAGTATATTGGATATAAAATGGCTATATTAAAAGAAAACCCAACATTACCAGAGTTTCAACATTATATAAAAGAAATATGTAAAGAAAGAGGATGGGATAAGAATACAGACTTAGAAATATTTTTATTATTTACAGAAGAAGTAGGTGAGTTAGCTAAAGCAATTAGGAAATCTCAAGGTCTATACAATGAAAAAGCTAAGAATACAAAACATAACCTTGAAGAAGAATTTGCTGATGTTTTTAGTTATTTATTAGACTTAGCTAATTATTTTAATGTAGATTTAGAAAAAGCTTTTAGACTTAAAGATAAGTTAAACTCGTCTAGGAAATGGGATTAAAGTTTTAGAAGTAAAAAAGGAGGTTATATAACCTCCTTTTTTTATTTCTAATGATAATATGCTAGTATTTTATCTTATGCTGGTAGGTTGATTGGCTTCACCAACGGCTTGACCTGGAGCAGAAACTACGCGTTCATTTCCACCAATAACAGTTTTTCGTTGAATACGATTATTAAGAGTATCACCGATAAATACGCTACCAGAAGCAGCAAGCGTTATACCTTCAGGGCCATTTACATTACCTAAATTGCTACCAGGCCCCATAAATAATGACCAACCTTTAAGTGTACCATCTTTATTAATTTGAATACGATTATTACCAGTATCAGCTACATAAACCCGATTTAAGGAATCCACAAATATACCTACAGGAGAGTTTAGCCTTCCTAAATCTGAACCAGCCGTAGCACCAGCATAAACAGCCCAACCTCCTGCCATACCAGTTGTAGAGATTTGAACACGATTATTACCAGTATCAGCTACATAAACTCTACCAATAGAATCTACTGCAATTCCACGAGGTCTATCAAATTGACCTAATGCACGGCCAGGTCTAGAGTCAGCAAAAACTGTAAAAGTAGCAATAGCGCTAGCATTAGTTACTTTTACAATTCGGCTATTTCCTGTATCTGCAACATAGAGAATATTTTGGGTTTCATCATAAGCAACAGCTTGAGGGAAATTAAGGATATTTATTGTTGTTCCTTGACCAGCTAGAACCCTCCAAGTCTTTCCTCCATCTGTAGAGCGTTGAACACGGTTATTAAGAGTATCAGCAACAAAAATTATTGAACCATTAGCACTAGTAGCAACACCACGTGGGCCATTAAAATGACCTGTTGCTTCACCTTGACCCTTACCTACTGTTGTCCAAGTTTGGCCTTCATCACTACTCATTTGAATACGGTTATTAGCTGTATCAGTAAAGAAAACATTTTTATGTTCTAGAGGCGCGCCTTTTCCACAAGCTAAGTTAAAATCAGGTCTTCCACAATCTGACATTCCATTTATAGCAAAGCTATAGTTTCCACAAGAAACATCGCTTGAACTAACACTTGAAATTACAACTACAAATTGTGCCCCAGCAGGGATATTAAAGGAAAAACCACGATTAACAGCGCTTGTTCCTGCGTCTGCAATATAATTTTGGGCAATATTATTAGGGTTAAAACAATTTAGATATGCTGCTGCAAAAAGGCTGGTATTATTACAAGATACTTTATTTAGATTAACTGTGATACAACGATCTTCATCAGTGGTATTTTGGAAACGATAGGCATCATACTTAAAATTACCTGATAGTGTCCCTGGAAATGCTTTACCATTACAGTTTGTTGCTACGCCATCACGAAAGACTCTACTATTTTGTGCTCCTGTGCTAAAAGGGATTGACTGTCTAGTTCCTTGGCCTAAAGCTCCGTTTATGGTTAAACAAGTTGAAGCTAGAGCATCTAGCTCTAGTTGCTCTGGGCTAGCATCATTATTTACAGCGTTTACATCAAAATTACTTTTTTCTGCTATATCTTTATTTAATAAGTGTAAATCTGTTAAGTAAATGGGTTCTTCGCTTTGTGCTGAACTAATAGAAGTAGAATTTGATATGCTGATAAAAGATAATGTTAAAATTAAGGTTAAAATAGAAACATAACGCTTATTTTTTGTCATAAAATATCTTAGTGCTTGGGGCAGTCCCTAAAACTTAAGCACTCCTCCTTAAAAAACTTTATTATAACAATTTTTATAAATTAGCTTTATTTGAAATTTTATATAAAGAACCTGTAATTTAGTGTTTTCTCTCTTAAAAATACTAAATTTAATTATTTTTTAACCAGTAAATATACGTAAGCAATAATAAAAATGACAACTTAAAGGGAAAGATATAGGAAAATGTATTTAAACACAAGCTTTTTTTATAGGTTTTTACTAATATATTGGAAAACTTTAGCATACTAATTTTGTTAGGAATGGTGTAGGGTTAAAGATAGCTGTAACTAATTATGGGTAAAGAAGTTACAGCTATTTATAAGATTTGGTGTAAAAAGCTAATTGCTAGAGTCTAAAGAGGAAAAATTTTGTTTATTTTTTAAGCTTTCCCATAAGGGAATCCGGCTTGAAATATATATACTTATACTTACATCCGCAACTAAACAACCAATAGCATACCAGTTTGGAATATAAGTAGAGTTTGAGTAGTGCCAAATATCCCAAGCAAGCCCATGTAAAGCAATTCCAATAACTAAAAACCAAGGTGAACGTTTAAGCCCAAGTATTGTAAATAAGAGATATATGGGTAGTCCTATAATTTCTACTGCAAGCCACAAACTAGTCCCATCCTTTGTTAGACAACTTAAAATATAAATTACTGGCATTCCAGCAAGAAAAAGAGCCATTGCTATAGGCTCAAAAACTTTAGCTTTTTGTTCAATGAACCTTGTTATAAATAGAAATAGAACCGTTATTCCGCAAAAAATTGATGCTGCTTTACAAGGATCTGTAAAAGCATTATCCCAAGAAGGAACATTATATAAAGTAATAGCATTAAGACTAAGCATTAATATAAGTGTAACTTGCTGATATAACAGGCTATGTGTTGTACCCGCACTCTGTGAATTTTCACTATAGGAAACATTAAACATTTTATGCAAGTTGTTTAGTGATTTCATAATTTATTTTCTCAATACTAGTTAAACTTAAACATTAATTGGATTAGGCAACACCAAAAGCCCCGCTTCCTGATGGAAGTTTACGAGTTTTGCGCCATGATGCTAGTTGACCGGCATGATTACCTTCATGAAACAATAAATAATGGAGTAAGTGCCCAATAGTCGGTTGCGTAATAGCAAAATGTGGGTCAGGCGTTGGCCTAGATAAGTCCTCCATTGTTAATTTTTCTATAGCTTGTTTGCGTATTTGTTCTGTTCTTATTAATTTTTCCATAAGCTCTTCTTTAGCGTGATAACGGTTTTTATCAGCACTAGGTGCATTTCCAGGAGCATAGGCCCTCCACCATTCCTTAGGTAATTGTGATAGTTGTGGAGCATCTGGAACTTGAAGAACCGAAAAAATCATACAATCAGCCAAAAATAAGTGCCCTAAAGTCCAAGCAGGGTGATTTTCTCCTTCAACAGATTGATGGCACATTTGTTCTTGGTCTAAATCTGCAACCAAATTAAGTGTCTGTTCTCGTGCTTTACTTAGTCCCCATACTAATAAATCGTTCATAAATAATAAGTTCTCCTAAAATAATTTGATCTTACAGTGAGCTAAATAGTAACGTTATTAAATGATGGCGTAAATGACATAAATACAACAATTTCTGCCATTAGTTTTTTGATTATGTTAGACTAAAAACTTAAACATATCTTATTTTGGGGTGTTATAAATGACCAATATAGATGTAGAGAAACGTATAGTATTTTTAGCTATTGAACCTATATTAGAACTGGATTTAGTAGGCACTTTAAGCATATTTCAAACCGCAAATTACTTGCTTAGACCTCAAAAACCTTTTTATCAAGTCGAGGTAATAACATCAGGAAAAGGTAGTAGTGTTATTGGGGATTGTGGACTATCTATTAATGTAAATAAGAAGTTAGAGGCTTTAGTAAAAGAATCTATAAGCTTAAACCCTATAGACACTTTACTTGTTATAGGTGGTTCAGGGAGTCTTAAAATAGAGCCTATAGATACAGTAGCATTATGGATAAAAAAAGAGAGTTCTAAAATACGTCGGGTTGGTTCTATATGTACAGGAGCCTTTGTTTTAGCTGCTGCGGGGCTTTTAGATAACCTTCGTGCTACTACTCATTGGTCATATTGCGCTAATTTACTTGCTAAACACCCCAAAATACAAGTAGATAATAACTCTATCTTTGTTAAAGATAGAAATATTTATACTTCAGCAGGTGTTACAGCTGGTATGGATTTAGCTTTAGAGCTAGTAGAAGAGGATTTAGGCTCAACAATGGCATTAGATATTTCTCGCCTTTTAGTAATATTTTTACGCCGTCCAGGAGGGCAAAGCCAATTTAGTGTTACACTTAACACCTTAACACCAGAACGCCATAGTCTAAAAATCTTACCAGCTTGGATTTTAGAACATATTTCTGAACCTTTGCCTATAGAGGTTTTAGCTAATCAATCTGCTATGAGCTTACGTCATTTTGCTAGAGTGTTTACTTCTGAGTTTGGCACAACTCCTGCTCAATATGTTTTAGAACAACGTGTTGAGGCTGCGCGGCGTAGTTTAATTAAAACTAAATTAGGCCAAAAAGAAATTGCCCTAAAATGTGGGTTTAGTAACGTTGAACATATGCGACGGGCTTTTTTACGTATTACAGGCGTAACCCCTAATACTTATAGAAAACACTTTAATCAAAATTAAAGGTAAATTATGCTATATGTAGCTATAAATGTAGTGATAGCTAGAGTACCAGTTTAAAATAAACCTGCAAAACATTAAAATTTTCTCTCAACGTTTTTTGCCCTAGCTAAGTAATACTTATTGTAATCTAAAAAATCACCTAACAATCTAAAACAAATAAACTCAACATTTTATCACTAAGCCCCTTAGTATAACCTAAGTGTGTTTATTAGGAGGAAATTATGAAAATAATGATGCTATTATCACTACTCTTAGTTTTTGTTATACCAGAGAGTATTTTTGCACAAGCCGCAGGTAATGTTATTTATTCACAGGAAAAAGGAAATACTGCTACTACGGCTGATAATAAAAAAGCTTATCAAGAAATGGCTTCAGGCAATGTTTTTATTGCTGCCAACACGCTTTTGTTTGAAAGCAGTGTATTAATGAATGTTAAGGCTGATGAATATGTTACTACTTTAGCTGTTGAACAAGAATGTCCTACTGTTGAAGAATGTAGCCAGAAACTAGATGACCGTGTAAGTAGTTTTATTAGTGCTTTAGGTTCAATTGGTATTGAAAAGGAAAGGATTTTTGTAGATTTTGTTGCACAAAACCGTATTTATGATTTTGATGTCTCTAAAACTCTTGCTAAGGAAAAACAAGTAGGTTTTATAATTAAGAAGAATATTTTGATCTACTACAAAGACAAAGCTTTAACAGATAGAATTGTTACTGTTGGGGCTAAGTTTGGCATTTATGACTTGGTAAAAGTTGATTATTTAGTGAAGGATACAGGTGCTATAAAGAAAAAGCTTTTAGATGAAGCTTTAGCTGTAATTAAAGAAAAAGAAGCTAAATATAATAGCACCTTTGGATTTAGATATCGCTATTATGTAGTAGTCGAAAGAGAAAAGTATAATACCTACTATCCTACTCAAATGTATAATACTTATAATGCTTTTGAGACAGGAAAAATTAGCCGCAATAGTATTTATGCTAATAACTATACAAACGTAAGTAATAATAATCAGCTTCGTGTTCAAGAAGCTCGTAAAAGTGCTACTTTTTATTATGATCCATTAAATGCAGAAGGTTTTGATCAAGTAATTAACCCTGTGGTTAATGAACCTGTTGTTCAGTTTACCTTATATGTAAGAGTAAAGTATGAACTAGATAGATAAATAAGTGTTAGTTTTATTTTTCTAATTACTTATTACTAAATGAGTTAATAGAAATTCAGTTTGTCTTTTAACTGCTTCTTGGAAATCTTTTCCCTGATAAATTTCAAAATGCCCATAAGGATATTTAACTAATTTTCCTTTGGGCATTTTATTTGCGGCTTTTTCTACTGCTGATATAGGAATTAGAGAATCTTTTTCTGCTGCCATAACAAGTGCAGGGCAATGGACTTTAGAAGCATATCTAGTAGGGTTATAGCTAGCAAGTATTAGCATTATTCTTGCAGGGCAACGATTAATCCAATTAGAGTTTTTTGCAACTATTGCTTGATAACCTTTTTCTGAATCAATGGTGTTTAGTGCAGCAAATTCTGATGGTGAGCCATAAACCTTTATATAATGAGGCTCTCGACCTATTAACATGCAAAATAAGTCTATTAGGCCATGAAATGTAGCTTTAAGTATATAACCTAGCCCTAAACTGCTAATTGTCGTAATTGCATCAACATGAGGAACTTGTGAAACTAGAGCAGCTATATCTGGGTTTTTACTTGCTATAACCATTACATGTCCACCAGAAAATGAACTTCCCCAAAGCCCAATTTTCCTGTTATTTATCTTAGGTAAGGAACGAGTGTAATCTAATGCTGCTTGCCAGTCCTGAAGATGGCGATAAGGATTTATATAATTTCTTGGAGTTCCATCACTATCACCAAAACAGCGGTAGTCAAAAAGTAAAACAGCTAGACCATTGCTAGCAAAATATTCTGCAAAGTTTGGTAAACAAAACTTTCTTTCTGCTCCAAACCCATGTGCCATTATTACAACAGGAGGTTTACTTACTTCTACAGGTAAGTAAAGATCACCTTTGCAAGAAGTTCCTTGACTAAGAAATTCTACTGGGCTAATGCTAAATTTGCTCATTGTAGTTTGCTAGTAGGGGAATTTATAAGTCTATGAATTTTTACGAATGTTACATCTACTTAGGTCTATTAGTCAATTATAAAGGCATCAGCTTCGATTTCTACTAACATTTCTGGAACAATAAGTTTGCTAATTTCAATCATTGAAGTTGCTGGAAGAATATCCTTAAAAAACTCGCCATGAGCGCGTCCTATTTCTTGCCAATCCTGAGTAATATTTGTAACAAACATTCGTGTTCTTACTACATCTTTTAAGTTAGCCCCTGCACGAATAAGAACTTTTTCAATATTTTTTAAGGTTTGAACAGTTTGAGCATAAGCATCTCCAATTCCTACAACCTCGCCTACTTCATTTGTTGCAGTTGTTCCAGTTACCCAAATATGGTTTCCTATTCTTACTGCACGAGAATAACCAACAATTGGTTCCCATTTTGTATTAGTAGCAAAATTTTCTCTTTTCATTTTTCAATTAAATTTTTCCTTTTAAGTATTTTTGGCGTATTTCTTCTGGAAATTTTTCTATAGCATAGCGAAGCATTGTTCTTGGCATAGTTTTATAATGCAATGCTAAAAAAGCTTCTTCAGTTTTTAAGTCTCGCTTTCCAACTTCACGTAACATCCAACCTACAGCTTTATGAATTAGATCATGGGTATCTTTTAGTAAGAGTTCAGAAATTTTTAATGTATCTATAAAGTCTTTATTTCTAATAAAATGAAATGTTGAAATAATAGAAATCCTTCGCTCCCATAAATCATTGGACTTAACTAATTGATAGAGAATGCTTCTATCTTTATTAAATAAAAATCTTCCTACAATATGTTCAGCAGAACAGTCTACTAGATCCCAATTATTTATAAATTTTGTATTACTTAGGTATAAATCATATATTTGTTGCTGGTCTATCTCATTAGCTCTAGGAAAAATTAATACTAAAATCAAAAGTGCAAGGGTTCTTTGTTCATGAAATTTGGATTTTAATAATTCTTCTACTCGATTGATTTTAAGAGACTTATACTCTTTTGCTAAGAGTCTTAATTGAGGCGCTCTTATACCTAAAAAAATATCTCCTTCAGCATATTGGCCTGGTTTGGTCTTAAAATATCGCTGGGAATGTTTGGCTATTTCTGGGTTAGCTAAGGATTGGAGCCTATTTTCTATTTCTATAATTTCCATAATTATTTTTTAGCTTCAAGATAAAGCATAGGAACTGTCATCTTTAATTCACCTAATTTATCTGCTATTTTATTTAGCTTATGTTCCAATAAATTAAAGATAATTTCTTGATCTTTTACTTCAACAGTGTTTTTCCAACCACCTAAAAAACCTACTTTTATTAAAGAGTGGTTTAGTAAAGATGTGCCATCGCTAAATCTCATAAAGAATTTATCTTCTATGACTTTGGTTACATTAAAATGGTTATTTTCTAGTAGGTTAACAAAAATTTCTTTTGAGCCTCTATGGGTTATATTTTTTTCTAGGCTTTCTAGGTAAAGTTTATTACCAGAATTTTCTAATATTTCATCAAATACTTGATAAAATTCTTGGAAATGGCCTATAACATTAGTAGTTAAAACAATTTTACCATTAGGTTTTAGTACTCTATAGCACTCAGATATAGTTAAATTAGGGTTTGCAAGGTTATTAATCAAAAGGTTTGAGACTATTAGATCAAAGATTGAGTCAGGAAAGGGTAAACACTCTCCATTTGCTTCTAATATGTTTAGATTATTGAGTTTATGAACATTTTGTTTAAATTTAGCTCTTTCTAGTCCTGCTTGCCAAATATCAACAGCAGTTATTTGACAAGTTTGACCAAAAGTTTGTGCTAACTCAAATAGTGGAAAACCATTTCCACAACCTAAATCTAAGATATTTAAGTTTTTCTTAATTTCCAGGTTGTTAAATAAAAGTATTCCAAAGTGTGCTGCCCAAAAAGATAATTCATCAAGTGCCGATGCTAGATTTGGGTCATTAATATTATAATTATCAGCTAAATATGAAGTCATAGTTCAAGTAATAGATTAAAGCATAAAGTTTTAATTTTATACTTTAATCTAAAGATAATTCTTAAGTTAGAGTTGTATTTTTTCTAACCCATCTAAGTAAGGGCGCAAAGCTTGAGGGACTGTTACACTCCCATCAGCATTTTGATAATTTTCTAAAATAGCTAACCAAGTTCGACCAACTGCTAAACCTGAACCATTAAGCGTATGTACAGGCTCGGGTTTTGCTCCAGGGCTACGACGAAAACGAATTTGAGCACGGCGAGCTTGGAAGGCATCACAGTTAGAGCAAGAAGAAATTTCTCTATAAGTATTTTGACTAGGCAACCAAACTTCCAAATCATAGGTCTTAGAGGCAGAAAACCCCATATCTCCTGTAGATAATAAAACTACCCGGTAAGGTAATTCTAAACGTTGGAGAATTACTTCAGCATTTTGTGTAAGAGTTTCTAAGTCTTGATAAGATTGGTCTGGGTGAGAAATTTTTACTAATTCAACTTTATCAAATTGGTGTTGGCGAATTAGGCCACGAACATCTTTTCCATAGCTGCCAGCTTCTGAACGAAAACACGGTGTATAAGCAGTTAAGTTTATTGGAAGGATGTCTCCTTCTAAAATCTCATCTCGATAAATATTAGTTAAAGGGACTTCTGCTGTTGGAATTAACCAATAATCACTTTTTTCTAACTTAAAGAGATCTTCGGCAAATTTAGGTAATTGTCCTGTTCCTTGGAGCGTAGCACTATTAACTATAAAAGGAGGAAGAACTTCTTGGTAGCCATGTTCTTTAGTCTGAATATCAAGCATAAAATTAATCAATGCTCGTTCAAGTCTTGCTCCTAAGCCTCGCAATATAGAAAATCTTGCTCCAGTAATTTTTGTGGCACGTTCTTGGTCTAAAATTCCAAGTTTATTTCCTATATCAATATGATCTTTGATTTCAAAATCAAATTCTCTAGGCTTACCCCATCGACGGATTTCTTTATTTGCATGTTCATCAGCACCTAAAGGGACTGATTGATGAGGTAGATTAGGAATTGTAAGTAGAATTGTTGAAAGCTTAGTTTCTGTTTCTTCAATAAGTTGCTCAAGCTCTTTAATACGAGCTTTAGCTAAAACAACTTCTTGTTGTTTAGGTGCGGCTTCTTCTCTTTGTTTAGCTTTCATTAAAGCACCTATTTCTTCGCTTAAACGATTACACTTTGCTTTTAAGTTGTCGCGTTCAGTGATAGCTTGACGACGTTCTTTATCTAAATTTTCAAATGGTTCTAAAGACACAGTGCTATTACGGGATCCAAGAGCATTTTTAACAGTTTCCAGATTATTACGTACAAAATCAACACTTAGCATTACTTCTCTCCAGGTTATAAACTAACAAACTAACTTCAAATTAGTGAGGTAGCTAAAATTAGCCATACTGGGATATTCTTGTCAAATGGCTTCAGCATTTAGGCATAAAACTTTTACTTAAATAGGTCTATTTTGTGTGTTTTGGCCTGGGGTTATAAAAATCATAGTTGTAGGGGTATGGATTTTAGCGGTATGCCAAGTATTTTTAGGTATGATTATGTATAAACTGGGTTTATTTACCTCTAAAGTTTCTATAACGTTCTCTTTTTCTAAGAGTATTTCCGCTCTACCTGATAAAAGATAGACAATTTCATCACCTTCAGGGTGTATTTCCCAAGTAGGCCAATCTTTATCAAAACTTATACAAGAAACTAATAAGTGATTTTGAAAATTTCCAAAATTTTTCTCTAAATCTTGGAAAACGGTGGGGGTTACATCAACGAGTGTTGTTTTTTGGGTGGGTTCTATAACTACATAGGTTGATTGTAAGTCTAAATCCTTAAGCGTATTTGTCATTTAGAGTGCCAATAAAATACAAAATAAAATATAAATAAGAAAATTCCTTAAGCCTTAAAACCCTTAAAAAGATTTAACCTAATCCCAGGGTTGGAAAAACCTTAGGATTAGGCAAGAGGAAATAAATTTTTTTAGAAAGGAATGTCGTCTTCTGTTACGTTGTCATCATAGTCATTAACTGGAGCACTACTCTTAGGTGTGGAACGGTTAGTTGTAGTAGCATTTGAAACTGCTGCACTAGCCATAGAATCTTCACCACGACTACCTAAGAGTTTTAGCTCTGAGCCAAAAACCTCTAAGCTAGTATGAGTTTTACCTTCTTTATCAGTCCATTCTCTAGCACGTAAACGGCCTTCAATATAGACTTGACGACCTTTAGCAAGGTATTTACTAGCTACTTCAGCAAGTTTTCCCCAAAAACTAACACGAAACCATGTGGTTTCATCTTTCATTTCACCGTTGTTATCTTTACGTTTTTCATTGGTAGCAACAGAAAATTCACATACCTGTTGGCCTTGTGGAGTGTATTTAAGTTCTGGATCTCTTCCAAGATTTCCAACGATAATTATTTTATTGAATGACATATAAACTCCTTGTTTGATTATTGCTAATATGTTAATTAAAGTTACAGTATGCGTTTTAAATGAAAATGTTTTTTTTCAATATTGTTTCTTTTAATCTTTTAATATTTAGGTATAGATGCAATAAATAAAATTTTTATAGCGAAATAATAGCGAAACTTTACAATATTGTCAAGAATTATTTTTTGCTAGCAAAATTACGGCTAGTATAACTATAAAAATATAGTATATCTAAATTAGTGTGGTTATGTTGGGCTATTTGGTAAGAACGGCAATGTCACTAATATCAATAGTTTATAGATGAATCAATCTCTTAAAAACTATAATAGTATTTTTTATAAAAGATCTGATGGAAACGGTTTTATGAAAAAATATGACTTAAAAGAAAATGTAGATCGTAGCTTATATTTAGAAGAATTATTAAAGTATAAAGAATTGCAGTTAAAAATACTTAATGATATGAACATAGCTGTAATTAATAGTTTATCAATAGAAGAAGTTATTGTTTTGACCATAAACCAACTTTATGAATATTTTTCTAATTTTTATGTTCTATATTCAGTTATTA
This sequence comes from Acidobacteriota bacterium, assembly GCA_016213785.1. Classification (GTDB taxonomy): domain Bacteria; phylum Acidobacteriota; class Blastocatellia; order Chloracidobacteriales; family JADJPF01; genus JADJPF01. Next base: position 125,443 of record JACQZQ010000056.1, read on the forward strand.
ACGGAAATAAGTTAAAAGTAATTTATTCTCTCTCTCCAAGGGGGATGGCTTCTATAAAAGGGTTATCCCTTGATTTAACTACTCTACCAAGATATCTGACTGCTTTAAGTTCTAATGGGTTTGTCTTAATAAATGATTTATCTAGAAGCAGTTTACTAATTAATTTACCTAGTAACTCTATGTTTCAAGGGGTTAAGGCCATTTTAGATGTTGCTACTGAGCCTATTAAAGGGTTGATAGGAGTTATTTCTTTTTATTCTTTAAGTGAAAGAGATTGGAATGAACAAGAGTTTAATTTATTAAGAAACATAGCTAATTCTCTAAAGGCAGCTATAAAAGGGCTTTATGCGCAAGAAGAGAAAAAAGTTTATAATATGGAAATGGAGAAGAATTTTTCTTCTTATTCAAGCATGGTTTGTATTGCTGGTAAAGATGGTTATTTTAAGCGTCTTAGCCCTGCGTTTGAAAAAGTTTTAGGCTATTCACTTTCTGAACTCTGTTCTATTCCATATATTGATTTTGTGCATCCAGATGATAGAGAAAACTCTCTAAGTGTAGCAGAAAAAGCTAGAAGAGGAGAATTAGTTACTTATTTTGAAAATCGCTTTCGTTCTAAGGATGGCTCTTATAAATGGTTAGCTTGGAGTAGTTTTTCAGTTTCGTTAAAGGATAGTTCTACACTTGGTTATGCTATTGCTCAAGACATCACAGAGAAAAAGAATCTTTATAACGAATTGGAGAGTTTGTCTTTAGTTGCAAGTAAAACAGATAATGCTGTACTTATTGTAGACAGAAATGGTTATGTTGAATGGGTAAATGAAGGTTTTACTCGTTTAACAGGATATATACAAAAAGAGGTATTAGGAAAAACTCCAGAAGAAATATTACAAGGCCCAAAATCTGAAGTTAAAACAGGAATTAAAACTACTGCTATTAGAAAACCTTTTAATGAAAAAATTCAAGGTTATGGCAAAGATGGTCAACCTTATTGGGTTTCTACTTCTATTACCCCGATTTTTGATAAAGGTGGAGATATTGATAGATTTATAATTATTGAAACAAATATTACTAAACAGCATTTGGTAGAAAATAGAGTATTAGAAAATGAAGTTAGATTATCTAGCATTATTAATTCTGCAATGGATGCAATTATTACTTTTGATTCTAGTCAAAATATTTTAGTTTTTAACTCTAGCGCAGAGAGGATTTTTCTTTGTCCAGCTAAAAATGCTATTGGACAACAAATAGACAAATTTATTCCTATTTTAAATAAATATAAGCTTTTAGATAAATTTCCCCCTACTTTAAGCGATACTGTTGGATTGCGTTCTAATAAAGAAAACTTTTCTATTGAAGCAACTATGTCAGAGGTAACTTTAGCTAAAGAAAAACTCTATACTATTATTTTACGTGATATTACAGATAGACAGTTATCTGAAGCACGGCTTAAAGAATATGCAGCAAATCTTGAAAAAATTAATAAAGAACTTGACCAATTTGCTTATGTTGTATCTCATGACTTAAAAGCTCCTCTACGGGGGATTAGTCATTTAACAGAATGGCTAGAAGAGGATTTAGCCCCTTTGTTAACTCCTGATACTCAACATAAAATGGGGCTGATTAGAAATAGAGTTAATCGTATGGAGGCTTTAATTAATAGTATTCTTAAATATTCTAGAATTGGTAGAACACAAGTTATAGAAGAATCTGTAGATGTAAAAATACTAATTAATGAGGTTATTGAATCTCTAGAACCTTTGCCTAATTTTTCTTTTGAAATAAAGGGGGAAATGCCTATTTTATTTACACAAAGGATTACACTTAGTCAAGTTTTTAGTAACTTAATTAGTAATGCCATTAAATATCATCATAAGAATAAAGGAATTATTGAGATTGGTGTAAGAGAAGAAGAAAATTATGAATTTTATGTTAAAGATGATGGGCCTGGAATAGATTTACGTTATCACAAAAAAATATTTGAAATTTTTCAAACCCTGGAAGCAAAAAGTAATGTTGAGAGTACTGGAATAGGTTTAGCTATAGTTAAAAAAATTGTTGAAACCCAGGGAGGGTGTGTTTGGTTAGAATCTGAAGTAGGTCAAGGTACAACCTTTTACTTTACTTGGATTGATAATAGTAAAAAGAAAAAACACAGCAATTCCCGGTTTGGAAAAAATGAATTTCTTAAGTCGCGTTAGCGACGTTACAAATTTTAGCTTGGCACGTAAGTGCCAAGAATACAATGAGTTGTAGTTACAGAGTCCCGAAGGGACGGCACAATCTTTGTTGTTTTTGTATCGTCCCTACGGGACTCTACGGTGTCTTGATTACTATACTTGGCAGTTACCTGCCAAGCTAAAAATAGTTTCGCCTCTTTCGAGGCTCAAGAAATAAGGTTTTTCTAAACTCAGAGGCTTAAGAAATAGTTTTTTTTCTAAACCGGGAATTGCTGGAAAAAACAAATCTATTAGCTATAAGATATTGAAAAATTAATGTTTTCCAAGAATATGATTTTTATTTTTAGAGGAAAATTTGTTTTTCGGAAAATAGCTGAAAAATTTTCCCTTAAAATGTGAGGAAATAAGAAAAAAAAACGACTTAATATAATAAAGAATTAAATGTCTAAAATATTTAGGATGTTAAATGTTAGAAAATTTTAGTAATTTTAACAGTATTTTACTTGTTGAAGACGATGAAATAGATGTTATGAATATTCAACGAGCCTTTAGAAAAAATAATATTACCTACAAAATACAAATTGCAAACAATGGGCTAGAGGCCCTATCTTTCTTACATCAAACAAAAAAGGATGGTAATAATTTATTACCAAAATTTATTTTACTTGACCTTAACATGCCTAAAATGAATGGATTAGAGTTTCTATCTGAAATACGTAAGGATATACATTTACATTCTTTAATAGTATTTGTTCTAACTACTTCTAGCGATGAAAGAGATATAAAAATGGCTTATCAATATAATGTTGCTGGTTATATTGTTAAACCTGTTGATTTTAATTCTCTTGTTCAAGCTCTTAAGGTATTAGATAACTATTTATCTATATGTCAACTCCCATAAATAACTTTTATTTTATATGAAAAACTCATTAAAAATTTTAGTTATAGATTCTAAAGAAGAATTAAAAGAATTTATTAATTTAGTTAAAAAATTGCCTCTAAAAATAGAGCTTTTTATAGCTAAAGATTTATTTTCAAGCCAGCTTATTATTAAAGAAAATGATTTAAGTTCTATATTTTTTTCTATTACAAATAAACAAGAATGTTTAGAGCTAGTTAGTAAACTAAATGATTATAATAAATCTAAACTTATTACAATTGTTGATGATGCTAGTCTAGGTAAAGAGTTAAATAATACAGTTGGAACAACTTATTTATTAAAAGAGTTCCTTAATAATGAAAAACTCGTAGAACAAATAATAGAAAACTCTAACAATAACTCTCTATTAAATAACTTAAAAGCAACTATTTTAGCTTATGAGAAAAATATAGAAAAAATCAATGAAGAATATAACTTTTTTGCTTATGTTGTTTCTCATGATTTACATGCTCCTTTAAGAGCAATTAGAAATATTTCAGAGTGGATAGAGGAAGATTTAGGTGATAGTATTAGCCCAGAAACTAAACAAAATATAAAACTTCTTCGGGGACGAGTTAAACGGCTAGAGGCTTTGATTAACGGAGTTTTAGAGTACTCTAGAATTCAACGAATAAAATCACCTATCGAACTAGTAGATGTTAATGACCTACTAGTTGAAGTCCTTGACTTAATAGATAAACCAAAAGATTTTTCTTTTTATACTCAGACTTTACCAGAATTTAATACATCAAGAGAAAAACTAAAACAATTGTTTTTTCACTTGATAAAAAATGCAGTTGATTTTCGCTCAAGTGATAATGGATTTGTTAAAATATCTGCAAATGAAGAAAAGGATTTTTATTTGTTTGCTGTGACTGATAATGGTCAAGGTATTGCCCCAGAATATCACAAAAGAATATTTGAAATTTTCCAAACCCTTTCCCCTAGAGATAAAGTAGAAAGAGTTGGAATAGGTTTAACTTTAGTAAAGAAAATAATTGAGAGTGTGGGGGGAAATATCAAACTAGAATCTAATTTAGGACAAGGTTCTACTTTTTATTTTTGGTGGCCTAAGTAAACTTATGGATAAAAAGACAAGTATTTTATTAGTAGAAGATGATGAAGTAGATATAATGAATGTTCAACGAGCATTTAAGAAAAATTCTTTTCAAAACCCTTTGTATATAGCTAACAATGGCTTAGAAGCCTTAGCTCTACTTAAAGGAAATGATAGACCTGCAATTAATCCTACACCAAAGATTATTTTATTAGATATTAATATGCCTAAAATGGGTGGAATAGAGTTTCTACAAGAACTAAGAAATGATCCTCTACTGCGCTCTATTAGCGTATTTGTTTTAACTACTTCAAATGAAGATTGTGACAAAATAGCAGCTTATAACCTAAATGTTGCAGGTTATATTCTTAAACCAGTTAGTTTTGAAAATTTTTCTCAAGCTTTAGCTACTTTGGGAGCTTACTGGGATTTGTGCCAACGTTGATGAGGTTATGATGGAAAGACCATTAAATATATTGTTAGTAGATGATGATGAATTAGATAGAAGAATGTTGACACTTTCTTTAAAGAAAACAAACTTGTCTATTAAAACACAAGAAGCCTCTGGTAGTGCTGAGGCATTAGAGAAAATTTTTACTAATGCTTTTGATTGTGTTTTTCTAGATTATCGTTTGCCTGGGAAAAATGGCTTGGAAATTCTTCAAGAAGTAAGAGCAAAAGCTAATAAAACCCCTATTGTAATACTTACTGCTCATGGAGGTGAACCTCTTGCCGTAGAAATAATGAAGGCTGGAGCATCAGACTATATACCTAAAACCTTGATAAACCCAGAAGCCTTATCGCTTAGTCTTCGTAATGCAATAAGAACACATCAAGCTAACCTTCAAATAGAAATTCATCAACAAGAATTAAAAAGGGAACGTGATTTTAATCAAGCTATCTTAGATACAATAAGTAGCTTAATTGTGGTTCTTGATAGAAATGCAAGAATAATAAAAATTAACTCTACCTGTGAAAAAATATTAGAATATACCCCTGAAGAAATAAGACTTAAAAACTTTCAGGATCTATTTTCTCAATCTCAGTTTGGCAAAAATCAACTTATTTTTGATTCAATAGCCCAAGGAAATTTTCCTCAAAAATGCGAATATAACTTAATTACTAAAAATGGAGATAAACGCACTATTACTTGGGTTTTTACTGCTCTTCTAGATAATAATAATCAAGTAGATTATATAATATGTACTGGCACTGATATTACTGAAAGAAAACAAGCAGAATTAGAATTAACTAAAGCTAAAAAAGATGCTGAATCTGCAACTAAAGCTAAAACACAGTTTCTAGCCAATATGAGCCATGAAATTCGTACCCCTCTTACCGCCATAATTGGTATGACTGAACTCCTTCTTAGTACCAATCTAACTAATGAACAAAAAGGATATGGTAAAACTATCAGAACTAGTAGCGATATCTTACTATCTTTAATTAATGATATTTTAGATTTATCTAAAATTGAGTCGGATAAACTAGAATTAGAAGAAAATCCCTTTAACCTTAAAAAATGTATAGAACAAGCTATAGAATTAATTAGCAATAAAGTTAATGAAAAAGGCTTAGAACTTATTTATAAAATTGATAATAATGTTCCTATAATGTTACTAGGAGATATAGTTAGATTAAGACAAATACTCGTGAATCTACTGAGTAACGCTGCTAAGTTTACTTCTGAAGGAGAAATAGTTTTATCTGTTGATAAAGTAAAAAAAATTAATAGTAAATATGAACTACATTTTGCTGTTAAAGACACAGGTATAGGTATTGAAAAAGAAAAGATAGATAAATTATTTAAGATATTTAATCAAGTTGATGCATCAGTTACCCGTCAATATGGAGGAACAGGTTTAGGCTTAGCTATTAGTAAAAAGCTTTGTGAAATGATGAATGGAAATATTTGGGTAGAAAGCTCTTTAGGCAAAGGCTCTACTTTTCATTTTACTATTACTGTTAATAGCACTACAGGAAAACTCTTAGATGTTTATAATAGTGCTGTTTTAACGGGTAAACGGGTCTTAGTTGTTGATTATAACCAAACTACTTGTGAAGTACTTGTTAAACAAATAGAAAACTGGGCTATGGAACCTAGAGCTGCAACAACAATAACAGATGTTATAAACTTAGTTCAACATCAAGATTTTGATATAGCTATAGTAGATCTTTATATGCCACAAATAACAGAAATGTCTGTTATTAGCGAACTTCATAAATATAAAAAAAACTTACCTATAATCATCCTTGCCTTTCAAAATCAAATACAAAACATTAATCCTGATATAAGAAAAGATTTTACTGCTTTTATAACTAAACCTATTAATTCTCATAATCTTTATGATGTTTTAGAATCATTTTTCTCTAGTCACTTATCTCAATCTAAAGAATCTTTACAAAACACAGTTAAACTAATGGCTAAGGATTTACCTTTAAATATTCTATTAGTAGAAGATAATGAAGTTGTTCAAGAAGTAGTAGGCTTAATGTTAAGCAAAGTAGGCTATCAAAGCGATCTAGCTAGAAATGGTTTAGAAGCTATTCAAGCTTTAAGACAAAAAACTTATGATTTGGTTTTAATGGATGTACAAATGCCTGAAATGGATGGGTTAACGGCAACAAAAGAAATTCGTCGTATCTGTCCTAATTCTAAAACCTATATTGTTGGTATGACCGCAGGTGCTATGTTAGAAGATAGAAAAGCTTGTCTTGATTCTGGAATGAATGATTATGTTAGTAAACCATTAAGTTGGAAAGATTTACAAGCTATATTATATCGTTCTAAACCTAATGAAATAAGCAATTTTGATGAAAATCTTGAAAATATGGTTGATGATTTAGACTCTTATGATAACTCTATAAACTGGCAAATTTTCGAGCAAATAAAATTTCTTCATAGCGATGATCCTGAGGGTTGGCAAGAATTAGTGGAAATGTTTCAAAGCGGTTCAGAAAAAAGACTAGGTTTGTTAAAAGAGGCTCTTTCTTCTGGAGAGATAAACAATGTTCGTTTGCTTGCTCATACCTTAAAAGGGAGTAGTAGTAATTTAGGTGCAGTAAAAATGGCAGAACTTTGTTATAAAATAGAAAAGAAACAAGAACTTGGATTTAATCAATCTATTGGGGACTTAATTGAGAGTCTAGAACTTGAATTTAAAAAATTTTGCACCATCTTAAAAAACACAAAACTTCATTAAGGTTGGTTAAAGCTGGCTAAAACTAGCTAAAACTAGCTAAGCCTTAACTAAAAGGTTTTATATCTATACTCTAGCCTCAGCCCTTACAGGACTGAGGCTAGAATATTTCCTTGATTTAAGCCTATAAGCCTATTTTATTAGCGTCTTGGTCTAGTTGGAGGAGTCTTTTTAGGAGGAGGCTCTACCTTTTCTGGGGGTAGGCTAGCTAAAACTTGTTCAGCCTGTCTTGCTTCAGCACTAGAAGGGTGGTTTTGAATAAGTACTCTAAGTTCTGTCTCTGCATCCTTACGTTTATCTGTTTTTAGCAAACAATCAGCTTTCTTATAACGAGCCGTAGCAACTTGTCTATTATTTGGATATTCATTTATTAACTTATCTAGTTCTGGTATAGCATTTTGAAACTCAAGCTGTTTATAAAAAGCATCAGCTATTAAATATTGGGCTTGACCACCTGCTTCTGTTCCAGAAAAACAAGTTACATAGTTGCGAAACTGTTCTATAGCTAAAGCATAGTTACCACGTATATAGTCCCCATAAGCTTGTTTATATTGCTGCTCGCCTTCATCACAGTTCTTTATCACGGTTGTTGGGATAAAAATAGCTTCAACTTTTCTAATTTGTTGTTCAAGTCTTTCTAGTCGTGTATTGGTAGCATTAATTTTTTCTACAAACTGGTTAAGCTGTTGATTACTACTATTAGCTGTAGCATTAATATCACTAAGCCCACGATCAACTAACTCACGAGTTTGGCTAACATCCCGACGTGCAAGTGACACACCATCAACAACTTGAGTTAAGAGAGTTGAGACTTGACCTGTATTTTTATCTGTAGATTCTTGTAAATCACGGACTTGTTTTTGCAAAACAATAATTTCAGCCTTTAGTTCAATAATCTCATCCTTATCTTTAGCCTCTAGTGAATTATGTGTTGTTGCAGCAAGAATTAATAATAAAATTACGGCAAAAGGTAATAACTTACGCATAACTATCTCCCAATATCTAAAAAAACAAAATTAGCAGTTTAGCTAACTGCTAAGTAAAAGTTTGTAGGAACTCGATCTTTTAGATCAAGTTCCTTTAGTTAAAATAAAAAATAACTATTTATTGTCGGCTGGCGCTGGAGGTAGAGTTTTAAGAGTATCACCTCCACGAACATAGATGAAATCAGCCCTACGATCATTTGCCCAAGAAGGAATAGTACTTGGACTACCTTCAGAAGTTCCTCTAGAGTTGCGTTTACCATTACTGATAACGTCCATTCTAGAAGGATCAACGCCTTTACCAACTAAATAACTTTTTGCAGCGTTGGCGCGTTTATCGCCTAATGCTAGGTTATATTCTTCTGAACCACGAGGATCACAATTTCCTTCAATACGAAAACTAATAGAGTTGTTTCCAGTACTTGTTAAAAACTGAGCATTCCTATCTAATGTGGCTTTTGCATCATCACGTAAATCTGATTTATCAAAATCAAAGAATATAGAACGTACTGTAGCTTTAAATCTTTCTTCTGCTGCTACATTACGACCATCTAGAGGGCCAGTAGTGCCAGTGGGGCCAGTAGCCGCAGTCACAGTAACACGAGCACTTGCAGATGCATCACCACCAGGGCCTTTAGCTGTAGCAGTGTAAGTAATTGATTGAGTTGGTGATACTTTAGTTTCACCCGAAGGGCCAAATGAACCAAGACCTGGAATCTCTACTCTATCAGCACGCTGTGAAGACCAACGAAGTGTTGCTTGAGCACCTACGGAAATAGCTCCAGGATCAGCATTTAAGGTAATTGTTGGGCCTGCCGGTAATACCTCAACTTGGACACTTTTACTATCTTTAGCCTCTTTTTTACCCGCACGGCCAAGTATTTCATAAGTTGTGTTTTCGGTTGGAGTATAAACCTCTGTTCCATTTGTGCCTACTTTCTTGCCATTAAGTAAAACCTCTTTAGCATTTTGAGTTTTCCACTCTACAGAAACAGATTCGCCTTGTCTAATTTGATTTTTAGAAACGGTGAGTTGTGCTTTTGGGGGCTTAGCACAGGCAGATGCAATGATTGCCCAAACTGCTACCGCGCCTAATATCATTAACTTCTTAAGAACATTTTTCATTGTAAAACTCTCCTTTCTAGACTTTGTTTGGAATTAAGTTAAGTTTTAATAACATTTAATATTTTTTATCTTGACCAAGATGGAGAACGACCACCACCTTTAGAAACTTGTATTTCGCTACTTCCATCAATATTCATTATCCAAATTTCCCATCTACCAGTTCGGTTAGATTGGAAAGCGATATGTCGGCTATCAGGTGCCCAAGCAGGTGCTTCATTGCTACCATTACCGCGAGTTAGCTGTAAAATTTGTCTAGTTGCAATGTCCATGATGTAGACATCTGAACTACCAGCACCAGAGGGTCGCCAAGTATAAGCAATAAATTGTCCATCAGGCGACCAAGCAGGGGAGTCTGCTTGCCCTCCTTCATTTAACACTCTTTGAACATTGGTTCCATCATCGTCCATAATATAAACTTGTGGTGCTCCAGTACGGTCAGAAATAAAAGCTAACTGCTTACCTGTCTTAGGGTTCCAACGCGGAGATGTATCAATTGTGCCGTTATTATTGGTTAAACGTCTTGCTCGATTTCCATCAGCATTTGCAACATAAATTTCCATTGCATCACTGTCTTTACTTGATGAAAAAGCAATCCGACCATCAGGAGAATATTGAGGTGAGCTAGTCGTTCCTCTAGGAAATGATGCAAAACCTATTGGTAGCCCATCACTTGTAGAATGTACTTCAATTGTTGGTCTACCTGTTTTATAAGAAATATAAGCTACTCGGCTTCCATCAGGAGATAGGCTAGGGAGTATTGCATAGCTACCATCACGCACTAAAGCCCTTTGCCCAAAGCCGTCATAATCCATAATGGAAATATTTTTTCCATCAGTAAAAGCAATTTTTGAATTAGCTATTCCATCAATGTTAAATAGTTTCTTTAAGATATCATCAGCAAATTGATGAGCTACTTTTCTAATAGAATCAATACGATAGGTCTTACTTATTAAACTATCTTTAGTCTTAACATCATAAAGATAAGCTTCAACTTGGCCTTCAACAAGCCTTCCAAAAGCCAAATAATCAAGTTTAACGGGGTCGGCTGCCCATTCTTCAGGCTTAAACTCTGTTGGGGTTGCTAAACCTTTTTTAGGGTAAAGACTTTTACCTACAATGTCTATTACACCAGCAAACTTTAAGTCATTTAATATCACTTCATTAAAGGTAGCAACATCACTAGCATTTGCTCCTAACCCTAATAAAAAGTCTGCTGTTCCAAGTCTTTGTACTCCACCAGGATTAACAATAATTCCTGTGAGTTTATCTTTGAGATTTTGTTGTCCACTAGGTTGTCCATCCTGAGCTTGGCTAGGAGGTAGTGCTAAAGAGCTAAATAAAAGGGCTAAAATAAATAAAAAAATGAGCTTTTGCTTCATAAATTACTTGCCTTTCAATTAATTAACATTGCTCGTTTAAGGTTAAGATTTACTTTAACTATTTTGGTTAAAGTAAGTAAAACTAATTTATTGAAAACTAAGGATATTGAAACCAAATCTCTGCTACAGCCTCTTGTGTCCCAATTAAAAAATTACCTGGAAAAGGTGGTAATCCTTGAGTTGCTGTAGCAATTACTGCACGTTCTGCTGCATAATTAAGCTGTTCATAAGGACTTAGCTGTTTGAAAAAGTTTTTTGGAACTCGACCGCCTACTACAGAAGTTACTTTACCTTCTCTTGTTATCTTAATGTAAACAATAACGTTAACCGTTCCATTTACTGTAATAGTTGGTGGAGTAAAATTGCGACTTAAAATATTTTGAATTCTTCTACCATATTCTGAGCCTCCAGGAAGTCCTGTTCCAATGCCACTATTTGAGTTATCGCTAATTCCTATACCACCTCGAATAGCAGGTTTAAGCGAACCTGAGCTTGTTCCAATACTTGCTGTTGTTTCAGTACTATTGGCCTTCTGAGTTGTTTTTGTCCAAATACGATTAGGCTTTTCCTGTACTGGTAAATTTGTTTTTTTAGCCTCAGGGTCAGGTTTATCCTTTTTCTCTAAGACTTCCTCAGGCTTATCAACTGGCTCATCTTCATGCTTTAATATTTCATTATTAAGCTTATCTGGATTTTTTTCAGTATTTAGGCTTGAAACTATAGGTTTTTTCAAACTTACATCTAAAATTTCTGAGGCATTAGCAACTCCTACTTGGATTGCACCACCACCACCTTCGCCACCTTCACCTTCACCTGCTGCAATAATAAGCACATCAGGCAATTTGCCTATCCAAAGAAACATTAGCCCAAAAAGTAAAGCATGTGCTAAGAATGCAAACACACCTGCGGCAAAAAAATTTTGAGGCGCTAAATTTCTTTCTTTATGTGCATTATTAAAATCCATCTTTACTATAATTGAAGGTTAAGAAAGTTAAAGTTTTAATCCTTTTTTGTTTCAGGTTCAGTTACCAAACTAACTTGAGCCTGTTGTTTTTTACATTCAGATAAAATATAGGCTATTACACGATAAGGAGTATCCCCATCTCCACGAACATAAACCTTTTTTTCTTGAGATTTAGCCAATGTTTCTTGAAGTTGTTTAGAAAATTCTCCTGTTTTTACATTTAAAGGTTTTTTGTCAGTACCTATAAAAACATTTCCATCCTTATCAACACTAACAATCACAGACTTTTGTTTAGGTGTTTCAGCTTTAGTTGTCGTTGCTGTTTTAGGCAAATTTACTTGAATTCCAGTTTGTAAAATAGGGGCTGTTACCATAAATATAACAAGTAACACTAGCATAACATCAACTAAAGGAGTGACATTAATTTCTGAAAGAGAAGTTTGTGTACGACCTCGATTATTAGTAAAAGCCATAATTTATTTGACTAGAACATTTATAAAATCTTTGTTAAAGCACTTTAGTTAAAGCGGCTGTTAAACTACTTTAACTTTTTGATAAAAGCTAAAGTAAGACTTTAAGAGAAATTTCGTTCAATTAAGTTTAAGAATTCCAAAGAGAAATCATCCATTTCTGAAGTAAGAACCTTAATCTTATTTAAGAAATGGTTATAAGCTAGTGCCGCAGGTACAGCCGCCGCAATCCCTGCGGCTGTTGCTATTAAAGCTTCGGCAATTCCTGGGGCAACTGCTTGAATAGAAGCTTGTGTAGATAGACTTAAACCTTCAAAAGCTATAATAATTCCAACTACCGTCCCAAATAAGCCTATAAAAGGCGAGGCACTAGCAGTAGAAGCAAGCCAACCTACTCCACTTTCTAAACGGTTTGTTTCACTAATACAAGCCCTTTGCAAAGCCCGACCAATAGCGTTAATACTTTTTATATTATTGGGGGTATCAGGGTTTTTTTGTATTTGTTTATCAATTTCTTGATAACCTGCTAGAAAAACTCCTGCAAGTGGACTTTCTCTATAAGTTTGACAAGATGCTTGTACTTCAGATAGACGGGCACTACGGCGAAAAAGTGCTAAGAATAAACTTGTCTGTTTTTCTGCTCTAGAAAAAGCTAAATATTTAGTGATAATAATTCCCCAAGAAAGTACGGAAAAACCTAACAAAGCAAGTAGGACAATTTTAGCAATAAGACTTGAGCGCCAAATTAAATCTAGTAGGTTTTGATTAGCAGCCACTTCCGCTTGTAAAGCAAAAAATAGATAATACAAAACAGGGAAAACCTCCTAAGATTACTTGTGTGGGTTTGAAACAGAGCATATTAGCCTACTTTATTCACTACTCGCAAGGGATTAAACCCATTTGCTATGAAAGATAACTCAAAAACTATGCCAAAGAGAGATTTTTCTTGGAATTTATACTAAATAGAGGGCTTATAGGCTAATTATAAATAGTTTAAGATTATTTATTTGTTCGGAGTGGCTTAACTTATTATAAATATTTGTTCGCTTACTCGAACACTTATAATTATAGCCATATATAGACATAAGGTTTAACCAAACTATAAGATTTTTAAGGCTAACTTTATAGTTAAGATAAAATCTCTGATTATGTATCAGTTAAATTTATTAAGTTTTTATTAAGTTTTTATTAAGAGAAGATTATCAAGATAGTAAGATTTTTTAGTAAGGAAATAAAATTTTAACATCTATAGTAGATATAGAGAACCTACTCACAATATTTTGTAAATCAAATAATATAAAAACTCTTCTATATAAAATTAAGCTTAAAAGAAAAATTTGATAGATTGATCGGTTTAGTTTACAGAAGTTTATTAAATAAAAGTTTATATGTTGAGCTTATTTTCCTGCCTATTAAAGACACTTTTACCATAAGTGTAGATTTGCGAATAAATTGCTCCAATTATTTTTTGGTTATGCTAATATGTAGGTAAAATACAAACAAAAAACTTTTCCTAACTAACTCATTCCTAAAATAGATGAGTTAATTTTTTATATTTTATATTTTTTCATAAATCTCCAACTTAAGGACAAAAGTTTTTATGCTGAAATCATTAAATATTTCTAACCTAGCAGTAGTGACTAAACTCCAAATGAATTTTGGTAATGGATTAAATTTGCTTACAGGAGAAACAGGTTCAGGCAAATCAATTATTGTTGATGCTTTAGGTATGTTGCTTGGTGGTAGAGCTTCTTCTGAAATGATACGTTCTGGTGAACAAAAAGCCTATGTTGAAGGTGTTTTTCAAGTAATTAAACATCAACAACTTTTTTCAACTTTAGAAACCGCAGGACTTGAGGCTGATAGTAAAGAAATTGTAATTAGACGAGAAATTTCTTCTAGTGGAAGAAGTAGAGTGTTTGTTAATGATGAATTAACTACAGTTGCTTTTTTAAGAGAACTAAGACCTTTTCTTGTTGATATTCATGGACAAAATGAACAACAAACACTTCTTTATGCTGAATCTCATTTAGACTTATTAGATCTTTATGCAGGTCTAGAAAAAGAGTCTGAGCAAATTAGAAATAAATATCATTCTTGGCAAAAGCTAGAAAAAGAATTAGCCGAAATAAAACGAAGCGAAGCTGAAAGATTACGTTTACTTGATATTTTAGAATTTCAAGTTGCAGAAATAGAGAAAGTTTGTCTTGAAGTAGGGGAAGATGAACGCTTACAAGATGAAAGAAAACTTTTAATTAATGGTGAAAAAATAACTAATATGTCTGTTCATTGTTATGATCTACTTTATGATAGCAATGAATCGGTACTAAAAAATATTGTTGTTATTTCAAAAAAAATAGATGAGCTTGCTAATTTAGATCCTCGTTTTAGCGAGTATCTTGAAACAGTAAAAAGTGCCCGATATGGTCTAGAGGACTTAGCTTATTTTTTACGTGATTATGTAGATGAAGCAGATTTTTCCCCACAAAGACTAAAGGAAGTAGAAGAACGTTTAATTGAAATAGATAAGCTAAAACGTAAATATGGTTCTTCGATTGAAGCAATACTTCAAACAGCAGAAGAAATGAGAGAAAAATTATTTAGGCTACGGTCTTCTGATATAAGAGAACAAGAATTAGTTCCTGCTATTGCTAAAGCAAAGCAAGATTATTTAGCTCTAGCAAAAAGTTTAAGTAAACAAAGACAACATTCAGCTAAAGAATTAGAAAAAGTTGTTATGGAAGAACTTAAACATTTAGCTATGGAGCGAACACAATTTCGTATGGGGTTCTTAAACTCAACAGAAGAACGTGCTACTGAGCGAGGGATTGATACTGTTGAAATGTTAGTTTCTACTAATGTAGGGGAGGAATTTCGCTCCCTTGTAAAAGTTGCTTCTGGTGGAGAACTTTCTCGTTTAATGCTTGCCTTAAAAACTATTACTGCTCCAAGTGAATATCCACGTACACTTGTTTTTGATGAAGTTGATGTAGGTATTGGAGGACGTGTTGCTGAAGCAGTTGGTCAAAGATTAAAACGTCTTGCAACTACTAATCAAGTTTTATGTGTTACCCATCAAGCTCAGATTGCTCGTTTTGCTGATATGCATTATTCTGTAGAAAAGCAAGTTATCTCTGGACGTACTGAAGTTAATGTGGAAAAATTAGACCAATTAGGCAGAGTCGAAGAATTAGCTAGAATGATTGGTGGCTCACAAATTACTGAACTTACCCGTCAGCATGCTAGTGAACTTTTAGTTGAATATAAATAGAAAAGTGATTTGTCGGCATGCCGACAATACTTAGAAATTGTTGAAAGAAAGAGTGTTATAGGTTATGGAGATGAAGTTGTACCAGCTAGGTAGCCGCCGACAAAGTGGCTTAAACCAAAGTAGTTTAGATATAAATGAATTAAATAATAATGAACAAACACAAAAATTAGCTTTTGATAGCCCAATTAGACAGTTTTATATTGAAACTTATGGGTGTCAAATGAATGTTCATGATACCGAAAAAGCTGCTTCTGTACTTGCAAATATGGGTTATAAGCAAGTAGAAAACCCCATAGATGCAGACCTTATGCTGCTTAATACCTGTATGGTTCGTGAAAAACCCCAACAAAAAGTTTATAGCCGAGTAGGGGAATTAAAACGAGTTAAAATAAAAAAAGGAGAAACTTCTGCTCAAGAAATAAAGAAAAAAACTCCTTTAATTGGGGTAATGGGCTGTGTTGCTCAAGCTGAAGCCGAAAAGATTTTTAAGAAATCGCCTGATGTTAAATTAGTTATAGGAACACATTCAATTAATAAATTACCTGAATTAATTGGGCAAATAGATAGTGGGTTTGCTAGGGCTATAGATATTAGCCAAACAAAAGAACCTGATTTTTTAGAAATTAACCCTGCTGAACACCAAACTAAACATATGGCTTTTGTTACAATTATTGAGGGCTGTGATAATTTTTGTAGCTTTTGCATAGTTCCTTTTACTCGTGGACGCGAACGCTCACGACCAGCAGTAAGAATTTTAGAGGAAGTACAAGGACTTGTAGCTAGAGGCTACCATGAAATACAACTCCTAGGCCAAAATGTTAATTCTTATAGAGGAAGTTTTCTTGGCATAGAAGATGAAAAATTGGTTAATCCAAATCGCTCACCTTTTGTATCTTTACTAGAATTAGTTGCACAAAAATCAGGAGCACCAAGAATTAAATATACAACTTCACATCCAAGAGACTTTAATAAACAAATTGTAGATGTAATGGATGAGTATGAAAATTTATGCCCTTGGGTGCATTTACCTGCTCAGTCAGGTTCTAGCCGAATACTTAAACTTATGAGACGTGAATATACAAGGGAAGAATATTTAGAAAAAATATCTGCTATTAAGAAAGCAAGAAGAGATATTTCTATTACTGGAGATATGATTGTAGGTTATCCTGGAGAAACAGAAGCAGATTTTCAAGAAACACTTTCGCTTGTAAAAGAAGTTGAGTATGATGGGCTTTATATGTTTAAGTACTCTCCTAGACCAAATACCCACGCTGCAAAGCGAAAAGATAATGTCTTAGAAGAAGTTAAAACTGAAAGATTAATGAAATTACAGCAAATACAATCAGAAGTCCAAAAAATGCGCTTTCAGCGTTATATTGGAAGAGAAATAGAAGTTATGGTTGAGGGTAGTGCTGCAAAAGGTCAAGGGCGTTTAACAGGACATACTCCTTGTAATAAAGTTGTTAATTTTATTGCTCCTCTATCGCTAATAGGTAATTTAACAAAAGTTCGTATTACTGCTGCTACACCTAATAGCTTGCTTGGAGAATTAGTTTAATTAGTTGGGCTGCTCATTAAAAATAAAGGAAAATTCTATGGAAATAGAAATGAAAATCAGGGGTTTAATGATAGACCCATCTGCTAATACACCTATAGTTATTCTTAAAGATGTTAATAGCGAAATGCTCCTTCCTATTTGGGTAGGGGCTTATGAAGCCAACGCTATTGCATTAGAGATAGAAAAAATTGCCCCTCAACGCCCTATGACTCATGATTTACTTAAAAATGTAATAGAACAAATGGGTGCTAGAGTACAGCGTATTGTAATTACTAGCTTAATGGATAATGTATTTTATGCAGTTATTGAGCTAATGATGGGGGATAACAGACTTTTTTTAGATTCTCGTCCATCTGATGCGATTGCCCTTGCTCTACGTAGCGATTGCCCTATTTATGTTAATGAAGATGTAATAAAGAATTCTAGAAATACAATTGTAGAAAAAGGTGGCCTAGCTTCAGATGACCCTCTTGATAAGGAAGAAGATGATGAAGTTGAATGGCCTGATGAAATAGATGATAGTGATATGAATAAATATAAAATGTAAAAATATCCCTATCCAAAATCTCTTATAACTTAAAGCAAGGCTATAGAACTAGCAGTTCTATAACTAATAATTAAAACAACGAGTCTAGCTTTTTGCTAGTTAATGAAAGTGGTTAAGATAATGTCTACACAACAAACAATTGTATTAACTATTGCTAATCAAAAGGGTGGTATTGGAAAAACCACCACATCTATTAATGTTGCAGCTGGGCTAGCTAAAAGAGGAAAAAATGTATTACTTTTAGACCTTGATCCTCAAGCTAATAGTACTTTGACTTATTTAGAGTTTGATCAGTTTGGCCCTTCAGTTTATGATTTTTTAATTGAAAATGTTTCGGCTGATGAAACAATCTTAAATACAAAGATCGCTAATCTACAAATAATGCCCGCTAGAATTAGTTTAGCTAAAATAGAGAGTAAACTAGTAGGCGAATTTGATGCCCCTTTTCGCTTAAAAGACCGTCTAGAGCCAATAAAAAATCAATTTGATTTTGTTATAATTGATACCCCTCCTACCTTAGGGTTAATTACGGTAAATGCATTAGTTGCTTCAACTCATTTAGTAATTCCTATACAATCCTCTTACTTTGCATTAGAAGGAACAGATGATTTACTTGAAACAGTTGAGAAAATCAAAGCTCGTCCTAATCCTAGTTTGCAAATGCTTGGTGTAGTAATTACTTTACACGATAAGCGCACAACACTTGCCAAAGATATTCATGATCAAATAGTTCAAGTCTTTGGTGAAAAAGTTTTTAGTACAGTTATTACTAAATCTGTGCGTTTAGAAGAAAGTCCAGCTTATAAAGAACCAATATACTCATTTGCTCCTCAATCTAGTGGGGCAATAGAATATGGTGGTTTATGTGATGAAATTTTAGAACGTGTTGGTGCCCTAGCTATTGCAAAGGGCAAGTAGATTTACGGGAGAAAATAAATGACTACAAAAAGAGGTTTACCCTCAACTCTAAAGATGAGACATGATGTTCATTATGTAGAAGAATTAGCCGCTCGTAGTGGGGCACCTGTTGGAAGAATGATTCCTATTGATAGACTAGAAACCAACCCTAAACAACCGCGTATTGATATTGGTAGCTTAGATGATTTAATTTCCTCCATCAAAGAAAAAGGAGTTTTAGAGCCTATTTTAGTACGCCCCTCTCAAGTAGGCGGGCGTTTTATGATTATTTCTGGTGAGCGACGTTATCGAGCAAGTTTAGCTGCTGGACTTAAGGAACTTCCTTGTATTGAAATGGATGTTGATGATAGGGCAGTAGCAGAAATTGCTTTAATAGAAAACTTACAAAGAAAAGACCTTACACCCTTTGAAGAGGCAGAAGGGTTTCAAGCTTTAGCTGATCGTTTTGGTTATACTCATGAAGAAATTGCACAAAAAATAGGTAAGTCTCGCTCTTCTGTAACAGAATCACTTTCGCTTATTAATATGCCAACAGAAGTCAAAGAACTATGTCGGCGTGCCGACATAACTTCTAAAGCTATGTTATTACAAATAGTTAGACAGCCAAATGAAGAAGCTATGATAGCCTTGATTAGAAAAATTGAAAAACAAGGGCTAACTCGTGATGAAGTTCGTAAAGAAGCTAAAGCTCAAAAAACTCGCCCAAAACCTTTTAGCTATCGCTTTCAGCCAACCACTAAAGAATTTACTTTAGAAGTCAAATTTCGACGTACCCAAGTTGAACTAGAAGAACTTCATAAAGCTATTTCATCTGTATTAGAAGGATTAAAAACAGAGCTAGAAAAACAAATGTCTGAAAATCAAAGTGCTTAAATAATAAGCCCCGAAAAGGGGCTTTAATATTTTTGGTAGATATTTTAGTTAGGAGAAAATAAACTATGTATCGCCCAAAGAGAATTGAACCAAGACCTGATCAAGAATCAGTTTGGGATTACCCTAGACCCCCTCGCTTAGAGCTTACCAGCAAAGAAATAAAAATTATTTTTAACTCTATAACTATTGCTAGAAGTGTTAGTGCAAAGCGTGTTTTAGAGACTAGCCACCCTCCAGTTTATTATATTCCTCAAAGTGATATTTTAATGGAGTACTTAAAGCCTAGTTATGGAAATAGTTTTTGTGAGTGGAAAGGAGATGCTATTTATTATTCAGTAATTATTAATAATAAACAGGCAGAAAAATGTGCATGGCGCTACCCTAGACCTACAAAAAGCTTTGAACTAATAAAAGACCATTTAGCCTTTTATGCTACAGCAATGGATGCTTGCTATGTTGCAGGTGAGTTAGTTACTCCTCAACCAGGAAATTTTTATGGTGGTTGGATTACTAGTGATATTGTTGGCCCTTTTAAGGGTGAACCAGGAAGTTGGGGCTGGTAATTTTTTATGCTTTTTATCTAATTCTTTATGGCTTTCAAATAGCCTTAGGCTTTGTTATTGGATTAATTACAGCTTTGAAACTTAATAAAGAAGTAGGCCGTTATTTGCAATACAGCAAATAAAATTTAAATCTAATTTTGTAGGAGAAAATTATGAGTAGCAAAGCTTTTTTTAATGAAATCGCAAATCAATGGGATGAAATGAGGACTAGTTATTTTTCTTGCCAAGTTAGGGAAAAAGCTTTTGAACTTGCACATTTAGAAAAAGGAAAGATAGCAGCTGATATTGGAGCAGGTACAGGATTTATTACAGAAGGTTTACTTGCAAATAATCTTAATGTTATAGCTCTAGACCAATCTGAAGAAATGCTTAGCTCTATGCAAAAGAAATTTTCTGGTTATGACAATATTGAATATAAACTAGGCAGTTATGATCAACTCCCAATAGAAGACTCTACCGTAGATTATGTTTTTGCCAGCATGTTTCTTCATCATGTAGAAGAACCTTTAGTTGCAATAAAGGAAATGGCAAGAATTTTAAGACCTGGAGGAAAATTAATAATAGCTGATGCTGAAGAACATCCTTTTGAGTTCTTAAAAACAGAGCATTATGATGCTTGGCTAGGTTTTAAGAAAACAGAACTTAGAGAATGGCTTTTAGCCGCAAACCTAAACAATGTAGATGTAAAAGATTTAGATGAAAAATGTATTGTCCCGTCAAAACTAACAAAAGAAATTGCAGATATAAATATACTTGCTGGGTATGGTGAAAAGTAAAATTATTTAAGAATATAGCCCAGGAAAACCTTGGGCTATTTCTTAACAACCTTTTTAGCTCCTTTTTGACTATCCATCATTTTCTTCTTTATCCATTTATCTAAACGCTTCATATAAGGTTCAAAAGGCTTAAACATTTTTACACGCCATCCTCCGTTTTGATCTCTCCAGCTAACAAAATGCTTTTCTACATAAGCTCTAACCTGTGGCTCAAATTGCATCATTTGGTTTTTCTTAACCCCATAAGCATGAGAAAGATGATAATGTTGACCTATTATAGCTAAAAGCGCTCCTGCAATTTGTGACTTAAAATTAAGCTTAGCCGCAACACGCTTAAAATAATTTTCTTTTTCTGCTAAAAAAAAACTCATTGCAAGCTCAATAAATGCTTGATTTGCAGGTGTTTTAGGGTGATAAAGTATTGGTTGAGGATCTTTAGTTACAGATGCTAAACGAGGGTCTTTAATTTCGTCAACAAATACAACTTTACTAATACCTCTTATATGTTCTTTTGGAACTGTATCAAAAACTTGGTTAACTAACTTTTCTAAATCTGTAGGTGCTTTAATAGTTGAAAAATTTTCTATTTTTATTGGCATAATGTTTAAGAAAAATAACTCTAATGAATTGAAAATAACGGCAAAATAAACTATAGTCTGATAATTAAGTTGCCGGTTAAATTTTGCCTAAGTCTAATGAAACCTAAAATGACGGTCAAGGCTACATAGCAAAAGAATATCTAAAAAAATAAGCTACCTAAATAGAAATGGTTATAGAAATGAATTAAAGTAATAGATGAAATGTTTAACGTGAAACATTTTGGAGGAAAATAAAATCAATGTCATCAATGTCATTAATGTCATCAAATGTTATAAAAGAATTTTTACTCTTTGCTAAAACACAAAATTTGTCTATTGATAAAATAACTGAATATGAAAACGAACTAAAGGGTTTAACAGATTACTCTAATAAAAAAGAAAAATCTGTTTTAAGTTTAGATAAGGAAAATTTAATATCATACTTAAAATCTTTGCGTTCAGAAGATAGGGAAAGTAAAAAAAATAGCCAAACTATAGCTATTTTACAAATCTTTTACCAATTTGTAGTAGATAAAAATTATTTACAACATAATCCTGCTATAAGCTTATCTATTCCTAAAGCTTGGCAAACAATGCCAAAATTTCTTAGTAAAACAGAAGTTTATAAGCTTTTTGCTCAAGTAGATATAAGATCAAATATAGGCATTAGAGATATAAGTATGCTACAACTGCTTTATGTAACAGGAATTAGAGTTTCTGAGCTAATTACCATTAAATTAACAGATATTGATTTAACTAAAAGCACCTTAACCTATTTAGGAAAAAGTAATAAAGGGCGAGATATTGATTTAGGTGATGCTCAAAAGTATTTGGCTAACTATTTACAAATTAGAAAGCAATTATTAGGGAAAAGAAATAGTGATATGCTTTTTGTTAATAACTATGGAGAAGAACTAACTAGACAACAATTTTGGAGAATAATTGTTGAGTATGGTAAATCTGCGGGTTTAGGTCATATTACCCCTCATATGTTGAGACATACTTTTGCTACACGTTTACTTGAACATGGAGCAGATAATGTTTCAGTGGAAATGTTATCTAAAGATGAAAGCTCTAAGACAAAAGAACCAACTTATATTGCTGATGATAGATTAAAGTCAATTTATCAAAAATTCCATCCTCGTTCTAAGTAATTTCTAGGTTAAACTAAATTTTTAGTGTAAGGAGGAAAGTTTTATGTCAACAATGCTAATACAACCTATTAAACAAGAAGTTATTTACCCAGAAAATGATGGCAAGCCTATGGCAGAAAATACTAAACAATATGAGTGGATTGTAACAATTAAAGAAAATTTAGATGTTCTTTTACCAAATGCTTTTGTAGCCGCAGACCTTTTTTGGTATCCAGTAGAGGGCAACTCTAAAATTGTTCAAGCTCCAGATATACTAGTAGCAATAGAGCGGCCAAAAGGTCATCGTGGTTCTTATAAGCAATGGCTTGAGGGTAATATTGCACCTCAGGTTGTTTTTGAAATTCTTTCACCTGGAAATAGCGGTCTTGAAATGTTACGTAAGCTAGAATTTTATCGCCAACATGGTGTAAGGGAATATTATGTCTATGATCCTGATACAGAAGGGCTTTTAGGCTATACTCGTTTAGGTGAGAGTTTACAAGTAATTGAAAATATATCAGGATGGGTTAGCTTAATTTTAGGTATTAGATTTGAGCCTAGTTTAGAGGGTTTATCAATTTATTTTCCTGATGGTCGAAAATTTATCACATTCCAAGAATTATTAAATCAAGCCGAAGCTGAACGTAAGCGAGCCGAGACTGAACGTAAGCGAGCCGAGACTGAACGCGAGCGAGCCGAGACTGAGCACAAACGAGCCGAGACTGAACGCGAGCGAGCCGATACCGAGCACCAAAGAGCCGAAAAATTAGCTGCAAAATTGCGTGAACTAGGAATTGATCCTGCTGAGGTTTAAGAGAAAAATGGTGATATTTATAAAATAGTTAGTTTTTATAATGTTATCGATTAAAGTTGTTGTTTAGTTGTTAATATGGATTTTATAATGCGTTAACCAACTTGTGCAGAAAGTGTAGAAAATAAAATGTCAGAAGAAGTTATAAATAACCTAGCAAAAGATGATCTAGAGGAGCGTAAACTGGAAGAAAATAAATCTGAAGGAAATAAGCTAAAAGACAATTTAGTTAAAATAGTTAAATTATTAGCTGGTCTTACAATGCTAGCTTTTGTGGTGCATTGGGCAGGTTTAGACTCTAAAGAGGCATTAGAGAAAATACTTCAAGCTGATAGAACTAAACTATTAATAGCTTTATTTTTTGTAATAGTAGCTCAGTTTCTAGGTATCAAACGATGGCAAATCCTAGCGCATGCCTTAAGAATTGAGGCTAATTTTCTACATGTTACAAAGTTACATTTTGTAGGCTTGTTTTGTAATAATTTTCTTCCCTCTATGGGAGGAGATGTTGTAAAGGCTATGTACTTAACAGGTAAAGAAAAAAAACACGAAGCCTTTCTTTCAATAATGCTAGATAGATATGTAGGGTTACTTGTAATCCTTTTAGTTGCTTCAATTGCTGCTTTTTCATTACCTAATGATACTTTTCATCAAAATCTATCCTATGCTACTTGGGCTATTTTACTAGCTTTAATTATTGGTGGTCTAACAGCTTTATTATTTTCTGAACTTGTAGCACAAACAATGGAGAGATTTAAAAACCTATTGGAGAAATATAAAAAAGAACATTGGCCTAATAAAATCCGGGAATTAAGTTTATTAACTAAAGCTTTTTTGAAAAACTATTATGTTTTTGGTTCTTCTTTACTTCTTTCAATATTAGCACAAGGTTTTGCTATTTTAGCTGTTCACCAACTTTCTATAGCTGTTGGTGCACAAATTGACGCTAGTACTATGTTTGTTGTTGTTCCTATTGTTTTATTAATAAGCGTGTTACCAATTTCTATTGGTGGATTGGGTACTAGAGAAGTAGCTTTCGTATACCTACTAACAAATGCATATGTTAGCGTAGGAATAGATAATGACTCTGCTAAAAGCGCTGCTGCTCTTGTAGCTTTTTTATGGCTAGCTATAAACTTACTTGTTAGTTTGCCAGGGGCCATTAGCTATTCAATGATAAATAACAAAAAATAAATATTCTATAGCTAAAGCTGTAGCTACATTTATAGTGATAATATAAAATTGAAAACACTTAGTTTTAAGTTAAGTAGTTGAAAATCTTAAAGTGCCAAAGGCAGGAAATATTTTTAGCTTGGCAAGTAAGTGTTAGAAACAGTAATATAACCAATGTAAGATCTCGTAGGGATGCCACATCTTTCTATCATCCCTATCGCGACGCTAAAGTCTTTTGCCTAATATTCTTGGCGCTCACATGCTAAGTTAAAGCTTAAGATGTTGGAGAACTCAATGATCCTAAAATGTTTCCTTCTTTTGTCTGTTTTGGAAAAGATTAAATAAAAGCTATAATTTAGAAACAATAATCTAAAAGCTTCTGTTAAATTTAGTGAATAACCATAAACTCTTTATTTATAAATTTTTAGAATTAAAAGTTAAACTATTGCTAAAAGTATTTCTAATTTTAGTAATAGCTATAGGTGTTTTTAGTGAACTAGTTTTTTACCCTATTAGCTCTAACAAAATAGCTTTATTTCAATCAGGACTAATTCTTCAAGGCAAAGTAGTTAATGAAAATGAGCAGCCTCAAATAGGCGCAACCGTTTCCATTTCTTTGGATGGAGCAGTAATTCAAACTTTACTAACTACTTCAGATGGAATATTTAATATTTCTTTACCAAAACTAGGTCAATATACTGTTTCTATTACATTAGATGGATTTCGCACCCAAACAGAAGTAATTCCTATTACTCGTGAAGAACCATTCTTTTATTTATTTAAACTTGCTCCTAGTTCATTGCATATACTAGTTTTAGATAATTATCAGGAAAAACTTTCTGATGTAACAGTTACATTAAAAGGTCAAGACAATACATTAAAACGTGCTATAGAATCACCTAAGGGTAATTACTATTTTGGCCGGCTACAACCAGGTATTTATCAACTTAATGTAATAATGCCTGGTTTTGAAATTGTAACAGATGATAGTGTATATATTTCCTCTGATAATAATACTATTTTACGCTCAATAGCCTTACAACGAGCCTCACCCATACCAATAGGAGACAAAATAAAAGAACGTTATACCACACCAGTTGTAGCTACAGTTCAAAGTCTTTTGCAAGACAGAATTAGCGGAGAAGTTTGGCTAGGTA
Organism: Acidobacteriota bacterium; assembly: GCA_016213785.1. Classification (GTDB taxonomy): domain Bacteria; phylum Acidobacteriota; class Blastocatellia; order Chloracidobacteriales; family JADJPF01; genus JADJPF01. The sequence goes on from JACQZQ010000056.1 coordinate 151,075, forward strand.
CTTCACAAGGTGTTGTTAGGTTTAATGGTGAGCAAATATTAACAGCAGAAAACCAAAACTTACACCTATCTGTTCTAGCTAATGAGAATATCCAAACTATTTTTCAAGATAGTGATGCGACTATATGGTTTGCTACTACAAAAGGTTTAAGGAAAAAATTTCCTAATAGCAATAAAATAGAAATTACTACTATTTTATCTGGAAGACCTATTAGCTCAATTGTTGAAGATAAAAATAAAAACCTATGGTTTGCAACAGAAAAAGGCTTAATGTGTTATTCTAGAGGTGTTCTTACTGAGTATAACACCAGTCAAGGCTTACCAGCAGATAAAATTAATAGTGTAAATATTGATAAAACAGGGGATATAGTATGGGTTGCTACACCTAAAGGTATAGCAAAAATAGAACAAGGAAAAATTATTCCTGTTTTAGATGAGGGAAAACCTATTGATTGGCCGACAAACTTTATTTTTGAAGATAGCCGTAATATTACTTGGTTTTTAACTGATATTGGCTTAAAACAACTATCAAAAGGTAAATTCTTAACTGTAGAAAAAGAAGAGTTAAGACGACCCTTTAAGCTTGCTGTAGAAGATAGAGTTGGAAATTTGTGGTTTTCAGGTATAAATGATAGTGTCTATGTGTATGATTTACAAAGAAATGAAGTTGATGATCAGTTAACTAGTGATCATATCCTATCTCTTTTAGCCGATAGAGAGGGCAATGTTTGGTTTGGTACAGAAAATGGTGTAATAAGACAAGATTTTTATAGCTTTGTAAATTTTAATACTAGCAGAGGTTTACCTGATACAAATATTTATAGTCTGTTACCTGATACAAATAAGCCTGGTGCTTTATGGGTAGGCAGTTCATCAGGGTTAATTTATTTTGATGGGGTAACATTTAGTCGAATTATAGAAATACCAACAAATTTATCTATCTATCATATTTTACAGCAAAAAACGGGCGTTTTATGGGTAGCTACATCTGATGGGTTATACCGTAGACAAAATAATAAATGGACTCGTTTAGGTATAGAGCAAGGTTTAGCAAGTGCAGATGTTCGCTATCTTTGTGAAGATATTCAGGATCAGACGCTTTGGGTAGCTACTAAAAAAGGTGTGTCTCATTTTGATTCAGAAATTGCTGCTAAAGTCTATCCTGCTGCTGTTGCTCCTGAGCCTCTAAAAATTACTGCTGAAGTAAGACAAATTTATCAACAAAGTAATAGGTTACTTTGGTTTGCTACTGATCGTGGTGTATATCGTTATGATCCTGTAACTTATGATTTAACTGTAATAGGGCAAAATGATGCTTTAGAAAGCCTTGATATTAGATGGATTATTGAAGGATCAAACCCAGATATTTTATGGTTTGCTACTGCAAAAGGAATAGAAATCTTTAAAGAGCAAAAAGTAATACCCTCAGAAAGAATTTCAGGGCTGGTAGAAGATTTTAGAAGTATTTTTAAGGATCGTGACCAAATGTTTTGGCTTGCTTCATCCGATGGCAAGGTAAAAAAATGTTTTATACCGCAAATTAAAGATATTCCTCCTTTAATTACTACTTACACGCGTGAAAAACATGGGTTAGTTGGAAATGAAATTCGTGCTATTACTCAAGATAGCAGTGGAGCTATTTGGTTTGCTACTGAAGCAGGACTTACAAGACATCTTCCTAGCTTTACTATACCTAATGTTGATTGCAAAGTAGAAGTTGATGGAGTTGCAGTTACTAAAAATGAGCTTGAATCAGGTCAACATAATATTAAGTTTCGTTTTACTAGTAATAGTTCTTTAGGAGATGTAGCCTTTATTCATAGAATTCTTATTAATGGTGAAGAAAACCCTTATCGCCTTATTACAAAACAATTATCAAATGAAGCTTTATTTACGGACTTACCCGCTGGAGAACATATTTTTGAAGTATTTGCTATTAATAGAGATTTATATGGTGCTACAGCAAAACCTCTACAAGTAATAATTAAAATAGATTTACCTTTTTGGAAAAAAAAGTGGTTTTATTTAGTAATTGGCTTAAGTATGTCTTTTGCTTTTGCTGGAATAATTTTTATTCGTCAGCGTCAAAGACGTGAATATGTCTTACCTGCTAATCTCAAAAGTTTTGTTCCTATTGAACCAAATCCTTATATTGTTGGTAATCCTATTCGTACTGCTGCAATGTTTTTTGGTCGTGAAGATGACTTTAACTATTTGAAAACAAAGCTAGAAGGAACTGCTCAAGGGGGTATGGTCTTAGTTTTATGCGGTGAGCGTAGAGCAGGAAAAAGCTCGATTCTCTACCAAGTCTTAAATGGGCGGCTTGGAGAAGAGTTTATTCCTGTCTTTATTGATTTGCAGGAAATGGTAATAGCTAATGAGCATGAATTCTTTGGTCGGATTGCTCGTCTAATTGGCGAAACTATTAGCGAAATTGATGATAATAGCCTGTCGTCTGATAATAGCTTTTGGACTAAAGAGTTAAAAAGCTTTCAATTTTCTGATACAGGGAAAAATGCTTACCATCTTTTTCTAGACTTTCTAAATGAAATTTTATCGTCTATTGGGGAGAAGAGATTAATTTTATTAATAGACGAATATGAGTTATTGGAAACAAAAGTAGAAGATAAAAAGTTAAGTAAAGAAATTTTTACTTTTTTTGCTAGTTTAATTGATAATCACGAAAGACTTTCTTTTGTTTTTACTGGCTCTAGGCGTTTAGAAGAAAGAGATCGTAAATATTGGAGAGAGTTTTTGCGGCGCTCTTTATTTCGTAAAGTAAGTTTTTTAAGTGAAAGAGATAGTAAAAGACTTATTGTTGAGCCTGTTAAAGATAAACTGGTTTTTGGGCGAGGTGTAGAAGATGCTATCTATAGATTAACTTCTGGACAACCTTTTTATACTCAGTATATTTGCCAGGCAATAGTTGACTATATAAATGAGTCAAAACGTAACTATTTACTTAAGTCAGATCTTAATGAAGTAGTTGAGGAAATTATTGATAATCCTTTACCTCAAATGATTTATTTTTGGGATGGATTTGGCGATGATGAAAAACTTGTTATGTCTTTAGTTGCAGAAGTACTAAAAGATTCTAATGATGCTGTTACAGCTAATCGAATTGCTCAAGCAATCCAAAAAGAAAATTACCCTGTTAAGCTATCTACTGATACAATTAGATTAACTTTAGAGGAATTAACCCGTGTTGATGTTTTAAAGAAAATCAGTGATGAAACATTTTGTTTTCGGATAGATTTACTTAGATTATGGATTAAGAAAAGTCATAGTATTTGGCGGGTAGTTCGTGAAGCTCGTACCCTATAATTAAAGTATAAAATGAACTTTGCTAAGTTAATTATTTGATAATATAGAATATGTGGAAATCATATTTATGTGATAAAAATTAACCTTATATGAAAAACCCTTATCTTAATCGTGTAGCAATTCGAGATGTAAATCAGTTTTATGGACGGCGTAAAGAGATAGCTAGAATATTTTCTCGCATTGGTTCTTCTCGCCCTCAATCGGTTTCTATTGTTGGAGAAAGACGAATCGGGAAATCCTCTTTACTTAATTATATTTATGCTTCTGATATACGCTCTCAACAGCTAGACATTTCTGCTAACTATATTTTTGTTTTTATGGACTTACAAGAAAAACGTTATAGCAATATCGAGAGCTTTTTTGCTGATTTACTTTATAAAGTTTCAGAGGCTACTAGCGAGCTAGCAACTCCTTCACAAACAGATTTTGACTCGGTAAGAAAAGTTTTTGCTGATTTACATCGTCGTCGCCAAAAATTAATAATTTTATTTGATGAATTTGATGTAATTACAGCAAATAAAGCTTTTAGTCTAGATTTCTTTTCCTTTCTACGCTCTGCTGCTAATAATTATGATGTGGCTTATATAACTTCGTCTGCTCGTGAATTACAAGTTTTATGTCATACAGACCAGATTGCAGATTCACCTTTTTTTAATATTTTTACCAATATTTATTTACGGCCATTTAGTTTAGAAGAAGCCACTTTACTAATAAGAGAACCTTCTACTAATTCTGGTATAAACTTAGAACCTTTTATAAAAGATATAATTTCTTTATCTGGGTATTTTCCTTTTTTTCTTCAAATAGCTTGTTCTAATTACTTTGATCATATTCTTGAAAACAGTAATTTTATTGACGCTAAACGTGTTGAGGAAGGTTTTTTAGATGAGGCTGGAGTACATTTTCGCTATATTTGGGAGCATATGGGCGAAGCAGAACGAGAAGTTATTAATTTTTTTATTGCAGGACAATCTAGACCTAAGGCTAGAGAGCATGTTTTTGAAGAACTTAGACGTGCAGGCTATTTTATTGAAGATGGAAATTCTGCAAGGTTGTTTTCAAAACTTTTTGCTACAGCAATTGCACGTGTTTCTAGTCCTGCTCCTATAGCTAATGTTAATAAATTTCTAGCTACTCCCCCTAGTGGTAGTAGCATAAGAGAATACTTTGAAAGCGATGAAATTATTCCTCCTACAGATCCAGCTATTACCCATGCTGATATGAAAAAACTTAGGAATGCTGTCAATAAAAACCCTATTCGTGATGGTTTAGAAAAAATTAAACAACAGGGAAAAATAAATCATTTTGAAATCTTAAAAGTGCTTGGAAAAGGAGGTATGGGAGAAGTTCTACTTGCACGAGATCAACACTTAAAACGCCTTGTAGCCATAAAATTACTTAAAAGCCGCTATGCCTCTGATGAGCCTATTCGTAGACGATTTTTGCGCGAAGCTCAAACTGCTTCTATGCTTAGCCATCCTAATATTGCAACTATTTATGAAATAGGCGAAATAGACGATATACCATATATTGTTATGGAATATGTTCATGGTAAAACCTTGAGTGAATATTTGCATAAAACACCTTTTTCTTTTAAGGAAATTGCTAGTATTGGCTCTCAGTCTGCTTTAGCCTTAGCTGAAGCCCACTCTTTTGGGATTATCCACCGTGATGTTAAGTCTTCAAATATTCTAGTTAATGAACGAGGAAAAGTAAAAATGCTAGATTTTGGTCTAGCTAAACCAGGTATTTTTAATAACTTAAAAGAAACAGACCTTAATTCTTCTGACCCTAGATTATTTAACCCCACAACTAACATAACCGAACCAGGAATTTTAATGGGTACTGTTACTTATATGTCACCAGAGCAAGCTTCTGGAAAAGAACAAATTGATAATCGGTCAGATATTTTTTCTCTAGGAATTGTATTATATGAAATTACTACAGGTACATTACCTTTTGATGGTTCAACCTATTTTCAAATTATTGAAGCCATAACAAAGGCAGACCCAAAACCTATCACTAATTTACGTCAAGATATACCAGAAACCTTAGTTTCGATAATTATGAAAGCGCTAGAAAAAGATCCTAAAGATCGTTATCAAACAGCACAATTAATGGCAGATGAATTAAACTTTATTAAATAGCTTTATTAAATAACAACGTTGTTATTAACTTTGACTAAAAGAAAGGAAACCTTAAAAATGTTAAAACTTCGTTCTAAATCTATAGTAATAATTTTTTTCCTAGCGCTTATTCAACTTGCTTGTGCTCAAGGCCCTACTGATGAAGAAACCAAACTTCTTATAACTACAAAGCTAAAACAAGAACTTCCTTCAACTTGGATAGTAGGAACAAAAGTAGAAGGATTTTTAGGTAACATTGTTTCTAATACAGTAAAATCTGCTAATGTAGAAGTTGAATCTATTGAGATTAAACAAAGAGGCGATTTTAATGAAACTGAAAAATATTGGCCTATAAAAGCTCAAGTAAAAGGAACTTTCCAAAGACAAGTTGTAGGAAACACTGTGGATAACAAAATTACCTTTGATCGTGAAGGAAATTTTCGTTTTTCTAAAGACGATTATGATAATTGGAAAGTAGCTATTGTCGAATAATTAAAACTGACTTTCTTAAATTTCTAAATATTATCAAAAACCTAAAAAGCTTTAAATTTGAATGGCTTAAAAGCTTTAGGACTGTGTAATTATGAAACAAAACACTCAAATAGCCTTGATTGAAAAAGTCTTAGACTTAGTTGCTAATAACTCTACTGATATGGTGGCAGAGTCTTATAAACAGCCAATAAAAGATTATTTTTCTCTAGAAGCCTTGGAAAAAGAAAGACACATTTTATTTAGAAATTATCCTTTAATCATTGCACATTCTACACAACTTTCTAATCCAGGAGATTATCTTTGTCATAATGAAACAGGTGTTCCAATAGTTTTACTTAGAAATAATGATGGTAAGCTAAAAGCTTTTATTAATGTTTGTCGTCATCGGGGAATGCGATTAGTAAGTGAGCCTAGCGGAAGAGAGAGAAGAGCTTTTGTTTGTCCATATCACGCTTGGACTTATGACCAAGAAGGAGAATTAATTTATATACCGCAGCAAGAGGGATTTCCAGATCTAGATTGTAAAGAAATGGGACTTATTAACTTACCCGTAGTTGAAAAATATGGTTTTATTTGGGTAGTACCCACTCCAGGAAAAGACTTAAATATTGATGAATACTTGGGAAATATTGGCGAAGATTTTGCTTCGTATGGCTTTAACACACATATTTCTTATCACTTAACTTCTAAAAGAAAACCCTTGAATTGGAAAATAGGAGTTGAAATATTTTTAGAAGGCTACCATGTTAAACAGACTCATAAAAAAACTATTTTCCCAATATTTTTTGATAATGTAGGGGTTTATAACCAATTTGGTTTACATATGAGAAATCTCTTTCCTAAACGGAAAATAGTAGAACTAAAAGGCTTAGACAAAGACTCTTGGAATATTAGACTTTATGCAAATATTTTATATTATGTTTTTCCAAATACATTAATTTTGGTAGAGCAAAACCATGCAACATTATTTAGTATTTTTCCCTTAGATATTGAAAATTCTATAATTATAGTTAATACACTGCTTCCTAATAAACCTGAAACAGAAAAAGCAATAAGCCATTGGCAAAAAAATATAGATATTCTTACAAATGCCACAGAAGAAGATTTTTGGATGGGAGAAGCTATTCAAAAGGGTTTAAGCTCAGGAGCAAATCAGCATTTTAATTTTGCTCGCTATGAACACAGCCTACATTATTTTCATAAAGCGATAAGCGAAGCTATTAAAAATATATAGAAACTGAAGTCTTATAGAATTAAGTAACTTATAGGACTTCAGTTTTTTATTCCCTAGAGATATTCTTAGAAAAATCTACGATAGATATTAAATCCTATTACAAGCGCACGTGCAAATTCTTTGCGGTCTGTGATAGTGCCAAATCCAGCATTATACTGGCTTGTAGTCGTGCTTTGAGTGTTAGAAACGGTTAAAGTAAATACATGTCTATAAGTACGTTTTTGTAGGCCAAATGCAACTGATGATACTGAGCCAGGAGATTTATAGCCTACGCGAGGCACAAATTCCATTACAAAACTTCCAGTAGGTCGAAAATTAATTTGCCCACCAAACCCAAAAGATCCTGTAGTATTGGTTTTTCCAGGATTGCTATTAGCAACAGGATTATTATTAAAAGAAACTGTTGGAGCAAAAAATACACCACCATAGCGAGAAAAAGATCTTCCTACTGTACCAGAAATATTAGTTGTAAAGTGTTCATTGAAATTATCTCGTCCTTCTACACTAGCATAGAGAGCAGCACTAATAGGGATAGACTTACCTTGTTGTAGTAGATGCACTCCGCCGCCCATTTCAATGGTACGGAAAGGTGATGAAGGTGTACGGAAAATTTTTGCATATATACGATCAGTAATCCCATAAGTAAAACCAAAAGCAGAAATAGCAAAACTATCAAACCCAAATAAATCTGCTGCTGATCTTGCAAAAGGAGATTGTGAAAACCTATGAGTAAAATGAACGCTAAAGGCACCTTTTTCATAACGCTTAGGAGTAGGAAGATTAACTAGTTCATATGCATAGTAATCTTCAGGGTTTGTTTCTTCAACAGGCTCTGGTTCGGCTGTTTGAGGACTATCTTTAGTTGCTGCAACTTCTTCGCTACTTTCTTTAGTTTCAGCTTTAGTTTCAGCTGGATTTAATGATCCTTCTACTATGGCATTACTAGCTGCTGTAGTTTCATTAACTGCCGTAGCACTTTGTGCTAGTGTATTAATTTTTACCAACTGTCCATTAACTTCTACAAAAGCCTCATTATTACCTGTAAAAATTATATTTACTCCATTAACTGTTGTACGTTTAGTTACATTAGCAAGAGAATTATCTTTTTCATTTTTATCATTTTTATCATCTTTTTCATTTTTACTAACAATAGGTTTTTCTGTTGGTTCTTCTGCTAAGACTTGGCTGTGTGCCATAAGTAAGATTAAGCAAATTAGCGAAAATTTTAGAAATTTATTAAATGATGACGACATAGTTTTCTCCTTGTTAGCCTCAGACCTATATATATTGAAGTTTCTTAACTAGTAAACGTTGAGGGTAAACATTAAGACTCAAAACAATAAGCTAAAGTTTTGTTTCCTTTGTTAATAGTGCCCGCTAAGAAAATACTTAAATAATAATTTTTTATAATAGCATTAAAAAGTCGTGCCAAAAATGGCAGACTTGCCGAAAATGGCATTTCTAGTCGTGCCAAAAATGGCAGAGTAAATCTTTATTTTTAAGGTATAAAAATTTGATTTGGTTAATACTTTTAGGCTAAACCCTTTGTTTTACAATAAAATAGAAAACTTATTGATTTTCTAAGACTTATATTGGCTTTTGGTATTGTGTTTGCTCCTGTGGTTGGTCAGAAAGAATAAAATCCAAAGCGACTTAAGGTTATTAAAGGAGATAAACCAATGGTATCTATTAACTCTTCCGCTAGTCTTGCTAATAATTCACTCAATGATAATTTAAATAATTGTGCAACTCCAAACAATGGAAATATAGGGATTTTTGCTGGTAGCAAAGCTCAATATAGTGATTGTGCGGCTAAAGAAGTAGCAATGCAACAAAATATTTGCTCTACAGAAGCCTATAAACAGCCTTATGACCCAAATTGTAACCCTTACAAACCTCAACCAGAACCAAAACCTTATCAAAATGGTAATGCTTGTGAAAGCTATGTATGTAACCCTTATGCTCAAATGATGAAACAAAAAATGCAAGAACAATGCAAACCACAAATTTGTAATCCTGAGCCACCACCACAAGTTTGTAACCCACCACAAACTGAAACTTGTAAACCTCAAGAACAAAACATGGATAAAGCTAAAGAATGCTATACTAAGCCAGTAGAAACACCAGTAGAAAAACCCGTAGACAAGCTTTATAAAGAATTAAATAAAACCTTAAAAGGATTAGAAAAACAATTAGATAAACTTATTTCAACTCTTGGAAAAGAAGATAAATTAATCTCTAAACTTGAAAATATTAGTAAAAAACTAGATGACCTAATCTCTAAATTAGGCGGCTCTAAAACACCTGCTACACCAAGCCCTGCTCCTCCAACAGAGCCTCCTCCTGTTAAAGGTGATCCTGTTAAAGATAATCCTATAAAAGAAAAACTAGGGGAATTATTTAATCAAATTAAATCTTTAATTAGTGAAATTGAAACCCTGCTGAAAGGTGGTAAACCAGGAGATGTTAAAAAGCCAAACCCAACACCAGCACCTGATAAAGATGTAAAAACACCTGAAAGTGATTTTAATCAACAAGCCTTAAAACTTGTTTTAGAAGCCTTAGAACTAGCTATATCTGCTATCAAACAATTTGCTAAGCCTGAAGATTTAGTAACTAAACAAAGTTCAAATATGTGGAATAAAATGCAAATAATGGCTTAATACTTAGCTATAAATTATAAAAAAGCTCCTTTTGGTTTTTATCAAAAGGAGCTTTTAGTTTTATTAATAATAATTTTAACAAGAAAAAGCCTATAACAATCAAAGCGTGATGCTTTCTCTCGCTTCTAATATTGCTTGCCAAATAATTTCAACATCATTTTGGGTTGTTCGCCAATTGCTAAAAGCTGCTCTCATTGCAGGTCTATTTCTATAATTAGTTGGCGTAAGAAAAGTTTTACCGTTCTGACATAAACAAGTTAAAAAATATGTTATTTGGTCAGATGTTATATTTGTTTGATTAAAAGTAAAGACCACAACATTCATTTTTACAGGTGCAAGCAAGGTAAAAAAAGAAGAGTTTGCAATCTTTTCTCCTAAAAATATTGCACAATCACAAGTTCTTTCCACTATTTCTTGATAGCCAATTTTTCCATAAGCCATTAAAGTAAATAATGCTGGCAAAGCACGAAGGCGACGTGAATTTTCAGGGGTACGATGAAAAGCATCTAAATAATTAGGCTCAGTCAAATATGCAGCGGAATTTTGAAAAACCTCAACTTGTAAATCTAAATGTTTAGTTAACTCTATAGCGCTATCATAAGGAACATTTAGCCATTTGTGTGCATCAACAGCAATAGAATCAGCTTCCTCCCATCCTGAAAGCAAATGTTTATACTTAGGTGAGCAAGCTGCAAAACCACCAAATGCAGCATCGATATGTAAGTAAAAAACATATTTTTCTTTAAGTCTACTGATGGCTTTAATATCATCAAAATCTACTGTATTGACTACACCAGCATTGGCAACAACAATACAAGGCTCTTGAATTTCTTGTAGCTTTTTTTCTAACGCCGTTACATCTATGGCTTCTCTTTGAGGTAAGGTTGGAATAAGTTGTACACTTTCTCTCCCTATACCTAACATAGAAAGACATTTATATATAGAGGAATGAGGAGAAGCACTTAATACATATAGCCTCTTTGATAAATTTGTTAAACCAGTTTCAGAAACCTTAACATTATGTTGTTTACCCCACCATTGGCGTGCAATGGCAAGGCCAACAAAATTGCTCATAGTTGCTCCACTAACAAAGTTACCATTAAAAATTTTAGGCAGACCAAATAAATCACGTAACATTTCAAAAGCGCTAAGCTCAATATTAGCAGCCACTTTGCTAGATTTATCACTGGCATTTTGATCATAAACACTTGTTAACCAATCGCCAATAATTGCAGCAGGTGTAGTTCCTCCAGTGACAAACCCAAGGTAACGAGGCCCTGCACTACCAGTGATAAAAGCAGAATAATGCTTAGTAAATAATTCAAGAGTTTGTTTTGCGCCTAAGCCATTTTCAGATAATTCAAAAGTCTCTATGCTAGATAAATTATTATTTGTAGGTCGTTCATTTAGAGTTTTTAAAAACTCAATGGCTTCGTTATAAGTAAGTAATAATAATTCTGAAATATTGTTATTGTCGATTAATAGTTTAGAATGTAAATCCATAAATTATAGAACTTTTAATCCTTTTATTTTAATCTTGCGATTAGTTTTGCATTTTATAACTAACCCAAGCAACTTAATGTTATCACAAAGGGTGAGAAAATATAAGAAAATATAAGAAAATATAAGAATGAAATCAATATAGATTAAGAAAAATTAAATAAGAAATAAGAAAATATAAAAAAGAATTTAGAATAAGAAGAAATAAAACAATAAAGTGATAGAGTGAAGGAGAGAGGGGAAAATAACTACAGAGATAGCACAAAGTAATAAGCCAGACGGTCTTAAAAAGCTAGTTTTTCCTTGCATTGTTTAAGGTCAACAATAAATTGGGAGTCTTTGCAATGGGTAATTAAAAGCTCGTTGCGAGCACGCGTTAACCCAACATATACTAACTTCCTTTCTACTTCTATTTCTTCAGTAGAGGAGGGCAATAAAGATAACCCTACTAGAGCTACAGCAGCAAAGTCCAATCCTTTAGCACTGTGGATGGTTGACACTTTTACTTTAGCTGAAGTTAGCTCAAAACTTCGTTTTGAATCTTGGTTGCGAGTTATCCATTCATATTCTATCCCTGCTTCTTCTAATGAATTTAGAATAGCATGTATATACTTTTCATCTTTGGGGTTAGCTCCTTTTTTTACATACAAAATTAAAACTTCTTGTGGTGGATATTTACCTTTTTCTAGCCAAAGTTTTACTCTAGCAGCTATTTCTGCACATTCTTCTCTAAAACTTTGACATTCAATTAGTTGTGGTGGTGAACCTGATCTTAGCGTTGCTTGAGGTCTTATTATTTCTAAGAGTTGGCCTTCATCATCTTTTAAGAGTTCATCTGTAAATTTTATTCCACAATTAAGAAAGCTAGAGGCTAGTTGCGCTATTTCACGAGTGTTGCGGTAGTTAGTCTTTAATATTTTAGTACGCCCTTTGATTTGAATTCCTATACTCTTAAAGCTAAACCCTTTACGGTAAATATTTTGCGCACTGTCATGGACTATAAACAGGCTATTAGTTTTTGGGTTTAAGCAACGAACAATTAACTTTAACCATTCAGGATGAAAGTCATGAGCCTCATCTATTAGGATTGCATCATAAAGTGAGGGTTTATAGTTTTCTTTATCAATAAGCTTGTTTAGCTTTTGGGAAAGGATTTCAGCCCATTCTTCACCACTTGGTTGCTCAACTTTAGCCGTAGTAGCTAGTTGAGCTAAAAAAGGATGATAATTGGTTACTTTAATGTTAGTCGAGTGTTTAGGCAAAGCTACCATATCTATCATTTGCTTTAGCATAGTGGTAAGGCTTATGTTGTAGCATAAAACTAAAATTTTCCAATCAGGATGAAGTTGAGAGAGTAGCCTAGCCCTACAAATTAAAGTCCAAGTCTTTCCTGACCCTGCAACACCTCTTAACAAACGGTGTCCGTCCCCTAGATTTTTAGCTAGACGTTCTTGTTCTACATCCATTACTGTAAGTATAGTTTCGCTATCAGGCTTTAGCTGTGATAAAGAATGTAGATTTTCTTTAGTCTCAAGTAATTTTATAGGAAATTGTTTGCGAGGAAGTCTTATTTCTGGAAAAAGATGATAACGAATTCGGTCTATTTGTTTATCTGATAAGTGAAAATTAAAATATTGGGGAAAAAGTAGATGTAATTGTTGTTGAAATTTTTCTGTATTTATAGAAGGGCTTAAATGATCCAAAAAAAGTGCTTTATTAATCTCAAATAACTCAGGCAAAACAGATTGAAAATCTGCTGATTTAATACGGCTCCAAACAACTGCGTAGCTAAAAGGAAAAGCTAATTTGCCTTTATAACCGTTATTAGATTGAACTAGCAACGGATCTGATTGTAATAAATCAACTATTTGAAGTGCATAGTTTCTAGCTTGGTTAAGAGGGTTAGCACAAGTTTTTTCACCTCTAAGAGTTTCTATAACAACATTGTGAGGATTAATCTCTTTGATTTGAAATAGTTGCCAATCTTTTACTTCTAAAATAAGTAGCCCAAGCTTAGGATCTAAAACAATAAAATCTGCAAAACGTTGTTTTATAGGGATATTGAACCAAACATAAACATCATCACTTAATTTATTTTGGAGCAACTTAAATAGGGCTGTTTCTCCTGCGGTTGCTTCTAAGTTATTAAGCGTTTCAGGAATCATATAAGCCATTTTCTTAGCCTTTGCCACCTTTGTTGATTTATTTGTTTTGCTAAAGTATCTTAGTCCCTGAGGCTAAACAAAATAACAAACAAATGCAATAAATCAAATCAAGAAAAAAGGCAAATGATAGAAAAAAATACAATTAGAATAGAAAAAGTTTAATTAAGCAAATTTACTATTAGTTTAGGAAGGTATATTTATGAAATTATTATACTTATTAATATCAACAGCTTTTTTATTAGTAAATATAAATATTGTTTATGGACAAAGATGTGGAGACTTCCTTTGGATAAGCCTAAATGATAAACAAGGAAATGCCATTGAGCCTTCAAAATATACAAATATAAAGGTTTATACAAAAGCTTATGATGTTAATAGCAAAAATAAGATTGATGAGCTTGAAGTTAAAGCTGAGCTTAAGAAATTAAATGATGGAAGCAATATCCTTTCAATTAGAACTATTTGTGGGTTAATTGAAGCTAGGTTTTATTTAGAATATGAAAATAAAAATATGACAATAATTATCAAAGATTTAGCAGGTGATTCAGGAAATATAATATTAAAAGATTTGCAATTTTCTGAAGGAAAATATGAAATAGATCTAGGTGGAAGAAAGTTTAACAATTGTCGGTTAGAACATGAAAAGATTATTTCTGATAGCAAGCTTATTGAGCAAGAGCTTTGGAAAATCAATAATGATAACTTTATTGTTACAAAAACTATCAATAAAGCAGAACCATTAGCCATAGGCGAGACATTTACAATTGACTCCAAAATTCTTGGTGAAAAAAGACGCATAAATGTTTATATTCCTTCAATTTACTTAGAATCCCAAGATACTAAATTGCCAGTGATTTATATGCCTGATGGGGGAATTGCTGAAGATTTTTTGCATGTAGCAGGGCTTCTACAAGTGTCTTTAGGAAATCAAACTATGCGTCCATTTTTGCTAGTAGGGATTGAAAATACTGAAAGACGGCGCGATATGACAGGTTTTACTGAAAATGAGGATGATAAAAAGATCGCTATACGTGTAGGTGGCTCAGAAAATTTTAGAAAGTTCTTAAAAAATGAGCTAATGCCTCAAATAAAAGAACGCTATCAAACAACTAATGAAACGGTCATTATAGGAGAATCACTTGCAGGGCTTTTTGTAATGGAGACTTTTTTCCTAGAACCAGATTTGTTTGATACTTATATAGCTTTTGATCCTAGTCTTTGGTGGAATAATCAAAAACTCGTAAAAATGGCAGATAAACAACTACCACAGCCTAAGCTAAAGAAAAATTTGTATTTTGCAAGTAGTAATGAAAAAGTTATTGCAGATATTACTGGAGAATTAGCAAAAATTCTTAGTAAACACGCACCTTCTACACTTCGCTGGCATTATGAAAAAATGCCAGAAGAAAAACATTCAACCATTTATCACCCTGCTGCTCTTAAAGCTTTTAGAATGTTGTTTAAGCCTACCCAAGATAATAAAGAATAGCTTTATATCCTTATTAGGATCATTGTTATAACGACTATATAAAAAACTACTCAATATTATTTCTAGCTAACTCTAGTAAAGAAATAAGTTGCTGTAATTGTTTTTGGGTTAAATGACCAAGAAGTTGTTGGTGATGTTCTGTTATTGGTTTATCTAAAGACTTTAAATCTTCTAGCCCTTGATCAGTAATTTTAACAGTAATAGCTCTACGGTCACGATTATCTCTATTTCTTGAAATAAGACCCCTAGACTCAAGACGATCTAACAAACGAGTAATGTCAGGATCTTTAGTAAACATACGCTCACTTATTTCTCTACAAAGTAAACCTTCATTTCCCGCTCCCCTTAATATGCGTAAAACATTATATTGTGTCGCAGTTAAGCCTATTTCTTTGAATAAACTAGAAGCTCGCCAAGAAAATACTTCAGTTGTTTTTATAATGTTAAGAAGAGCTTCTTCTTGCAAACTTTCAAATGCTTTATTTGGTTTTAGTTCATTCTGTAGTTTTGATTTCATAGATATAACAATAGTTGTGATAACGATAACTGTCAATGCTTTTTCTTTAAGCGCTATAATTTAAATTTTTACTATAAAATTTACGAGATTGATTTGTAACACAACACTAAATAATTTCTAAATTTAAAGTAACAAAATTTGCTGTTTATAACCATTTATTTGCTGTTTATGACAAAAAAATAGAGACAAAATTTTTTTAAGGTTAATTTAACTACACACTAGATATTTAACTTTAAGAAAAGGCAAATTTTATGAATGATTTACAAAATCCGTCTTCTAGACATTATGAGCTAGATTGGCTACGAATAATTGCTATTGTTATACTCTTGTTTTATCACGTAGGAATGGCTTTTGTTAGTTGGAGTTGGCATATAAAAAACCAAGAAACCTCTACTTTATTAGAAGACATAATGGTTTGGTTCCATCAATGGCGTATGCCTCTGTTACTTTTTATTTCAGGAGCCGCTACATATTTTGCTTTAGGTAAAAAGTCTACTAAAAAATATTTGAGCGATAGGGTTAAAAGGTTATTAGTCCCTTTAGTATTTGGGTTTTTTGTAATCGTCCCACCACAGATTTATTATGAAAAAATAAGTCTCTATTCATCATTTTGGGATTTCTACCCAACCGTTTATCACTTTATTCCTTATCCAAAAGGGAGTTTTAGCTGGCATCATCTTTGGTTTATTGCTTATTTATTGATTTTCTCTGTTATTGCTTTACCTTTATTTGTTTTTTTAAGAAAAGAGAAATCAAAAAAACTCTTTGATTTAATGGTAAAGTTCTTTTCTAAACCAGGAGCATTACTTACTCTAGCTCTACCTATTTTACTTAGTCAAATTATACTAAGGCCATTTTTCCCTGAAGAAACACATGATCTTATTCATGATTGGGCGTATTTTACTTTCTACTTTTCTTTCTTCTTATTTGGCTATTTGCTTTGTTGTGACATCCGTTTGTGGGAGATTATAAAAGAACAAAGAACACTAAATATTCTAATGGCATTGCTTACACTAATTCCTTTCTATATTATTTGGTTTATTGATGGGGATTGGTCTAATACACTTAGAATTACTTATTCTATCTTAAAAATATTTATAGCTTGGTTTTGGGTTATTGCTCTTGTAGGTTATGGTCAAAAATATCTTAACTTTGAAAACCCTATATTAATTTATTCAAGTGAAGCTACCTATCCTTTTTACATACTACATCAAAGTGTAATAATTGCTATTGGATACTATGTAATACAATGGCAACTTAACTTATGGGTGAAATACAGTATTATCACTATTTTAACATTTAGTTTTTGTATGGGACTTTATCATTTAGTAATAAAGAGATTTAATCTAACTAGGGTTCTTTTTGGTATGAAGCCGTTAAATTTTCTAAAATCAAAAGAACTAATCAAAGACCCTAAAGCGTCCTCTTTAAATATTGCTCTAGACTAAAACTTATGAATATTGAGCAAACATTTGAGCAAAATAAATGGAAGATACTTTTTGGTATGGGGACAATTATAGGGTTATTTCTCTTTAGTGTGGTTAACTCTACACATTTAATGGACAATGACCCTACACCTTTTTACAAACCGTTAATTGATGAAATGACAGGGGCTTACTCCGGCGTTTTTCTTATACCTATGCTACTCTGGCTATTTAGAAGGTTTCCTTTATATAAGTCTAATTGGTTTAGAGTGCTACCAATTTACTTATTAGCTTCCTTGGTATATGGAGTTACTCATACTACATTAATGCTTGTTTCTAGACAATTTATCTATCAAATATTTAGCCTGGGAAATTATTACAAGCATAATATGTTTTATAGATTTTTAATGGAATACCATAAGCAATTTATTAGTTTTTGTATTGTTTTAGCTGGATATAAACTTATTATCTTTTTTCAGCAAAACCAAGAACGAGAAAGAAAGACTGCTGAACTAGAATTGAAAACTGCACAACTTGCTAATGAACTCTCTCAAACACAAATACAAAGCCTAAAAGCGCAAATACAACCACATTTTCTTTTTAATACGCTTAATATGATTTCTTCGCTAATGTATGAAGATGTTTATGCGGCTGATAAAATGATCTCGTCCCTAAGCAAATTACTTAGGCTTACACTAGAGAGTGCAAATTTTCAAAAAGTTTCCCTAAAAAAAGAACTAGACTATGTAAATTTATATCTGGAAATAATGAAAGCACGCTTTCAAGAGAAAATAGTAATAGAACTTATAATTACTCCAGAATCATTAAATGCTCTTGTCCCAAATATGATTTTGCAACCACTAGTAGAAAATGCTATTAAGCATAATGACCTTAGCAATGCTAATAGATACTTTGTTCAGATAAAATGTGAAAAACAGGGAGAACGACTCCTGCTAAGTGTTAGTGATAATGGCCCAGGAATTTATTGCGATATAAGTGAGGTGGCAAAAAAAGGAATAGGCTTTTCTAATGTATTAAAAAGAATAAAACAATTATATGAAGAAACTGCCATAGTAAGTTTATTTAATCATAATCTAGAGGGGCTATGTATTAGATTAGATTTGCCGTTTGAAACTCAAGAACGGGAGGCCATTAGTGTTAAGAATAGTAATAATAGATGATGAACCCCCAGCAAGAAAAAAACTAAAAATGTTTCTTAAAAACACTCAAGGTTTTGAAATAGTTGGCGAAGCTGGAGATGGCCTTGAAGCTGTAACAGTAATACAAAATCTTAGGCCAGATCTTATCTTTCTTGATATTCAAATGCCACACTTAACAGGGTTTGAGGTTTTAGAGGAACTTGAACTAGATATAATGCCAAAAGTCATTTTTACTACTGCCTATGATCAATATGCAATAAAAGCTTTTGAAATCCAAGCTCTAGACTATTTGCTTAAGCCATTTGATGAGGAACGTTTCCAAGAAGCTTTAAAAAGAGCTTTAACTAAAACTTCAAATCAAGATCAATTGACACAAATAAATGATTTATTGCTAACACTTAAAAATAAACAAAAATACTTACAACGTATTTTGTTAAAAACAAATAATAGAATGATAGTGCTAAAAACAGATGATATTAACTGGATTGATGCAGAAGAAAAATATGTAAATCTTCATGCTGGAAAACATACCTACCTTCATAGAGAAAATATAAGCTCACTAGAACAACAACTTGATCCAGAAAAATTTATTCGTATTCATCGCTCAAATATTATCAATATAGATTTTTTACAAGAAATTACCCCTTGGACACATGGAGATTATGTAATTACCCTTAAGGATGGTACTAAGCTTAATTTAGGCCGCAATTATAAAGATAGACTACTTGCAATGTTTAGCTAATTATCTCTAATTATCTCTAATTATCTCTAATTATCTAACTTTTATTGTTACTGTCTAAACCTATTATTTTCTTGTAGATAAAGGTGTTTTGCTACTTTTTTTGAGTTTTCCATTTCCAACACTAGGTTTTTTTGCACTTGTGTTAAAAGGACTATTATAACCTGCTATTGTAGAAGCTTTATAGTTAGGGGATTTAGTATTAAGAAGTTTTACATCGACTCTACGATACCCACTCTCGTTATTAGATGGTTGATAACTAATCAAATAAGCTTTAGCGCATATACCATTTATATAGTTTAATGCTCGTTCAAACTCTATAACGTTTTTGGGTAAAAAGACTTTTCCTCCACTTTGCTCACAAAGTTGTTGCAAATTTGTATCATTACTCCTTAAACCTTCATCTGTTGATGTATTAAGCGAGTCAGCAAAAAAATTCGTGTTTGTAGAGTTAACAAAAAAGACTTTTGTTTGAGACTTTTGAGCTATATCTATTGTCTCTTGCAAAGTATGTTTACTTGATGTATCAGAACCACTAGAAATAACCACAATAACTTTGTTAGGGGTCAAAAGGTTTGCCATATTTTTTTGGCAAGTCATATAGATAGAATCATATAGCGAAATATCTGTAGTGTTTTTAGTTTTAATATTATTAAGAGTTTTGTAACATAGCTCTAAATCTTGGCTGAAATCTTGGAATACTTCAGTATTAGTAGTGGTAACTAAAACTTGATTACTAGAATTGCTACTTTTAAGAATAGATAAAAGCAAACTGGAAACAGATTCTTTTTGAAATTTTAATTGCCCTTTTGCTTTTAAACTATTATCAAAAATAATGGCCGTGTAAAGAGGGAAGTTATTAGCAGTTTGGAAATCAGAGATTTGTTGTTGTTTACCTTCTTCAAAAATTGCAAAGTTTTCTCTTTTAAGATTTATAATATTGCGACCTTCTTCGTCTGTAACACCAATGGATAGTTTTATAGGAGAAATATTTGGGCAAGAATTGAAATTAATATTTTTTTTATTTATTTGTATGGGTTTAGTAACATTACTACTTTTTTTATATTCTTTACTTGGCGCTTTGGTTAAATTATTTTTGGCAAAACTAGTTATTGATAGGCAAGAAGCAGTTATAAGCAAAAAAATAAATATTCTTATTTTCACAATACACCTCAAAAAATTTTTAGTATAGAACTATACACGTTCCTACTAAAAAAAAGATTCAAAACTATTCCCGCATTAATTAGTTGGTATAGCAAACCAGTTTTGCAAAATATCAAAGTTATTTAATTCTGGTCGTGAAAAAGCGTCAACATCAGAGACTTTAATCAAACACTCATTCCATCTTTGGATTAATTCTTTTGCTTGCTCTTTACCAAATATGGATAAGAGAACATCTTCAAGGTTGTCAAGTTTTTGCAATTGCTCTTTGCTATCAGCATACCATAAAAACTTGCATGCCCCATCTCCATAACTAGCTGAAAAAACTAAATAACCTATAGGGTATTTGGCTTTTACTAAAGCCTCTTTAACTTGTTTGATTACAGCATCATAAGCGTCACCTTTATCAGGCTTTACCCATTCTGAGCGAATACGCATAAATTTTGGTAATGATTGTTGTTTGGATTTGTTTGGAAAATAACTTAACTCCTCATCTAAGTACCAAATCTGATTATAATGGTTTTGTAAACAACTATGTATTTTATCATCAAGGGAATAGGCTTTCTCTTCTGCTCGTTTGATTGCTTCTGGTGGTAATTTACTAGGTTCACTAAATTCTGAAAATGAGTTATATGCTCTAAATGTTAAATAACTGAAATCATTGGTACTGATTTCATAACTAGGTCTAATTGCTACTTTATATTCCTTGAAGATATTGTTTAAGTTTGTTGATTGAATTTGAACTAATCTTTCAAACTCATTGACTTTACCAGGATAAACTTCATCTGTATGAATAACCCAAATTTTAGGCAATTTCTTAGTCTCTTGCGCTAAAACAGAGCCATTAAAACTATTATTAATACTTACGACAGTAAAAAATACAAATAACCATAGAACTAATATCTTTTTCACAAATTACCTCGCCTACCACAAATTTGTTTTTCATTTCATAGGTACGCTGCCAAATAAATGTTGGTTACAGAACCAATTTCTATTGCTTTGTATTTCTAAGTTGTTTGAATAATTTTCGAAAAAGTAATTAAAGCTAAATGTCTTGGTAAAATATGCTAGATAAAGCTTTTGAGCACCAGGGAAAATAACTAGGGAAAAAGGCAGGATTTTATAACTTTGCGTAAGGAAAAATTCAAAGACTCAATAGCATATCTAAAAGAAAAGAAATTGATGGGAAAGATTGTTGAGCGAGTCCATAACTCCTTTATTGGTATTAATTATTCGACTTCTGATTTTGCTTACAAAGTTAAAGAATTATATTGTAAGAGAAGATATTGCTTTTGATAATGATTTACTAGATGAAATTTTGGGCAGAAAACCTGACCAGAACCCCCTAATATCATAATCATAAGTTGATTTAACTCTGATGATTTTCCTAAATTCTATAAGGAGCCATCTTAAAGGACGATATGCAAGAACAAGAAATAAGAAGAAAGCTAAAACCAGTATTGGATCAACACCCCTATGTTAGCCTAGAGTTCGATGAAAAAGGATTTCTAACGCTGATGGAGAACTTTAGACCAAATTTATTAGGAAACTTTGCTGGAGGGGATATGGCCTATATAGCCAATGCGGCAGCAGGTCTTTTATGTCTAGCACAAGATAGATTATCAGAAACAGCTAGCATTAACATTGAATGCCTTCAAAGGGCTGATGGTCAATTTCTGCTTGCTCGTTCAGAAATTATAAAATCAGGAAATAGGCTTATTCGTCTTCGTGTTGATGTTTTTGTTAGAAATGGTTTGGAAGAAAAATTAGTTGCTATTGCTCAAGTTAATATGGCTCCTATTCATAACTCCAATGTGTTACGCTTAGTTGAAAACACTGAATAACAAATTGATAGTAATATTAACCAAATTAAATATAAGGCTAGTAATTAATAGCTAAAAAGGTAAGCATAAGGAATAATTTGTATGAAAAAAAATAAATTTTTAGTATTGATACTGATGTGGCAAATAATAAGCTCAAGCGCCTTACTGGCAAATAACAACTTTCATCACATTAAAATTGTTACTTCAAAAACAAATCTAACAAATCCTAACTTACAAGTATCAAGGAAGACTTTTATAACCAGACACAGCCCAAAGCTCAATGGGGAAGGAAAAGTTGAAGGTTCAATAAGAGTTTTATTAGCAGAATCATTTGATATAAACGGTAATGCAAAAGTAATAGGTGATATTTATGTTCCTGGTAGCCCAGAAGTTTATGCAAGTTCTAATGCTAATTATGAAGCAAAAGTAATAGGTGATGGAAACCAATATCCATCTAACTACAGAATTAAACTAAACGGTAGTTCCAGAATACAACGTATAATTACCTGTACTGATGCAGTAAGCATAGAGCCAGTCCCTAGTGTTGTTCCACCCCAAGGGCTAAGAGATATAGCTTTAGTCAAAGGTGAGCACCCTGGCAACTTTTCTACTCTAAGAGACTTAATACTGACCAGAAAATATAATTTAACTTTAGAAGTTCCAGAGGGCAGTTATGGCAATTTTAGAGCACATGGTAGGTCAGGGTTCATATTTGGAAAAGATAATGAAGAAACAACTTACAACCTACAATCTTTAGAATTAAATACTAATACTCAAGTACAGATAAGAGGTAAAGTAACAATTAATATAAAAAACAGTCTTGTCTTAAACAGTAATTCTAAAATGGGGAATAGTGCAAAGATTGAAAATTTATTGGTCAATATTCAGAGCACTGGAGCTACTCTTAACAGTAGTACAGAGTTTTATGGAACAATCAATGCTCCATCTGGAAGCTTAACTCTAAATTCAAATAGTAAATTAGTTGGTTCAATAATATGTGACAGACTTAATCTTAATAGTAATTCTTTGTTAAAACATTTATGAAATTTAAGCATTAATAACTAACTAACTAACTAACTAACTAACTTTCTAGAGGCAACAGGAAACATAGAAGGAAGTTGAGCAAAGACTGCCTGCCAAAATATGGGCTTTCTGGATCATCATGTGCATAATGCTCTATTTTATATTTGGCCGACCCAATTGTCATCATTAGTATTAAAAGCTAATTTTATATTAGAAAGAATATTACTAGGTAGAGACCCTTTTTCTAGTATTTCAATGTTTTGCTTAATATTCTCTAGACTAGTAGTTCCAGTAACACAACTAGCAACTCCATCAGTAAAAGCAGCAAATCTTAAAGCTAGTTCTAAGTAGGCTATATCAAATTGCAAGTTCATTTTTTCTAGGCGCAACCAATATTCTTCAGCATAATTATCATAAGGTCTTTTTTTATACTTCCAAGCAATATTAGCTAAAGGTCGCTTGGCTATAACTGCAAAGTTTTCCCTTTTAGTTTTAGAAACTATATTATCTATTACTTTTTGGTCGCATATATTAATCGATGTCATAATAGACTTGAATTTATCTGTACTAACAGCATATTCTAAAGCCTCATTTTCACCAGAGTAAGCCATTACACGTACTTTACCTGCTTCTACGGCTTTAGCTAATGCTTCTATAACACCAGTATTTTTAAGTGTTTCTAAAGGGCAAGAATGAAGATGTACAATATCTATATAGTCTGTCCTTAAAGTTCTTAATGCTCTTTCTACCCCAGCACTAATACAGTCATATGTCCAATCTTCATAACCTTCTACTCCATAACCTACTTTTGTTGATAAAACAAATTCCCTTCTCCTTTTAGAAATATATTTCCCTATTCTTTCTTCAGAAATACCATAACTTCTAGCTGTATCTATTAAGTTTATTCCATAGTCAAGTACTGCGTTTAGCAATTTATCTACTTGTTTTTCACTAGTACTTTCATCACCTATTAATCCAGCACCAAATCCCAAAATGCTAACCTTTATCCCTGTATCCGCCAAATTTCTTTGTTCTATACTCATCCTTAAACACCTTCTTGCCTTTAGCTAGTTTAAAATTTCTTTCTGTAAAAAATTCTGTGATAGAAGAAAGCCATAAATTCAACTCTTGAGAGGAAAAACTCAGGAGGATAAAAAACGGCTAAGATAAAAATAATGCTAGAAAATGATAAAAGCAAGCAAATAGCTGTAGTTCAAGAGTATGAGTTAGAAATGGAATGGGACAAGGACGTTTAGTAGAGATAGAGGTGTTTTGCTCCAAGTGAAAATGGACTAGAAGGAAGCTGGCATGGACAATAAAAACTAAAAGAAAGGGAAATTGTCATGTCAGGAAAACCAAAAAAATATATACCAACCAAAGTTGCTATACCGTTACTGTAGGGGTATTGAATCCACGAGAGCATCCCTAAAGTAAGTATGCATCAACTACAGATACAGATCAAATATCAAAACTAAACCAAGTCTTGGGTAGTGTACAAAATGTAATGCTAATAAGCTGCTTAAAAGTAAATAATAGCTAATAGCTTAATAATTCAAAGGCTTGCGGTTATTTTCGGGCAGAAGTACATCGAGTGCAAGTAGAAGTAGAAAAGAACGACAGTGAAAAAGGTTTGTATCTTCATCCAGAAGAATATAGTCAACCTAAAGAAAAAGGGATTAATAGATAATTCAATAGAAATTTGGTCGTGTTACAAAAAAGGGTTTTACTAGGTTGTTTGGTTACTTTACAAACAACCTAGCCACCTCAAAGTAAGAAACCAACATTGAGCAAATCATTCCTTCAGAAAAGGAGCAAATTATGCAAATCGTTACTTTCTTGGATGGAAGATGGTATCCAACAAGGCTTAGTTCAAGGCGTACATGAGGGTGAAAGCAAATTAATATTGAAAATGTTAAATCGCCGTTTTGGACAAATAAGTGATGAACTTAAGACTGATTTAGAGAAGTGGTTTGAGAATAAATAATTAGCCTTTGTTAACAAGATTTTTGATTATATAAGAGAGTATTCTGGGATGGATCTTAGAGTTTTAAGTGATATGGTTGAAGCTAATGCTAAGAAAAGATAAATTGAGGGTGTAAATCATTTTCTGTATTTGTGAAGAAAATCTGGTTTACTAGGATTTTTACCGATCAGATAAGTTATTGATATTGAATAACTTAGTAAAGGGAGCGCGATTTCTGGCTTTCGCCATCATCGCGTTTACAGA